>JAGYNZ010000009.1 GCA_018399745.1 Deltaproteobacteria bacterium | reverse complement strand
TTACAAATCCCTTGGAATTCTGCATGATGGCCATCACATTGACTTGGGTTTATGCCTGCAGGTTGGAGAAAACTCCAAGCCGACGACATGCTGTCAAAGGTCGCGATCATTTCGCCTTTTCCGATGTTCGAAGGCTGATAGCAAAAGCGGCAATGGACGATAATTTTACAATACTTTGCCCACGACCAGGTAAATCAGTGATTAATTCGCTTGTGACCGCATTAATGCGGATGGCCGCATGAAATTTTTCCAGGAAACTTCAGTTATTATATAGACCCCTTGAAATATCAAAATCTAGAGATTCCAATTCGTCAGGCAAATCAGTTAATGAGCCTAACTCCCTTTCATAGTAGTCAGGGCTGTTCCAAAGATCTTCTTTTAATAACCCAATGAAGGACTGTATGTTTTTAACTGCCGGTTCTATGAGATCCATAAATTCTTCCTCAAGGACGTGTTCGAAGAACGCTGATTTGAGTTTAGACGTAAAAAAAACAAGGCTTGGTTCTGGTGCAGCTCACGCGATAGTTCCCCCCCACGCCCTTAATACCCAGCCTCGCGGTTCTCCCCATGCCCTTCAAATTTGTTTTTCAATATTTCAGATAAATCATTTAGGCTGAAGGAGATAGCTTCATGCCATGTACCAAAACCGCCGTGATTGTTTACCGCTTTTACCCATTCCTGCAGGTATGCCCTTTTCTTTCGATCGCGGTCGGAATCCTGTTCCTTGGTTTCGAGAATGAGAAATTCACCATTTTGCAATTTGACAATAAAGTCAGGGTAGTATTTGCGCACAGCACCTCTGTGGTTATATAGAATGCTGAATCCCAGATGATCGTTCTTGACCCATGCGCTCACCTGTTTGCTTTTGTCAAGCCTGTAAGCTTCACTTGCCTCCCATGTGCAGTCCACCACTACATGATTGATGTGCGATCTCTCTGTGTATGCGCATGGCTTGGTTGTATACCATGTCCTCATCCTGCCGGTGCTTCCGATTGGGTTTTCACTGTCAAATACAGGAACGACTTTATCGGTATTTTCCGCCCGCAGTCCGTTCCAGACATGTTGAACTATCCTGTTTATGTTGAGCAAAATCATCACTCTGTGTCGAAGCGGATCATTGCTGAAAAGATCATCAATTATGACGACCTTGTCGCTCTGAATAAAACCGTCAACCAGCCTTATTAATTGAGCCAGAAAAAGGCCTTCCGAACCCTTCCAACCGGGTTTTTCGTTGTGGAAAATCCGTTTTGCCGTTTCGAAAACAATGGTTTGTGTCCTGAACTTCTCTGCTATTTCCTTCAGGTCAATCTCTGACAGATCTGCCGGGTTCGGTTTACCGGCAATTATGGCTGCCATTTCGGTCTGAGTAACGCTTTCGTAGGGGTCCAGATAAATCGGTTCCACTTCATCAAGATGCAGCTCAGGATGATATACATGATCTACCCGTATAATGTTGGGCCATGTGATTTCAAATTTCTGTTTTTCCGAAACCGGCTCAATAGCTGTCTTGGGCAGTGGAGGTGGCGGCGGCGGGCCGTTTTCTCCACCTTCATGTGGTAGAAAGGTAAAAGGAACACCGAATATGTTGACATATTCAGCTTCAAAAAACCCACCTTCCCCAACCTCATAACTTGCTCGCCTAAGCCCCCGACCAACAACCTGCTCGCATAGAAGCTGGCTAGAAAACGCCCGCAGTCCCATGATGTGAGTGACTGTTTTGGCGTCCCACCCTTCGGAAAGCATCCCCACAGATATAACATTCTGAACCTGTTCGCCCGGTTGACCGCTTTTCCCAACCGTATCAACCTTTTGCCGCAGGAGTTCGGCCTGCTGTTTTTTGGTCAGTTTAATCTCCCCCGATTCGTCAGCAGTAAAACCAATGGTAGCGCCTTCATCGGACCTTTCAGCCTCTTTCAAAACCTTGCTGTCGATATGGAGCGTCTTTTCCGGCTTGCACAGCTCGTCAATCAGGATCTGTTTGTGATCAAAGCTGTACCTGATCCTTGCCGCTGTCTCTGTCCGGTTGGCAACGGTGATCATCACAGGTGGTATGGTGTGGCCGGAATGTTCCCATTCCTGCTTTGTATCCAGCCAGTCTTTTCCCAGCAGGTAATAAGCACCTGAAATCAGGTCGGGCAGAGGCTCTGTCTCCTCTGCCTTGCGGTTGATATCATCTTTAACGTCCGGGTCCATGTAGATTATGATAAAGACGGGATTTAAGCTCCCTAGTCTTTTTGCTGTCATCCCGAATAACCACCCTCGGCGTCTTCACCAGTCCGGATTCAATCGCGTCGTTCAGTCCGAAATCGCTGACAATCCATCCATAAAGCGATTCTTCCTCTGCCTTTTTACCGGACGGCGCAAAAGGTGTCGCTGAGAGATCAAAGCAGCGCAGAATACCTCTACTTTTATGCAGCCTGTCCAATCCACCGATCCAGACGGTGGCCTCTTCCGCACTGTCCTTCATGTCCCGCTGACGCAGGTATTTCCCTCTGGCTTTCACATTGATGCGCCAGGCATGATGTGCCTCATCGTTAATAACAATCAGATTGCGGCTGTTTGCCATATCGCCAAGCACCTGACGGGTGTAGGCCTCATTGCTCAATACGCCGCGTTTGTCCACGCTTTTTTCTTTTGGACCTGCTCCTCGCTTTCCCACGACAGTTTATGCCAGTTGATCACCTTGATGCGCGTCTGCCGCAACCGCTCCATCAAGCCCTGGGGAACAATATTGAATTCCTCATAGTAATTCTCATGGGCAGTGGGACATAAAACCGACAAGCGATTTTTTACGGTCAGTCCCGGGGCCACAACCAGACATCTTTTGCAAAGCGGGTATCCTGACGATTGGCGATCTTGTTCAGTACCTGCCAGGCAATCAGCATGGCCATGATGACCGTTTTGCCGGTGCCAGTGGCCATCTTACAGCACCAGCGCACAAACTCTCCACCGTCTCCCGGGATCTCAACACCGGTCTTTTCCGCTTCAGGCGCTCCAGTTAGCCAGATCAGGGTCTCTATGGCTTCCAGTTGACAGAAAAAAACCGCCTGATTTCCCATTCCTCCGAGTCCTGCCAGTGATGAAGCAGCCTGCGGGTGATGCCGGAAACACCTGAATAGCCCTTTTCCCGCCAGGCCTGCGACCCTCCCGTTTTTCAAACGAGCGATGTTCCCGGTCATAATGCCAGTAATATTTAGGCTCTTCGTATGGAGAGTTGATGATGAGTTTGTCTATCTGTTTCATTTACTATTCTTTGTTTTTAAAATTGATTGCAATTGTTCAATTAAGGGCGGCAGGTTTTCTTTAACTGTCTGCCAGACGATATGATAATTAATGTCAAAGTAAGCATGTATCAGACGATTTCTCGTTCCAATAATAACAGTCCATTCTATTTCAGGATACTTTGCTTGCGTAGGTTTTGTAACATTTGCGGCTGCTTCACCTATAATCTCTAATGAACGGACAATGGCATTTCCAAGCTTTCTGTCACGTTGCAATTCTTCAAATGTTGCTTTACCTAAAAATTTTCTCGCATCTAAAGCCGCATCCAGCATATGTTTCAATCTGGCTTTGTCATCGGGCTTCTTCATAATGCACCTCAGAGTTTTTAACGACTTCATCCCGAAAGTATCTGCTTAAATCTTCTGGTGTTCTTAAATCCACCTTACGTCCAACGGTCTCAGATAATTCTATTTCCATTCGTGAAATATCAAACAAACCGGGCATATGGTCTTTGTCAAACTCCACAAGAATGTCAATATCGCTGCCCGGCTTTAATTCATCACGCAGAGCGGAACCGAAAAGAGACATTTTGGTTATATGATTTTTCCGGCAGAATGATTTCAGCTCCGATTTGGTAATATAATCAGTGAGTTTGAACATAATGCAAGACCTCTCTTATTATAATGATATAACCCTTAAGCTTTCAATGCCCCGGTCGTCTATGATTTTCACGGCGATTTTGGCATTGTCCCCCTTTTCAAAAGGAAGTGAGATCGTCCCCTCAAAGGCCTCGATCTTTTCCTCATCAATTTTGGATTTGAGGTTCCTTGCCAGTCTGCTCCAGCCGTCTTTCTCTCCGGCCATAGGAAAGAATACCTGTGAAGGAAACAGGCTGCGGTCATCATAGTCGGTATCCAGAACCCACATGGCGATGTTTCCCTTGCCGCCGGAATCCACGTTCCCTGTTTTGGGGTTGTAATAATCAAAGCCAAGTACTTCCACCTGTATGAAGTTTTTAGTGGTTAGTTTTGAGTTTTTAGAAAAAGGTACTTTCAGCTCTGTAGTGATTTTTTTAAGCCTGTAAAACTCAATCGCTTCCCGGAGCGGTTTCTTTTCGGTTTCAAAAAGCGACAACTGTCTATGGCCGGTCTCTTCTTTCTGCACCGTGTCAATAATCGTTTTCGGATCGATCCGTTCATGCACATGCAGGCTCCGGGTCGGAACTTCAAAGGAGATATGCTCAGTCTTGCCCGCCCATTGCAGTTGCGGATCAAGATGCGGGTCATATTCGTATGTCTTTTTTGAGGTTGAATATGGTTCGGTAGTTTCGGACACTAACCCCACCGGCGGATTGTTCAGCCGTTTTTTATCTGCATGATCGTACTGCTCGATATCTTTACTCCGCCTCTTTTGTCTCGCCATGTTTACCCTCTATTCTTATACTGCTCAGATATAATTTATATGTTGGCCTGTTTTATTGTATAAAAATGCAACAGGTCATTTTAACTGCTAAATATTCATAAAATAATAAAACGAGTCGCATTTAATTAATGCCTATTCCTATCCTCTAGCACAACTCCTCTAGCACAACCCATTTCTGTTTACCAAATTATAAGGTGCTTTGTCCATTCAGTACAATCACAATGGTCTCTCCAATCAAACCAGTTCCGGCAAAAAAATTCATCTAATCAGTCATAAATAATAACAAAGAGGTAGACTGTAACTTTCAGGCGCAGCTCCCTTTCCTAAGATTTCCCGAACGCCCATCAAAAGGCCTGCTTGTTTTGTTACACGGCATGTAAGGCCCCTTTTTTAATAGTAATTAACTTATAAACCTTGCGGTAATCTCTTTGCCGAGTTATATATCCACCCACTTTTGACCGGGAGATATGTTTAAAAGAGAGGATTTTACAGATGTCCAAGATATGTGAAATATGTGGTAAACGCCCGACGGTTGGCTGCAACGTAAGTCATGCGAATAATCACAGCCGCAGACGCTGGCTCCCAAATCTGCAAAGGGTAAGGACCGTTATAAACGGACAAACCAAACGCATCTATGCCTGCACCCGCTGTATTCGCTCAGGCAAGGTAGTCAAGCCCTCATAACTGAATCTAATTTATTTTTGGTCGTTTTTTAATTGAACCGCTTTAATTGAACCGCTTTAACCAGGTGAAACGCGCTTTGCCAGCTTTACATTTTCAAGTCTCCTTATGCTGGAGAGAATTTTTCTCAGTTGCGGCCGGTCTTTAACATCCACCACAAAGTCCAGAATGGCAAGATAATCCGGGGTCGTGGAAACCTTTGCCTCCAGGATATTTGCCTCTCCGGCGCTTATTGCATTGCTGACTGCTGCCAGAATGCCCTTTTGGTCGACTGCGCTGACTCGAATCCTGGCAGGGTAAGTGGTATTATCGGTATTCGCCCATGTAACCTCTACACGCCTGTCCGGGTCCAGCTTTTTGATATTGGCACAATTTTCTCTATGAACCGTAACTCCTCTTCCCCTTGTTATATAACCAACAACCTCGTCTCCCGGTATTGGAGTACAACACCTGCCAAGATGGATTAATATATCATTAAGACCATGAATTAAGATGCCTTCCTGCTCCACTTTTTCGGTAAATTTCTTTGTCTTTGATTCTTTTTCTTTTGGTTCCTGTTCTTCAGGCTGACCTGCCCGCAGCTTTCTGATTATCTGAGAGGGGGCGATCTTGCCATATCCGGCCGCGATAAGCATATCATCAGGGGTTTTGAAAGACAGTGCCTCGGCGATCTCTGCGCCTTTGTTTTTCATGAAATCGTTGAAATCCAGCCGGTGCCTCTTGAATTCCCTGGCACAAAGGTCTCGTCCCAGGGCAAGGCTATTCTGCCTCTCTGTGTTCTTAATCCACTGGCGAATTCTGGCCCGGGCCCGGCTGGTCTTGACGAACTTGAGCCAATCCCTGTTTGGAAAGTGTTTGTCGGATGTAATTATCTCTACTGTTTCCCCGTTATTGAATTGATATTTCAGGGGCACAATGCGGCCGTTTACCTTGGCCCCTGCGCAATGGTTGCCTACCTCGGTATGAATTGCATAAGCAAAGTCTATTGGAGTAGCCCCCCGCGGAAATTCATAGACCTCTCCCTTTGGACTAAACACGTATACCTCATTATGAAAGAGATCCATCTTGACTGACTCAATGAATTCCCTCGGATCATCCAGCTCCTTCTGCCATTCTGTGAGTTCAAAAAGCCAGTCGAACTGGTGTTTATTATCCTTACTGACTATCTTGCCCTCTTTGTACAGCCAGTGGGCTGCTATTCCCTGATTCGCTACCAGATCCATCTGCTCAGTGCGGATCTGGATCTCCATTCTCTTTCCCTGAGGGCCTATAACAGTTGTGTGAAGGGACTGATACATGTTGGTCTTGGGAAGACTGATATAGTCTTTGAAACGTCCGGGAATCGGTTTCCAGAGAGAGTGAACAATTCCAAGCGCCTCATAGCAGTCCTTAGCACTTTTCATAATGATCCTGAAGGCGATCAGATCGTAGACCTCTTCAAGTGGTATTTTCCTTGTACGCATCTTACGGAAGATGCTGTATATATGTTTGGGTCTTCCCACGACTTCACATGAAAGACCAAAATCATCCATCTTTTTTGCTATAAGGTCTTTGACTTCATCTACATAGGCCTTTGCTTCCCCCAGACGGGCATCTACTTCCTTGCGCAGTCTCTGGTGTTCTTCAGGATAGATATGCAGAAAGGCCAGATCCTCGAGTTCGCTTTTGATCCAGCCAATGCCAAGACGGCCTGCCAGAGGGGCGTAGATATCCAGGGTCTCTCTGGCGATCTTGACCTTTTTGTTATCCTTTTGATATTCGAGTGTACGCATGTTGTGGAGCCTGTCAGCAAGCTTAACCAGCAAAACACGGATATCCTTCGACATGGCGAGGACCATCTTGCGGGTGTTTTCTGCCTGTTTTTGGATCTGGCTCTCGAACGAGATCCGGCTGAGTTTTGTAACCCCATCCACTATCTGGGCCACGTCTTTGCCGAACATGTCCTCCAGTTCTTTCAGGGAAGCGAGCGTATCTTCTACCGTGTCATGCAGGAGGCCGGCAGCGATACTGGCCAGGTCCAGGTGCAACTGTGCAAGGATATAGGCCGTTGCCAGACAATGTGAAAGATAGGGTTCCCCGGAAAGCCTTGTCTGTCCTGCATGGACCTTGGCGGAGTATATATAGGCCTTTTCTATAAGACTGGTGTCTGTATCTGGAAGATACGAATGTATCCCATCAAGTATGTCATTAAGACGGATCACCGGAGTATTTCAACGGCCTTTTTGACGGCTTCGTTCTTTTTTACTGAGATGATATTGCCTGTGCCACGGCTCCTGATTTCTATCTCGTCTTTTTCCTTGAGTCGCTTGCCCACAACAATCCGTAATGGAATCCCCAGTAAGTCCGCATCTTTGAATTTTACACCGGGACGCTCCTCGCGATCATCAAGCAGGACCTCTACACCTTGGGCCAGCAATCCATTGTATATATCTTCCGCGGCCTTTGACATCAAATTATCATTGATGTTAACCAGCGAGATTATTACCTCAAATGGAGCGATTGATATTGGAAAGATAATGCCGTTCTCATCGTGGTTTTGTTCTATGGCCGCCGCTACTGTTCGTCCCACGCCTATACCGTAACATCCCATAACGGCCGGCTGTTTCTCTCCGGTATCATCCAGGAATGTAGCCCCCATGGATGCACTGTATTTGGTCCCAAGCTTGAAAATGTGCCCAACCTCTATTCCGCGTTTAAGTTCTATCTTACCTTTACAATTGGGGCATGGATCTCCTTCAGTAATGACCCTGATGTCTGCAAATTCCGGCACCGGAATGTCTCTGTTCCAGTTTACCCCGGTAAAGTGGGCATCAGGCTCATTTGCGCCTGTTACGAAATTTTTCAGTGTGGAAATGTCCTGATCCGCTACGACCTTTAAGCCTTTGGAAAGTCCTGCAGGTCCTGAAAATCCGACAGGCGCTCCGGTAACACTTCGGACCGTGGCTTCGTCGGCGAAATTAAGGGTTTCTACCCCCAAAAAGCGTTTAAGTTTTATATTATTAAGCTCATGATCGCCCCTTATGAGGGCCGCAACAGGTCTATCATCAGCGATCATTATAAGGGTTTTGACCAGGTGATCCGCAGATATCCCCAGGAACTCCGTCACCTCTTTTACTGAACGTTTGCCCGGAGTACTGACTTTGGTAATCTGGTGATTTACTGATTCGGCATTTTGGTGATGTGGTGACTGAATGACAGGAGCAAGTTCAACGTTAGCTGCATAATTACAAGATGTACAACAGGCTATTTGGTCTTCTCCTGTATTCGACATAACCATGAATTCATGGGAAGCATGTCCGCCCATACTGCCGGTATCCGCCTCAACAGGCCTGAAATCAAGACCACATCGCTCGAATATTCGGCAATACGCCTTGTACATAACCTGATAGGTCTTTTCAAGGGCCTCATCGTCCACATCAAAGCTGTAAGCGTCTTTCATTATAAACTCTCTGCCACGCATGAGGCCGAAGCGGGGCCTGATCTCGTCCCTGAACTTTGTCTGGATCTGATACAGGTTCAGTGGAAGGTCCCTATAGGATCGGACCTCCTTTCGCACAATGTCTGTAATTACCTCTTCGTGAGTAGGCCCGAGGCAGCTGGCCCTGCCGTGTCTGTCCTCAAAACGCAGGAGTTCCTTTCCGTAATGCTCCCATCTTCCGCTTTCACGCCAGAGTTCTGACGGCTGGACTATAGGCAGGAGCACTTCCTGCGCACCGGCACGGTCCATCTCTTCTCTGATTATCTTTTCTACCTTACGAAGGGATTTAAGGCCCAAAGGCAGATACGAATAGAGGCCTGAGGCCAACTTTCTAATCATGCCGGCCCTTAACAACAGTTTGTGTGATATGACCTCTGCCTCTGCAGGGACCTCTTTTAAGGTAGGCAAAAAAAGTCTGGAATATTTCATTATCCTCTACCTTTCTTTTATTTATTTTTACAACTTTTCATAATACCTGGAAGCCGGCATGGAGAAAAATAGGGGACTTCGACCCAGTTGGTTGAATACTGGAATATTGAACTTAGAGGATTTTTTGTTATTGTTTTTACGTCATTCCAATATCTTAACATCACTGATCAACTTTGCGGCAGTGTCAATAAATACCTATAATGTCAATATGCTGTGAAAAGATCCAGGTCTGAATTGTTATTGTTATTTATCTTTGAGCCTTTCGATTTCCGTCAACTTTTCTACTTCTGCCCAAAACGTTTCCAGGAGTTCTTGCTCAGGCACCTTTTTTAAAAGGTGATCTCCCTTGAAAACAAGGCCTACGCCTTTTCCTCCGGCAAGGCCGATATCCGCTTCTCTGGCCTCTCCAGGGCCGTTTACAATGCATCCCATTACAGCCAGCTTTAATGGATAGGGGATCGTTTGCGCCCTGCGCTCTATCTCAGAAGCCAGAGAAAAGAGATCTATCTCACAACGACCACACGTGGGACATGAAATTATCTCCGGACCGCGATGCCTCAGGTCCAGTGCTCGAAGTATCTCGTATGCTACACGGACTTCTTCTATCGGGTCTCTGGTCAGCGAAACCCTCATCGTATCACCAATGCCATCAATGAAGAGGATCGCAAGGGCGATGCTGCTCTTGACGGTTCCTGGAATAAGTCCCCCTGCTTCAGTTACACCCAGATGCAGAGGGAAGTCCGTTTTCCGGGAAAGCTGACGGTAGGCATCCACTGTATTAAGCACATTGGAGGATTTTATGGAAATTTTGATAGACTCGCACCCCATATCAACTACGAGACCGATATTTCTGAGGGCGCTTTCCACAAGGGCTTCAGGTACAGGGCCTCTGAATTTTTTTCTGATATCCCTTTCCAGAGAGCCTGCATTGACCCCCACCCTCATGGATATTGCGTATTCCTTGACCTTTTCTACTACCTTTGCCAGCTTTTTCCGCCCCCCGATGTTCCCGGGATTTATCCTTATGCAGTCGGCGCCGGCCTCTATTGAGGCCACAGCCAGACGCCAGTCGAAATGTATATCTGCAATAACAGGTATGGAAATCGATTTTTTAATCTCTGAAATCGCTTCGGCGGAAGCGGTATCAGGCACTGCCACCCTTATAATTTCGCACCCGACCTCCTGCAAACGGCGGATTTGTGCAACAGTACCCTGGATATCCCGTGTATCTTTATTGGTCATAGACTGGACAGCAATAGGGAAATCGCCGCCAATTGGTATATCCCCGACATGAATTACACGGGTCTTTCTGCGTGCATGGACTATGTTAGAAATGTTTTGTTCCATATTGATATGATAAAACAGTGTTGGCGATTGGGCAATGTGGAGGCAGAAAGGTCGTTATCATAGCTCTAAATTTATATATAGTGATAATAATGCCTTTCGGCCTACCTTGAAGAGACAGGATGTAGTTTCACTGCCCAATCTACGACCATCCTTGTAATCTATGTTCAAAACAAAAAATCCTGTAATATAAATTCAGGAATTGTGGAACTAAGGCGTACAGAAAATAAAATAAATATAATAACCTTAAATTCTTTAATTGACATTTTCTGAATAAATGAACTATATCTAAAACCTAAGGGATCAGAAAATATAAATCAATAATTTATCTTAATCCCTGGATATTTTTCTTTCCGTGGAGACTTTGCACATTTACCGAATAAAACAGTTTTTATGTTAATAAAATTCTCTTATTGTTTAAAAAATGGAAAAAAATAAAAAACGCATACTTGTTATCGAAGATGATCAGCAGGTCCTCAGTATGCTAAAGGATTACCTGACCTATTTAGGCTATGAGGTCGTTACAGCAAGTGATGGACTGGAGGGCCTGAAGGAAATTAAGGCCGGAGACTATAACCTGGTAGTAACTGACATAACCATGCCTTATGTCAGCGGCATTGGCATCATAACTGTTATTAAACAAAATCAACCTGATATACCCGTAATTGCCATTACCGGTTATGGATATCACGCTGAAGAACTGGCTAATGAGAAAAAGGCCGACCGTATTCTTCCCAAGCCCTTTGAAATAAAGGAGTTGAAAAAGACTATAGAGAATTTACTCGTATGAGAAAGTGCTCGAGGGCACTTTTATCTGTTTACATACTAAAACTGAATTTAGGAATTTAGTGATTAAAATCAAAAAAGCAGTTTTTATTGCTTAGGTTCTGGCACTTATCTAATAACAACAGGTACACCGACACCAGCAGCGAGCACCTCTGCTGCACTTCCCTGATTTACTGCTACTTCCAGATAGCCATAACTTCCGATAAGGGCGGCAGTCTCTCCCCTGGCTACGTCTGAGTAGGTGTTTAGTAATGACAATTCCATTCCCTTTATATTGATCCTGAACTGTTTCCTGATAGGTCGCCTGTGCCGGAGGAGGTCAGCAGATACATTGAGGACCAGGTTTCCGAAACCGTCTATATATATCACTTCACCTTCGATGTACTGATCTTTGACAATAGGTTCGGGCCATTGAAACCGGACAGGGCTACGGCAGGAAGGGCCGAAGGAATGAGGTGCTACTCCACGTGTGAGATGGGCAGCAACCGGGGCAAAGATATCTCTTCCGTGGAATGTATTGCTGACCGGATGCCTGAAGTACTGGCTATTCTCTATACTGAAGCAGGTTACTTTTGGGGAGTATCGGAAGACCATGCTCAAAAGACCATTGTCCGGTGCCAGAAACGTATAATGCTCCGTAACAGCCAATAGACCGATCCTTTGAGATCCGACACCCGGATCGACCACGTTGAGAAAAGTGGTCCCAATAGGGAATTCCCTGAAGGCCGAGCCCAGGACAAAGGACCCTTCCATTACATTCTGCGGGGCGATTTGATGGCTTATGTCCACAATCTGCAGGGCCGGATTAATGCCCAGCATGACTGCCTTGACTATGCCCACATAAGGGTCCTTTAATCCGAAATCACTCAGAAAGGCCAGGATCATCGCTATTCCGCCAGATTGGGCTGAGATGAGCTTAATAAATACAGTTCTGGTATCTAAAATCTTAGTATAAACGAAATAAAATAGTCTGCAAAACAAATTTAAGGGTCAGCGCGGACTGCTACCAATAGCCTTGTTGCTTTTTATCAGCCAATCCGCGACGGTTGCGGGGGTGGAATCATAGCCTGGTATGTAAGGCTTGAGATCCAGAATGGGCGTATTGGCAAATGCATCAATTTTGTCAATCTCAATTACATTATTTTTGACCGAGTGAATGCGGCAGAGGGTTAGAGCAATAGGATTCGGTCTGACCGGTGAACGGCACGCAAATACTCCAGTCAGAGGGTTGTTTCGGTTCCCGCGGGGGTGCACTTGCAACATAGAGCGTTTTTCCGGTGTGTCATTATGGTTGAACCACCACAGGACCCACACATGAGAGAAACCGTCGAGTCCAAGACAGGCTGGAACAAGATTTTTATTCAGTTCAAGCGTGGTCCGTCCTTTTTCTTTTTGCACAAAGCCAATGGGCTTAAGTACGAACTGTTTTTCAGTTATCTGTTTTGAGTCCTGGGCATTTGCCGAGCAGAATTGAATCAGTAATGTAGCTATGAAACCAATATGTATAAGCACCATTAGCGATCTCATAAGTGACTCCTTATCTTTTTATTATGAACCGCATATATCAATCAGATCATTCATTATTCATCGTGCATTGAAGAAACATTATAAAAAATGCCAGTTTTCTACCATTTTTGAAACCTTTCAATATTTTTTTCGTTAAGGACCTTTATTTCTGCTTTATGCCCTTTACCGGACAGGAATATTGTCAAATACATACTCTTTAAAACGGCTTAGGTAAAACCGCAACTTATTGCAAAAGAATGCCAAAGAATATTTTTTAGATAATAAAAACTGACATATATCACAAAGGCCTGAGTCAGCGTATTCCCTTGTGACTGAGGTAGCTGTCAACCAGTTTCACTGAGTGTTGGGTGTCCGTCCGTCGAAGGATCGAGAAAAGGCACCGGCAGTCTGCCATCGAAAGCTTTTTTACTGTTGCCGACGTTTGCAGCTCATTTCGGGTATGTGGGAACGTATCAATGGAAACCGGCATTTCGTTTTTTTCTATCAACTTGTTGTATATAAGGCTTCGGGCAGCCAGCAGGTCCTCAAGAGGACCCTGAAACGATGGGTGAAAAATATAGAGCAGGGTTAGAATGTCACCCGGTCCATAGAGGTGTCTTTCGGAGTCAAAGTTTCTGACTACTGGCGCCATCAAAAAGTTGGGTCTGACAGCAATTTTATATCCAACCAGAAGATTAAGACGATGCCAGAGGTAATAGTGCATCTGGCCGGCTTCCACGTATGAGCATTCATACTCAGGAGCCAGTTTTGCTAAGGCCTCGGCCCGCATTTCGTCGCGTAAGACAAACCGGCCTGCATCCTGTCTGGCGAATCTTTTAACGGCTGAAACCGTTTCGTCAAAGGAGGCCTCGATAGCTGCACGATAAAAATCCAGCAGGGCCTCTGTGGCTTTATGTTCCGCCTCATATACCCTGAAACGATCCGTATCCGGCCTCAAATCGGCCGGGGTGCCACCTTCTATGAAAAACTCATGAATAGCGAGCAGGTGTTCCAGAAATGGCTCTACGGCTATAATCACCTTTCCAGCAGCGTGAAGTTTCCTCAGTTGAAGAGCCATTTGTCGACTGAACTCAGGATACTCTGTATCGATATTTTGAAGATAGTCATTTACTGAAATATTACCGGTGAGCATTTGTTCCAGTTCTCTGGACGGCGGTTCCTCGAGAAAGATGGCATCGTGCCTGGTCATCAATTCAGCTGCCGGCTGAACTGTTTCCGGTCGGTGATTGGCAAGCGCCACAGTAATCACCCGGTTCTTTTTATTTGTCATAAACATGGCTCTTTTCGCGCGCCATCTTGAGTCTCAGCGCCAGTTATTGTTCAGAAGGGCGAAGCATCAAATTATTTTACCAGTTCCCGGAAGAGATGCCCGTTTCATCAGGTATAAAAAGGACGCAAAATTTCAGGCAATCATTAAGCAGGCTTTTAATCAACATATATGCCACCAGTAAGGGATAATCCATTAAGATGTGAAAAATTGTCTCATTTATATTATGGAAGTCTTTTAATGCAAAATACCTATTTTGATACCATTTGCTTTTTTGAAAAAAACCTATCATATTGAAAGAAATAAATATCGGAATGGCACCGTAAGATTTACCGTGAAAGAATCGACTCACTTTGAAAATGAATCGATACAGGCATATCAGTTAAAGCGAATACAACGTCTGACGGTATCGTTGGACGTGGCATGGGACTTTTTTTCTTCTCCTAAAAATCTACCAAAGATTACTCCATCGTGGCTGGATTTCAGCATTATATCTGATGTACCTGAAAGGATGCGCAAAGGAGACGTTATGACCTACCGCATCCGTCCATTATTGGGGGTTCCGATGACTTGGGTGTCGGAAATCACCCGTGTGGAAGAGCCTTTTTTCTTTATTGATGAACAACGATCAGGTCCTTATCGGTTCTGGCGCCACCAGCACCACTTCAAATCAATCGATTCAGGTGTTGAGATGACCGATATCGTTTATTATGCCTTAAAATTTGGTCTTTTGAGCGATATAATCCAGTCTGTTTTGATAAAAAAACGGCTGGAAGATATCTTCAACTACAGGCGATCGGTACTTACAGAAATATTTTCACAGCCCTCATAAAGGTCAAATGAACTCAACAGTTTGCGTGTCTCCTATACCACCCGGCATTCCGAGTTTCACGCCATGGTTCGCGGAGGAATTTTTATTATATACCTTTTATAAGTCCGTCGTGAAAGTTAAAAAGTCAAATTTAATCAGATATCCTCGTTGTAGTATTGATTTCTAAAAAATCAGTACTATACATAAATATAAAAAGTTAAGCATCCTCCGTCCAATCTGCTCCCTAATCTCTGAAAGGCGATTTCCAATAGGCCATAACATGTAAACAAAGGAGAAAAGAAATGAAAAAAACAAAATGGATCACCATTCCTTTTCTTCTGGTGTGGCTTTTGGCCTTTGTGTTTAGTCCGGCTGTTTTTGCAAAGGGACCGCCGTCAGATAGAGGGCAGGGACAGCCAGGGCCTACTATTGTTGAGGTGGCTATTGAGGTAAATACTTCAGGACCTTTTGCGGGGTCTTTCGATACTCTAATTGCAGCTATTTTAGCGGCAGATCCTTCGGTCCTTATAGCTCTAAATGGCAACGGTCAGTATACAGTTTTCGCTCCCACAGACGAGGCCTTTGCAGATCTAGGTCTCGATGAAACGAACATAGGAACAGCTTTTGACAGAAATGTCCTGACTGAAATACTTCTTTATCATGTGAGGAGAGGACGTCTTTATGCCGAGGACGTTTTGATTATGGAACGTCTAAGGATGCTGTACCCAGCATTTTTGTTTCAGGATGGCGGAGTCCTGACTGACAATCTGGGACGAGAGGCCACTATCATTGTCACAGATGTAGAGGCAGGGAACGGTATAATTCATGTTATTGATGCAGTTGTTTTGCCCTATAGTCCATAACCTTCTTTGAGCTGGGAAATAACTCAGGGATTAGGGAGATTATTTTTTAATTTTTGGTTCATTGGACTAGAGAGTATCTGGTCTCATAAAGTCTTAGAATTTTGAGTTTAAATAACTCCATGTCTCTGTATCCATAAGCCGGCCGATGAACTAAGAATGCAAGAATGTCAATGCGTTGGGTTGACAAGGTATTCACAAATTTAATACGAGGCTCTAGCCATTGCTATACAGCTTTCATATGCCGCTCTGCCGCCTTTTTGTCAGTCCTTTACCATAGGCCTTCGCAAGGCCTCCTTCATATATAGTAGACAACTGCAAATCAGCGCGTTCACCTTGAAGGTCTCTTTAAGCTCCTCGGGGCTCATTACGTTAACGGAACAGGTGCTTCCGACCTGAAAGAATTAGCAATTTCTTACTCCTGAGCAAGTTCTTTTAAAAAATCGGTAGTCTCAGGGAAAAGCGGGTACTTCAAGCAAGAGAACTTATTTTTCAAGAACCTGATGATGCGTAAGTGATCAAATCCGACAGAGGTATATGAAAGATTCCCGGTTTACTAAAAAATTAAAATTTTTAGTAACTTGCTTGTTAAGTAGAAAAAATTATTATAATATATAAATTCAAGTAATATTGACCTCTTCGTCCTTTAAAGCATTTTATAACGCTTTTTCATCAAATAAATGGAGGTAATTATGGCTGATACAGGCGGATTAAGGGATTTGGTATGGATTCGTGATAAGGATGGCAAAGAATACGCCTGCTCTGTGGAGGCACTGAAAGGTAACATAAAGAAAAAGGAGGAACTTACGGAAGAAGAAAAGGCTCGCTGTACAGATGTCAGCAGCATGGTGGGGACTGAGCGCTGGTAAATTTTTTTGCATATCTGTTATAGATTCATATGGGCGAAGAGGTCAAAATAAACTGAGGTGAAACGGGCTGTGATCTGATCCCTTATCATGTATTGAGTTATGCAATGCACACAGGTTTATAATATTAATAATCTGCTGTCAGGGTGGCAATGAGCATTCAAGGGAATTTTATGGTAATTTAAGATCAATTCCCGCTCGGCAGACTGCTAATCGATATCTATAAAGTACCTGCCTGAACATATTGATTTGTCAGATATTAGAACAAATCATTTTTATTCATTAACTAGAAAAGTCATAAGGTTAAAAAATGCGCATTCCTTATCTTGTCTTCATGGCCATTCTTACTCTGCTGGCAGCATCATGTGCTGGAGATTCCATCCCGTCGGAATCGGATGCCAGAGAATTTTATGAAAATCAATGGAAAAGTGAACTTGAGGATGGAACGATAAAGATAATACGATTTGATAAGATAAACGGAAAATATGATGAAGTTATGGGAATCAAGTTCTATGAATTGGAATATGAGGCGGAAATAGAAAAGTCTAATGGAGAGAGAAATATAATAAAGGGCAATATTGTCTTTCAGAAAAAGATAAGGGGCTGGAAAGCACCCGATGGCAAGTTCTATTAAGGATCATAAATCTAAAAAAATGTTCAAATATTTAGAAGCAAGGGGGGTTATATCTTTAAAAAATTAGAAAGCCAGTTCTTGCTGTAAAAGAAACCATATGCATACTAAACCAATCCTGGTAACAGGAGCCACCGGATATATAGGGGGGCGCCTGGTTCCCAAATTGCTTGAGCAAGGCTACCGGGTCAGGGCCATGGGTCGGTCTCTGGCAAAACTTAATGCCAGACCTTGGGCTAACCACCCTTTGGCAGAATTGGCGGAAGGCAACGTGCTGGATGAGGGGTCTCTGGTCCAGGCCACTGAAGGATGCTATAGCGCCTTTTATTTAGTACATTCCATGCTGGCGGACCCCAAGGGGTATACTGAGACCGACCGTTTAGCCGCTCAAAATATGGCCCGTGTCTCGGCTGCAGGTGGCTTAGAACATATCATTTATCTGGGTGGATTAGGTAGTACTGAAGATCCCGACTTGAGCGTTCATCTTCAATCCCGTCATGAAGTAGCCCAGATTCTTCAAGCCGGACCAGTACCCATCACCTTTCTCAGGGCCGCCATGATCCTGGGGTCCGGCAGCGCTTCCTTTGAGATTTTGCGATATCTGGTTGATAGACTGCCGGTAATGATTACTCCCCGCTGGGTCAGAAACCCAGTTCAACCTATAGCTATAACCAATGTGCTTAACTATCTGCAAGGTTGCCTGGAGCATGAAGAAACAAAAGGGCAAACGTTTGATATCGGTGGACCAGAGGTTGTTTCCTATCGCCAGCTTTTTGACATTTATGCTGAAGAGGCCGGTTTACCTCATCGCATGATAATTCCTGTACCGGTGCTCTCCCCCAAACTAAGCTCTTACTGGATTCATCTGGTAACTCCGGTACCGGCCAGCATTGCTCGACCACTGGCCGAGGGATTACGCAATCCGGTGATCTGTAAAGAACATCGCATCAAGAAAATCATTCCGCAAGAACTGCTTGATTGCCGACAAACCATCAGGCTGGCCCTGGATAAAGTTAAACAGCAACAGGTAGATACCTGCTGGACCGATTCAGGTACTGCTATTCCACCGGAATGGACATATTGCGGTGATGCCAAATATGCAGGTGGGACTATTTTAAGATGCAGTTACCGGGTTCAGATTCATGCAACTCCTGAAGAGGTATGGAAACCTGTCATCCAAATAGGGGGAGAGACCGGCTATTATTTCGGAAACTGTCTATGGAAGCTAAGAGGATGGATGGATCGAATTATAGGCGGGATAGGTTTCAGGGGTGGCAGGCGTAATCCAAGACATATAGGGGTGGGAGATGCCCTGGATTTTTGGCGGGTTATCAAGGTAGAACCGCCTCACAGTCTTAAATTGTTGGCCGAAATGAAATTGCCGGGAGAGGCTGTCTTGGAATTTCATATTGTTCCCCAGGAAGACGGCAAGGTGGAACTCAGGCAGACAGCAAAATTTTTACCCAGAGGGCTGGGAGGCATTGTATACTGGTATAGCCTGTATCCCATCCACCAATGGATCTTTAAAGGCATGTTGAAAGGCATTGCCGAGGCAGTAGCAAAACCGGTGATTAAAGGACCTTAACCACTCAACAATACATATAAAAATACAGTGTTATTCAAAGACAATGAACCTCAAGCGCCTGAGAACTTTTAAGGCAGGAAAACTTAAAAAAGGTCCCATGCTCTATTGGATGAGCCGTGATCATCGCGCCGATGATAATTGGGCCCTTTTGATTTCCCAGAAGTTATCACAGAGAGATAAGGTGCCCCTGGCAGTGGTCTTTTGCCTTGCCCCGCAATTTTTAGGGGCAACGTTCCGGCAATACTCTTTCATGATCCATGGATTACAGGAAGTGGAACAGAATTTAGCAGAGAAGAACATTCCTTTTTATCTGATAAGTGGCTCTCCTCAAGATGAAATGCCTGAGTTTGTCAAAAAACATGAAGTCGGTTGTTTGATTACCGATTTTGACCCTTTGCGCCTGAAAAGAGAATGGAAAGAGGGGGTAGCGAGAAAGCTCGATATTCCGGTAATGGAAGTAGACGCCCACAATATCGTACCTTGCTGGTTGGCTTCGGGCAAACAGGAGTACGGAGCTTACACCTTTCGTCCCAAAATTTTCAGGGCCTTACCAGAATTTTTAGAAGAATTTCCGCCCTTGCGGCAACAGGGGTTTGTCTGGAGAGATCGTCCCTTCGCTAATGATTGGAGGTCGATTTTGTCCGGACTGACTGTGGACCGAGAGGTTTCTGGAGTCAGCAAGATCAGGCCGGGATCAGAGGCTGCCCTGGCAGTATTAAAAGACTTCTTAAATAATAAGCTCTCTCACTATGCCGAAACAAGAAACGATCCTAACCGGGATGGGCAGTCTAATCTCTCGCCTTATCTGCACTATGGTCAAATATCGGCTCAAAGAATTGCCTTAAAGCTGCAGAATTCAGATCTTGAACAGACAGGCAAACAGGCCTTTATGGAGGAACTGATCACTCGACGAGAGCTTTCTGATAATTTCTGCTTTTACAACATGCATTATGATTCATTTGACGGCTTTCCTCAGTGGGCACGGAAGACTCTTCATCAACACCGGCACGACCCAAGAGAATATCTATATTCATTGGATCAGTTTGAACAGGCCCTGACTCATGATGATCTGTGGAATGCGGCACAGAGAGAGATGGTTAAGACCGGTAAAATGCATGGTTATATGAGAATGTACTGGGCCAAGAAAATCCTGGAATGGACTGCGTCACCGGAAGAAGCCTTGCAGGTAGCTATTTATCTGAATGACCGTTACGAGTTGGACGGACGGGACCCCAATGGCTATACCGGCATTGCCTGGAGTCTGGGCGGAGTGCACGACAGGGCCTGGGGAGAGCGTAAGGTCTTCGGAAAAATTCGTTATATGAGTTACAAAGGTTGCAAAGCAAAATTTAATATCGATTCATATATCAGAAGTCAGTGAGGAGGGCGTCTATCACAAGCCCCTGTGTGAAGCATAAAACGATCCGCCTATAGCTCTTCTCAAGCATAGGCGAAGGCAATAAAATCTGACATACTAATTGCCGAACAGGCCGGGATTCAAGCGACTGCGTAAAGCCATGTAAGATCCCCAGCGTTGGGCAAAGATACGCACTTAAGGCAACTGAGGTCTTAGTAATGAAACATTTTGCACGAATCATGGTTGCAGCAGCGCTCATAATAATGGGAGTGATAGACGCCATGGCGATCGAAGAGGCTAAATACGAAGTTATAAAAAGAGACAACAATTTCGAGATCCGTGATTATGATGCCCACATCCTGGCTGAAACGGTTGTGGAAGGAAACCTTGAGGATGCTGGTAAAGAGGGATTCAAAAGGCTTTTTCGTTACATATCCGGCGACAATCGGTCAGGCGGCAAGGTGGCGATGACGGCTCCCGTATCCCAGGAGCCAATGGGGGAAAAGATCAAGATGACTGCTCCTGTGGGACAGCAGCGTGTGGAGGAAAGCTGGGTTGTAAGCTTCATGATGCCCGGCTCATACACCATGCAAACCCTGCCAAAGCCAGAGGACCCAAAGGTCACATTGCGTCCGGTTCCATCTCGACGTATGGCCGCAGTACGCTACTCCGGTTTCTGGAGCGAGAAGGGCTATCTGCAACACAAGGAGGAACTGGAGTCATGGATTCACGGAATGGGCCTTACCATTGTGGGTGATCCCATATGGGCTCGATACAATCCTCCCTTTATGCCATGGTTTTTGAGGCGCAACGAGGTTCTGATTCCGATAGATGCAGACATCGGCCAAGAAAAAGCCCGATAACGGCCCATAAAGACGATTCAGGGAAATCTGCCAGACACGATTCCTCAGCTTATTATCAAAGAGACTACTGCTCGGAGGGTGATATAATGATCACTGTCCCTGGTTTGTCCGATGTGATCGCTGTTTTCAGGGCCTTTTACAGTTGTGCTGTGGATACCACCTTCGATTGCCCCTTTCAGTAAACCGCCTTTCCCGGTTTGCCGAATATATATAGGGAATTGTGCCGGCTCTTCAGATAACAAATCGTTTTTTCGGCGGTGCGGTCATTTGGTGTCCCAAGCCGGAAAGACGGCGAAGAAACCAAACATTAAGCGGGTCTGCAAAATGCGATAACCCGCTTAATTCATTAAATTTTATGGTCGGGGCGAGAGGATTCGAACCTCCGACCCCCTGAACCCCATTCAGGTGCGCTTCCAGACTGCGCCACGCCCCGACATTCAGCCCTAACGTAACGTATGAACTGAAACGTAACTTCAGCCCCGCTCGGATACCATTTTTTTGGATATACGTCAAGGATTCCGGTTTTGACTGGAAGGCCGGGGTAAGGATGAAAAAAATATTGTTACAGGCAACAGGTCCATATAGTAATGGATCAGGGACAGCGGCACAGTTTGGAAACTGAAAGCAGGTCAATCTGCACGCGAATTGAAGGTTTTGGGAAAACCGGCTTCTTGTAATCTAGCCAGGACCTCATGTCTGTCGAGATCGTACCATTCGGAATATGCCTCAGCCACTGCAAAATACTGACCTGTCCTTATATTTGGGCAGAATATCTCTTCAACAATTGGAGAAATTCGGGAAATGGAGTGTTCTGGAGCCGTTGGTACCGCCACTACTATTTTGCTTGCCCCTTTTCGACGTATGGATTCTATGCATGCCAACATGGTGTAACCTGAGGCAATTCCATCATCTGCCATCAATATGGTTTTATTAATTACATTGGGAAAGGGTCTTCCTAGGCGAAAGAAACGATTTCTTTCTTGCAGGTCTGATTTTACATTGGTTATTTTATCCTCTATTTCCTTCTGAGAAAGTCGAAGCAATGCTACAAGCTCGTTATTAAGCAACACATCCCCGTCCAGTGTCACCGCACCAAAACCTGCTTCTGGATTTCCAGGTATGGGAATTTTTCTGACAATTACAAGATCAACGGGAAGTGAAAGGCCTTTTGCCACTCCTAGTCCTATGGGTACGCCACCCGAAGGTATGGCAAGGACAAGGGTGTCTTTTGCCTTTTCGTAGTAAGGATTGAGCATTTCTGAAAGCACCTTTGCTGCGTCGTCTCTGCCCTTGAAGACAAATCTCTTGTCACGCAGGCCGGACACTTCGTAAATCTTTGCAGCCATTTGGACCTTATTTTATACCCGTACCTGATAAGATGACGGTGCCAGGGGCAATTCCCTCTTTATTTAATCATAGGCGTGTGTACCCAGAACACACTTTACACCGAATTTTTTCTCCACTATTTCCTTGAATTGATCAAAGTCATGGTATTTACACATGGGTATTGCTTTAACCATACAATTACTTAGATGTACTGCATCAATATGGACGTTCTTTTTGACCGCTCCTATATTGGATATTACGGCCCGGCCCGGACACTGGCAACGCAGAAAACCGACCAAGACCGGATTTTCATATTGAGCAAATTCCCCGTTTTTTTCCGCCACTGCGTTGATACACTTGTATTCCCCGGGACATGCATATCCCTCATCCATATAAGCACCGCAACCTATAAGCAAGATGTTCATTTAATCCCCCTTTGCTCAAAAAAAATCCTGGCTGAACTTAAAGGCAAAAAAAAGACGGCTCATGCATAGCAAGACCCGCAGATTTGAATTTTGCTATATTTTACCTGTCCTGTTAAAGATATTCCAGTCTTATAGTAAAAGTTCGAAAAATAATGGAGATCCCGGCATAAACTCCGAAGTTATTTTTACACCGGATATACCAATAAACATCCATGCTTTAAACGGATGATACTTGTATGGACAATGGGAGATAGTATATTGCCCCGTATTTGAAAGGAAAATGTTGTTTTGAGGAACTTGGCAAAAATAAATCTTATTTAATAGCAGAAGTTGAGAGATTTATCCCCTTGCTTGAAATGACAAAAAGAGAGTTTTAGTTAAGCGACCGACTCATCATTATGCCGAGACGCCGTATTGCAAATCTGCTAGATCGACTGGTCCCCAGGGGAGGGCTGGTCCTGATGGTAATGGCTGTTGTGGTTGGGGCAGGGACCGGGCTTGCTGCAGTCTTTTTTATTCGTCTTATAGCGTTCATACAGCACTTTTCTTATACAGAGGCCATGGTCCTCTATCCTTCCCTGGGACGTCTGTGGCTTATTGTTATTCCTGTTTTGGGTGCGTTCATCGGTGGCCCCATCATTGCCTATTTTGCTACAGAGGCTAAAGGGCACGGCGTACCCGAGGTCATGAAGTCGCTGATCCTGCGCAGCGGCCGCATAAGACCGAGGGTTTCTATAGCAAAGATTTTTGCTTCGGCCCTTTGTATCGGCTCGGGTGGTTCAGCCGGTAGAGAGGGCCCTATCGTTCAGGTGGGCTCTGCCTTGGGGTCCACTATAGGCCAGTGGCTGCGCCTTTCTGATGAGCGGATAAAAAACATGGTAGCCTGTGGGGCGGCTGCTGGAATTGCGGCTACATTCAATGCACCTATTGCAGGTGTAGCGTTTTCCTCGGAATTGTTGATGAGCGAATACCAGGTCTCAATGCTTGGTAATGTAGTGATCGCATCCGTATCTTCTAGCATTATCAGCCAGATTTTTCTGGGGGCCCGTCCGGCCTTTGAGGTTCCCAGCTATGTTATGCACTCACCTTGGGAAATCCTGTTATATGCTGTGCTGGGTATACTAGCTGCCCTTGTCGGCATAATGTTCATTCGAATGCTCGATGCCTTTGAAGAGCTGTTTGATCATTGGAAATTTCCCCAGGCTTTCAAGCCGGCTGTCGGGGCGTTATTTTTAGGTATCCTGGCTTTTACATATCCTTATATATCACAGGTCTTTCATGCTTCTTCTGAAGAATTCACCCTCGGGCTGCCTTTGATTGAAAACCTGCCCCATGTTTATGGTTCAGGTTTCCCCTTTATGAATGATGCCCTGCAGGGTAACGCATCATTCTTACTGCTTGTGATATTGATTTTTCTTAAGCCATTGGCAACCTCGTTTACTCTGGGATCAGGCAATTCCGGCGGCATCTTTGCGCCATCCCTTTTCACAGGGGCAGTGCTTGGCGGGGCCTATGGATATATTGTCGGTGCATTTTTCCCGAATATCGTGGGGGAAGTCGGGGCCTATGCTCTTGTGGGTATGGCCGCGGTCTTTGCTGCAGCAGCCAGGGCCCCGCTTACCTCCATACTCATAGTCTTTGAAATGAGCGGGGACTATCACCTGATTTTGCCCCTTATGACAGCGAGTATTGTGGGATCAAGTCTCACACAATGGTTACATCCTGATTCTATCTACACCCTAAAGCTGACCAAGAGGGGAATCCGCTTCGAGCAGGGGAAAGACCTCGATGTCATGCAGGGGGTGCTGGTAGAAGAAGTCATGAATCAGGCACCCATAACGGTTCACAGGGACCAGTCCGTAGCGGAACTCTTTGCCATTTTTCAGGAGACCCATCTTTATGGATTCCCTGTCATGGAAAATGACGAAGACCTCTACGGCATAGTCACGCTGCAGGATATGGAACGGGCGCTTGATCGGAAGGGCGTTATGGTTCGTTCTCTCAAGGTGGGTGATGTAGCTACTTTAGACACTGTTACGGTCTTTCCGGATGAACCCATATGGTCTGCCATACGGAAGATGGGGCCCAGGGACCTTGCCAGGCTTCCGGTAGTCTCGCGTCATTCCGAGCAAAAATTAGTTGGACTTATCAGCCGAAGCGATATCCTGCGGGCCTACGATGTGGGGCTGTTAAAAAAGCAACAGGCCCAACATGTCAGGGAACGCATGGCGCTTAGAAAGGTCTCGAATGTTGAATTCATCGAGGTCCGAATAAATCCAGGTTGTGCCTGTGCGGGTAAAAAGTTGGCCGAAATCAAGTTGCCACAGAGTGCCACTGTGATTTCCATTGAGCGCGGCGGCAACGTGCTTATCCCGAATGGAAGTACAGAGATTCTACTTAAAGATCAGCTCACAATTTTCTGTCAGACAAGCCTTGTCCAGGAAATACGCATGAAATTCGCAAATGGTTCTCTTTGTTAAAAACCAGGGCATATACTTGAAAATAGAGACCAGGGGTTTCACCTATGGCGGGTAAAACGGCAAAGAAATTTTCAGCGGGTTTGAAACAGCATGCCTTTATCACGGTTTTGATGCTCTCTATTATTGCAGAAGGTTTGTTTGTCCTGTGGATAGCAAACCGCACCGACCTGGAAATGCGGAACGATCTTCTTCGGCAGACACGTCTGGTGGCTCAGGCAGTCAACATCCAGCGCGTCCTGGCACTTACGGGTACCCAAGTGGATCTGAATAAACCCGAGTACCTGAGACTCAAGAAGCAGTTAGGCTCGATAATGGAGATCGACAAGAGATATCGCTTTATTTATCTGATGGGACGCAAGGATGACGGTCGGATTTTCTTCTTTGTAGACAACGAGCCCCTCGGCTCAGAGGATGAATCGCCCGCCGGTCAAATCTATAAAGAGGCGTCTCCGAAGTAAGGCAGGTGTTTGACAGCGGGAATGAACTCGTCGAAGGCCCGGTCCCCGATCATTGGGGCACGTGGATCACAGCTCTGGTCCCGATCAAGGATCCGGAGGGTGATGAACTGATCGCCGTGCTGGGCATAGATATAGATGCGAGGGGCTGGAAAACAATGATCGTGCATTCAGTCCTGCCGCCCGCTTTACTGACGTTGCTGTTAATTGCCATCATACTGATTGGGACCATACTCCTTCGCCGCAGATTCCGGCAGGAAGGCCAGCCAGCGTATTGGATGAGCCATATCGAACTAGAACTGGCAGCGGCAGGGGGCTTAGTAATGACATTGTTCGCTGTCTGGGCCGCCCACCACAATGAGCATTATGCTCGCAACGAGATGTTTGCACAAACGGTTACAAGTCAGACCTCTGTGATAGCCGAGCGTTTGCACGTTCTCCGCGATACAGAATTGGAGGGGCTGGCAAGATTCTACGAAGGATCGGAAAATGTTACTTTTGAAGAGTTTCAGAAGTATTCGGTATATTTGACAAGGAACCGGGTCGTACAGACATGGAGCTGGATTCCGGCCGTACCGGCGGAAGAAAGGGCCCGCTTCGAGGCGTATGTGCGTGCAACCGGTCTTGAAAATTTCGCAATCTGGGAGAAGGACTTGAAGGGCGAGCAAATACCTGCCGCCGGCCGCGATGTGTATTATCCAATTTTGCAGGTGGCGCCTCTAGCGGATAACGAGAAGGCCTTGGGTTATGACATCGGTTCGGAACCGTTATGCAGAGAGGCTGTCGAAGAGGCAGCACGCACCGGCCTACCGACTGGCACTGATATATTCATCCAAATGCGCGAGGGAGGGACACAGGATATCATGCGCGTATATAGGCCGGTCTTCGATACTCACCAACAAAGAAGTCTACGCGGATTCGTAATGGCTGCTTGTTACATGGATAAACTTCTGGAAAGATCAGGTCCGGAAAATACAGCCTATCTTGAGCTTAAGCTTCTGCAGAGAGGCCCCGGGTCTGATGCGTTAGCCACTGAGACGGAGCTTTCACTGACACGCCCTGTCATGGCATTCGGGAAGGCCTTTGCCTTGACCGCATATGTGGGTAATGAATTCCTGCGCTTTCACCCGTCCAGGGCGGGGAAGATTGCAGCTCTGTCTGGACTGCTGCTTACTGCCCTGTTGTCGTTCTTACTCAGTATAATGCTCCGTCACCGATCAGAACTGGAGCGACTGGTCGCTGAGAGGACCTCAAGCCTGCGAAAGAGCGAGGAACATTTCCGGTCATTGGTGGAAGGGTCTCCCAACTGTGTGATGCTGCTCGATGCTGAAGGACGCTATTTATCTATCAATCAGAGTGGTCTTGATGCCATGAATTGGATTGAAAGCAATGTCATCGGAAAACACTTCAGCGAAGTCTGGCCTGAGAATGTAAGGCCTATGGTCCAAGACGCAGTTGCCAGGGCACTCAAAGGCGAACAGACTTCTTTCGAAGCCGACTGTATTAGGCCAGATGGCCTTACAGTTGCCTGGTGGGTGATTTTAAACCCCATATTGGAGGAATCCGGTTGCGTCCACCGCTTGGTTGGGATCTCCATGGACATCACCGAACGTAAGAGGACTAGAGAGACGTTGCAGACCCGAGCGTTACAGCAAGCGGAACTGGCTAGCTTTAGCGAGACAGCTCTGGCTGAATCCTCTCTGGCTGAACTCTTTGGGAGATCTGTGGCACTGGTTTCGCGGACGCTGGGTATTTGTTGCGCTGAGGTGCTTGAACACCATCTGGAGCAAGGTATCTTTTCCCTAAGGGCATGTGTAGGATGCATGGATGATTGCATCGGCCAAAAGTCGATCCCAGACGGTCCCGCATCGCAAAGCGGATACACCCTTATGGGGACCAAGCCGGTTATTTCGGAAGACCTTCGTCATGAAACACGCTTTTCACAGTCGGAATTAGTGAGCGAGCACAATTTGATATGTGGCCTGACGGTCGCTATTCCAGGAACAGACCGCCCCTTCGGCATTCTGGGCGCCTACCACGACCAGCGGCATGCCTTCACCGATAACGACGTCCATTTTATGGAGGCCTTAGCCAATGTGCTGGCGGCTGCTATTCGGCAAAGCAGGGCGGAGGAAGAGTTGATAAGGTTTCGCATGGCCATAGAAAATAGCGCCGATCAGGTGTTTATTATTGACTGTATCGATATGCATTTTATGGATGTGAACAATACGGCCTGCGAAACCCTGGGCTATACAAGAGATGAGCTGCTCTCCATGGGATCCCATGAAATCAAACCCCTTTATACGCGCGAATCACTTAAACGAGAACTCGACAATATCGCCCGTAAGGCATCCCGATCCGGGCTTATCGAGACTATCTATCGACGCAAAGACGGTAGCGACATCTCTGTAGAGGTGCGACTGAGAGTGTTCGAGTCCGCTGGCAAAGAGATGATTGTGGCCACAGCCCGCGACGTCAGCGCACAAAAGCGAACCGAGAGACGACTTCGATTAATGAGTTCCATAACAGCCAATATGTCGGATTCAGTAGTGGCCACCAATGCCCGTTTTGAGATTACATATCTGAATAAGAAAGCAGAAGAATTGTTTGGATACAGCCTCAAAGAACTTCAAGGGCAATCGCTGCATATATTCAACGCCGATCCTGTGACGGTTGAGATTCAGCAGGAACTGAATAGAACAGTAGCGTCCGGAAAGATCTACCACGGAGAGTCTTTGAACAGGAGAAAGGATGGCTCAACGTTTGTTTGTGAATATAAGATTTTTCCTCTGGTTAATGAGGATGGTACGCCTTACGCGTATGTTGAAATTCAAAGAGATATCACCGAGCGTAAGAGGGCCGAAAATGAACTAAGAGAGACCAACAGCCAGCTTGAGAAAGAGACCATGAGGGCGAACCGCATGGCCTTCGAAGCAGAGATGGCGAACATTGCCAAGGGTGAGTTTCTGGCCAACATGAGTCACGAAATACGTACACCCATGAACGGGGTGATCGGTATGACAGAACTGTTGTTGTATACGGAATTGAACGATGAGCAGATGCATTACGCGGAGACCGTGCGTAAAAGCAGCGAATCCCTTCTTGGGCTGATCAACGATATCCTCGATTTTTCCAAAATAGAGGCCAAAAAGCTGGAACTTGAGATCCTGGCCTTTGACTTGCAGAGTCTTTTGGAGAATTTAGCAGTCACATTTGAGCTTCAGGCACATGCGAAGGGCCTTGAGCTGGTCTGTGGAATTTCGCCCGAAGTACCGCCTTTATTACTCGGTGATCCGGGGCGTCTGCGACAAATTCTGGCTAACTTGATAGGTAATGCAGTTAAGTTCACTCATTCGGGTGAAGTGGCGATTTACGTGACGTTGGAATCAGAAACGGCAGAGGCTGCCTTACTGCGTTTTTCCGTACGCGATACCGGGATCGGCATTCCTGTGAACAAACAAAAATGCCTTTTTCAAGTATTCGCCCGGTAGATGCTTCTACTACACGCAAATATGGCGGTACTGGATTGGGGCTGGCGATCTCCAGGCAACTGGTCGAGATAATGGGGGGCGCAATTGGTCTAGAGAGCGAAGTGGGAAAGGGTTCTGAATTTTGGTTCACAGTGCGCTTTACCAAACAGCCCATAGATGCCGTCAGGCAAGCCTCTGCCTTGGCAGACCTGCAAAACGTTCGTGTATTAATTGTGGATGACAACGCCACCAACCGGGATATTTTGAATATCCGTATGACCTCTTGGAATATGCGCGTATATGAAGCCAGCGAGGGACCTGAGGCCATTGAGGCTCTTTATAAGGCTTTAGATGAAAGAGATCCCTTTCGGATCGCCGTCATCGATATGCAGATGCCTGGAATGGACGGCGAATCCTTGGGTCTGGCTATCAAGTCAGATCGCCGTTTGGCTCATACCCGTATGTTAATTTTGACATCCATGGCAGTCCCGGGCGATGCAAAACGTTTTGCAAAGATCGGCTTTGACGCATATTTGACCAAACCGGTACGGGTCATGGAGCTGAAAACCGCTCTTTCACATATGATTGCGGACCGAGACAGCAAAGTACCAGAATCACTTATCATCACGACGCGACATGTGGTCCGGGAGATACGTAATATCTTTGCTGAGTGTAAAGCGCGAATCCTGCTGGCAGAAGATAATCTTACCAATCAGCAGGTAGCCCTGGGTATTCTCAAAAGGCTCGGTCTCCAAGCGGATTCAGTTTTCGATGGAAAACAGGCTATCGATGCGCTGAAGGCTATTCACTACGACCTGGTGCTCATGGATATACAGATGCCGGAGATGGATGGTCTCGAAGCTACAAGACAGATAAGGGATTCGCAATCCGTAATCCTCAACCACGAAATTCCCATCATTGCCATGACCGCCCATGCCATGATCGGAGACCGCGAAAAATGTCTGAAAGCAGGTATGAACGGCTATATTACCAAACCGATCAGGCCTTTGATACTGGTAGAAGAGCTGGAAAAGTTTTTGCTGAAAGCTGATGTGGATGCCGGACGAATGAATGGTATAGACACAAATCGGTCAGAAATTTTAGATAAAGATGGAGTTGAGATCTTTTCATCCAGGATATTTGACCGTACGGCCTTGCTTGAGCGGCTGATGAGAGACAAGGATCTGACTGAAACAATTATAGCTGGGTTTTTGGAGGACATGCCCAAACAGATGGCGGCACTCAAGGCATATGTGAAAAATAGTCAGGCAGTAAAAGCGGGTGCCCAGGCCCATAAAATCAAGGGGGCAGCAGGTAATGTCACAGGTATGGCATTGCGGGAGATTGCCTATCTGATGGAAAAGGCGGGCAAGGCAGGGGACAAGAAAGAGATGGACAAGTTAATGCCGGAAATTGAAAAGCAATTTGCCCTGTTGAAAGTGGCCATGGAAAAGGGCATTTAGCATATAAACAAGGTCGTGGTAAGGGCAAAAAACTATTTAATCACAGGGGCTCGCGATGATGCGTGAAAAAGTTTTGGTTATGATTGTTGAAGATGATTTTACGTCTCGAACAATACTGGCAAATCAATTACATAAGGTGGGTTTTGAGATCATCTGTGCTGAAGATGGCAGGCAAGCAGCTGAGATCATCAAATACTGTACACCTGATTGCATTCTTCTTGATCTCATCATGCCCAGGATGCACGGTCATGCCTTTCTTACTCTGCTGCGGCGGAATGGCCTGAATTTACCTGTAATCGTCATGAGTTCTATTGAGGACCAACCTGACCTTGTTGCGACGATAGAACATATCGGTATCCAAGGTTGGACAACAAAGCCAGTTGACCTCAAAGAGATTGTAGAAAAAATAAGAGAAGCTACGAATAATGCAAAACTACCTGATAACTAAAAAACATTTGACTTCCGCCTATTTTGCCTCACGTGATGTATAAGCGGACAAACTATTTTTTATTTATCAAGACGTCGGGTCTTGCTGAACTTTTGTAAGTCACTGAAAAGGCCTTTAGGGAAATGACGGGTTGAGGGAATTAATTATAAAAGAGGTTTACTGATGTCACAGCACCAGACACAAAAAATTATTCCTACTGCTGTAGTGGTCAATGACGACGTCACTCAGCTCAATATCCTTACAAGGCTGTTGCGCAAGGAAGGCATCGAGGCCGTGGCGTATGAGAGCGCCGAAGTAGCCCTTTCAGCAATGGACGAGAGTAATCTGCCCGATCTGATTGTCACGGACCTGTACATGCCCGGGATCGATGGCTGGCGCTTTTGCCGACTGCTACGTTCGTCTGAATATCCTGGATTCAACGACGTGCCTATACTGGTGGTTTCAGCCACCTTTGCCGGTGACGATGTCAGCCGTATTAACGCGGTTTTGGGAGCCAATGCCTTTTTGTCTTCGCCAGTGGAGGGAAAACGTTTTATTTCCTTGGCAAGGTCTCTGCTAGCCGGTGAGCGACCAAGGTTTCAGTTGCGTATTTTGATTGTCGAGGACAGCCGGACCCTGGCCGATTTGTTTAAGAAAACTTTTGAGCAAGATGGATATTATGCCGAAATCGCTGTGACTCTGAATTCTGCTATAGATTTATTTGGACGGGAACCATTTGATATGACGTTGATCGACTATCATTTACCCGACGGCAAAGGGGATAATCTGTTGATGCGGTTTAAAAAAATTCGTCCCGACGTCATATGCATTATGATGACTAAGGACCCCAGCCCTGAATTGGCTTTGGCCTGGATGCGCAAGGGGGCGGCCGCCTATTTGCGTAAACCGTTCGAGCCGCAATATCTTCTGGAACTTTGTACCAGGGCACGACGGGAAAGGTCACTTCTGGGGGTGGAAGATCTGCTGGAAGCGCGAACACAAGAATTGCGCAAGAGTGAAGACACTCTCAGACGACGGCTCATTTATGAGAGATGCGCTGCGGAGTGCATACAATGCCTGGCCACGTCAGGCGATCTGTTGAAGAGACTCCACCGGATTTTGCAAGTGTCACGGGACGCTGTTCAGGCTGATCGTGCTTACATCTTTTTGCATGAAGACGACCCTGTTACCGGGCCATGCATGACCCAGCTTTGTGAATCCTGCGCCAAAGGCATCATTCCCCAGATCGACAATGCTGATCTTCAGCACCTGGCTTATGAACCTGTTGCGCCATCCTTGCTGTCCTGTCTTAAGGCCGGCCTGCCCTTTACCGGAGTGGTTGCAGAGATGACCGAGTCGGAGCGTAAAATTCTCGAGGCGCAGGATATTCTTTCCATTTTGATTGTGCCGATTTTTAATGATGACAGGCTGTGGGGTTTTATAGGCTTTGATGACTGCACGGCGGCTCGATATTGGCAGAAAAATGACATTTGTATACTGCGAACAATTGCCGACGGTGTCGCAGCGGCCGTTGATCGGTGGAAGGCCTTTGAGGACCTGAAAAAAAAATCAAGAGAACAGCGTCTGCTTTTGGATGGCCTGGATACACAGGTCTGGTATTTGTCCAATCCCGAAACCTACAGACGAGTTAATCTCGCTCATGCTGATTTTCTGGGTCGCCATCCCAAAGATATTGCCCATAAAAAGCTGGAAGAGTTCATGTCACAGGATTTAGCTGAGTTTTACAGGGCTGGCAACATGGAAGTATTTGAAACAGGCCAACCGGTTTACAGCGAAGAGTGGATTCCCAATGCTAACGGGGAGCGTCGGCTTATAAAAATTACAAGGACCCCTAAACTGGATGAAAAGGGTAAAATTGAATTTGTGATCTGCACAGGAACTGATATCACCGAAGAGAAAAAGGCTCGGGAAGAGGAATCGCATGTGTTGCGATTACTTGAATTCGCCATCGCGCAAATGCCATTTCCTGTGCTTATTGCCGAGGCGCCAGACGGAAAAATCACGCATTTCAACCAAGGGGCCATAGGGCTCCTTTTCAAGCAGCCTGAAGATATAAGAAGCATAGTCCTCGATGACCATCGGGATTTTTGGCAGATGTTTTACCCGGACGGCACGCCCTATAGTGTTGATGACCTTCCGCTTACTCAGGCTATACGGTATGGTAAAATAACTAAGAATGCAGAAATTATCATTCGCAGGAAAGAAGGTGATCGTTGGATTATGGCCAGCGCAGCACCACTTCGGGATGAAAAGGGCCGAATCATTGCAGGCATTGTGGTTTTCCCCGATATCACAGAGCAAAAACAGGCCGAAGCAGAGCAGCAAAAGTTGCAGGCCCAGTTGAACCAGGCCCAAAAGATGGAATCGGTGGGTCGCTTGGCAGGCGGAGTAGCGCATGACTTTAATAATATGCTGGGAGTGATCTTGGGACACGCAGAAATGGCATTACAGAATGTGGGTGAAAACCAGATACTCCAGGCAGACCTGATGGAGATCAAGCAAGCTTCTCAACGATCTGCAGATTTGACAAGACAGCTGTTGGCTTTTGCCCGCAAGCAGACCATCGAGCCCCAAATTTTTGATCTGAATCATGGTGTAAATAGCATCATGAAAATGTTACACCGTTTGATAGGTGAAGACATTGAATTGGCTTGGTTGCCAGGGCAAGGGCTCTGGCGAGTTAATGTGGATCCCTCTCAGATCGATCAGATTCTGGCCAATCTTTGCATTAATGCCCGCGACGCGATTGGGGAAGGGGGCCGGGTCACAATTGAGACGGCCAATATGGTGTTTGATGAAGTCTACTGTGCCAAACATCCTGGGTCTATCCCGGGCGAATATGCCCTGCTGGCCGTGAGTGATGACGGTTGCGGTATGGGAAAAGAGACTCAGAGCAAACTGTTTGAACCGTTTTTTACTACGAAAGAGCCCGGCAAAGGGACGGGCCTGGGCTTGGCTACCGTATATGGGATTGTTAAGCAAAACAACGGTTTCATCAATGTCTACAGCGAGCTGGGCTACGGTACGTCTGTCAAGATATATCTGCCACGATACGCGCACAAGAGCACTTTGATGTCAGAAAAAGATACGGTAAAGCTGTCAGTAAGTGGTAGCGAGACCATACTGCTGGTGGAAGACGAACCTGCAATTCTGAGAATGACTGCAATGATGCTAAAACTTCAAGGCTATACCGTTCTGGTTTCCGCCACCCCCGGCAAAGCAATCAGTCTGGCCAGAGAGCATGCTGGCGATATCCATCTGCTTATTACCGACGTGGTTATGCCAGAGATGAACGGCCGGGACTTGGCAAAAAATCTGTCATCTCTTTATCCTGATATAAAGTGCCTTTTTATGTCGGGTTATACGGCAGATATTATAGCTCACCATGGAATGCTGGATAAAGGCGTGCATTTTATTAATAAACCCTTTTCTATTAACGTTCTGGCCACTATTGTCCGCGATGTTTTGGATGGTGACTAAAAGGGGAAAACGTTACAAATTTCAGTTTGTCTGGGCCCGTATTTCCCTTTCTGATTTTATGAATTAGTTAAGATAGCCTTCCAGGTTAAATTAAATGGTAAGCAGTGCTGTAATAAATATCTGACTGAAAACGGATTTTTTGATATCGACTATGTAGTTTATACCCTGAAAAACTGATGAAGAGATCCTTTTTATTAATCGCATTTTGAAAACCCGCAGGACCGGCATAGAAAGCAGCCGCCCTCCGGCTCAAGCACCGCGCCGCACTCAGGACAGTTCATAATAACGGGCCCTCCTTTTTCTATATTAATTCCGCTAGCGGATGCCAGTACTTTAGCAATGGCGTCAGGGCAGGAAAGAATCTGGCCCCCTTCATGCCAGATGGGAGACGGGCAACGTATGCCAGCAAGCTGGCTTACAATGGACTGGACCCTGATCCCGGAACGGAGTGCAAGGGAAATCAATCTGCTTTCAGCCTCAATCTGACAGGCGGCGCACCCACCGGTCTTACCCATTTGGGCAAATACCTCACAGATATCTTTATCATCCCAGTTAACAGTTACATAGAGATTTCCACACCCTGTCCGCACCCGCTCTGTAATACCGTGAGTTTTAGGCGGTCTGGGTCTTGGAGCGATCTTTCCGTTTGTATTCTTCTGAAGGTTTTTTTCTGATGAATCAGTCAGTTTTCTCTCTTTTTTCAGACTTAGGACCTGGATCGGCCTGCTGCCGCTACGATAGATTGTTATTCCCTTAAGACCCTTACTCCAAGCCAATATGTATGCCCTGCGGATAGAGTCCTGTGTCACACCTTCAGGAAAGTTGATTGTTTTAGACACAGCATTATCAATATCTTTCTGGAATGCGGCCTGGATGGCTATATGATCCTCCGGTGAGACGTCCAGGGAGGTGACGAATATTTTCTTCAGGTCTTTCGGCACTTCATCCATATCTTGGATGGATCCGGCTTCTGCGATCTTTTCCATCAAGGGCTCAGAATATTTACCGGCATCTTTCATTGCCTTTACAAACAGGGGGTGTGTCTCTACAAGCTCTGTACCATCAAGCACACGACGGATATAGCTGATTGCAAACAGAGGCTCAATGCCGCTTGATGCCCCTGCAATAATGCTTATAGTACCGGTTGGTGCGATAGTAGTGGTGGTGGCGTTTCTCATGAGAGGAGTGTTCGGATTATCGTAAATGCTACCTTTATAGGCAGGGAAATTCCCACGCTTTACCGCAAGTTCTGCCGAGGCTTCCTTTGATTCCTTATCTATAAAAGACATGAGTTCCTCAGCCAGGGAAACGGCCTTGTCAGAGTTATATGGAATTCCCAGACATATAAGGAGGTCAGCAAAGCCCATGACTCCCAGGCCTATCTTGCGGGTCAGGAGCGTCATATTGCGGATTTCTTCGAGAGGAAACTTGTTGACATCTATCACGTTGTCCAAAAAGTGGACTGCATGCCACACTGTATCCTTAAGGGCCTGATAATCTATATTGCCATCTTTAACAAATTTGCCCAGATTGATAGAACCCAGGTTACATGATTCGTAGGGTAGAAGTGGCTGTTCGCCACAAGGATTCGTGCTTTCGATTTCTCCCAGATCAGGAGTAGGGTTCGATCTGTTGATTCGGTCCAGGAATACGATTCCGGGTTCACCGCTATTCCAGGCTGAATTCACTATCTTATCAAAGATAGCTGATGCTGATATCCATCTGACCTCTTTTTCGGTCCTGGGGTTAATCAGCGCATAGTCGTTTCCAAGCTCAACCGCCTGCATAAATTTCTCTGTCAATGCGACGGAAATATTGAAATTATTGAGCCTTTCAATATGCGTCTTAGTGCTGATAAATTCCTCAATATCAGGGTGATCTACCCTCAGAATAGCCATGTTGGCACCACGCCTGGTGCCTCCCTGCTTAACTGTCTCAGTAGCTACATCAAATATGGTCATAAAGGAAATCGGGCCGCTTGCGATTCCCTGTGTGGATTTGACTCGATCTCCCTTAGGTCGTATCCTTGAGAAGGAAAAGCCTGTGCCTCCACCGCTCTTATGAATCATGGCAGTATGCTGTATTGCCTCAAAAATGCTTTCAATAGAATCATCAATTGGAAGTACAAAGCATGCGGATAGCTGTCCAAGCTCTCTGCCTGCATTCATTAAGGTCGGCGAATTAGGAATAAATTTAAGAGAAGTCATAATTCCATAAAAAATCTCGGTAAGGGCATCTATATCGGCATTCTTATCATAAATAGGATCTGCCTTGGCAATTGTCTCCGCCACCCTCCTGAACATCTCTTCAGGAGTTTCGAAATTTTTGCCCTGATCATCTTTCTTCAGATATCTGCGGGCCAATACAACGAGTGCGTTATCAGTCAGCGGCAAATCTGTATTGGGAAGACCACTGTCCGTAATTGATAAAGCCGTTCGACTGGATTCCATTAAATTTGCCATGTTATATACCCTTGGTTTCCCTCACTATAAGGAAATATCTGGCCCTGCCTCTATCTAGGTCGAAAGCATAGGCGTTTTGTAAAATTGAAGCAATCATCCAGATTGAGTTTTTTCAAAGAGATCACTAATAAATTATATACAATATATAGTAGATTAGCATTCTTTAAACCCCCATTTATATACCAGTTGATTCAATTTAAAAATACTTTTTTGAATCCGCCACATACTTATACGGGGTTTTACCCTGCTGATATGTAAGGTAGAACGTGAAAACAGTTGACATTGACCCTTGTAAGTGCGAATTTAACATTCTTTAGGCGGTATTTGCAGACGTTTGCTGCCTGGTAGTTTTTTAATCATCATGACCATAAAAATTTATAATACCTTTACCCGCAAAAAAGAGGTTTTTGAGCCCCTGAGTTCAGGATATGTGCGCATGTATGTGTGCGGCATAACGGCTTATGATCGTTGTCATATTGGGCATGCCCGTTCAGCGGTAGTCTTTGATGCAGTGTTACGCTACCTCAGATATAGAGGATTTGAGGTGAATTTTATAAGGAATTTTACTGACATCGACGACAAGATCATCAACCGGTCCATTGAGGAAGGAATTTCCTCCGAGGCCCTTGCAGATAGAGAGATAAGGCATTTCTCTCAGGATATGGATGCACTGGGAGTGTTCTGTGCTACGAAAGAACCAAGGGCAACAGAACACATTCAGGAAATTATAGAACTAATAGAGATATTGATAACCAAGGGCCATGCTTATACCTCGGGAGGTGATGTATATTTCTCTGTGCGCAGTTTCTCCGGCTATGGGACCTTATCCCGAAGAAATATAGCAGAAATGAGGGCCGGGGCAAGGATAGCCGTGGGAGAAGAGAAACAAGACCCTATGGATTTTGCTTTGTGGAAGGCGGCAAAACCCGGTGAGCCCAAATGGGATAGTCCATGGGGACCAGGCAGGCCGGGATGGCATATTGAATGCTCCGCCATGAGCATGAAGTATCTGGGACCTACTCTGGACATACATGGCGGTGGTCTGGATCTCATATTTCCTCACCACGAAAATGAGCGTGCCCAATCCGAAGCGGCAACAGGAAAGACTTTTGTCCGTTTCTGGATGCACAACGGCTTTGTAACGATCCTTAGCGAGAAAATGTCAAAGTCCCTTGGAAATTTTATAACCATACGAGAGATTCTGGAGAAACATCATCCTGAGGTACTCAGGCTTTTTCTCCTTTCCAAGCATTATCGCAGTCCCCTCGATTACAGTCCTGATATCCTGATGGAGACGACTTGCGCCCTGGATCGATGCTATACGGCCCTTTCCGAGGCAATACATCTGGCAGAAAGGTCAATAAAAAAACAGCGGCTACTCACTTATGAGGCAAAGGAAAGCATAGAGACACTTGATCATCTTAAAAATCGATTTGAGTATGCCATGGATGATGATTTCAATACCGCACAGGCCATTGGGCACCTCTTCGATGGTGTCAGGGCCTTAAATCGCCTTGGACAGGAAGCTGAAAAGAGGCCTTCGGTCCTTTACGCAGAACCTTTGAAGTTTGGAGTACAGACAATCCAGGATACTTTCAGGGTGCTGGGGTTGCTCAATCAAGAGCCTGATGCATATCTTAGAAACAGGAATCTCGAGGCACTGGGCCTCCTTGGGATGACCGAGGCCGATGTATTGAAGGTCATTAAGGATAGGACCAGGGCCAGAGAGGAAAAAGATTGGGCCACTGCAGACAGGATCAGAGATGCTCTAGAAGCTAAGGGGATAATTCTTAAAGACGGGCCTGACGGAACCTTCTGGACAATTAAACCTTTGACTTAATTTTTATCTTTTTTGAGAAAGACCTGCTATGTCGCTGAATAAAAGATATATCTCAATAGATTTTAGCAAAAACAATTTGTTAGAGAGAAATAAAGGGCTTTCTATCATCTTGGACATCAGTAACTTTCTCTCATCATCTCAGAAACTCGACGATATTTTAAATGGTGCAGCATTTAAGATGCTCGAACATTTTGAATTTGACGCCTGCAGGATCTACTTGCTGGACAAAAGTGGCCGGCATTTGCACCTGTCGGCATGTCGGGGAACCGATCCCGGAGGCCTTGAATATGTGGAGTTAGGAGAAGGTTTTACGGGAAAGGCAGCCAGTACACGTTCTTTCATTGCTCAGCATGTCTCTGAGCTTGAGGATAAGCAAAGAGCCACACTGCTCGCAAACAAGGGTTTTAAGATCATCATGTGCGTTCCCCTCATTGCAGTCGGTCAGGTTGTAGGTGTTATGAACCTGGCATCCGGTAAACTGATTAAGTTAGATCAAGAAATGATAGATTTTCTTGAGGTAATAGGGAATCAAGTATCGGTAGCAGTAAAAAATGCATGGCTTTATGAAAATATCCTGAAAAAGAAAGACAAATTATCTGAGTCAAAAAAAATGATTGAATTTTTCGCTTACTCGACATTTCATGATCTCAAAGGCCCTGCTATCGCGATCCACGGCATCTCCAAACTCCTTATCAAAAAATATGGCCATATATTAAACGATAAGGGTAGAGGGTATTGTGAAAAGATCCAGAAAACATCTGAACAAATAGTAACTCTGGTGGAGAGAATAAACATATATGTACAGGCAAAGGTTGCGCCTTTAAATATGGAAGACCTCAAAATCGGGGAGATATTTAATGAGTTAAAGGATGAATTTTCTTCTGTTTTAGACAGCCGTCACATCAAATTGGTTGAGCCCGGAGCAGATAGTGTAATCAGGGCAGACAGGCTTTCGGTCACGAGGATTCTGCGCAATCTTGTGGACAATGCGCTCAAATATGGTGGAGATAAATTGAGTGAAATCAGGCTTGGTTACAGAGAAGACAAAGACTTTCATATCTTTTCAGTCAGCGATGATGGCGTTGGAATTAAGAAGGATCAGTGTGAAAAGATTTTCCAAATCTATCAGAGGGAAAAGACCTCTAAGGGAATCGCGGGTGCTGGTTTGGGCCTTGCGGTTGTTAAGGAGCTCGCAAAAAGGCATGAAGGGAATGTTTGGGCGGAACCAGGAGAGGAGAAAGGAGCTACCTTTTATGTTGCAATATCAAAGAAACTACAAGGGAAATAAAAAACCAGAAATATTTCTGGTTTACTAAAAGAGAGAGCCAAAATTTTAACAATAATCCTTTACAGCACTTATTAACTTCATTACTGCTGGGGCATATGAAGGGATACCCTGTATTTTGGGGAAATACTCAATCCCTAATTATTAAGCCTGTTCCTCAAAATCAGTTCCAGTTTCCAACACAGAAAGAGTTCTTTGCCTGACTGCGCCCTCAGATCTGAAAGTTGGACCGGGCTCAGCACATCGGTAATTTGTGAGCAAAGATAATTGACACAAAAGTGGTGTCTTGCAAAGAGCTGACAGCCCTGAGGACCTAGAAACAGACAGTCTTTTCTCCCAAGGCGTTCAGTGGGTATTTTTGTTTTTAAAAGCAAATTGAGCAGCAACATAAATTCGTCATACCAGTCCTCAATACCAGCTCCGCAGCAACCGCCGCCGGGGACCTCGGTCGCGCATATGGCACATTCATTCACTACACCAAACATCTCCATCAGCTTGTAGCTTTCTAAAATCTCATTTCTGTAAAGTCCGAGGAGCCGGCCAATTTCCCTGTCTGCTGCTAGATCTTTTCCATATTTTTTCCATAGATATTTGGCTAGGTCAATTTTTTCTTCAATAAATATTTCGTTTGAGTATAAAGTAAAACCCGGCATTGTCTCTAACGGCCCCTTAATATCTTAATTCAACTTATTTTTTATATGAGAGTGGTTGCAAATAAATGATTTCAAAAAACCAAGCGCATAAAATCTTCTGCCAATATTATGGGACCATTGTAGATTCTGCTGCAAGGTGTCATCAGATCATGCTCATCGCAATTAGGATAAAAATGATTAAGCAGCAATCTCTTAACTCCGGCATCTCGGGCAATTTTCCCCGCTTCAGAGGGAGTCAGGTGCCCTGGGATCTTGTGGCCTTCAGGAGCCGCGCATTCCAAAACCAGAAGGTCGGTGTCCCGAGCTAACTCTATCAGTCCATCACAGAAATCAGTATCTCCTGAAAATACCACTGATTTGCCAGCCGATGTCTCGATTCGATAGGCCAGGCTCTGAGGTGTGTGATTGGTTGGCGTACTTCGTATTGTAAGAGGAAAGACCTGCATTGCCGCCTTCATCTCACTTGGTATTTCTTCAAATATGACTTTACCATGCTCAGGCTCCACCCAATGACCGAATGCCTGTATTAAAGATTGGTAAAATCGTTTGAGACCTTCGGCAGCTATGACCATCACAGGAGAATTCCTCCGGTATCCGGGCGTATACCTTGTGGCAAAAATAAAGGGTGCCAGTTCTCCTATGTGGTCAGGGTGAAAGTGTGTATAGAGCACTATGTCGAGCGCATCATAAAATATGCCGGCCTTAGCAAGTTGTCTTAAGGTCCCCGCTGCACTGTCTATGAGCAAGGTTTGACCCTCCGCTTTCAGGCAGGTAGCAGGACCAGCCCGCCTTATGGAAGGGACACCGGTTCCAGAGCCAAGCACAATTATTTCTATCATTTTTTACCCCTTTTCCTAATTACTTGGATGAGTCTCAGACATTTGGATAAAGTTCACGATTTCGGGCTCAAGAGTTAAAAGGTTGATAAAGGGAAAATAGCCCTGAACTGTCAGGCATGAACTCTCCAAACGATTACCTACAGATTTAATGGGACCAGCTGTATCTCTCCCCAAATCCCGAGTTTTGTCCCCTTGATAATCACTCCCCCTAGAACCCCCGAGATTTTTTTTAAGGCATTTAGACCATGGTTTATATCCCTCTCTGTTATTACCATATTCCCTATAGATGTTGCAGCTGCATCTGCCAAAGATACGGATTGAGAGACTATAGTCACTGCATCTGCCTTTCCGAAACTCCTTGAGTGACCCACTGTGCCTGATGAGGTACATATTCCTAATGCCAGCCGGCCTGGTGCAACTACAATGCCGACCCGTCTGCTAAGTGGCGATGTGCCTGCTAAAATGACCGAAGTAATTGGCTCAAAGACCCGGAGAAATATGTCTCCACCATTTTCCACTATGACTTCGCCTGAAGTAAGCTCCACACATCTTTTTCCAATATGTTGGGCAATAGCTCCGGCCACTGCGGCCATTGGACCGACACCAGCAGCTGCAGAACTTTCTAGCATGTCCCTTACTACGGCAGGGGCAAAAGGGTTATAAGGTAAGGGGGTATAGCTTTCGAGAAAACCCGGGTGACTGCGGGCATAATCCTCAATAGAGAGCCGGACCTCTATGACCAATGCCGAGACTTCATTTTCAAGATTCCGCTCGGATTGTATATGAAGATCGGTTTCCTTGTGGCGGACTTGAAAGCTAGTCAGGCCATTTCTGGCTATAAGGGAGCGATATGTGCGCTTTTCGCCCACCGGCTTCAGGCCAGAATGTCCCCAAGTTCCCGACGTGGGGGACGCGTGAGCAGCTCGTTAACCGCGTCTTTAGGGTTGATGCCTTGATACAGCACCCTGTAAACCTGATTTATAATGGGCATCTCGACGCTGTATTTGTCGGCCATGGCATAGACCGAGTTCGTGGTCTTAACACCTTCCGCTACCATGCTCATTTTCCTCAGTATGTTGTCAATGCACTTGCCTTCACCGAGCTTTAGGCCAACTTGGCGATTCCGGCTCAGGTCTCCAGTACAGGTAAGTACAAGATCTCCAAGACCGGCAAGTCCTGCGAAAGTCATAGGATTGGCTCCCAATCTCATTCCTAAACGTGACATCTCTGCGAGTCCTCTGGTAATCAGGGCTGCTCTTGTATTGGTCCCAAATCCCATTCCGTCTGATATGCCGGAGGCGATAGCCATAACGTTTTTCAAAGCCCCGCCCAGTTGAACACCTACAAGGTCAAAGCTGGTATAAATCCTTAAGGTCTCGGTAGTAAAAAGGTCCTGGAGACCCTTGCGCAGTTTATGTTCTGAGGCTGCTACAGTAATAGCGGTTGGGATGGAAGCTGCCACTTCTTTAGCAAAGCTTGGACCGGAAAGGGCGGCCACTCTGCCGGACAGCCTTGAGGGGAGTACTTCCTCCATGATCTCCGTCATGGTCAGCAGTGTCCTGTTTTCTATTCCCTTGCTGGCAGAGACCAAGGCATAAGGAAGATTTGGTGATTTTGAAAGATCGTTAAGGGCAACCGAGACCTGTTTTGCCACTTCTCTGAGACCATGTGAGGGGACCACAAAGAGAATAACCTCTTTATCCGTGACAGCTTTTGAAATATCTGAGGTGATTTCCAGTGCTGCGGGCAATTCAAACCCGGGAAGGTATAAAGTGTTTTGCCGGTTTTCGCGGATTTGTTTCGCGAACTTATGGTTTCTGGCCCAAAGTACTGTTTTGATTCCTTTTTTAGTCAGAAGTATGGCAAGAGTAGTTCCCCAGCTTCCGGCACCCAATACACCTACGCGTTTCATTTTTCGTCCTGTTCCGCCAACTTTGCCAACGCTGCCAGGTGATCTCCTTTCTGTATACGTATCAGGCGTACGCCTTGGGTAGATCGACCTATTATGCGTACGTCCTGAACGCCTATTCGAATAATATTCCCAGCAGCGCCGATCAGCATGACCTCGTCATGGTCGTTAACAAGGATTACACCTACTACATGGCCCACTTTTTCTGTGGTCTTGATATTGATTACGCCCCTTCCACCTCTTGATTGCACACGGTATTCATTTACCCAAGTTCTCTTTCCGTAGCCGTTTTCAGTGACCGTAAACAGTGTATTCCGGGATTCTGAGATTACCACCATTGCGACTACGCGATCTCCTTTTGAGAGCTTTATGCCTCGCACACCTGCCGCAGTCCGCCCCATGGTTCTTACGTTGCTTTCAGGGAACCGAATGCTGTGTCCGTTTCTGGTTCCAAGAAATATATCGGCCTCGCCATCGGTAATAGCGGCTGCTATGATTTCGTCGTTTTCGCGCACTGTGGCTGCAATAATCCCTGCTGGTCTCGGCCTTGAAAAGGCATCAAGAGAGGTTTTTTTGACTACTCCGTTCTTGGTTGCCATAACCACAAAACGATCTGGTTCAAAGTTACGTACCGGCACTACAGCGGCAATATGCTCATTAGCCTCCCTGTCAATCGGTAAAAGATTTATGAGGGCTTTGCCGCGACTCGTTTTGGATGATTGTGGAATTTCATGGACCTTAAGCCAGTAAAGCCTTCCCAGATTGCTGAAGCAGAGGAAATAATCATGAGTGGAGGCCACAAATAGATCCTCAACGAAATCTTCCTGTTTTTTAGATAGGCCAGTGATACCTTTCCCGCCGCGTTTTTGGCTATGATATAAGCTCAGAGGATTACGCTTAATATAGCCACTGTGTGATAGTGTTACCACCATGTCCTCTTCAACTATTAGATCTTCGATACTAATCTCTTCAGGGTCCCCAATTAACTCAGTGCGCCTGGTAATAGCATATTCGTCTCTAAGGAGTCTGAGTTCTTTTTCAATAATTTCAAGTACCAAGGCATCACTTGCCAGGATCTTTTTATAGGTCTTGATATTATTCAGTAGTTGCTGATAATCTTCCAATATCTTTTTTCGCTCAAGGCCGGTCAGGCGCTGAAGCTTCATATCGAGAATTGCCTGGGCCTGAATAGTTGTGAGCCCAAAGTGCTCAACAAGGCCTAATCTGGCCTCTGCAGGGTTGCCAGATTCACGAATCAGGGCCACTACTGCGTCCAAATTGTCAAGTGCTATCTTAAGACCCTTGAGTATATGAGCGCGTTCTTCGGCCTTTTTTAGATCATATGTGGTACGCCTTATGATGACGGTTTTTCTGTGTTGTAGAAAGTGCGCCAAGACCTCTTTGAGGTTGAGGAGTTCCGGCTTGCCATTGACTATGGCGAGAAGAATTGTCCCGAAAGAGCTTCCCATGGAAGTATGTTTATAGAGATGGTTTAGGATAACCTGAGCTATCCCCTCTTTCTTTAGCTCTACTACGATCCTCATTCCATCCCGATCGGATTCGTCCCTTACAGCATGGATCCCTTCAATCTTTTTATCACGGGCTAATTGGGCGATTTTTTCCACCAGCTTTGCTTTGTTAACTTGGTATGGGATCTGGTTAATAACTATTTGTTCCCGCTTGCCCTTGGCTTGCTGCTCCACTAAAGCCCTAGCCCGCATTTTAATGATTCCACGTCCTGTCTCATATGCCGACTTGATACCACTCTTTCCGCATATAAAGCCTGCAGTTGGAAAGTCAGGACCGGGGATATATTCCATAATATCGGCTACGGTCATGTTTGGATTGCGTACAAGGGCGATCAGTGCATCCACTACCTCACCGAGATTGTGAGGAGGAATACTAGTAGCCATTCCCACGGCTATACCGGATGAACCATTGATTAATAAATTCGGCACCTTGGAAGGAAGCACCAAGGGTTCTTCAAGAGAGTTGTCATAATTAGCGGCAAAGTCCACAGTTTCCTTATCGATATCCGCCATGAGTTCGTGGGCCAGTTTGGTTTGACGGATTTCGGTGTAACGCATTGCCGCTGGGGCATCTCCGTCGATCGATCCAAAGTTTCCTTGACCGTCGACGAGGGGATAGCCCATGGAAAAATTCTGGGCCATTCTTACTATGGTATCGTAAACTGCCGAGTCTCCATGGGGATGATATTTACCTATGACATCGCCTACTATACGTGCTGATTTTTTATAGGGTTTATTATAGTCGTTTTTCAGATTCTGCATGGCATAGAGTATGCGTCTGTGCACCGGCTTGAGTCCATCTCGGACGTCGGGCAAGGCCCTTCCGATTATCACGCTCATAGCATAATCGAGATAGGACTTTTTTAGCTCTTCGGCAATGCCACACGACTTGGTGGTTCCAGAAAATAATTCTATCTGTTCCTGCATTTTAGCAGACTCCTGACTTGTAAGGTTTCATTGTTAAGGAAAGGCCGATATGATGATTAGCTCAGGCTAGTCCCTGTTGTGGTCATGGTAAGCTGGCAATGTTTCACACCCTTAAGGGCTTTCAACTTATAGGTGAGATTACGCACTGTAACAGGTCCACCTCGGACAACAACTACCTCTAGGCAAATGCAATGATCCAGGTGAATATGCTGCGACACTATAACATGTTCTGGAAAATTATGTTGAATATCAATAATTGAATTTACCAATTTCCTCTTGTGGTGGTCATATACATAAGTGATAACGCCTACCACCTTCTGTCCCTTAAGCTCTTTTCCCCACTCCCTCTCTATTAATTTTTCCCTTATCAAATCACGAATGGCCTCTGACCTGTTGTTGTATGCCCGTTCTCTGATGTATTTATCAAATGTACGAATCAGATCATAAGGGATAGAGACTCCGAATCTTGCTATTGACTTCTCTTCTTCTGTTTCCATGCCATTTCTAAAATATCGGTTCTTTTGTTTTTAAGTTGAAAGCCTAAGGCTAAGCAATTCACAGTGTTGGTGAATTCTTAATAAGAAGTGCGAAACATCTTTGTAACCATAGGCCATACGTTTCAGTCATTTGATTTTGTTGTTGATCCCTTCCGAGATAGCAGAAGTGATCCGCTGGTGAAAGTAGTTTAAGATAAAATGCCTCTTAAGGTTTATGGAAATATATTGAAGTAATCGGGGAGCTACTTATTTATACTAAAAAGAACTAACTCCGAGTTTGCCCCTGAACCAAAACCCTAAATTTCATATCACATTTTTACAATATACCAATTAAACTAAACCATTTTATCTATATATTGTCAATGAGTTAAGGCTGTTAAGCAATTAACAAAAAAGGCCCTGTGAAAGGGCCTGAATGGGATTAATGGGGCGAAATAGCGCACCCTTGGTCACAGAATGATCGTCATTTATAGGGTAATCTGTAACAAATTTACATAGGAAGTATATGAGGTTGAAGGATTATTACCAATTCTCGTCTCAGTTTTGTTTTGAGCTCATTTCTAAAGGCCCATTTAATAAACGGGATTTTCCCAAGTACTGGTATTTCCGAACTGTCACTATCGCTGATTTGATCAATCAATCCGCCGAGAATCAGCAAGTCACCATCCCGGACCTTTGCCATGGTTGACATCTGACGGAGTTTTACTATAGGTAGTCCGACTTCTAAATTTGCATCACCAAACGTCTTGTATTCAATCGGCCTTTGGAGTTGGGAAGTTACAGGAGTCAAATATAAAACCACTTCATCTTCCTCAAGCACATTGCATAAAACAAAAAATGCCAATCCTGACAGGATGTCATCAGTATCTACACTATAATCTACCTCTCCGCTTTCGCCGCTTCTCATGGCTGTTATCTTACTGATGTAGCGAACAGATTCACCAACGGTCAGAACACCAGGAGACCCATTGAGCAGATTCAGGCGTGGTTCTGATACGGTATGTACATTACCCTGTTCTTCCATGGCATTTACAAATAATTTGAAATCTGTAGGAGCAAGACTGACCTTCCCCAGCAGGCGCAGGCCTTCGCGGGTGGTAGTGCCCAAATCCGTGTAGTTTACTTCGTACACGTTACCTTGATCACCATATTCAACCTCGCCGCTGATTAAAGAACTGCCTCTTTCAGCGGCCTTCAAGACCTTAGACCAATCGATTCCCTTCGCAGATTCTTCTGAGAGTTCTACCTCCAATATGTGGGCCTTTATAGATACCTGACAGAATAACCACTTTTTTAATGTATCTATATATTTTTTAACAGATTTATGTAATGTTTCGGTCGTTGTTACAGTTATAATCCCCAGAGATTCATCAACAGTATATTCTCCATCTCCAGATCTGCGCCATGTGGCAGATTTTAGTTGGCTACGAGAAGCTTCCACAGCGGCCCTGCTTTCTGCTTCATAGCTTCCCTCATATGATTCGCCCTTAGAACTCGTACCGGTTCCCGATACTATACCGCCAGCCCCGGTCGAACCTCCCCCCCTTGACTGGCCAGTGCCCGCCATATCGGCCTCTGCTTGACCTTTTGCGTCAGTTTTCGAGCTATATCCTTCACTTATTCTTAGTATGACATCTAAATTCTGTCGAATACTCTTCCATACGTCAAAACGGTTAATATAGCGAGTAGTTTTTTCCTCTGCCCAATCGGTTTCAGTTCCCGATTTAACTGTCATCATGCTCAATTCACCCAAGTTATCAACACTCGTAGAGCCACCAAGCATATTGCCGCCGATAGAAGCAGTAAATTCATTAGCCACATTGGGCATGGCAATTATATAATTAACTGTTTTTCCATAGCCAATAATAAGGGTATTATTCTTAAATTCATACCAATAGTCCAGTTGTCTCAACATATTCTCTAATGCTTTCCAAAAATCGTCGTCAGGCTTAATATCAACGTCTATTAAGATGTCCTGTATCGCGTCTGAATTCCAGCTAACGGTAAAGCCTTTGAGTTGAGCCAAAGCCTTAATTGCCTCTCGTAAGCTTACCGTTTTATCACGAGATGAAATGCTCGCTCCAACTTTTAGATCCGGAAGTCCTGAAGTACTTTTCTTAACATCGATATCTTCAACCGTGAACGAAGGTTGCCAGTTCACGGACGGGCGTGACGCAGGTGGAGCATCATTATGAACAGACGATTTTTCAACCTGAACTTCAGTCGGTGAATCCACGTCTGCATTTTCTATTACTTGCTCAACCTGAGGTGTTGACTGGGAAGTATTTGAAAGGCTTTGATTGGATGCCGCACACCCGGTCATGGCAATTAACAGGAATAACAAAAGCGTGCCCCTTATATCATGCCAAATCCGATATAAAAAGTTGTTTAATTTATTCATATGGGAGCACATTTTTATTCCTCCATAAATGCTAAAAACGATTTGATTTCGTTTGTCGGAATTGGAAATTCGAAATCAGATAATGCATTAAATCTTATCGTTTGTTTTTTCAGTTTCTCATTCCTAGTCTCAAGTTTCACTGCCAAAATTCAAAAATTGGAATTCAAAATTGCGTATGAACGGCATTTTTTTGTATACTATTTAACCGTCATCAATGTTTTCATTCGTTCTGTTGCATATAGTTGTGTTTTCATGGGAATTGACTTGCCTCCCTGCGAGACTGCTCGGTATTCAATTATTGCCTGGTCAAATTGACCCAGATGCTCATAAACTTTCGCCCGCAGTAGCATTGCGTCTGCGGAAAGTTCATAATTGACCTCGATGTTGTTTAACAGCCGGAGCGCTTGTCGATACTCGCCTTCAGCTTCACAGAAAACCGCATAATTATATAGTGTGTTCAAAGAAGGTATAGGCGAGGTATCCAGTGCACGTTCAAAATAAATTTTTGCCTCGTCGTTCTTCCCCATCCGGGCCAGGGCCACTGCTGCAAAGGTGGTCGCTTCACTGTCTTTGGGCGCGAAGCGAAGCGTTTTCCTGGCAAAATTAAAAGCAGTCAGCTCTTGACCCCCCGGACCAAGGGCCAGTGCCGATATTTTTTTAGACAGCGATACATTTTCCGGCCAAATATCTGATGCCTCTACATACAATTTTAATGCAGGGCCAATTGCCATCTGCTTTTCAAACTTAGCAGCCTTGGCAATAAGTTCCTGTGCCTTGGCAACGTCTTCAATGGGAGTCTGTATATCCATAACGCGCTCAACTTTGATACCGCCTTGCTGCTTGCCTTCAACGGGAATTCCATCTTTGTCGATGATAAGTTCCTGTTCTTTTTCGATAAGAAGAGGCTCGATCTGAACATCAAGGGAGGCGACCGATCCTTTATCACCAACCCATTCAAGGGATTTGCCAATAGGGTAAATCATAATGGTATTATGACGTTCTATGCTATCCAATCCCTTTAGATTCTTAATGACATCAAGGACAAAGGTCCAAGGCACATCTTCCAGGGCCAGCGTAATAGTACCCCTTACTGACTCATCTACTACGATATTTTTACCACTAACCTGACCTAGCAAGCGAAATACATTGTGGAGATCCACCTTGAAGAGATCCACGCTAATTTTGTCTTTGGCTGCATCACGTATTAATTTTGCCGATGAATCATTACCATAAATCTCGCCCGATTTTGATGCTGTGAAATCTTCTGTTTCATCCGATTTTTTATTATCTCCCGAGCTTGGAAGGCTGGATTCAAGTTCAGCTATCCAGCGGGATATATCGTTTTGCTCTGATCTGTTCTGGCTTGATTCACTGGCCATCGAAGGCATATTTTCAGACATCCACCAGAATAATCCGATCAAAAAGATAATCAAAAGGCGTGAGATTTTCCGTTGGCAACCCATTATTTTCCCTCCGGATGTAGTAACAGTACCCTGTTCTGCAAAGTCAGCTCACCGCGAATATCTTCGAGTTCTTCTTCTACGATTACTCTGTTTGGAAGGATTTTTTTAACCCTGCCATTTCGATAGCCAATCCGCAGTCCGGGCTGCAAGAAGTACCCGATTCCGGCGGCGTCCTCGGCCATTGCAATTCTATTACCTTTATCATTGGAAATAATGCCTACCAGCGTCAGCTGGCCGACGTCCATACACTCCAATGGGGTAGCGCAAATCTCCGGCCTTTTGAACTCTTTTTTTGGTTGTCGTTTCGTAGCTATTCGTTTAGAAACTTTCGGTGCTGTCTTCAAAAACGGCTGAAACGGATCGGGCTTTCCATTTGAGCTGTAACAATAAGTAACAGGCTCCATGAGACGTTCCAGTCTCACCTGAAAATCCTTTTCTTTTTCAGAATTAATTCGGTTTGATTTTTCCGTAACAGAAGTTGTTACAGGAGTTACGGTAGTTTTATCTTTACATCCGGACAAACAACAAAGGCCATATAAAGAAATAGTGATAAGTACACTTATATAAATAACAAATTTCCTATAATAGATTTGTGTTTTTACCTGCATACTCGTATCATCTTATTTCAAATTTTAATGCGTTAACAGTTATCTTCTTTTTTTCTTTTTTGCCTTCGCATTCGTTTTCGCCTGTTGTTCTTCCGGACTGAGAAAACGATATGTTACGGCGTCACAACGGGTGCTTATTATCCATGTGGCGTCTCGCTTATCCTCTTGATCCTCATTGGGCGACTCTACCCCTTTTATTGGTGCTGCTTCACCGACATCTTCGGTTTTTTGATTACTGCTTGCTGATCCCTTCTGACTCCAGACTTTGGTGGTTTGCTTGGCCTTTCCCATTGAGACCGATTTTATATGCACTATACGAGCCATGTTACTTATATTATTAAAGAAATCAACTGTACTGTGAAATGGACCGTTGAATTCCATGTTAATGGGAATGGCAGCGTAAAAGGTCTTTGGCTGTTCCTTCTGTGGTTTAAAGGATAAAAAGTCCAGCCTGGCCTCGTTGCCAAGCGAGGAAATCTCAGGCAAAAAAGTCGGTATGTCTTTTTTTTCAGGCAATAGCTTCAGTGCCTTCTGTAAAATTTCCTCCATGGTCTTCAATTCTTTTTCCAATTGGGGAATCTGCTTGGATTTTGCTTCCAGCTTGACAAGTTCCTGCCTCTGCTTCGGGATCTTCTCCGACATAGTTTTTATTTCTTCTAGACGAATGGACAGGAAAAAAAACCAGAATAGGGCAATAGGAATAACTAAGACGAGCAAGCATATGCTGGCCTTCTGCCAGACAGGAAGGGCATAGACAGATTGGAAAAGTCCAGGAGGTATCTTAAGGCTGAGTTTGTTGAATTTCACGACTTTTTAGCCCTCTTTGCAACATTCTCGTTTTTGTTTTTCTCTTGTTGAGTTTCAACATTTACTCGAAGCTCAAATTCCATAAGGGCATGTCCCTGGACCGACTTTTGTTTGGTATTTATCAAGCTTACTGATCTAAACATTGGCGATTTTTCCATGCGACGCATAAAAAGTGCTACCGTATGGTTGTCAAGGGCGACTCCATCAAGTTGCACATTATTTGTATTAAAGTCTAATTTAGTAAGCCATAGACGATCAATAGGAATTGAACTCACAACTTCATCCAGGATTTTAACCGTTATTGTGCGACCTTCTTGAAGTTTTTCTATAGACTTAAATTTGTCTTCAACTTGTTTTCGCTGCTTGTTTACCCTTTCTATTTTTTTATTTACATATGCATATTGAGCTTTTTTTTCTTCTAATGATGCCAGCTCTTGTCTTTGAGCCACTACCTTTCCTTGAATCGTCAAACCTGCAGCCAATAAAACAACTGTCAAGAGGATCAAGAACAGGAAGAAGACTGAAATCTGCTGGCGAACCGCCTCTTTTTTACGCCACTCTCGAATTGGAAGGAGGTTTATTTGAATCATTTTGTCAAAGTCCTCAACGCGAGGCCGGTGGCTATTGCCATTTGTGGAGCGACAGATGAAATATATTTAGGCTCTATGCCACGATCCACAGCAAAACCGTGCAGGGGATTTAATATGTTCACCGGCAGGCCTATTATGTCGCTAAAGAGTATGTCAAGTTCTTTTAAAAAGGCAGAACCTCCGCTTGTGTATAGATGTGTGGGGTATGTCTCTGGGCTTGAGTTCGCCTTAAAGAAATCTATTGCCTTTCTCAGTTCTAATGCCCAAGCATCACATAACTCCCTGCAAACCGCGGTTACTTCTTTCGTGATTGCAACATCAGAACTTCCGGTAATCTTTATTTTTTCCGCATCTCCATATTCCAGTCCTGTGGCTTCCTGGATAGCCTCTGTAAGTTGATCTCCTCCAAATGCCATGTCTCTTGCAAAAATAGATGTGCCTTGTAAAATTATATTAATGTTTGTCTTCTGGGCTCCAATATCTACCAAGACAATAGGTTCGTTTAAAAGGCCAAAAGCACCTTCAAAGGCATTTCCAAGGGCAAATGCGTCCACGTCAACTACTGCCGGACATAAACCAACCTCCTGTGTAAGAGAGGCGTATTCATCAACAATCTCTCTTTTAGCAGCAACAAGAAAAATTTCTGTTCCGCTGTTTTTTTTGTGTTCCCTATCCAGTGCATGAAAATCCACATAGACTTCTTCAATTTCAAATGGCACATATTTTTCTGCTTCGAAAATAAGATTTCTTTCTATTTCACCTTCGTCCTGATATGGAACGATTATTTTCTTGACAATGACGGAATAGCCAGCGATAGATGTGGCCGCATATTTAACTTTTGGTCGAAGATTGTCTAAAAGTGCCTTTAGTACCTTTGCAACTTTATCTGGTTCTTTTATTGAACCGTCTACTATGGCTTGTGGTGGGACCAATGCACGGCCAATTGATTTGATAATAGAGCCGGTGCCGTTGCTGTATAGCTCAAGAATTTTAATGCTGTGTGAACCTATATCCAGCCCCAATATATGGCGTTGACGCTGTCCCCATTTCATCGGCAGAGAAGGAATTTTCATTTTAAATATTCCCAAGACATATAAAATCCTTACATTGTTGGACTTAGATCCATTATCGGCTCATTCGCAAAGCTTGGATAAATTTTTTATATTTATTGTTTCGGTAGATTTCTTTTTTTTCTTAACTTTATATGAAAAAATGTTCTTAAAATAATGTTTACTGTTAACTGTTGAAAAAGTTCAATGTTCTGAGTTGTCTGTTAATCCCTAGATAACTTAATCTGGGAACAAGTACTGATCTGAAAGACTATATTTATGACTGATCCGAAGAAAATTCGTAATTTTTCGATAATTGCCCACATCGATCATGGCAAATCTACGCTTGCTGATCGTATTCTGGAATTTACCGGTACTGTATCCGCCAGGGAAATGAAACAGCAGTTTCTTGACCAGATGGAACTGGAGAGGGAAAGAGGGATAACTATCAAGGCCCAGACGGTCAGGCTTAAATACCAATCAGAAGATAAAGAGACCTATGTGCTTAATCTGATAGATACACCTGGCCACGTCGATTTTTCTTATGAGGTCTCGAGGAGTCTTGCAGCCTGTGAAGGTGCTCTTCTGGTAGTTGATGCCACTCAGGGCGTGGAGGCTCAGACCCTGGCTAATGTCTATCTGGCACTGGACAATGAACTTGAGATCATACCGGTGCTGAACAAAATTGATTTACCCAGCGCAGACCCTGAAAGGGTTGCACAAGAAATAGAGGATATTATAGGTCTCGATACTTCCGGGGCCATACTGGCAAGTGCAAAAGAAGGTATGGGTACAAAAGAGATTCTGGAGGCAATAATAAAACGTATTCCATCTCCTGCAGGAAATTCCAGCCATCCGCTTAAGGCACTTATTTTTGATTCATGGTTTGATTCATATCGAGGGACAGTTGTATTGATAAGGATGGTCGAAGGTGCACTTATGCCTGGAATGCGAATACGCATGATGTCTACAAATCAGACCTACGAAGTGGATAGGATAGGCATTTTTTCTCCGCATCCTGTAGAAAGGGATCAACTGACTGCTGGAGAAGTTGGATTTCTTACTGCCGGCATAAAGGCCGTACGTGATACACGTGTTGGAGATACCATCACAGAGAAAAAACGTCCTGCCGCAAGCCGTTTGCATGGCTTCGAGCCGGTAAAGCCGATGGTGTTTTGCGGTCTTTATCCACTAGATCCAGCTCAATACGATCAGTTAAAAGAGGCCGTGGAAAAGCTATGGTTGAACGATCCGGCCTTTTCTTATGAACCTGAAAGCTCCACAGCCTTGGGTTTCGGATTCAGGTGCGGTTTTCTCGGTCTTCTTCATATGGAAATTGTGAAGGAGCGTCTTGAGCGTGAGTATAAGCTGTCCCTCATAAGTACAGCTCCTTCCGTATCTTATCAAATCGAACTTATTAGCGGAGAAATCGTCGATATATACAATCCTGCGCAGATGGCGTCAGCAGATAAAATAGAGCAGATAGCAGAGCCCTTTGTACGAATGGAGATTTATGTCCCTAAGGAATATATCGGTCCTGTTATGCAGTTGTGCGATAAAAAAAGGGGACAACAGATAGATATGCGCTATCTCACGGAGAACAGGGTGCTGCTAAAATACGAACTTCCATTCAATGAAATCGTTCTGGATTTTTACGATAAGTTAAAATCGATAAGTAGAGGTTATGCTTCTATTGATTATGACTTTCTTGAACATAAGCCAGCTAATTTGGTAAAGCTGGATATCCTTATTAATAGACAACCGGTAGACGCCCTTTCTGTCATAGTACACAAAGACAATGCCTATTATAGAGGCAGGGAACTTGTGTGCCGTTTGCGCAAAGCAATACCTAGGCAGATGTTTGAAGTTGTGATCCAGGCCGCCGTTGGAAGCAATATTATTGCTAAAGAACGTGTCGCCCCATTCAGAAAAGACGTTATAGCGAAATGTTATGGGGGTGATATCACACGTAAGCGCAAGCTGCTGGAAAAGCAAAAAGAGGGAAAAAAGAAAATGAAGCACATAGGACATGTGGAGATACCTCAGGAGGCCTTTCTAAGTGTGCTAAAGGCATAAATAGGAGGAGGAGAGACTTGCGGTCTCTGATTTATAGACTAATATTCTAATCCATGACCATTTCCACTTTTTCAGCAAAAAATCAGCCCAATAAGCATTCCTGCCAGCGTTCCTGGCAGTCAGTGGCGTGGGAATATCTACAGGCAATTCTCATTGCCCTTCTATTGGCTATCTTTATAAGGACCTTTGTAGCCCAGGCCTTTAAAATTCCCTCGGGTTCAATGGAGAGTACGCTTCTTATAGGTGATCATATACTCGTAAACAAATTTATATATGGGGTCAGAAATCCCTTTACCAGGGAACTTTGGTTCCCGGTCAAAAAACCTGAGCGCGGAGATGTAGTTGTATTTATTTATCCATTGGACAGGGAAAAAGATTTTATAAAACGGGTGATTGGTGTTGAGGGAGACACTATCCAGATAAGAGATAAGAAGGTATATGTGAACGGAAAACTGTTTTCTGGGATGGAAAACATTCAGCATACAGACCCCCGAATATTGCCTGGATCAGTTCAACCAAGGGATAATATGGGACCTGTTACTGTTCCGAAGGGCAAGATTTTTGTAATGGGCGATAACAGAGATCAAAGCTACGATAGTAGATTCTGGGGATTTGTGCCTTTCAAAGACTTGAAAGGTGAGGCTTTTACTATTTATTGGAGCTGGAATTCGGATAAACTATGGCCAAGATTCGAACGTATAGGTGATCTTATTCGCTAGTATAGCGGTTCCATTGCCTTGGAGCGAGAGCGATAAGGCAATCTCACCGGAAAGTCCAGGGCCATTATAGATATTGTTAGCCTTGCTCGTGCTGATTTTGTATATGTTTTAAGTAAAATATTATTCTGGTAACAGTGCGAAATTTGTTAGCTTGACACCTATTCAATCAAATGTTACAGAATATCCGCAACTTTTTGGGCGGGTAGCTCAGCGGGAGAGCATCGGCCTTACAAGCCGGGGGTCACAGGTTCAAACCCTGTTCCGCCTACCATATTTTGATAAAAGACATCAGAAATGGGGTCGTAGTTCAGTTGGTTAGAACGCTGGCCTGTCACGCCAGAGGTCGCGAGTTCGAGTCTCGTCGACCCCGCCACTTAGATGGATTGAGGCATATCTCAATTCCTAAATTCTCAATTTCTCAATTGTTAATATGAACTTAGAGGTAATAGGTTTTGCTTTTAAAAAAGCGGTATCTCTTCTGTTGATGCCTTCAGGCACGATATTTGTGTGCCTTTTTTTTGGGTTTTTCATATGGCCTCTGAAGCGGCGGCGAAATTTGGCCAGATCATTATTTGTTTTGGCCTTTCTTATTTATGGTTTGGCCGGAACTGCACCTGTTGCCAACTTTTTAATTTGTAGTCTTGAGCATTCAATCCAATCTGACAATTCAACGATGTCTACAAGTGATAATATTGCTACGGCAGTAATGCTATGCGGAGGGGCCTCTCCTGATGAGAACAAGCCGATTGTGGACCGCCTTACGCCAAATACAAGGCTCAGGTTAATAAAAATTCGAGAACTATGTCGCGACGACTCGAACATTAAACAGCTTGTGATTGTTGGTGGTTGTGCCAGGCCTGCAGGTTGTTCGTTTTCTGAAGCACAGTTATCGTACTCATGGCTTAAAGAACTGGGTTTGCCTAACAACGTGGAGGTGTCTCTGGAGGAAAACTCAAGGGATACAGAGGAGAATATTAAGGCTGTAAGTAAAATTATGAAACAAACGCCCTTCTATTTAGTTACATCTGCTTCACACATGCCCAGGGTTCTCTTCATTGCGAAAGATATGGATCTCGAAATTCACCCCGTGCCTTGTGATTTTCAGTGTTCTCAGAATCATTGGAGTCCATGGGATCTTTGGCCCAATCCAAGCAATCTCAGAAAGGCCGATCTTTCATTTCATGAGTATCTCGGGATTACATGGTTACGACTAAAGCATTATTTCAATAAGGCCCGCAATATTTAATTTCTTCATCCTTTTTACCGAAGATGGTAAAGGGGAATGATGTCAACAGCCTGTTTTTTTTCTCTAAGTATTTTACTCTTTTTCTGGCTTTTCACGTGTATGGCCCTAGTGGTGATCCTGCGAAAACAAAGGGTTTCTAGTGCCAAATTGGCATCTTTTTCCCATTCGGAGGTGCTGGTTGGACTTGCTTCAGCAAAATACCGGGAGGCAAGGGATGCTTCAAGGCGGCTCAGTAAAGTGGCTGATGCCCTTAATATAGGTTTAATTGAACTTAAGGACAACCGGATAAATGATATAAACCAGAGCGCTGTTGAACTATTGCCCGAGGATATGAGAAGCGGCCAGTATTTAATAGGATTGTCGGCATCATTGCAAGAAAACAGTCCCAAAATTCTAGAGTTGGGTCAGATAGCCGTTCAATTAAGCAAATTGCCGACTTCCGGTTCTCAGTATCTTGTCCTTGTACAGGACGTCACAGAGAGCTTCCTTATGGCACAAAAATTTAAACAGCATGAAAAATTAGCACTTCTTGGCCAGATGACTGCACAGGTAGCCCATCAGATAAAGACCCCCCTTGCCATATTGGCCGGGCAGGCACAGATGCTTGCAAGACATCTGAATACGGATATAGCACTAAAGAAACAAGCAGACGCCATTTATAATGAGGCCAGAGATTTGGCTAGGCAAATAAATGGAATATCGAATTTCTATAGGGAAAGAGAGCTGTATTTCAAAAACGTTGAACTATGTCAGCTACTTGATAAGGTAAAGGAAAAACTCGATTCTCTAGTTCATTCATGTGATATAGTTATCGATTGTCCGGATGGAATTAACCTTGAGACAGATCCGGGTCTGTTACAAAATTTGCTCTTTTTGCTTGGGCAAAATGCACTTTCCTCAGAAGTTGCCGCCTCAGTTCTTTCTATAAGCGCGGTAAAGGGCAATGAACATGTGATCATAAGAATAAAGGACAATGGCACAGGTGTTCCCATAGCTATGCGTGACAAACTCTTTGAGCCATTTACGAGCACAAAAGGAGAAGGATTGGGAATGGGCCTGTTTCTCGCCAGAGACCTGATACGTCAGATGGGTGGCAGCATCGAACTGGAAGAAGTCGAACAAGGGACCTCTTTCAGGTTGAATTTTCCAATACTCCGCATGCATTGAAAAAAGTATTGGAGGAATACGCGGAGATCAAGCCAACCCCTTTTTTTTAAGATAGATTTGAACTGCGATTATTGCAGCAGGTGTAATTCCTGAGATCCTTGAGGCCCTCCCAAGTGAATCGGGCTTCTGCATGCTCAACTTTTCCTTTATCTCATTTGACAACCCCGGAATGTCTTTATAGTCCAAATCATATGGAAGCCGAACAGACTCCCATTTTTGAAATTTGGCCACTTCGGCCTCCTGACGAGTAACGTAGCCTGAATACTTAGTTTTGATTTCCACCTGACATGCCACTTCAGGAGAAAAATCCTTCAGTTCGGTATATCTTTCGGCCACTGCCTTGAAATCAACTTCGGGGCGGCGAAGTAAATCTTCAATACTTACCTGTTGCCTGATGGGTTTTGAGCCAAGCTGTTGAAGCCAATTATTTGAGTCTGCTCCTGGAGTGAGTTTTATTCTCCTGATCATTTCAAGGCCGCGCGAAATTTCTTGTTGCTTCCTTTCAAACAGTCTCCAGGCCCTATCACCCAAAAGGCCGGCACGTCTTCCAAGTGGCATCAGTCTGAGATCAGCGTTATCTTCTCTCAGTAACAGCCGATATTCTGCCCTAGAGGTGAACATTCTGTAGGGCTCTTTTGTACCTTTTGTCACAAGGTCATCTATCAATACCCCTATGTAAGCCTGAGATCGGTCGATAACTAAAGGATCCTCTTCTCGTACCTGCCTGGCGGCATTTATGCCTGCCATGAGGCCCTGGGCCGCTGCTTCTTCATAACCGGATGTTCCATTTATCTGCCCTGCGAAGAAGAGGCCCTTAACCAGATGGGTTTCCAGAGAAGGCTTGAGCTGCACCGGGTCTGCATAGTCGTACTCTATAGCATAACCGGGTCGAAATATCTCTGCATTTTCAAGGCCTTCTATACTCCTGACCATTGCAAGTTGCACATCTATAGGCAGGCTTGTTGGAATACCATTGGGGTAGATCTCCACGGTATCAAGACCCTCAGGCTCAAGAAATATCTGATGCCTTGGCTTTTCAGGAAAACGGAAGACCTTGTCCTCAATTGACGGGCAGTACCTGGCGCCTACACCTTCAATGACACCGGTAAAAAGTGGAGACCTGTCTAATCCTCCTCTGATTATCTTATGTGTTTTTTCATTTGTGTAGGTCAGATAACAGGGTACTTGCCGCAAGGCAATTTTTTCTGTGGTAAATGAAAAAGGTCTTGGTTGTGGGTCTCCTCTCTGGACCTCAAGTCCCTCAAAATTGATTGATCGTGCGTGCAGGCGAGGGGTGGTGCCTGTCTTAAGCCTTCCGATACGAAAACCCAATTCTGCCAAGGATCTCGAGAGCCTGTTGGAAGGTGGATCGCCCATGCGTCCTGCGGGAAAACGATTAAGCCCTATATGGATAAGCCCTTTGAGAAATGTTCCTGTAGTGACTACTACAGTGCTTGAATAAATCTCCTGGCCGAGAGTGGTTTCGACTCCGTATACCCGTCCCTCCCTGGCCAGGATTCTCCCTGCCATGGCCTGATATATATCAAGGTTTTCCTGCTTTTCCAAGACCTGCTTCATGGAGAGGCGATACAGTAGCATGTCTGATTGGGCCCTGGAGGACCTTACCGCAGGCCCTTTTGATGTATTAAGCTGCCTGAACTGAATTCCAGTGGCGTCAGTATTTTTTGCCATTTCCCCGCCAAGGGCGTCTATCTCCCTTACCAGATGACCCTTGGCCAGGCCGCCTACGGCAGGGTTACAGCTCATGGCAGCTATGCAGTCCAGATTTATTGTGAGAAGACAACAGGGGACTCCAAGCCTTGCAGCTGCCAGGGCGGCTTCGCACCCGGCATGCCCGGCACCTATTACTATCACCCCATAATGTTTTGGAAATACAGACATGTAGGCAGAGTTATTCGGCTAGAAAGAGTTTTACAATAGACAGTTAAGTCTGTGCCTTAATAATGAGAATGGTATTATAATACTGTATTGGAATTTATCCAAGCCGAACGGCTAAGTTGTATTGTGTTGGCGTGTTCAATCTTTACATATCTTAATTTTTCACGTCTCCTTATCAAAAAAATACATTGGTGCCTATTTTGCCGTACTTGGAGGTGTTGATGCCATTATCTTTACTGCAGGAGTAGGGGAGCATGCACCCCTCCTAAGAGAAAAATCATGTCAGGGATTAAAAAGGCCCGGTATTGAAATTGACGCTGCGAAAAATGATGCACCTGGGAGTGGTATCAGGGAGATCAGCACCACAGACAGCGAGGTTAAGATCTTACTAGTTCCGACAAATGAAGCTCTGAAGATCGCAAGGGAGACTAAAAAAGCTATTGAATGTGTATAGTAAAGGGCTTATCTCGCGTGGCCGTTATAGTTCGTCGCAGAGTTTGCTGATTTTTCCTGTTAACTTTCAGCAAATATGGCCTCTACAAATTCTTCCGGATCAAATTTTCGAAGGTCATCCATTTTTTCACCAATGCCTATAAATCGGATGGGGACCTGCATCTGATCGACTATGCTTACAACAATCCCTCCTTTTGCCGTGCCGTCCAGTTTTGTGAGGACTATCCCTGTAACCCCGACGGCCTCGCTAAAAAGTTTGGCCTGTGAAATAGCGTTTTGACCCGTTGTTGCATCCAGTACTATCAGCACCTCATGAGGGGCTGCTTTGACTTTTTTGGAGATTACCCTTTTGATTTTTTTAAGCTCTTCCATAAGATTGACTTTCGTATGCAATCTCCCTGCTGTGTCCACAATTACTATATCGATTTCTCGCTTAATTGCAGCCTCCATACCGTCAAAGGCTACTGAGGATGGATCAGATCCGCCCCCCTTTTTTATAACTGGTACATCTATGCGCCTGCCCCAGGTCTCAAGCTGTTCTACTGCAGCTGCCCTGAACGTATCCGCTGCAACAAGAAGAACCTTTTTGCCTTCTTGCTTAAGCCTGTATGCAAGTTTGGCAATGGTCGTTGTCTTTCCAACACCATTTACACCTGCTACCAGGGCTACAAATGGGCTGGGTGTCCATGTTATCGGAGCTGAAGGCACCTTAAGTAAATTTATGATCTGTTCTTTGAGCCGTTTTTTCAGGGCCAAGGGGTCACGAAGATCCTTTTTCTTTACCTCAAGGCGCAGTTTCTCAAAAATATTCTGGACTGTGGTTACTCCCATATCCGCCATTATCAAAAGTTCTTCAAGTTCGTCCAGTAATTCAGAATCTATCTCCTGCCGTCCAATGAGTAGTTGATCTATCTGTCGGACAAACCCGCCCCTGGTCTTTTCCATCTGCTTTTTCAGGCGCTTAAAGAGCCCAAACCGCTGTGTCCCGGCTTTCAGACCCTTTTCTTGAATGGAATCGGATTGATCAGGCGCCTTTGGAGATTTCCGGCTAGAAGAATTATCTACCAGTTCTTTGGTCTCTGTCTGTTTCGCAAGCTCCTGGGAGTGAGGTCTCTTTAGTTCCTCTTTTTGTCCGACCTTTTTTTTAATCCATTTTTTGAACATTGCTTTTTTAAATAGGAATATATGATTTTTGTCTTTATAGACTTGCCAAAGTTGACCTTTATCTGATATTAACGTACTTGTATTTAATAGCAACTTCCCGGGAATAAAGCAAAAAATGCAACAGCCGTCTTTAGAAGCATTTGTCAAAACCTCATTTCTTGCCAGCCATGAGAGTTTTTCTCTTACTTATTCTTTCAAGGGACCTTCCTGGGTTTGCCCAATAGCATTGCTTTTTAACAAAATTTGGAGTTTTGTAAATTGCTCCAGAAAAAGAAGGGAATTCAGATGAACAAATCAGATCTCATAGAAGTTCTTTCAGAAGAGGTAGAACTGAACAGTCAAACAGCCGAGTTTGTAGTGGACGAAGTTTTTAATGCCATGACAGAGGCTTTAGTAAATGGAGACGGTGTGGAAATTCGCGGTTTCGGGAGCTTCAAAGTAAGAAAATATGATTCTTACACTGGCAGAAATCCCAAGACCGGCAAAAATATTTCGGTATCACCAAAAAAGTTGCCTTTCTTCAAGGTTGGGAAGGAATTGCGGGAGAAGGTAATAGACAAAGTAGGCCGAGGGATTAAATAGTTCTAGCCTATTTCTTCAATTTCAAAACCCTCGAGAAGTAGTTTTGCCGCAGTGACTCCAATTTGTTTGGTTATACCACAAGAAGGGCTTCCTGCTTTTAAGAGGCATTGCTTAACACCCAAGGTGTTTGCCAGAAAGACAGCCTGCTCAGCGCCTTGCTTAAATGCCTTTGTGACATCCTGTCCATCTATTGTCAAGACTTTTGCCTGACCAGTTAAGACATCCAGGCCGTTTCCATAACAGATATCAGCAGCCGGTCTTGGGGTCGTTAGGCCACCTAATTGCTCGGGGCAAACAGGCAAGATGTTTATTCCCTTGAGCTTATCAATTAAGCGTATATCAAAATTGCTTTTTCCATTGTATCGACAGGAGACCCCTATCAGGCAGGCGCTAACAAGTATCATTATTGTTGTGAAAATATTCCTATTTTTGGAAGATCACCGGCGGTTTCCCAGGGGCTCTCTCTTCTATATGACCGATAACAAAGGCGTTTTCATTAAGTGCATGGGTCTGGAAAAGCAGGTCCTGTGCGTCTGACTCAGGTACTATGAGTACCATGCCGATACCGCAGTTGAATGTCCGGAACATTTCTTCTTCTGATATGTTGCCTTTTTCTTGTAAGAAACTAAAGATAGAAGGGATTGGCCAACTGTTTTTTCTGATCACTGCCCGGCAAGATTTGGGGAGTATCCTGGGTATGTTTTCCAGGAAAGCTCCACCTGTAATATGCACCATACCGGTGATTCGTTGTTGCTTTAGCAGGTGGTTGATTGTACTGGAATATATCTTCGTTGGTGTCAGTAATACTTCTCCCAGGCTGAGTTCTCCGATCTCGGGAATCCTGTCCGAGACGGCAAGCCCGAGCTTTTCAAAACAGATATTACGCACCAGGGAGAACCCGTTGCTATGGAGACCTGTTGATGCCAGGCCTATTAAAACATGCCCTACACCTATTTCGGAACCGTCGATGATATTTTCTCTGTCCACGACTCCAACAACGAAGCCTGCAAGGTCATAGTCGTTTTCTGCATATAAACCCGGCATTTCAGCAGTTTCGCCGCCGATGAGAGAGCAACCCGCCTCTTTACATCCTTCTGTAATGCCCTGCACGACATCTGCTGCTTTTTCAGGATCCAGCTTACCTGTGGCAAAGTAGTCAAGAAAAAACAGTGGTTCAGCCCCACATACCAGTATATCATTAACACACATTGCAATGAGGTCGATTCCGATTGTCTTGTGCATGTTACACATGGCGGCGATCTTGATTTTGGTGCCTACGCCGTCGGTCGAAGAGACCAGCACAGGCTCACGGTAGCGATCAAGGTCAAGTGCGAAAAGTCCTGCAAAGCCGCCGATTTCTGTAAGGACTCCTCGCTTGAAGGTGGAGGCGACCATCGGCCGTATCCTTTTTACTAATTCATTGGCCTTATTTATGTCTACGCCTGCCTGCGCATATAGTGAATTATCTTTCACAACATCTTCCTCTTGTTCAGGAGTACTTGTATACCGTCTATCTATAGAAGTCAATCTGCATGTGGGAAGCGAATGCCCTTCCAATTCCTGGTTTTGCAAGCCGGTTATGCAGTCTGGAATTTCCGGTCTTTTAATTATTCACTTTGTCAATAGAAGCTAGCAGACTATTTTTGGGATTTCAAAGTATAATTCGGTGCAAATACATATTAAATTGCAATCAGTCTGCGGTTAAAACTTTTCAAAATTATTTTGAAAGTTGCCCTTGTTTGATTGGTCATATGTAGATTAAATTATTCGATGGACGTGGAAAAACGGCAAATGACTGACCAATATCCTGTAAAGCTGCTTATAGGCACTGATTATCCGATCATTGAAAAAATCCGATGTGCTGAGAGGCTTTTTCATATCTATGGCATGGAGTTATTGTCCGACAAGGAATTTCAATCTTTGTTTAATACTTACCGCAAGGCTATTCAGCGGTCATGGTTACAGGCTGAGATGATAGGACTTGTTGCCGAGTGTACTGATTGTGCTATCAATGATGGAGGTAGCTGTTGCGGAAAAGGTATAGAGGACCGTTTTGACGTGATTCTGCTTTTAATTAATCTCCTTATGGGTTGTAGCTTGCCCAAATCGCCATGGGATGAGACGGGGTGCTGGTTTCTTGGAGAGCGTGGCTGTATGATTCCTGCCCGGCATGTTATATGTGTGAATTATATCTGTAAAAGACTCTATAGTAGTCTTGAAAAAAATGGACTAAGGTTGCTCCAGGGAAAAGTAGTGTCGGAGACAAACGCTGGTTTTGCCTGTGAAGAAAGTATAAAAAAGTGGCTGAGGAATAAAGGACTTTGAATCACGAAAGATGGATGTCTAAGGCGTTGGACCTTGCCGCAAGTGCCTTGTCAAGCGGTGTTTTCCCAGTAGGGTGCGTCCTGGTATCCGGAGATTTAATTGTGGGGTCGGGAATTAGATCACATACTAGGCCAGAAGATATGAATGAGCTTGATCATGCCGAGATATGTGCCCTTAGGGACTGGATTGACAAGGGACGTATATTGGGGCATGGGAATGATACTGATATCACTGCATACTGCAATCTTGAGCCATGCCTTATGTGCCTTGGGGCACTTATTCTGAATGGCATCAAGAGGATAGTTTATTCCTATGAAGATGTAATGGGCGGAGCAACAGGCCTAGATTTTTCAAGGCGCCTGACTGGTGCGTCGGGGACTCTTGATGGTTTCTTTAATGAAAATCTTTATGCTAAGAGTCGTATCGAGATACTGGGGGGAATTAAGAGAACAGAGAGCCTTGCCCTTTTTAAGAGATTTTTCTCTGATTCGACACAATCCTACTGGAGAAACAGCTTTTTGTATAAATATACACTTGAATTGCCATGACAGGTCATTTTACATTGTATGAATATGAAAATTAGCCATCCGCCTGCTAGCGTTTTGGTATGATCCAGTTCTGTGTGGCTCTGTAGTTAATTAAAAAGTATTTTAAGCAGAATCAGCTATTGAAATTTATGAAAATAGAACGCCGAACAGTCCAGTTCCAGGCCAATACGAGGAATTTATTTTTCCATATACTTACTCAATGTAATCTACACTGTCGCCACTGCTACATCAATCCAGAACAGCACGGCAGACAGATCTTAGATGAGAGGACTCTGTCCCGTTGGCTTGCCATCTTTGCAGACAATCATTCCATCACCCAATTGCCCAATAACTCAACTCCTGAATCAACAAAAAACACTAATGTCATATTTCTTGGCGGAGAGCCCACCCTTAATCCTGCTTTGCCTCGCGCTATCAAGGAAGCAAGGCGATTAGGCTATGCCTCTATAACAGTGGACACCAACGGTTACCTCTTCAACGATATACTTGACAGGGTTTCTCCTGAAGCGCTGGATTATTTCAGTTTCAGCCTTGATGGTTCCCATCCGGGAGTCAACGATTTCATTCGGGGAGATGGGGTGTTTGATGTATGTACTTCTGGGATTAGAAGGGCATTAGAGAAGGGTTTCGGGGTGAGCCTCATTTTTACGGCAAGCCGCATGAATATCCACGATCTTGTTAATATGCCGCCGCTCTTAACAGACTTGGGTGTGAATCGTTTTTTTATACAGGTCATTGGTATCAGAGGCAAGCCCGCCAGTAAGGGAGAAATGTCTCTGCAGCTCAGCCGGGACGAATGGGAGGCAGTTGTTCCGGAAGTTGCGGGTAAGGCCGCTGAAAAAGGTGTACATGTAACATATCCAAAGGTTTTCTTAATGCCGGATGAGACATTTTCCTGCGCAGGCCTTGTTGCCGATAATTATTTTGTATTTCCTAATGGCAGGGTTTACAAGTGTCCTTTATGTGAAGACTATCCGATACACTCTGCGGAGATTGTGGACGGTGTTCTCAAAGAGCGTCCTCCAATAAGGGAGTGTGACCTTTTCTCACTTCAGATTCCCGAAGGCTGTGTGTTAAATAAAATACTTCATCCCGGAAACATCTCATATGACCCTATAGGCAGGCCTATCAGCCGTATAGCTTGCTGCATGCTCAAGGAGGAGGTCCTGCCAGCATAGGGATGATATTTACCTTCCTGGATATCAGCCCCTGTTTCATGAGTATTTCAGCGGTCTGTTTCCAGGCCATATAGTCAATAGTTCCTATGGCGCTGGGACTTTCAGTAACTACAAGTGCTCTGGTTTCAGCAAGTTGCTGCTGTATAACAGGGATAGGGGTCTCCGGATCAAGCCTGTGAATCGTCTGGGCCACTTTGAACTCCATTGCGGGGTCCATTGCATCCCTCCAGCCCTTTAGAACGGCTTCCGTGAAGACCTTGACCAGTTGCGGCTGCTCGCTGCAGACTTTTTTTGAGGTTATGAGGCAATTAGCCACGAATCGAATGCCAAAGGTGTTGGGGTTGAAAAAGCCGACTTGTTTTCCGGTTTGCACCATTTTTTTCTGGAGGATTATCCCCTGAGTATTACGATATACCGGCCAAAGCTCAACCTCGCCTTTCCAGAAGGGGTTGAAGTCGTAATGAACAGCATAGAGTTCCAGGTCATCCGGTCTGATTTCGTACATTCTCAAAAGCGCCGACAATATGGCCTCATCATTACCGCCATAGGTAACTCCGATACAAAGACCTTTCAGGTCTTGAGGGCTTAATATGGTCAGCTTGTCCTTAGCATAGATCCACTGAAGGGGATTGATCTGGAATATCTGGGCCAGTACCATCACGTCGGCCCCTTTGGCAACAGCTCGGATCACCTGATCTCCTGAGGCCACTCCAAAATGCGCCCTTCCAAGTTCCAGGTCCTTTATGGCATCCTGTTCTGGACCGCCTTCGCGAAGTTTTACATTGAGACCGTTGGCCTTGAATATGCCGGATTCTTGGGCCCATATTTCTCCTGCCACACTTGTGTTGTAAAGCCATTTGAGCCGACAGACCACCGGACTGCTGTTTACCGGCTTTACTTTATTGTCCTTTGTTTCAATCTGGAGCTCTTCGTTTGAGGTACATCCGGCAAGATAGAGGAGCAAAACAGGCCATATTGTTAGGGCATGCAAGCAACTACGGAGGTACTCCTTTCCGCACTTCGTTTCATATGGACTCATATCGGCCTGATTTTTTGTATGTCTTTTGTTCCGTTCAGATTATCTTTTTAATTTGCGTTTATAAAGGTATTTATGCGCAACTTCCCCTGGTTCCATCTTCTCAATGTCCACTTCCGCATTGAGCTTTCGCCAAACTTTACGGCACTCTGCCACACTTTCGTTAGTAGCAGGGCTTTCTCCGCCGGGAAAACTGGCAACTAGTTTGTTGAGGATAACTGCAATTTCTGGGTACTTACCAAGGATGTCTTCGCGGACATAAGGGGTCAAATCGTATGGTGGAAAAAAAGATTTGTCGTCTGAGTATACATGCCAGCCATATTTGATAATGGAAGCGTCAGTGCTGAATACCATTGCGATATCGGTTTTGTGTCTTTTCAAGGCAATCAAGGAGGCTCCAGGAGTTCCGGTCCTGAGCATGCTTTTGGCTATTTTGAACTCGTAAAATTTTTCCAGGGCAGGTAGCCCATCCGGCCGGACTGAGAATTCAAAGTCGACAAATGTTTTGATATTCCCTTTCATCTTTTGATAAAATCCTGCCAGATCCGACAGCGTAGCCAATTTATGTTTTTTGGCAAAATCAGGCCAAGATACCACAGTGTAGGCATTATTGTTCCATATCGGCCCCAACCAGATAAAATCATTACTTCTGTCTTCCTCTTTTACAAGCTGATAAAGTCGATTATTATCAATGGCGTGCACATACTTTCGCTTTAGATGAATCATCCAGGCTGTCCCTGTATAGTCGGCACATATATCAATGTCGCCGGATTCCATTCCGGCTCTCAGTGCCATGGAAGTGAGGTCCGATCTCAAATCGACTTTGAAGCCGCTACCTTCCAGCATCTGTTTGATCAACTGACCGATAATATACTGTTCTGTAAAATTCTTGTTACCTACAGTTACTATTTTTTCAGCCGCTCGGCTTTCTATAGACCCGATTAATGCTAATGTCAGAACCCCCGCTACGAAATTGACTATATTGATTTTCCTGTTTCGCATCTTTCTGTTTCCTTTAAAAATCTCTTATATTCTGTAATCCGCAACTTCAAGACATCTCGGTCCGAATTTTCAGCCCTTGAGGTGTCATCCATTGTTCCAAACGTTCCAGGATAAAACCCAAGGTAATAGCAATAGCAGCAGTAGGTGCCGCTCCCTGAAGGATAATTAATGCCTCGCGGGCGAACAAGCCTGTCAACGTAATTTTTCCCAGACCTGTACCACCAACAAGAACAGCGAGTTCCGCAGTCCCTACCGTGATAACTGTGGAAATTCTGATTCCTGCCATGATTACAGACCTTGCCAAGGGCAATTCTATCCTGCGGGCGATCTGCATTCTGGTCAGCCCCATTCCTCTGGCAGCTTCTATGATCGCGGGATCGATATTTTTGATACCGGTAAAGGAATTGCGCAGTATGGGAAGAAGCCCGTAAATAACAAGGGCCACAATAGCTGACCGAAGACCGAAACCCAAAACAGGGGCCATGACAGCAATTACAGCCAGACTGGGGACTGTCTGCCCCACACTTGCTCCGCCGATAACAGGCAGTGCGAGTTTGTCAAAGCCTGGCCGGGTAACCAAGATTCCCAAGGATACACCGATGGCTGTGGCTATGACGACTGCTATGAATACCATCTTTAAATGTGCCCATATGCTGTAGAATATATCTCCATAAGTGAAGGTGTTGTAGATTCCAACCGTGCCCAAGCTGGTGATCCAGATGGTCATTCCGACAAGAAATACAAGAAGACCAACAAAAATTATCTGATGTTTCATTAGTTATCTTCCTTTTGGGCAGATTTTCTTAGAACCTCCCTGATTGCCTGAAATGTCAAGACGCCTTCTAACCTGTTATATTTATCGATTACAGCCAGAATATTACGGCCGGTGGTCAACATAATGGATATGGCTTCGCTGAGAGAGGCATTTTTGAAGATAGTGGTCGGCGAGATATCCATGACTTCCTTTACTCTTTGGCCTTTTTTAAAATCTGAGACGAGAACCCAGCCTAAAAATCCGCCTTTATCGTCCACTACCGGCAGCGAATCGATTCCTTCCCGGTCCATAAGTTCTCTGGCACCTTTTACACCCTCTTCCGGCTTTACCGTAGGAGGTGATCTCCACATGATTTCCTTCGTGCAGATTAACTGTAAACCTTTAAGTGCCCGATCTGTGCCGACAAAACTCGCAACAAAGTCATTTTTCGGCCTGTAAAGCAGATCACCAGGTGTGGCATACTGCACCAGCCTACCTTGTTTCAACAAGGCTATTCTATCTGCTAATTTAATTGCCTCATATATGTCGTGGGTAACAAATATAATGGTCTTCTGTAAATCCTGTTGAATCTTCAGAAATTCATTCTGTAACCCTACCCGTGTTATCGGATCAATGGCTCCAAAAGGTTCATCCATCAGGAGTATAGGAGGATCTCCTCCCAGTGCTCGAGCCACACCTACTCTCTGCCGCTGGCCACCGGAAAGCTCACATGGATACTTGTCCATAAAGGCATCAGGGTCCATTCTCAAAAGCTCGAGCAGTTCCTTTGCCCGTTTTTTGCACCGTGCTCTTGGCCAGCCTTTAAGGGTTGGAACCGTTTCTATGTTTTCACCTACCGTCATATGAGGGAAAAGCCCAATATCCTGAATGGCATAACCTATGTTTCTTCGAAGGTCATTTTGGTCTATGCTGGTATTATCTATTCCATCGATAAATATTTTGCCGCTGGTTATAGAGCTCAGCCGGTTGATCATTTTCATTGCTGTAGTCTTGCCGCATCCTGAAGGGCCCAATAATACACACAACCCCCCTTGGGGGACCGCAAAGCTTACATTGTTTACCGCTTTTGTTCCATTAGGATAGATCTTGGTCACGTTCTCTAGCCTGATCATTTTCGTATTAGCTCCTTAATCCCTTGGGCGTAAACCAGCGCTCCAAAAGGGCCATGAGACCATCGATCAATAAAGCCAGAATGCTGACTGATATTCCTCCTATAACGATTAAATCCATTCGAGCATTTCTTAATCCTCGAAATATAGGAACTCCAAGCCCTCCTGCACCAATCAGGGCCGCGATGGCCGCAATCCCAATAGTGAGTATCATGGCATTTCTAATGCCGGCCATAATAACAGGGAGGGCAAGAGGCAGCTTAATTCTCAGGAGCAGTTGGCTTTCGCTCATTCCCATACCTTTGCCGGCATCGATCATCGTTTGATCAATCTGTCGAATCGCTATATAAGTGTTCCGCAAGATAGGCAGTTGACTATAGATAACCAAAGTAATGACCGCAGGCAGAAGACCAATGGCACTCAGTCCCATGCAGCTGAGAAGGAGCATCAAGAGTCCAAAGAGGGCCAGGCTGGGAACAGTCATCATTATCTCTGCAAAATAGAGCACTACATCTGCTGTCTGTTTTCTACCTTTTTCCGCTATAAAGATCCCTGTTGTTACTCCGAGTATAGTTCCTATTACAACGGCAATCAGACTTATGTACAGATGATCTGTGATCCATCCTGCCACCATCATAGGATGTCGCATTACATATTGATATGCGCCTAACATGAACGTTCAGCAGATCTCATTCAGCATTTGAAACAATTATTCATATATAAATTGAACAATCCGAAGTCTATTTTTTTAATCTTCATGAGACTATACAAAAACTCGGCCAAAAAAATTAATTGCTTTGACAACTTCTCGATAATAAATTATATTATTAAAAAATATTTCAACTGAAAAATTTTATGCGCTACGCGGAAATGTCAAATAATGTCTAAGCAACCAGATCGATCAATTATCTATGAGGTTCCTCAAGCTTCTATCAAAGAGATCGTATACGAGATCTACAGACTCATGCAGGCGGGAAAACTTTACACTAAGGAACTAAACAAGAAGTACCAAGTAAGCGCTCCCCAACTCAACTGTCTTATCGCTCTGTATGAGAACGGGTCTCTTCCTCCATCCCAGATTGCCAAGCTAATTATGGTTAGTTCCAGTACGGTTACCGGGATAATTGATCGCCTGGAACTGAAAGGGCTTGTGACAAGGATGAGAAAATCTTCTGATCGTCGAGTGATTACGATTGAATTGACAGAAGTTGGAAGAGGCCTCGCACATAATGCTCCACCACCTATACAGCATAAGATCGTAGACGGGCTTAAAAGGCTTCCCAAAGGCGAGATAGAAGAGATAGTTCGAAGTCTGAGAAAGCTCACAAATATGCTCGATGTTCAGGACTTGCAAGTAGAGTAAACCATATTTCCAAAATTTTCTGTCTCCTTTGGACCTTGTTTAGAGGCAGTTCGAACAGCCTTCAGTGCCTGAGTCTTTGATGGGACCCATGATAGGATCACGCAGCGGCTCGATGGGCCTTGACAATTTATATTTCTCTTTTATATCTTTATAGTTCAAATATTTCTATTTGGTGTTATTATAATAAAAATAATATGTAAACCCTATACTAGTTGAAGCCTTTGTCAACAAGATGTGTGGTTAATTACGTCGCATTTTTAGAAACTAGTTAAAAGCCTGAGTGTCTGCGATGGAATCAATAACAATAAATCCAAGCGTTGAAACCAATAAATTGTCAAGGCATTTTGGTGCAGGTGGATGTCGTTGTTTTTCTAACTCGCTTAGCACAAAACTCGAGAGCTATAGCAATAGATTGGACAAGTTACTCCTGCCCAGGTTGCACTATCAAATTGAGAGAATCGATAACATCGGCAAGAGGTCAGTCTCTATCCATGGAGGTACAACCTTTATGAGCCAAAAGCTTTCAAGTGCTCTTGATGGTTCGAATGAGATTGTTTGCTTTGTGGCTACTATCGGGACTGTTATTGAGGAAGAAATTAACGGTCTCATAGCCCGGAATCGTTTATCAGAGGCCTATGTTTTGGACGCTATGGGCTCTGTGGCCGTAGAGGATATGGTTGAGCAGTTTCATCAATGCAAGAAGTCGCCATTTTTTTCAGAAGACAAGTCAGTCACCTTGCGCTTCAGTCCTGGTTATTGCGATTGGCCGGTCACTGAACAGAAAAAGCTCTTCGGTCTGTTTGATTCAGAACCTCAAGGGATTGAATTGCTCGATTCCTGCCTTATGCAGCCGCGCAAATCGGTTTCAGGGGTCTTCGGTCTGGTTCATTGTTCGAGTTCTTCTTTCCAGCCTTATAATCCCTGTCGGCATTGTAAAAAGACTGATTGCATAGCAAGAAGGGTATAAAAAATTAATATAGACAAATGCTATTTAGAGCCGAGACAGTGAGAATATATGATTAGGGCCAAGAAGGGATTGTCCGGGGGCCAATACAGGCCTTTGACTGATCAAGATATTAAAAAAATTCACAAAACCAGCCTTAGGGTGTTTACCGAGGTTGGGGTTCAGGTGAATTTTGCTGAAGCAAGGGAACTTTTTCGCAAGGCAGGGGCCGAGGTAGCTGATGTCAACGGAATAGTCAAAATTCCTGGTGATCTTGTGGAAGAATTGATCCATAAAGCGCCTTCTGTTATTCAGCTATGTGGCCGTGAGGAAAACGGCGAGTGGGATTGTGAGGTCGGAGGCGACAGGGTCTATATGGGAACCGGAGGTACGGCCCTGAACGTACAGGATCCAGGGTCTCGGAATTGCCGCAGGGCCATACTGCAAGACATTGTAAATATGGCCTGTATTGTGAACGCTCTGGATAACATTCATTTTTACATGCTCAACGTGTACCCCAGTGATCTCCCCGTGGAGGATGTGGATGTAAATCGCTTTGGTGCTGCATTGAATCATACTCGAAAGCACATAATGGGTGGAGTATATACTGTTGGGGGCGTAAAAAACGTCATCAAGATGGCTGAAATCATAGCAGGTTCTCCTGAAAGGCTGCGGGAACGGCCTTTTATCTCTATGGTAACCTGTCCCATCAGTCCCTTTAAGCTGGATGAAAGATATGGGCAACTTACAATGGAAGCTGCCAGAAATCGTATACCAGTAGTGGTGCCGACAGAGCCCCTTTGCGGTGCGACAGCACCCATTACTCTTGCTGGAAACCTAGTGGTACAAAACGTAGACACCATGGCTGGCGTCATGTTGGCCCAGCTTACCAGCCCGGGGACTCCCACCCTGTATGGTTGCATCTCTTCCATCACGGACCTGCGCGACATGAAGTATCTTTCAGGCGCTGTGGAGATGGGGCTTATGAATGCGGCTGCCTCCCAGATGGCCAGATTTTATCAGCTTCCCATATATGCTACCGCAGGCATGTCTGATGCCAAGATGAATGATGCACAGACAGGATATGAGTCCGCAATTACCAGTTTGATGGTGGCACTGGCAGGAGGCAACTGGATACATGACGCAGCGGGATTTTTAGAATTTTGTATGACGGCATCGTATGACAAGTTGGTTGTTGATAACGAGATCATCGGTATGGTTATGCGGGCCGTGGAGGGCATCGAAGTCAATGATGAGACCCTGGCCTTTGATTTGATAAAGAAGACGGGTCCGGGAGGTCACTTCGTCTCTGCGCGACATACACGAAAACATATGCGCTCCGAGCAATACGTTCCCTGTCTGAGTGACCGTGAAGAACGATCGAAATGGCAGGCTGCGGGTTCCATAAATGCTACTGAGCGGGCTACTAAAATAGTTAATGAAATTTTGAATAGTCCGATGCAACCTGCTGTTATGTCGGATCTCAGAAAAAGGATAAAGACGGAGATCCCTGGATTGAGATCCTTTGTTATGGACTAAATGAGGAATTTTTGTGATTATCATTGGAGAAAAAATCAATGCCACCCTTACTGGCATAAAATCCATAGTACTGAAACAGGATAGTGCCGGGCTTCTGGATATGGCAAAAATCCAGGCTGCCTCCGGGGCTGATTTTATAGATGTGAATGTTGGAACTGGCGTTGGGTCTCGAGAAGACGAAATCGGTGCCATTAAATGGGCGGTTAAGACGATTCAGGGAGAGATAGAGATCCCTCTTTCTATTGACAGCGCTGATCCCTGCGTGCTGGATGCAGGTCTCCGGATGCGAGATGGAAGGCCCAGTCTGATCAATTCGACTAAAGCCGAAGAGAAAAATCTCGCACAGATAGTGCCCCTGGCATACCGTTACCAGACCCCCATAATTGGACTGGCCATGGATGAAACCGGTGTCCCAAGGACAGTTGAAGATCGGCTTCGTGCCTGCGAAAATATTGCATCGGCTTGTGAAGAATATGGTGTGCCGATTGAGAATGTATATTTTGATCCTCTGGTTTTGCCTGTAAGTACGGATATTAACCAGGGATTAGTAACGCTTTATACTATTGCCGAAATAAAAAAGCGATTTCCTGCAGCCAAGATTGTAATGGGTCTATCCAATGTCTCTTATGGTCTACCCGGCCGGACTTGTCTCAATGCAGCCTTTTTGCACATGGCCATTTATGCCGGTCTGGATGCAGCGATTATGGATCCGCTGAACCAGATCATGATAAACGCCTTGAAGGCCGCAGAGGTCCTGGTGGGCAAAGATAAGCATTGCCGGAGGTACACCAGGGCCTTTCGAAGTATTAGAGGAAGACATGGATAATGAACAGCCGTTAAATAGTAAACGGACCGATAGTTCTACATTCGGGCCATACAGGCAGGGGGTGCTGGTCAAACCTTATGAGAGACTGAATCGTGATCATATCAAATGGCTTAACGACGCCTCTATGAGTATTTTAAATGAGCCCGGAATATGGTGTTACAACCATAGGGCTGCGAATTTATTTAAGGCTCATGGGGCCGAGATCCATGAAGAAAAGGAGGCCTCTGGGTCATTTTTCTGGCGTGTAAGGTTACCGGAGGGACTGGTCAGGGATGCCGTGTCTAAGGCCCCATCGCGCTTTATTCTTGGGGCGCGTAAACCGGAAAACCGTTTGCTTCTGGATGCCGAGGTCCCACGCGTCTATTTTGGGACTGGTTCCGAGGCCAATGTCTGGATCGATGTCCATATGGAGGAATTTGTGAGTGTTGATGACTCACAGATAAAGGTCAAGGTTCCAAGGTTCAGGGAAATCAGGGGTAATACGACCCTGCTCTGCCGTGCCGCAAAGCTTTGCGAACAATTGGAGCACCTTGATTTTTTTATTAGACCCTTAAATATTCAAGATTCTGATATTACTTCGAATAACCACGACGCAAACAAGTTTTTTGCAAGCCTGAACAACACAACCAAGCACGTTCAAGCTGGATTGACCAGCCTGGAAAGGCTTAACGATGTAATAAAAATGGCGGAAATAATCGCGGGAGGTCGCAAGGATCTGATTAAAAATCCGCTCATCTCCTTTATTGCCTGCGTATTTAAAAGCCCGCTGCAGATCGTGGATGAGACTGCGGAAAAGGTGTTTGCCATAGTGGAGAGCGGTCTTCCCCTTGTTATTTCATCTTCCCCGCAAGGGGGGTCTTCAGCCCCCATTCAAGAGGCGGGAATGGTAGCCCAGATCAACGCCGAGATCCTGGCAGGCATCACTCTGGTTCAGTTGATAAAAGAGAGGGCACCTGTGCTTTACGGTAGCGTCCCAGTAAGGGCCAGGCTGGACAATCTTTTTGATCTATATGGGTGTCCTGAATTCAACCAGTATAATATCGATTGCGTCCAAATGGCCCGGTTTTATAAAATTCCTTGTTATTCTTCAGCAGGAGTAGGAGATGCCAAGGTGCCTGGCATGCAAGCTGCCTTTGAAAAACTCTTTACCCATCTCCATATGGCTATGAGCGGTGCGCAGTATATCCATTATGCCTTTGGACTTCTGGATCGGACAAACAGTTTCTGCCCTGTCCAGGCAGTGCTGGACAATGAACAGATCGGCAAAATCAAACATTGTCTGCGAGAGCCTAAAGTTGATCCTTCAATAACGGCGGATATGATAAAAATGGTGAAAAAGGTCATGGCATCTTCTCATCGGCTCTTTGCACGTCATGCCCGCAGGGCCATGCATGCAGGTGATGTTTCAAGTCCATACAGATTTGAAGCCAAAGAGTCAGAAGATAAAGCCCTGGAGAATGCTCTGGGCTATATGGCCCAACTGGAGAATGAGTCTGCACCACACCTGGACCAGGCCACAGTGGATCGCATCTTTAATGAAATCCCTGGTCTTCTGCCGGGACTCAGGCAGGTTGTGAAATAGAGATAAAGGCGAGGATAATGAATGGACCAACATATGCTTGAAAAAATCGCATTAAATGTAATACAGGGCCGTCTGGAGGCAGATGACGAGGGCTTTGATGAAGGCCTGGAAGGTAAACCTGCTGTGACTGAACTGGTTAAGCAGGCCATCAGGGATGGGGTCGACCCGAAGTCGATTGTCCTTGAGGCCTTGACGGGGTCTATGGAAGTGGTTGGGGAAAAATTTGAGAGAGGAGAGTATCTGATCCCGGACATGCTGGCCTCAGCCGAGTGTGTGGGCGTGGCCATGGATCTCCTGAGCCCGCATCTTCTTAGAGCAGGTGTAGAAACTAAAGGCAAATTTGTTATCGGTACTGTGCAAGGCGATCTCCATGACATAGGCAAAAACATCGTATCCATTATGCTTAAGGGGGCGGGCTACGAGGTAATAGATCTGGGCGCCGATGTCCCCACTGACCAGATCGTACGGGCGGTAAAGGAACATCAGGCACCTTACTTGGGACTTTCAGCACTTTTGACTACCACCATGCGTGTGATGAAAGACGTAATAGATAAACTCAAGGAAGAGGGTATTAGAGATAACGTGAAGGTACTCATTGGCGGTGCTCCAACATCTAAAGAATTCGCTGATCAGATAGGCGCTGATGCTCACTGTAAAGATGCTTTTGAAGCGACGGATCTCCTGAAGGCAATGGCGCATTAGCCATTAAGGGTATAAATAAATCATGGCGGAAAAAGAGGCGTATTCCCAGGCGGCAAATACAGGGAAATATGACAAGGCTTCGGGTCTGCTGGGAAAGTATGACAATGTCAGGAGATTCTGGGAAGACCAGGTCACCGGGATGTTTTTGCGTCCTGCCTTGAACGAACTGGTGACACAAAAAAAGGCGCATCTGGAGCGCATTCGTGTCCTTGATCTGGGCTGTGGCAACGGAGACGGCTATGATCTTATTGTGGGAGTGACCTCTAAGGATCCAGGTATATACGAATATATCACGGCGATCATTACACCTGATATGCTCAAGGAATACGTAGGGATCGAGATTAATAATGAACTGATCAAACAGGCTGAAGCAGATTATGGTTATTATCCAAAAGTACGATTTATTCAAGACGACCTGTCCGAAGGTCTGCCCGAATCTGTGAAAAAACAAGATCCCTTTGATATATATATCACTTCTTATGGCACCATGTCCCATTTCCACGATGAGCAAAACGTGAAGATCATCTCTGATATATGTAATCATGTCTCGGACAGGGCACTTTTTGTTGGAGACTGGTTGGGCCGTTATTCATATGAATGGCAAGATCTCTGGTGTTGCCCGCTGGATCAAGAGTACTTTATGGATTATCGCATCTCCTACATTTATCCGGAGGAAGTACGTGACCATGCTGATGTTGCGATTTTTCCTCTGCGTCTCATAACTCGGGATGAGATTATGCGGATTATGGATGAGGCAGCTATGAAATCAGGGGTAGAGATCAAGCCTCTTAGGTTCTTTGACCGCTCTATATTGCTCGGCAGGCATACGGACACAGGTGACTACAACAAGAATTGTCCAAAGTTGCGCACACATATAAACTCTCTTTTTGAGGGATATCTGCGTACGGACCTGGAAAATCTTCTGGTGGATTATGTACCCCTTCCGGGTTTTGATGATTTAAATAAATTTTTTGAGATGTTTTTCATGTCGTGTAACACGTTGATACAATATACGACTTCCCTGCTCAGTGAGTATGATTCAGAGACCGAGAAGATACACTCGGTTCCTGACGTACTCCCCTTTTATCCGGAGCCCCTAAAGGAGGCAATGCACAGCATGAGAAGGCTTATCGAGGGAGTGGCTTGGCTCAAATGGGGGGATGTTCGTGCGAATGTGATTGAACCGCATCTAGGCTATTCGCTTCGCAAGCTGGAGATGGACATGCAGCCCGGGACAGGAGTAGGACACAGTCTTGTCGGTATATTTGAGATTCGAAAATAGCAGATACAGGAGTTTGAAATGAGCGGGTTGGTGATCGCCTATGGTAAAGCGGATCATAACAATGTGAATTCCATGTTCCGGAAGATCGGACATCGTGGCCCGGATGTCTCGGGGGTGTTTGAAAATAATGGAATCATCATGGCCCAGAATTATCTCGAAGCCGATGCTGCTTCAGCTTCTGGAGATATCAGTGTTCCCGTATCCTGTCCTCAGAATCCCAATCTAAGGATCTGCTACGACGGCCAGATGGGCAGTTGGGATGAACTGGCCGGATCCAACGGCATACCGCATGGCCCATTCAGAGAAGAACGGCTCTTGCTCGAGTTGTATCAGTGTTACGATACGGATATGCTCCGGTATTTAAATGACGCAATTTTTGCCTTCGTGATCTCCGACGGGGGCGAGTTTTTTGCCGCCAGGGATTTGTTGGGTATCAAGCCCCTGTTTTTTGGATGGAAAGACCAGACCCTTTACCTGGCTTCCGAACTCAAGAGCATTATCGAGGTAACGGAAGACGTCCATGAATTTCCACCCGGGCATTACATGGACCGGAACGGCGCTTTGACACGGTTCGCACGACTGCCTGAGGCACTTCCTGAGGTACTGTATACCGATTTAAATAAAATAACAGAGGATATCAGGTCAAAAATCCGTCAGAGTCTCCTTGGTCGTGTGGATTTCCGTTTTTCAACAGGCAGCCTGTTAAGCGGGGGAATTGACAGCAGCGTTATCGCCATGTTGGCCAGTGAGGCATACAAAGAAAAGTGCGGAAAGGATGCGAGGCTAAAAACCTTTGTTTTGGGTGTGGAAGAAAGCACTGATATCCATAATGCAAGGGTTATGGCAGATTATATCGACTCAGACCACCATGAGTTGGTAGTGGACTTGAATCAGTCCCTGGCGGTTTTGCCGGAGGTTATCTATTATCTTGAGTCCTTTGATCCCTCACTGGTTAGAAGCTCGATATCGAATTTTCTTATCTCCAAATTTGCAAAAGAGCAAGGTATCCAGGTGCTTCTTTCCGGTGAAGGCGGTGATGAGGTGTTTTGCGGATATACATATCTTAAGGATTTTCCCTTTGACGAGCTGTTCGCCCGCCAGATGGAATGTATCGGCTTTCTCCATAACAATGCATCATTGAGGCTGGATCGCATGAATCAATGCAACGGCTTGCGAGTGGTAGCTCCTATTATATCTGGAGACCTGTTTAATTATTCATTGGCTATACCGCCTGAGTACAAACAAAAACCTGACGGGAAAAACAAGAGCGAGAAGTGGATATTCAGAAAGGCCTATGAACGCCTGTTGCCCAAAGGTATAGCTTGGCGTCTGAAACAGGAATTTTCTCAAGGATCCGGTATCGCCAGTCTGCTTCCAACCTATTTTGAAAAAACTGTCACCGATGACGAGCTAGCTGATGTTCAAGCTGAATATCCGATGATTCGCAGCAAGGAGGAGTTTTACTATTTTCGTATTTTCATTGAACACTTTGGTGCGGGTCGGGCAGTAGATACCGTTGGCCAGTGGATATGTTTATGAAATTTGTGCAGCAGACAGGCTGGATTCATAAGGAATTTAGATCTGTTTATATGGTGAGCTTCGGGTTCCGTAAAGTCTCGTCTTGATCCATGCCCCGATTGTCTCAATAAATGTCAAATACATTGAAGAACAAAGGCCTATCAAAAAAAGGGCTATAAGTATCTTTGCCAGATTACTCTGATACAGGGCCTTCCTTATTATATAACCGATTCCGTTCGTAGCGGCCAGAAATTCAGCTATTATAGTGCCGACCAATGCCATAGTTCCGCTTCCAACTATCACAGTGATTATCTTATCCAGGTTTTCAAAGGTCCTAATGGAAAGCTCCAGCCTCCAGTTGATTCTGCCCGTTATCCTGAAAAAATGCTCGACCTCTTCCACAGGTTTTGCCAATATGCCTATGAAGCTTAGCAGTAAAGGGAAGTAACATATCATTGCCGCTATGAGGAGTCTGGATATCAATCCATCCCCCAGGAACAGGAATATTATCGGCGCAACAGCTACTATAGGATATGCCTGTAGGTTGTAGGCTGCTGTCCGAGTGAGATTGCCGGGCCAAGTATTTAATCGGCCCACGAGCCCGACTGCTGTTGCGAGTATGATGGCGAACATGTGCCCTGCTATTGCCACGGCAAGGGTATTCAACACCGCTTTTACGTAGTGCGGGCCATTCTGAATAGTCACCTGTAATACTTCCAAAGGCGGTGGTATAAGGTAGTCAGAAAAACCATAAATTATCTTTGCGCTCCATAGCAGGCCTAAAGCTGTTGCATAAATAGAGATGAATTGAAACAGGCGTTTCAGGGTTTTCACAATCTGGACTCGTTAGTGCCTGCTGCGGATCTGAGTATTGCATAGACTCGTTCTTGTACCAGTTCTTCAGGGGCTTCTGTGCCTTCTTCCTGGTCGAGACCGTCTGTTTTATGGATTCTATTAGCACTTGCTGTAGATTCGTGGGAAAGGACATGTATAGTGCGGGAAAAACGGGCTACCTCAAGGGCATTATGTGATATATAGAGAAATGTTTTTTGGGGAAACAGGGTTTTTAATCTTTCAATAATTTGGTTTCGCGTGGGCTCGTCTACGTTGGCAAGCACTTCATCTGCTATCAGCAGATCAAATTCCTGAACCAGATATCTGGCAAGATTAATTCTGTTTTTCTGACCCATGGATAGACCTGAAAAGCGGCTTTCCATATAGGTACGAATTCCATAATCTTTTAATATATGGTTGAGAAGTGAGGTCTTGGAGGTCGGGGTTACGGACCTGAGATGTTCACCAACCGTATCCCATCCGGGTATGCGCTCCGTATTATGAGTGTAAAGAATACGCCTGGTCTTTGGGTAATTAATTTCACCTTGCCCGGGAGAGAGCTCCCCGCTGATAAGTTTTGCCAGTGTGCTTTTACCGGTTCCAGAAAGCCCGAACAGGGAGAAAAATCCCGGCCCTTCTATTGACCAGTCCAGATTACTGAAGACAGGAAAATCTGCCCCAGGATAGGTGTAGTGCAGATTCCGGCAGGCAATTTGCATTTAAATTTTGGGTTTTTTCTTCTTATGCTTTTTTTTGATTATTTTTTTAACTGTTTTATAAAGCACATCTTTCTTTAGCCTTATTGTGTCTGATTCTGCTCCGAAGATCACATATTTCAGATACTCAAACCCGAATTGCATGAGGGCGACATCGTCTTTCAGGATCTTCTTGAGGGTATTATTATCCACTGCAAACGAGCCGAGAAAAGGGCTCTCAAAGACGAATTGCCTGAATCGTTCCATATTGGTCGTGACCATATAGAATAGATGCTTTGCCTTTTCAGGCATCTTGGCATCTTCACCAAAAGAGGCCTTGCGCAAAAGGAGTTCAAGCCATCCACGGTTCATAGAGTCATAAAGGTCAGCCTCCTGGTCTGCCCTCCAGGAGTCAACAGTCCACTCCGTGGGTTGTTCAAATCCTTTGCAGTGGTCCTCTTTGACTACAAAAAAGAATTCCTCTTCTTCTCCCGAGAACTTGTTCTGTTGTCTGAGACTCGCTATTCCCAAAGGATAGTAACGGCAGCAGACAGGACGGTCGGAATATATCTGGCAACCTTCCGGGCTGACAAAGGGACAACGTCCTCCTTGTTCATCCAGCATTTTGAGCCTGGCAATCGGCAGTCCTGTTTGGCTGAGTATCTCAGGTGTAGTATAGAGTTGCAAGAACATATCCGCCGTGAGGCCGAGCATGTTTTTGATTCGAACTATGTCGTACGGAGTTAAGATAATATTTACGTTGTGGCAGCACCGGTTGAAACAGGATATTCCTGGGTAACAGCGAAAATTAAACGGGCTGTCCTTTTCAAGGCGGACAGGCTCAATCACTCCACCCGGTTTACCCATATGAAGGACATCACTAACCTCTTTTTCAATGTGTTCAAGTGTCATATGTTTTTGACTAGGTAGTGGTTCATTGATTATATGTTTTACGCAAAAGAGTATTTAAAGCCAATGTGACAGAGCAAAATTATATGGTCTTACTCTATAATCCAATCTTATTTGATCGGCAATGACCCGTAGTGGAATTAAAATTTAGTGCGCGCAAAATTTTTCAGTCTTGCCAATTTTTTCGGGGTATTTGCACCGGAGAGACATTCAAAGGAGTGACATATCTTTAGAATATCATCAGGACTGATAATATGATATGGGATGTCTCTTATAAGAGATTGAAGGCTTAGATTACCGGCACTGATTCGTTGGTCGACAATATGCAGAAGGGATTTGTGATAGATGGCATGCAGTGGTTCAAGACCTTGAGGCGTGACCGGTAGGACAACAGGAGCCCATGTAGGAATTTCCCACATAAAGTTGAGCAATTCCGAATTTAAGAGCGGCATGTCACATCCTAATAACAGTACTCTTTCTGCCTTTGCGTTGCGCAGCGCGCTTTGAAGCCCGGCCAAGGGACCCCTGCCGGGCAAGATGTCCGGAAAGACCGGAAGGCCTGTATAGGAATATGGTTCAGGTTCGTTGGCTATAATGATAACTTCCTGGCATGCGCTCATGGCCGCCCGCACTAAGACATCCATCATACGGCCGGTAAACCATGGAGCCAGGGCCTTGTTGCTGCCGAATCTCCGACTTTTACCACCTGCCAGAATGGCAGCTGAGCGTAAGGGATCGAGAGATTGAGGGTTGTGGTGATTCGGTGATTTGGTGATTGAGGAATTATAGTCAATAGAATGCATTGAATGAACCCTTGATCTCCTAAAAGGTCAATAAAAATGATTTGTGATTCAGTATTATCAAAGTAAAATAATTTGAATAATTTTCAGTTGTGTTATTTCTTTTTCTGCTCAAAACCGCCTGGAGTCCGCGTCTGTTTTAATAAGGGCATGCATATTTATATACAGGCTCCATATCTTAAATATTATTTGAGTTCATCACCGTATGCCAGGATTTTCTTCTTGACAATTTACCTCTGTATTAATATAAGGAAAATAGAATTTACTGAGTGGAAATTCAGTAGTGTCCTGCCCAAAGAAGAGGTCTTAGGGGTACAAAGTGGATGTGTGTTTTTAGTTCAAAGATAACTGTTAGTTATTCAATCTAATAAGTAAAGTGATATTTTGTTATTATTTTTAGACAATTTAGACAATTGATTAATAATTTCGGAAATATCCGGGGGGAGGTGGACAGGTACAAAGGGACCAAGCATAACATTAAGGCCGGAAACATTAATAACATATGAACAAATAATTTAAATTTAGGAGGTATCATTATGCCAAGCTATGTCATTGAAGAGAAGTGTGACGGTTGCAAAGGCGGGGATAAAACAGCATGCATGTATATCTGCCCCAACGACCTCATGGTTCTGAATCCTGATGCCATGAAGGCGTACAACCAGGAGCCGGATCAGTGCTGGGAGTGTTATAATTGCGTGAAGATATGTCCGCAGGGTGCCATTGAGATCCGCCATTATGCAGACATCGCTCCCATGGGCGGTTATGTGCAGCCTATGCGCAGTTCTGATTCCATCATGTGGACTGTTAAGTTTCGGAATGGCAATATTAAGCGCTTCAAGTTCCCGATCAGGACTACTGCTGAAGGTTCCATCAAGCCATACGAGGGCAAGCCAGAGCCAGGCTCGATCGACGACGGCCTTCTGTTTACTATGACAGGTCAGACTCTGCGGACTCCGTAAGACCTCTTATTGGGTTAAGAAGTGGCTGAACTTGAGAAATGAAAAAGTTACATAATGAGTAAATCATTAAGGAGGATTTAAGATATGGCTCTTAGAAATAAACCAACATGGGAACTTTTGGCCGAGCCGGATCTGTCCAAGGTCCCTGTACAAGAGTTGGAATACGACGCCCTAATTGTCGGCGGTGGTATGGCCGCTACTGGTTCGGCGTTTGAGATCGGCAAGTGGATGCCGGCCGGTTCCAAGGTATGTCTGATTGACAAGGCCGCCCTTGAGCGTTCAGGCGCGGTTGCGCAGGGTCTTTCTGCTATTAATACCTATCTGGGCGAAAATGATCCGGCGGATTATGTTCGCATGGTCCGTGGTGACCTCATGGGTGTAGTTCGTGAAGACCTGATTTATGACCTGGGCCGTTTTGTTGATGACTCTGTTCTGCATTTTGAGGAGTGGGGTCTTCCCATCTGGAAGCAGAAGGGTGACGAGGGCAAGGCTCTGAAAGACGGTGGTCAGCCTGTCCGCACCGGTAAATGGCAGATCATGATCAACGGCGAGTCTTACAAGTGCATAGTAGCTGAGGCCGCCAAAAACGCCTTGGACGAGATGGGCTATGACCTTCATGAGCGCATCTTTATCGTAAAGCTCCTGCTGGATGCAAACAAGCCCAATACCATTGCCGGTTGCGTTGGCTTCAGCGCACGCGAGAACAAGGTAATGGTGTATAAGTGCAAGGCCATGATAGTGGCCTGCGGCGGTGCGGTGAACATCTTCCGTCCACGGGCTACGGACGAAGGTAAGGGTCGGGCCTGGTATCCGATCTGGAATGCCGGTTCCACCTACACTATGTGTATGCA
>JAGYNZ010000088.1 GCA_018399745.1 Deltaproteobacteria bacterium | reverse complement strand
ACTAAAATAAAAAACATTTTTAACTAAGTGAACTATTATACTAATTCCCCTTGTTTGATTTAATGCCATGCTATTTTAAGCATCTGACCCCCTGGTACAGACAAATCCGAATCATTATACAACATTATATAAAAATCCTGTGGTTCCATGGGCTCCCGTATATATATCCGCCGTTCCTGCGCATCCCATTTGTGATTCCAGAACAGCTTACGATCTCCATCATTTATACTTTCTCCTGGAAGGCTTTTCGTCCACTCATAATCATCCACGTCAGGAAGACCACTTCTCCCACGCTGTACCAACATATTGACATTATATCCTGCAATATCACTAGGACAGGTACCTACACTGATAGGTCCTCCTCCTTCAGTTACTCCGGCTCTAAAATGAAAGTATTTAACTTCGTGCGGATCAAGGGAAAGAGAACTGTAGGTATGTGGCGAAGAAACCTCCGTTATATTAACTCCCGCAGGAGGCACATAAGATCCGGAACTTCCTGAACCATCCCAGTCAGCATGGGAAAACCATTGGTTGTAAATTTCTGGATCTACTTTCATAGAAAGTCTTAAAGTTCCAATATAATTATCTCTGCAGGGGATCATCCTGAGAAAAAGCCAGCCGGCCCTCTCTTCGGTAAGTGGTTCTGAAAATCCGAAAGAAATTTTGATATGTCCACCCGCATTTGTCTGATAAACATCCTGGGTAGTAAGAACTGACTTTTCCTGCGTGCCTTTACTGGCAGCTTCTTCATCAAGAAATATACTCCATTCATGGGCGACGGGAAAAAGATCCTCATATACATCGGTATAGGTGTAACCGTCGGGAGGAGTCCTGCAACTTTTGCAATATTCACATTCCGGAGGTTGCTTGTATCTTGCAACCATACCTATTTGATCATCTCGCTGAAGATAAAGAGTGAGATTAAAATAAGTTGTCCCGGGCGGTATGAAAACACGGAAAGATTCAAGTTCTCCGGATGGCCCCCAAGACTCACCGGTTTCCTGAGGTGCTACCGCAGAAATAGAGTATTCCTCTCTGTCGCA
>JAGYNZ010000087.1 GCA_018399745.1 Deltaproteobacteria bacterium | reverse complement strand
AAGGGATTGCGACAAGCTATCTTGGTCGTCATAATCATGATATTGCGGCTCAGACCGAATTGACCTGATTTACGAAGGGATTGCGACCCACAATGTCAGAGGTGAATGCACACGAATCCCTATCGGACCGAATTGACCTGATTTACGAAGGGATTGCGACAGATTGTTATTTTGTTTGATGGGAATGTGATAAACATGGGACCGAATTGACCTGATTTACGAAGGGATTGCGACATAATCATGCTGTCCTCCTTTAGGTTGCGCCCTGACCCCGACCGAATTGACCTGATTTACGAAGGGATTGCGACGCGCCAAGAGGTTTATGGTTTCAGTTCATAATAATTAATGACCGAATTGACCTGATTTACGAAGGGATTGCGACTCAGTAATGTTGCCGTTTGCTCGGTAGGCTTCATTTCCATGACCGAATTGACCTGATTTACGAAGGGATTGCGACTCTCCGGCTCGTGCCGGTGTTTATGGTTTGTGTGCTGAGGGACCGAATTGACCTGATTTACGAAGGGATTGCGACTTCCTTTAGATTCAGCCCATTTGAACAAGGCAAAATCAAGGACCGAATTGACCTGATTTACGAAGGGATTGCGACTCCTTTAGATTCAGCCCATTTGAACAAGGCAAAATCAAGACCGAATTGACCTGATTTACGAAGGGATTGCGACTGAAATTTTCGAGTTCACGGTTTGCATGAGCACGAACGAGACCGAATTGACCTGATTTACGAAGGGATTGCGACTCAAAAAGCTTATCACGGATCCCAGAGTTATAGTAAAAATGACCGAATTGACCTGATTTACGAAGGGATTGCGACACCGGAAGCGTGTCGTCTTTTTTAAACCAATATCGGCACCAGACCGAATTGACCTGATTTACGAAGGGATTGCGACGAGGTCAGACCGGTGCGCTGTTTATATTCGTTATATTCCATAGACCGAATTGACCTGATTTACGAAGGGATTGCGACGTTCTCCACTTGACATTGATATTCCTTCAGATTTGGGGCGACCGAATTGACCTGATTTACGAAGGGATTGCGACTAATTGCCTTGTTGTTTTGTATTTCCAACTCTAGTATTTGACCGAATTGACCTGATTTACGAAGGGA
>JAGYNZ010000086.1 GCA_018399745.1 Deltaproteobacteria bacterium | reverse complement strand
ATTCCCCTAAGATTGGCGTCCGTCACCGTCGCGTCCGCCGCCCTCCGGCCACCCGTTGGAGGGACGCGTTTCATCGCGTCCGTCTTATCCGGTGTCCAGCACCTCCCGCACCTTGCGTGCCAGGCTGTCAGACGCGAAGGGTTTTTGAATGAATGCAATTCCTTTCTCCAACACCCCGTGATGCACAATGGCATTGTCCGTGTAGCCGGACATAAAAAGCACCTTCATCTCCGGCAACAGCCCTTCCAGACTCTTCGCCAGTTCTATGCCGCTCATCCCCGGCATGACCATGTCGGTCAGCATCAACTGAATCGGCTCCTTGTGTTCCCGGCATATATGGAGGGCCTCCTGACCGCCCCCGGCGGACAGGACCGTGTACCCGTAATGCTTCAGGGCCTTGAGGGCCAAATTCCTGACCATTTCGTCATCTTCAACCACCAGGATGGTTTCCGAGCCCCTTTTCGGCCACGATAAAACGTGGCCTTCCAGGGAATCTTTATGTTTTTTGGAGGGACGCGCTCTGTCGCGTCCGCTGTGCCCGGTAGACAGGTTGCTGTCCGTTTTCGGTTTATCGACCTGGGGCATGTAGATCTTGAACGCCGTCCCCTGACCCGGCTCGCTGTAAACCCAGATATCGCCGCCACTCTGTTTGACGATTCCATAAACCGTTGAAAGGCCCAGGCCTGTTCCCTTTCCTTTCTCCTTGGTGGTGAAAAAGGGCTCAAAGAGATGGTCCTGCACCTCCTTCGTCATTCCGATGCCCGTGTCGCTCACGGCTAACATCACATAAGGGCCCGGTATAATGGCGATGCGGTTCCGGGCATAACCTTCATCCAGCTCCACGTTACCTGTCTCAAAAGTCAGCTTTCCTCCCTTGGGCATGGCATCCGCGGCATTGACCGCCAGGTTTATGAGGATCTGTTCCACCTGCCCGATGTCCGCCTCGACAAGGCCAAGATCAGGGCTCAAGAGGGTTTCCACTTCGATATCCTCTCGGATGACACGCCGCAGCATCCTGTCCATATTACAGAGCACCTTATTGAGGTTCAACACTTCGGGTTGAAGAACCTGCTTCCGGCTGAAGGCCAGGAGCTGCCTCGTGAGTACTGCCGCCCTTTCTCCGGCCCCCTTGATATCTGCTAAGGATTCATAGAGGGGCGAATCCTTCCCCGCATCCCCAATTGCCAGATCGGCATTTCCGATGATGGCGGTCAAGAGATTGTTGAAGTCGTGGGCAATCCCCC
>JAGYNZ010000085.1 GCA_018399745.1 Deltaproteobacteria bacterium | reverse complement strand
ACGCCCATGCAAGGCTTACTACCTGTCAATCCACGAAATTGAGGGACGTCCTTGACTAGATTGACCTACTCTTTCGTTATCCTTGTAATTGCCTTGGAAATAGCAGATGTAGAAACTCCGAGCTGTCGAGCTACTTCTGCCAAGGGGATTTCATAATCCCGTACCAATTGATACGCTATCTGCAGCCTGACCTGTGAGATACAACCGCGACGACTACCCATTCGAAGTTCCTTTGGATTGATGCCTTTTTTCCCGCATACCTGATCGATGAACTCCACCAGGTTCTCCCTGATCCTGTTACTTCTAAGTTGATATTTCAACCGCTCATCAGCGTCTGAAAGAATTCTCTCCACAAAATCCCCACTACCCAGTATCCGCTGGTCTGTAAGTAACCGCTTACCATCTCTGCGCATAGATAATACCTCAGACCAGCCCCCAACAGAACGCACCAGTCCACCCCCTACCAATTCCGGACGCTTCCCCAGCGCAATGCCTTCCATAACATATTCACGATAGGCTTTCTTGGCCTTACCTTCTTTCTCTCCAAACCACGACAAAACATAATCCTGGTCCTGCCACTCATGTTTGATTTTGCCCATTAATACACTATGGCCAGACCAGCGATACCTTTCGAGTTTGGAAATATCCTTTACCAGCCTTGCCCTCAAAGGATTCAGGTGAATATAACGTACAAGTTCTAGAAAATACGAATCCTCATCACAGACTATTGACTTGTAACGGTTCTGGAAAAGATGACCATGACGCTTATGACGACGGTTATATGTAATGGCATAACCAGTTAGAAGCCGTCTCATGAACTTTGACATATATAACCGTCTCGGTCTCATGAGCAACCTGTCCCATACGCAGAACAAAATTATCTTGATCTACTTTGTCATTAACGATTCTGCGCTTTTCTATGCCTCTGACAATAACATGATGTAAGGTCCCAGGGGCATCAAGCCTGGCCTGTCTCGGCATATCACCTCCTGCCAATCAGATATTTGCTCAGACTATTATCAGAATTATTCAAGCTAGTCAAGGACGTCCCTCAAAGTCCCTGGCCTGTCTCGGCATATCACCTCCTGCCAATCAGCTATTTGCTCAGACTATTATAAGATTTATTCAAGCTAGTCAAGGACGTCCCTCAAAGTCACAGGCCAAGGTATCTCCATGCGTTGATACCTAGCTGCTATGGTATCTGGATAAGCTTCAGTGCCGCACCGATCAGCGCTGCTTGTTCTTTGCTCATCTCACCCAGGC
>JAGYNZ010000084.1 GCA_018399745.1 Deltaproteobacteria bacterium | reverse complement strand
ACAAAAAAGCTGAAAGGAGTAGAGGGCTGGTCTTGCAGGCCAATTAAATGTGAATGCAAATTCTTAAAAAACCAGCGAAAATGATATGGAACTAACAAAAAAATTGGCGGAATTTGTTCATAATACGAATTTTCATGACATTCCACAAGATGTTATAGAAAAAAGTAAGTATAGCATTCTTGACTGGCTTGGAAGTATCCTGGGCGGAATAAATGACGATGCGTCCAGGGTGATCATTGAATATGTAAAGGAATTCGGAGGAAAAAGGCAGGCAACCGTTATAGGAACAGATATAAAGACAGATCTCGAGCATGCTGCATTGGTAAATGGTGTCATTTCCCATGCCCTTGATTTTGATGATTATCACAGTAAAACGGTAATTCACGGAGCTGCTGCCTGCTTACCTGCTGTTTTATCTATCGCGGAAGACAGAAGGTTATGCGGAGCAGATATCCTTACTGCATTTGTTTTGGCCATCGATATTAGTATTCGGCTTGGTTTAGGGTTAACAAGTACCCATTATGAACGAGGCTGGCACTCAACTTCGACAGCGGGAAGATTCGGCGCTACCGCGGGGGTAGCCAAACTTTTAAAACTGGATACGGACACAATTATAAATGCCTTTGGCATCTGCGGAACCCAGGCAAGTGGGATAAGGCAAGTATTCGGAACAATGAGTAAGCCTTTCAATGCAGGAAAAGCTTCAATGGACGGGGTAATATCTGCCACACTTGCCGAAAAAGGATTCACCAGTTCAAAGGATATTCTTGAAGGGAAATTAGGTTTTTTCGAAGTTTTTACGGATGATCCGGATGCTGATGCCGTGTTGAAAGGACTTGGGTCGAAGTACTATATTTCCGATCTTAGCTTTAAGCCTTATCCGACCTGTGCCTGAACTCACTCTACTATAGATCTCCTGGAGGAGATCAGGGCTCAGCATCAGCCAAAGATTGAAGATGTCGAGGAAATAAAAATAGAAACCGGACCAGTAGCTTTTACTTCTGCCGGGATCACTGATCCTAAAATCGGTGTAGAAGGTAAATTCAGCCTAAGATTCTTAGCAGCCCTTTCTCTCGCTGAGGGAAATGTAACCTTGGATAAATTCACCGATGAAAAGGTCAATGACCCCCGATTGATTCAGTTGAGAAAAAAGGTACGGGCTGCCCTAGTCCGTGAACTCAATTTTGGTGCTCGAGTTGCCGTTAGGATGAAGGACGGAACTATATACAGAGGATCTCTGGAAGCGCCGAAAGGCGATCCGGCAAATCCTATGAGTTCTGATGAAATTGAAGAGAAGTTTAGAAATACTGCAAGACTGGCAATTCCTAAGAAAAATATGGAATTAGTAATAGAACTAATTAAAAACTTTGAAAGGTTGAG
>JAGYNZ010000083.1 GCA_018399745.1 Deltaproteobacteria bacterium | reverse complement strand
GGAGTTTCTACGTCTGCCATTTCCAAGGCAATTACAAGGATAACGAAAGAGTAGGTCAAGCTAGTCAAGGACGTCCCTCAATTTTCCTCTATCTTTATCTATTGAGTGTTAAGCGACTGGATCAAATATAAAAAATTACTTTTTTCTTATCAATATTTTCTATTTATGGTATTTAAACGGAAGGTCATATAATCACTTGTTGTTGCTGGATACTCTGGGCCCGGCAACAATAGCCGCTTACCATCTGCGATGCTCGGCGCTCCGCACCTCACAACCAGCGACTGCAGTCGACGATCCCGTCGGCAAATAAGTTTGCCTCCGGTCTCCGCTCCTGACCTGCGGCATTCGATTAAATAATCAAACAACTTTCAAAATCATTGTCTTCTTTTTTCATCTGTTGGCCTAAAACAAAAATCTTATATTTTTAATATATGTTAGATAATGAAACATTGTCTTGACATAAATTCAAACATATACTAAATTTTCTAAAAGAGGGAGCATTATTCGTTTGTCCAAACCACGCAATTAGGCATTTCGTGCAGTTTTAATAAATTTTTTTCGACGAAAATCGGTCAAGGGCAAGAGGCAAAATAGTCATTTCAGGATGTTTTAGACGTCCATCCAGACCAAAATTCTACTTCTGGACAAACGCTTAATGCTCCCAAAAAAAATGAGGGGAGAGAATATAATCATGGATAGGTTTTATAAAAATCTAGGTGTAAAGATTAAAAAGATAAGAGAAAAAATAGGCTTATCACAAGAAGCATTGGCTAAAAAATTGAAAATAAGCAGGGTCGCTATTTCACAAATAGAAACCGGGAGTAGAAAAATTAGCGCGGAAGAAATAGTTGAGTTTTCTAAGATATTTAATATTCCTACGGATGTTCTGTTAGATGTTAAAAAAGATATTGAGATTGTCTTTGAAAAAGCCATGAAGAAAACAGGGGAAAAACAGGAGATTAGAATTAGTGTTCCTCAACGGAATCTGCAAAAATTCAAGGAGATATTAATTTATATTCTTGAACAAGTTGGGTCTAAACCAAATGTAGGGGAGACAGTTCTGTATAAACTTCTTTATTTCATAGATTTTAACTTTTATGAAAAGTATGAAGAGCAATTAATAGGAGCAACCTATATAAAAAACCATCATGGACCAACACCTAAAGAATTCATAAAAGTTGTAAAGGAAATGGAGGGTAAAGATTTAGTAAAGGTAAAGGAAAAATATTTTCAATATCCTCAGACTAAATATTTACCTTTAAGAAAATCCGATCTTACTCAGTTCAAAGCACACGAAAAAGAAATTATTGATGATGTTTTAAATAATTTGTCAAAAATGAATGCCTCGGAGATCAGTGAATACTCCCATAACGATGTTCCTTGGCAAACCACCGAGGATGGAGAAGTTATTGAATATGAAGCGGTATTTTATCGGACTTTGCCTTATTCTGTGAGGAATTATAGTGAAGAAAATATTTAAGGAAGTACGGAGACACCCTGAATTTGACAAAGATTTCAAGAAGCTGGCGAAAAGGTTTAAAACCATCAATGATGATATCGTATTTACGGGACGGAGTTAGTTTAATAATTTAATTGACGTTGATTTGGCGAGTTTTTATTATAGCGGCATGCCTCGACACAGACGACTCAATATCCCCGGTGCGATTCATCATGTCATCACCAGGGGTTTGAATCGCCAGGCCATTTTTCTTGATGACTGCGACCGGAATGACTTTCTCAATCGACTTGAAAAGAATCTTTCTTTGACTGGCTGCAGATGTTATGCATACGAGTATTTACGGGACGTATTTACGGGACGGAGTTAGTTTAATAATTTAATTGACGTTGATTTGGCGAGTTTTTATTATAGAGGCATGCCTCGACACAGACGACTTAATAT
>JAGYNZ010000082.1 GCA_018399745.1 Deltaproteobacteria bacterium | reverse complement strand
GAACCTGGAGACCCTGGGGGTGCCGGTTAACATCCTGTGGTGGTCCCTGGCGCTCGGCGTAGGTTTTGGAGGCAACGGGACGCCTATAGGATCTACTGCGAATGTAGTGGTAGTGGCCAAGAGTGAGCAGACCGACGATCCTATCACCTTTAAACGGTGGTTCAAATCAGGCAGCATCGCAATGATCGTAACATGTTTAGTCGCTACGATAGCAATTGTGGTATTTCATTCATGGCTCATGGGACCGCACAGGTAGGATTGTGGCGGGAATGCGAAATATTATCCGAAGACCTCGTTGATCAGGACCGGCATGAGATTCGGCTTTAATCCTGCTTTTCGGTCAGGGGTCTTTTGAGTGCAGGTTTAACTCCAGCAAAGGAGATATAGACATGGAAACCAAAATTCAGGACATAATGAAAAAGGCAGTGCTCATCGGTCACGATGCGGTCTTTGTTGATGCCTTGCGAGAAATGATCACGAACAACACCAACTCACTCATTGTGGTAAACAGGACAGGCAGGCTGGTTGGTGAAATTCAGACGTTTGATCTTATCAGGCAGGTGGTGCCGGGATACATTACGAGCGATGAAATAGCCGCCCACTTTGTAACCGAGGAGATCTTTAAGGAGGCCTGCGAGGCAGCCAGGGATATTCCCATAGAGAAGTTCATGAAGAAAGATCCCAGGACCATCACCCCCAAAAGCAGCCTCATGGAGGCCGTGGTTATTGCCATGGCTCATGGACAGTCAAGAGTCCCCGTTGTGGATGAACAACATCGGCCATTAGGGGTGATATCACGCACTGAGCTGAAGCAGGTTATTGCAAAATACATTGATATCGAAAAAGACCTTACCAAAGAAAGCCGGTTAGAGCCCGGTATAAGGAAAAATGCAACTGTCGAACCTTTGACCACGTTTCTGTTGCCGGTCGACGGCAGCGAGCGCAGCAAGAGGGCTGTCGGGTTCATCGGTTGCCTGGTCGCGGCCCTGGGCGACAGGGTCCAGACAATTACGTTGATTCGGGTACTGGCAGGCGGATATCTGAAGCGTCATCTGGCAGATATGGCAAAGGTACGCGTGAAGGGTGAGATTATTGAGAGTGATATCTTCAAGACGTCCAGGGAAGAACACATTCTGAAAAACATCAAGCCCATGCTGGAAGAGGCAGAGGCAGAGCTGAAAAAATTCGGCGTCAAGGCCTCTATTAATCAGAAAATAGCCGATGGAGTGCCCTCCGAACAGATCCTTCAGGTAGCCGAGGATGGAGATTATTCTACTATTGTCATGGGGCGCCGGGGCATTTCTGCGGTAAGAGAGGTCCTGCTTGGAAGTGTCACTGCTTCCCTGCTGCACAAACCGATCCATCAGTCAGTATATGTAATAGGAACCAAGGTAGATACACCAAAAGTCAATGCATGCCCCATACCGCGAATCCTTGTGCCTTTGGATGGTTCGCCGCACTCAGTTTCAGCGGCCAGGGAGGCGGCAATCCTGGCCAAATGTTACGGTAATGCCCTGGCGGAAGTGACGTTACTGCATGTGATTGACCTTGCCCGTTATGCAAAACGTGAGTACGCAGACCAGTCTCAGGAAGAAATAATCAACGAAACACAGCGAATCTTTACGGACAGCGGAGTAGCCGAATCCAAGATTTTCAGCGTCGTTGAATATGGCAGCCCTGGCGAGGTCATCCTCAACACGGCCAGGGAAAAGCAGACAAACCTGGTCATTATCGGGCGCCGCGGCCGTTCCGCCTTTCATGAACTATTCATGGGCAGTGTCAGCAGAGAGGTGGTGCAGCGCTGCACTGATGCCACAGTAGGCGTGGTCAGCTGACATTAAAATATGTAACTTAATAAAGCCTGGCGGTTGTGATTATTATTAAAAGGGTAAAGGTGTGGATAATTTCCGCCCTTTGGTAACATTCTGCAGCCGGTTGGTTTCATTAAGCAGTTTTTTATTCTTTGTTATCTCTTCTGAACTGGATTCAGGAGGAAGATATGGCAAAAAATTGTAAGACATGAGTACTCATTATGTTTTAAAATAAGCTAAATGGGAGAATAACTTATTATACATATAGTCATTATTTACTGTTATTATTATCGTTATTCTTGTGTTATCAAATAAGGATTATTTCATAAAATAGTCTGCTCTAACTCATTTCTTTTCCCATTTATTATTTTTTTATTGATACGGGTGAATGACTTTTCGCCCAGCATAGAGCGTTTACCGGCCCTGAAGGGAAGCCCTGTAATTTAAAAGCTATTCAAAGGAGGTATCGGCTAATGACTGGACATGGCGCCT
>JAGYNZ010000081.1 GCA_018399745.1 Deltaproteobacteria bacterium | reverse complement strand
CGCTGTGACATTCAAGATCTCGCCTCTCAGGGCATCGGCTCGGAGGGCCTTGTATACTTAAAAATGGGTCAGATAATATTTTCCTGATGAATGTGGGGGTGACAGGCCTTAGGTCTCGAACCTGTGCCGAAGTTTCCCCTTTTTGTCAGGTCGATCCTTATTAGAAACTTGGTGCTAGACACCGCATTGTACAAGGATGGGAGAAGTCTGACTTTTTTTTTAAACCTTTCTCTGGAGTTGCTATGAAAACGTTTTATCTGGGAGGTGATGTCAGTAAAGGTTACGCTGATTTTGTCTTGATTGACCAGGATCGTATCCAGACTGAGCCGTGTTTCAGGCTGGATGATAATGCCAAGGGACATACCGCCCTTGAGACCTTAATGCGCAAGGTTGTCATGCAAAATCCTGACGCGCAGATTAGGCTGGGAGTTGAGAGTACAGGTGGATATGAGAGTAACTGGCTGAAAACTGCTTATAACCTAAGTAAAAGTCTACCAATCAGCAGCGCCCGCATAAATCCCTGTGGAATTAAAAAATTCATGGATGCGGATCTGATTAGGACCATTAATGATGAAGTCAGCGCGAGATACATCGCTCAGTACATGATTGCTCATCCAGATAAAGTGCACTACGATCAGGATGATCAGTTCTATAGCCTGCGGCGGCAATGGACATCGCTGAGCCTCCTTAAGAAGACCACTACCCAGCTCTCCAATAACCTGCACTCACTTCTCTATACAGCCAACCCTGGTGTTCTTGTCTATTGCCGCAAGGGTATACCGGGGTGGGTAAGTTCGGTTCTGGAGAAATATCCACTTGCCTCTGCTCTCGCTAAAGCTCGTTTGGCTACCGTTGCATCTATCAAGCATGTCGGGCCTGTTAAAGCAGAGGCACTAATCCGCCATGCTCGTTCCTGCGTTGCAAGCACCGACGATCCGGATATGGCTTTCACTATCAAGCAGATGCTTCTTCAGATTAAATCGATGTCTCTTTCAATTTCAACAATTGAGAAGCACCTTACTGCAAAGTGGAAAGATAATTCCGAAATTCTATTGGTTTCTTCAGTAATAGGGATAGGTGTGATGTCCGCAATCGGTCTTATACTGAATATTCGCGATGTAAGATTATTCCCAAGCGTTAAACATCTTGCATCCTATTTCGGTATTCATCCGAAATGGAAAACAAGCGGTGACGGTGAGTGGGGTTATCATATGAGTAAAATCGGGCGTTCTCAGCCACGTTCGATACTATTTATGGCAGCCATGAGCGCCGTTGTGCATAATCCCGTCATAAGGAAGCTGTATAAGAAATGCCGCAGAAAAGGGATGGTCGGGTTGGCCGCTATTGGGGTGTGCATGCATAAGATGCTCAGGATTGTATATGGCATACTTAAAACACGGCAGGCATTCGATCCTAAGATTGATAGCCGTAACCAACAAAAAAGTACCCTCAGGGTACCCGGTGTTTCAGAACAAAAATACGAAGAAAAGCTCAGAAGGTATCAACAGGCGGAATTGGATGTTCCTGTATCCAGAAGACAGGCAATAAAAAGAAAAAGGGCCACAGGTCCCAAAGCGAGTGTATCGCCGAGTACGGGATCACCAAGCCCCTTAAAAAAAATAGTTGCAGTCAAAGCTAAAGACAATAAGAAGATTTGTTTCAGCTAGTCGGTTAAGTATCGTGGGTCTTTAAGGAAAATGCCATAGAAAATCTTTGGTAGTAGTATTTGTATTGTCAAAAAGAAAAAAAAAGAAGTGAAAAAATGTTAGAATTAACTTGGATTCGATCTTAGAAACTTCGGCGACCTACTTTGTCACTGCCATTCCTTAAGGGTAAGGTATCCAGCGTTAAGAAACGCTGTTTTTTTTATGCCCTTTCTTTCCAAGGCGAAAGAGGTAGGCACTCGTAGGCCATGGATGGCCGAAGAGCACCACGGTCTGCCGTGGCCCGAAGGGTGCAATCCTGGACGGATTGCATGAAAGAACGCCTTGGAGCCCCACACTGGCTCTCTTATTCGCACTTTCGCCGGGGAGGGGCCAAAACTCGCGGACTCAGACAATTGGCCCTAAGAAAAGACCGGCGAAAGCACTCATGAGCCAGTGATTGGGGCGGATTTCCATCCCATAGTTCTCTTTAGGGCTCACTGCCGTTCGCCCTGCCAGTCAATACAATTTCTTTCTCATGTATTAACAAATAACCGCCTTTTTACCCAAAAATTCTTCTATAGTGCCACAAAAATTGAAAAACCCGGTCTGAAATGTCCGGTGTTTTTACCCCGAAGGGGGTTACGACTACAAGCCCCGGGTTTCCTACCCGGGGTTTACAGATAATGTCAGGATAAATTTCCGCAT
>JAGYNZ010000080.1 GCA_018399745.1 Deltaproteobacteria bacterium | reverse complement strand
GCAATATAACCATCCATACTTTCAAGAGAAGCTAAATTTGCCTCAGGGCTAACTATTTGCCATTGAGAATAGTTGACTAAAGAGTGAGTAGGCACATAACAACGCACATTCATCCCTTTGCTTTCTCCATATTCTTTTGCATATAGGTAAAAACATCATCTAAAGCACTGTAATATAATTGATATTTTAGCTTATTTGACAAATATGTATTTTCGGCCGACGTATGAGGTACTCTCCAATCAAATCCATTTCTTCCATTCGCGTTTGAATGATTCACTGTATCCAGCTCGTGCCCAGAATTCAGGTTCCTCTAAATATATAGCATCTATACCTGCATCAATTACTCTTTTAATATGCACGTCCTTAATATTTTAATGTAGTTGTCAGTGGGTACAATGTATGGAACCATGTGACCATGCCAAATCGTATCACCATTTCGCTGAACCTAACCTTCATCCAAGTCCCACTCTCCATCCCACTCACCGGTAAAATAATCCTTATATGCTCCCCATGCAATACCTATCATAAAATGAGTGATGTAGCCTTTATCTCTCCAGCTTTGCACACGCTCTTCAAATGTCAAATTACCTCTTTTGTTGGATGAATTACCAACTCCGTAAACAATTGCTACATCTGCTCTAACATAAGTTGTTGGTTTCCAGGGTTGAGCAGTTTGAATGGTGATTGCGCCTTTCCAATTAATGGAGTACTTCTATTTATTTTTAGTTAACTGTTAGTCATTTTAAAGAAATGGAAAAAATTATAAGGATCTACAACTTCTATATCTAATTCTGGTCTTAATAACTTCAGACGGTCAATAGATTCAATAACCTTATTTGGACTTGTCCACACGATACGAAAAAAATAGTATTTTGGTAATTCGTCTTGAGGAGATGGGATTTCTTCTGACATTATTTCTGCAGTTTTTTCTGGCGGGAAATGGTTAGCACTGTTTATTAACTCCAAGACCGGCATTCCTTTCCATACATGTGGCTCTGGCAGTTTACCTCCTGCATCATGAAAGTCAATTACAATAGTAGCAAAACCATCTGGTGAAAACTGTAGAAAAGCATCCTTAACAGCATTAGTAGGCTCGTCCCAGTCAAGTACCATAGGGGAAATAGACATATCCCACTGTTCGTAAAATTTTTTATTATGTTCAACAAAAAGCGACAAATAGGCTGGGTCAATGCGATTCGGATTCATATAACCGGCACAACTCGCATCTGCAGCAAAAAAGTCATTTTCTGTTTTTGTATTATACAAATACTCCATAATGTCAGGGTAAGTTTCTGACAGGTTTGGATTAATTCCCCAAACAAAAGGCATTGTACCCCGTGTCTGATCGTCCCAATGGTTTGGCATAAAGTCGTAGAGCGGTGTAGCCGAATCATAATCCGCCATCAATATGCATATATATGTTTTCCCTTCCTGAGGCTTGCGTAACTCCGGTCGTCCTTGTGTCATGTCCATAACAGGTGCCTGCGAATGTATTGACTGATTATAACAATTGTGAGCTACTGTGTTCTGATAGCAGTTGTACGGAGATATAAGATAAACTGTTTCCCATTCAGTAGGAACAGGGTCATGCTTACTCGGATAGCCAGGTATGTTGCTGTATTTTGCAAATGAAAAAAATCCTGCAACCTCAGTCATTTGGGCCCCATTAGTCTGCTCCATATTGGCTTCAAGCATAAGCTTATAGGTCTCTAAGTCAAGGCCAAGAGACTGCCCAGGATCATCGAGAGGTGCCTCATCGCTCCAAGGCGACAAATCATAAACAAAACCACGGTTGTGAATAGCCCAATCGCGAGTAACAACATAAGACATATCGCCCTTATAGCGAGTCATATAGGAGTCTTCATATAGAAATAACCAGTGAGGATTGCACCTCCCCGTTTCAATATATTCACGAATAGCCCAACGATAGGCATCATTTTTTTTACTCCCTGTCTCTGCTCCTGTAAATTGTCCACGAAAATCCTTAATAACTGGTAAGTTCCATTTATCTTGATATTTCTCGGCCAATTCTGGACTGAGCACTATCCCATTTTCAAGACCTGCAAGCGTGGTTGCAAGGTTGATTGTTGCAGGTACAGATGAATCCCAAATGATAATACCTTTCATTCTCGAACCGGCAACAGCCACCAAATCTTCAAAGGATGAAATGGGTATTTGTTGTTTATGTGACAACCAACCCTCTCCTGAGGTAAATTTTTCCAGCCAGTAGTTAGGACGCTTAAATGAAGACGATTTAACATAGAGTAGTGTGTTTTCTCTATTCATAATCCCCTGTATACTAGATACTGCCATCGCCTCATCGTAAGAAGTTTGTGTTTCGTCTCCTTTCAAAGAATATACATAAAGCGTAT
>JAGYNZ010000008.1 GCA_018399745.1 Deltaproteobacteria bacterium | reverse complement strand
TTATCCATCTCGCATTACACGACGGTTCCGCGCTCCTTTAAATGTCTATACCTGTTCTATTTGTCATGACAGGTGATGCAAAATATTGAATCCATCTGATAATTGATCAGAAAGTAGTCGTCATTTGCATCTGTGTTGTGCACATCATGGCAGGATGAGCAGGTCATAACAGTTGCAGTCCCATCACCGTCATCGTCATAGAGGAGATCCTCGATGGTGTCAATCTTGGGGTTGGAGACCGGCGTGGATGCCGGCTTGATCTCAAGATCTTCACCGGCGACGTATGTATAATTAAACCCGATAGGGTGATCGTTGGTCAGGTCACCCGCGGCACCCACGCCTATGTCACCCCACCAGTCACCCGGGCGGACGTCACTGCCCGGAATGCCGTAATGCTGATCCACTGCCACCGCGCCGTCGTGACAGCTCATGCACAGCCTGGAAGGCCCTGTGAGCCGATCGACTGACAAGTCGCCTCTGCCGTCGAATGTCACTGTCTCATAGTGCCCGTAAGTCAGTGTGGTAAGTTCATGCGACCACAGCGGCAGGTAATCCGCCTGCATGTCGTCCAGGGCATGGTGAGGCGTGTGACAAAAGGCACATACCCTGTTTTGAGTATCAGGGTTGGACACCATGTTCATATCGTGTTTAGAATGGACTATCCCCGTTCCCGGAGTCATTTCCGCTCCTGCTTGGAAAGCCCATAAGGCTAAACAAGCGACAGGAACAAATATTAGTATTTTCCATTTCATGTTGTTTACTCCTTATTTTTCTCCTTAATGCAATACATTAATACAATACATTATTCAGCTGTTCAGACAGATCGCCATACAGCCTGTTTACGGCCCCTTCCAGCCTCAAACGAATATGCCTTTTCCGGACAGTTATATCGGCCCGTGTTTATATTGCACCCTTCCCCAAAAGGGCACACTTTCCAAACTTTCTCTCTGGTATCTCAGCACTATTTGTGCCAACTTAAAACAGATCCTGTTTTTGCCCTTGAAATATAAAAATACTTTTAAAGACAGTAATTTAAATAATCTATAGTAATGTATTCTTAAATAGGATATTTTTATGGGTCTTTCACGGAGGGGTGATTTCCCCCAAAATACGTAATTGAACGGGTTATTTCCCCCTATTCAATTTCCGATCTTTTCAAGAGGATTTTGGTATGAGACCGGGTCTTTACGGTCATAATCCTTGGAACCATGGCACCCCGGGGCACAACTTCCGCCGTTCTCAGTCAGGACAAAGCGTATTGGGATACGCCAGGATCCAAAAGAGGCGCCTTTGTCATTAATCAGTTTTGGCCAATTGCTGGCATGGGGTTCATGACATGTCTTGCATGTTCGGCCCTTCCGTCTGGCCACATGCAGGTAATGGAGATTCTGCTTGCCGTTTCTGAAATTCGTGTAAATAGAGGTGTCAGGAAAAAGCAGGATCTTTTCATGACATTTAAGACAGAACTCATACGTATCCTTTTCGTAATAGGCGTAAAAAGTAGCGGGATACGATCCGGTAAGGAGTCTGAAGTTGTCAGATCCATGAGGGTCATGGCATACTGCACACTTCTTCTCTGCTATCGGTCCATGTATGTATTTCTTGTCCTCCAGTTCCCTTTTTATATTTCTTAAAGCGTCAGACTTGCTGTAATCGTCTTCTCCATGACATGTCAGACACAGTTCCATCTCCGTGGCGGATACATTGAGATTATCTCTGTCGGAAAAATGGGAGACATGGCAGTTTCCACATTTTCTTCTTATAAATAGGGCCGAATGCCTTGTCTTGACCTTCTTGTATCTCTGTCCTATTCCATCATGACACCTGATGCAAATATCGGGCATTTCTTCCGTGAGCAGGTCAGGATAGGCACCTGAATGGGCCTGGTGACAGGAAGTACAGTCTTTATCTTTTACGGGGGCATGGATTGTCTTCGCAGACCTTATGCCCTCTGCAAAATAGGAATGGCAGGTAAAACAGAGGGTTCTGGTTTCTTGGTTGAGGAGTGATTTCTCGTCCGACTCATGCGGATCGTGGCAACTGGTGCAGGCACCTGATGCCGCAGGTCCGTGAACATAATCATCAGGGGCGGTCTTCTCATCGTGGCACTGGCCGCAAAGAGCCTTCTGATCTTCTTTTACATCCAGGAGATTGAGACCGTCTGACCCATGAGGCCTGTGGCACTCCAGGCAATTTCCCCCTGCTACCGGGTCGTGCACATTCTTCTTGACATTCAGGGCATCATGACACTGGTAGCAGAGTCCTGCGCCTCTTTCTGCAAGCGTAAAGCTCTTGCCCGTCTTAACCGGGTGTTCAGCAGACTCCTGTACGTGACAGACCGAGCACTCCTGATCTGCCACCGGCTGGTGCACGCGAGCCGTCTGGACAATGGACTGATGGCACTCTGACGTCACACAGACCGCGGCACAGAAGGCCGAAAAATAAAACGGCAACAGCAAAAAAAGAAAGAATAAGAAAGGATTCATAGGTTCATAGGTTCAGGGATCATAGGTTCAGGGTTCATAGGTTCAGGGTTCAAACAAACCCGGGGGTTGTCTCCGAATCAAATCCTTCAATTTCAGGCATCCTCCATTCACCAGTTTACACTTTTTTCGAAAAAACGTGTATTGTCGAATTGAATGCCGATATCGAAACTGAAAATTTGAAATTAGTTAACATATTTACATCGTTGTGTTTTTACCAATTTCAAATTTCACTGTCAAAATACAAAATCAACGCCGCATAAACTACTTTTGACTTATCTTCAAAAACAACCAATCAACAGCTCAGATTTCCCATGAACCCTGAACCGATAAAGGTTTTTTTACATCTTCCATTCCTGCAATTGAAAATCATATTTCTTCATCCTGTACCTCAGGGTATCACGGGTCATCCTGAGGCACTTCGCCGCCCTGGTCTGATTTCCTCTGTATCTTTCCAATGCCTGCCGGATCAGCTGCCTTTCAACCTCTTCCAGAGCTATACCCCCCGGCGGCAGTATGATTTTTCCATTATTCGACTTAGTTACACCCTGATGAAATTCATCTGCTGAACCTGCATCATCTCTTTTCTGCGCAAAACCGGTGATGTCCTGATTGAAATTCTCTGTACTCAATAACTTCCCACGTTCCAGCATCATGGCCCTTTCCACGGCATTTCTCAGCTCCCGCACATTACCAGGCCAATCATAATTCATCAAACAATCCAGCGCCTCATGAGAAATCCCCTCTATCGCACTGCCATATTCCTGATTGAGCCGTTCGATAAAGTAATTCACCAGGGCCGGGATATCTTCCTTGCGCTCTCTAAGGGGAGGAAGTGGAATATTCATGACGTTGAGACGAAAAAACAGGTCACCCCTGAATTTTTTCTCGCCAACCAGCCCTAAAAGATCCTGATTGCTTGCCGCGATAATGCGGACATCCGATTCTATTTCCTGCCTTCCGCCCAAACGCCTGAATTTCTTATTGTCAATCACCTTCAGAATCTTGGCCTGCATAGCCAGCGGCATATCTCCGATTTCGTCCAGAAAGACCGTGCCCCCCTCGGCAGATTCAAATATGCCCCTGTATCTGCTCACGGCATCTGTATAGGCCCCGCGTTCATGGCCGAAAAGTTCATTTTCCAGAAGATTTTCAGGTATGGCCGCACAGTTGATCTCTATAAAAGGAGACTCGGATCTTGCACTATGGAAATGGATGGAATTGGCGGTCAGCTCCTTGCCGGTGCCGCTTTCTCCAAGGATCAGTACGGTCTTGGCATCGGTTTCCCCGCAGACCTTTATCATCTTGAATACCTGGATCATGGCCATCGAGTTGCCTATCAGGTTATCGTATGTATATTTTCGCCTGATTTCACGATGGAAAAAATCTACTTGCTGTTTGAGATATTTCTGCTCCAGGGCCCTTCCAACCGTGTGTTTAATGTTCTCAAGGTCAAAGGGTTTCCCGACATAATCTTCAGCCCCGTCCCTCAGGGTCTGAACCGCGGAATCCACATCTGCATATGCAGTGATCATAATGATGATGACGTCTTTATCCTGGGCCTTGAATTCCTGCAGCAGGTTCAACCCGCTGGCATCAGGCAGCCGGACATCCAGCAGAACCACATGGGGGGAAAACACCTCAAATTTGTGTCTGGCCTCCTCGCCTGTAGCAGCCACCTCTACGGAATAACCGACCTCACTGAGGGCCCTTTCCAAAGACCATGAGACCAGATATTCATCATCAACAATCAATACACGTTTCGACATGTAAAAGACCCCTTCTCCACCTAATCGGAGGGAAGATTGACAATAAATATGGTTCCATTACCAGGTTCACTTTCTAAAAAAATAGAACCATGGTGCTGCTCGATAATCCGATGGGTTATAGACAGGCCCAAACCAGTACCATGGTTCTTGGTAGTAAAAAAGGGATTAAAAATGGAGTCAAGATTTTTGGGGTCAATACCGCAACCACTATCACGAATAATCACCCTGACACCTTTGTCAAATGACCTGTTCAAATTGCTGATACATTTTATGCGCGAACAGCCATAAGACTTATCCGCCCAGCATGTATGAATCTCAAGAACACCTCCGGGACCCATGGCATCCAGTGCGTTTAACAAAATATTGAGCAGGGCCTGTTGGAGCAGGTATGGATCCCCCTGAATGGTGGGGTGATCACTGTCTAAGTTCACCCGGGTTTCGATCCGCTCGTCCTTTATCCTGCTGGACACCAGAAGCATGGCCTTATTTATTATGTCTATCAATTTTAGAGGAGATAAATTTGGTTTTGCAGGTAGGGCAAACTCCAGCAGGTGATGGACAGACTGGTCCAAACGCTTTATCTGCCCGAATAATTCTTTAAAGACATCCTTCTCAGGACTGTCCTTGGAAAACGACTGGGACAGGATCTGAAGTGCCCCGTCAATTCCGGCCAGGGGATTCTTTATCTCATGGGCCAGGCCTGCTGTCAGCTCTCCTAACGATGCCAGTCTTTCCATTCGGGCAAGGTGCTGTTCCATAAGCTTCTTCTCCTTGATGTCCCGAAAGATGCAACTCAGCCCTTTTATCTCCTGCGCTGAATCTACAATTACGGAAAAACACGATTCTACAAGGAGCTCACATCCGTCCTTGCACCGCATCTTCATCTCTGATATAAGGCCGCAATCCATATCCAGCGCCTCGACCTGTTCTCTTAATATGCAGTCTCCGGCCTTTTCCGGTTCGGACAAAATGGTCCGAATCGACTTTCCGAGCAGCTCACCTTCATCATATCCCAGCATTTTCTCAGCAGACTTATTGATATGGCTGATTTCCATATACTGGTCCATTGTTACCAGTCCGCTTCTGAGATTTTGTATAATGCTTTCATAAAAACTCTTCTGATACTCACTATGTTTTAAAGACTCAGCCAGTTGTTCTTGAATGACCTTGAGCTCTCTATTCTGTTCTTCTATCCTGTCTACCATCTCCTTTTGTCTGATGGCCCTTGCAATGAGTCCGGAGGCATGGTTCACCAGTGCCGAGGCCAGACGCGCCTCACCATAAGAGACAGGGGTATCATGACTTTTCTTGTCTGCCAGAATGTATCCCAGAAAATCGCCGTTCCCGATTACAGGCAGGATCAAAAAAGAGCGTCGTCCGCCCAAGAGGTCTTTAACGGTCTGGTCCTCTTCTTCAAGTAAAAACACACAGCCTTCTTTAAGGCCTGCCCAAAGAGGAAAGTCTTTTGCTGTTGCCTTTTTACCTACCAGGCAGACATTAATTGCCTGCCTTCGCTGCCCTTCTGCTCCGGCATGGTCCTGCTCGAAAATTCGGCACTCTGTAGACGTAGATAATCCGTTACTGTCGGCGGAATCAACATGTACTACATTTAGAAATTCATGGCTGGAATAGACCCTCTTCAAAAGTCCATTGACTTTTTCAAATGACATTGGAGGAAAAACGTCATGGTCGTTAAATCCCCGGCACGCCTTGCACTCGAGTGTACCCTGGTTTTTATCATAATATAAAGCAAGCACCCTTTTCAGTGAAACGGCCGAGAAGAGGTCATCAGCGACAATCTGAAACATCGCCTCAATCAAGTCATCGCTCTCTGACAGGCGCAGTGCACTGCGGTATAAGGTCCTCAGATCCTCTAACTGCCCATGGGGCGACTGCTTTAACAATCCTGTTTTGTTCATGAAATCTCTTTTATCCTCTCCCGCACTTCCCGAAAACGCCATAAATCAAAATGGTCTTCTTCTATAAGCAATGCCCCCTGTTACCATTTCTTTGACCTGTTATGAGCCGCCTGTTCCTATATCAGATCATGAGGGTCGTTGTGACAGCTTTGACAGTCGGGAAACCTGTCCAGTATGGCGGCTGAATGCGGCTTAACATGGCAGTCCTGACATTCTGGCACTGTCTTGTGCCTTTCTGCGTGGCACTCTGCACAACTGAGTTCTTTGTGCCTGGTCTGGCTATTGGCAAGTAAATCAAACTCTTCTTCATGGCAGGCGCCGCAGGCCGCGGATGAAATATCATCCTCATATATGATTTCCAGGGGCATATGGGCCTGATGGCAACGTTTGCAATCCGGCTCATTCATATCGGCGGAATGGGGTCTGTGACACTCCATGCATTCAAATATCTCACCATGGTCGTTATGGCAGTCAGTACAGGCAATATTGCTGTGGAAACTCTTATACGCATCGAGCTCCTGACCCTGTTTTTCATGGCAGGTAAGGCAAGGCCCGGTTATCTTCCTGGCCAGTTTGAGACGCAGGGGCGCATGGGGATTCGAGTGGCACATCAGGCACCTCTCCAGCTCAAAGTGGGGCTCACCCGTGTGGCACTCACTGCATCTGGGAATGACACCCTCCATAACCTTCGGCGGATGGCCCTTATGACAGTCAAGGCATCCCACCTTGGTCTTATGTGCACCGCCTGACTCCTCGATGTCCTTTGTTGCCTCAGTGTGGCATTTGACACACTCTTTGTCTGTCAGTCCTGTTGCAACAGTATTGCTGTCTTCTTTGGCCCTTTCTTCAACTGCTGATACCTCGACCGCAAAACACAGACAAAAAATGCAGAAAAATCTAAGGCAGACGAATATAAATCTTTCGACCTCCCTCCAATGCATTATTAACAACTCCCATCCAAGATATTGACGGCCATTCACCGGTTCAGGGCTTACAGCCCCGTTTTAAAATGGTGAAAAAGGGCCGTCGTTCCGAGTCCTCCGCAAAACTCATTAAAACTTATTCACTATGACCTGAGAAGTAACCCGTTTGTCACCACAACAAATGTATTTCTCAGGGCATTCGGCAAAAAATACTAGTTTGAGAGCAATTATTATACCTGATTATAATACCTGCCTAAAACCTGGTGGAATAATTCAAAAAACCGCTGAAAGCCCCTTGACTGATCAAAATCTTCAAAATCTTTATATGTTATTTCAAAGTTTATGCGTTAAATAACCCAGTTTTGGGGTATTTCATCTAACAATACATCTGTTGTACATGTAGTAACCCCTCTTGTAAAGATTCAGGGGTTTAGAATTTGCTAAAAATCTGTCTGCCGTCTCTCAGAAACAGGCGGGTCCAAACCGGTGGCCGGTCATTATTCATTGGCAATGAGGGAAATTATCAGAGATATATCAAAACAGATTGGAAATGATCTCATACCCGCCGATCCATGAGCCGATCATGCTTCCAAATCCTGGAAGCAGAAAGGCCAGGAAGACTTTAAGCAGCTTATTTTTCCACCAGCCGGTCAATGTGGACATATCTTCCAATACTGTTTCAAATTCACTGACTACCGGTGGCTGAACCAAAACCTGGACAAAGGCGGTGACATAGCCGGCACCGATAACAGGCGTCAGGCTGGTCACAGGCGATGCGGCAAAGGCGGAAACAATCGTAAGCGGGTGTGCTAAGGCCAGTATTGCACCTATGGAAGAAGGGATGCCGTTAGCCAAGATCCAGTAAATCATATTGTCGCCGGCTGCATCGTACCCTTTTTGCCATGCGATTATTCCGAGAGAGGTAAAGATGACCAGGGGAATAACCCAGCCCATAACTTTCCACACCATGGATACAGGGGGAATGACATTAATATCCTCCATCTGTGCATGTCTGTCCTCCACTAAAGCCTTCTTGATTCCCTCGACGTGGCCGGCCCCGACCACCGCAACAATCCTCTCACCCTCTGCCTTCTTGATTTTTTCGGATAAAAACGTATCCCGTTCGTCGATAAGGACCCGCTTCAGTTCGGGAAGGGCCTTGCCCAGTTCCAGCATAAGTTCTGAAAGGACATCTGTTTTTTTTAATTCGTTCAGTTTTTCTTCAGTGATTTCAGTCCTGTCAAACAATCCGGCGAACATGCTGGCCAAAAGATAATTTTTTTTGAAAAAGGAAACGGCATGCCAGGCCCTTCGCAGAGTGACCCTGACATCACGATCGCACAGGGCCACGGAAATCCCTTTTTCCTCTGCGGTCTTCACTGCCGCCAGAAGTTCTGTACCGGGCAACACCCCGAGCTGGTCCCCCAGCTTTTTCTGGTAGGAAGCCAGTATCAGATTAAACAGCAGGATACTGAGCTGCTTTTTGCGTATAATTTCCTTAAGATCCAGAGAGTCCCAACGTTTCTTTTTGGACAGTGTATCATACCTTTTGGCATCAAGTTCCACGCATACGCAGTCCGGCATTTCCATATCAATCACCCTGCGGACTAAATCGACCGAATCCTTGGAGATATGAGCCGTGCCGATAAGAATAATCTCCCTGGTTCCCGAATGGATGACCTGTACATCCAAAGGATAATCTCTGTTTACTCGTTCTTGATCCAGCATCAATATTTTCCAATATGTATGAGAGCCTTGCAAAAACCCCGCGTTTTGTATGGGCTCTTTATTTTTACTCTATTTCCGATCTGTATACCAAATTCAATCTAATAGAATTCTTCAAAAAAAATAGTCCAGACTTCACTATTGAGAGACAGGGGAACACCTGTCAACGCGGCTTTTAGAGTTTTAAAAAAAATGATAGAAAAAGGCTTCGAAGCAATTTTTCTTATGATAAGGTAACCCCAATCACCTCTTCCATAGTGGTTATACCGGCGAGAAGTTTTCTGAGGGCATCGTGCCTCAGTGCCATCATTCCATCCCTGAAGGCCTGCTTTTTAATGGCCTCTTCACTTTCTTCAAGGTGTATCATTTCTTTGATTTTATCAGAGGCAGACAAGACCTCATAGATTCCGATTCTGCCCCAATAACCAGTATTGCGGCAACAGGTGCAGCCCGTGCCTTTTTTCGCCTGTGCAGGTTCTGATGCCTGGTAGCCAAGGGCCCTTAGCTGATCTGCCTGGATTGTTACCGGTTTACCGCACGATTTGCAGACCATGCGCACAAGCCTTTGTGCCACAATTCCAATCAGGGTGGATGCGATAAGGTAAGAATCCAGACCCAAATCCTTCAACCTCGTAATCGCACTGACCGCATCATTAGTATGCAAAGTGGAAAATACCAGGTGTCCGGTCAATGCTGCCTGTATTGCGTGCCGGGCGGTTTCACTATCTCTTATTTCTCCGATCATGACGATGTCGGGATCCTGTCTCAGGATATTCCTGAGTATCGAAGCAAATGTCACTTCTATATGTGGTTGTACTGCTATCTGATTAAATTCTTCGCAGACCATCTCAATGGGGTCTTCCACCGTAACAATATTGAAATCAGGCGAACTGAGGTATCTAAGTGTAGAATAAAGTGTCGTCGACTTTCCACTTCCTGTTGGACCCGTAACAAGTACTATACCATGGCTGTTCCGAATTAATTGTTTGTAAGTCTGAAAATCCCTTTCTGAAAAACCAAGCTTGTTCAAGTCGCTGAAGAGTATATCTGCGCTTTGCAGCCTCAGCACAAGCTTTTCACCAAAAGCAACCGGTATAGTAGAGATCCTGACCTCCGCTTCATCCTCCTTCCAGGCAACCTTCAAACGACCATCCTGAGGCCGACGCTTTTCCGCTATATCCAGTCTGGACATGGTTTTTATTCTCGTGCATATGGGTTCGTGCACCACCCGCGGCAGTCGATATATGGTATGCAGGATTCCATCTATTCGAAGACGTATCCAGGACTGTGTTCTCTTTGGTTCTATATGAATATCGCTGGCACGCTGATCCAGGGCATACTGAAATAGATGGTCAACCGCCTTTTGTATGTATTTGTCTGAGGAGGCAAGATCCGGAGCTGCCAGCCTCACATACTGTTCAAGGTTAGATATATCCGCTGTCGGAATCTTAAGCACATTTTCAGCAGCTGCGATGGATTGCTTGAAGTCAAAAAATTCACTTATTATGCGCTCGATGTCTCTGCGGGGGGCTACGGAGATAAAGGTTCTCGCCTGGCAGGCCCTCTCGACATCCTGTTGCAGCTCTCTATCTTCAGGGTCATAACAGACTATTTCGAGATTGCCATCCTCCCACGAAAGGGGCAACACCAGGCGTTTTTTGGCAAAAGAGGCCGGAAGTGTCCTGGTCACGATATCCATATCAAGGCGTAAAGGATCCAATCGTCTGAACTTCCATTTACGATTCCTTGCTATCAGGGAAATAATATCTGCTTCATCGAGATTAGTATCAGCAGAGTCTGCCCGTGGGAGTTGCAGTGAATCCAGCCATTGAACCAGATCTTTGCCCTTCCGCCTGGGTATAGAGAGCTTCGGAGTTAATTTAGTTATCTGCTCTCTGGACAGGAGGCCTTCCTTTTCAAGGATTAGGAAGATATAGTCATGGTCGTAATACGGATGGGACATGGGGCTGTGAGTCCTTGTGGTCTTTATTTGAATTATACTGTTTTCTTTAAATCGGATTAAGTCTCTTACGTCTTGAAGTCTGAAACATTGATTTCAATGACCGGTAGTGAAATAATACTGTTTTAATAATATAAGGATACCTGTTTTAGAATATTGATTACACAAATGACCGGCGTACTGATAAGTGGAGTCAGAGGAATATCTTTTGGAATCTCTTTATTGGCCTTAAGGTTATTGAATTCAGTCTGAAAAATGCTATGTGCCCTGCTCGCTTTCTGATATCACCTTATGTACTCTCAGGCGCCAGAAGTACGTTTACCCTCACTGGCAGAGAGGCGCATCATTTGACTCACGTAAAGCGCTTTGGGCCGGGAGACCGTGTTGAGCTTGTAGACGGCTCAGGAATATTAGCCAAGGCAAAAATCATATGGATAAACAGGTCTGAAGTCGGTTTACAGATTGTAGATGTCTCAAAACAGCCAAATGATTGTCTGCCGATCAACCTGATTGTGGCCCTGCTCAAGGCAGATCGTATGGGCTGGATGATACAAAAGGCAACAGAATTGGGCGTTCAGACTATATACCCTGTAATTACTCAACATACTGTGATAAAAGTAGATCCCGAAAAAATCAGGAGGTACCTTGTCCGCTGGAATGATATTGCCGGACAGACTTTGAAACAGTGCAGAGGAAGTATTATACCGACTATCCATGCTGTGACCCCTCTGGGAAATGCCCTTAAAAAGATCCCTTGTGCCGGCGCAAAAATTCTCCTATGGGAGGAGGAAAAGAAACGATCTTTATTTTCCGCTTGGAGAGACCAGAAAAATACTATCCCCGTAACTGTTATAACAGGGCCGGAAGGAGGCTTTGCCAGAGATGAGATTGTGACATGTAAGGAAGCTGGCTTTAACACAGCCACCATGGGTATAAGGACACTGCGTTCTGAAACCGCGGCTATTGGGGCCGCAGCATCCCTGGCGGCGATGATGAATTCGTGCCTGGAGGGAAAATCTTGAGCCTGGAACGCTGTCATGCCCTGGTTCTGGCTGGAGGCTTTGGAGTCAGACTGTGGCCGAAAAGTCGACAATACAGAGCTAAGCAGTTTCTCTGCATCGACAGCCGGGATACACTGCTTAAGCAGACTATTTCCAGAATTCGGCCCATGTTTCCTTGGGAAAGGATCTGGGTAGTTACAAAACCGGCCCAGGAAAAAGATGTATTAGCCGATCTACCTGAACTTATCAAATCCAATATACTTATTGAGCCATGCCCTAAGGGGACAGCAGCGGCAATTTCCCTGGCTGCAGCCAGGATTGAGTCCCTCTGTCCCGGCAGCTTGATAGCAGTTTTACCCTCTGACCACCTTATCAAGGAGGAGGAAAAATTCAGGTCTGTTTTACATGCCGGGCTTTCCTTCGCCGGATTCAACCCTTGTCTTGTTACTTTTGGAATAAAGCCCGTAAGGGCTGAGACCGCCTATGGTTATGTGGAAATCGGCAGGCTGGAAACCAAGATAGGGGATAAAAACTGCTACGGCGTTTCGGCATTCCACGAAAAGCCCGACAGAGACACTGCACTCAATTATCTTTCATCAGGGGATTTTCTCTGGAATAGCGGAATTTTTGCCTTTTCATCCCGGGTATTGTTTGAAGCACTTAAAAAATGGATGCCCGCGGCAGCGGAGGCACTTGAACGTATCAGTTCCCTCTCCGGCTCAACAGAGGAGGCATCCATGGTCAATCAATACTATAGCCGAATGCCGGATGATTCTCTGGATAAAGGTGTTCTGGAAAGGGCCTCTAATGTCGTAATTTTCCCATGTGATTGCGGCTGGCATGATATGGGAGTCTGGGAAACCTATTACGATCTATCGATCAAGGATGATGACGGAAATGCCATTAATGGCATCGTGGCCTCTGTTGGGTGCAAAAATTGTCTGCTCATGTCGGAAGGTGTTGTACTGGTGGCGGCTGTAGGGATAGAGGATATGGTAATTGTGGCCGAGGGTGATTCGGTGCTCGTCTGCCCGAGGAACAAACTCAATGACGTTAAACAGGTAGTAGAAAAGATCAAGGAAAAAGGTCTTGTGAAATATCTCTGATGAAGATCCGTGCCAATCACCTTACAGTCCTTCGTATCATACTGTTACCCCTTCCGTATTTCTTGGTCTATGGAGATATCAAGGCAAAGGTCACAGGCCTTGCATGCTTTGCCCTCTTAGGTCTTACTGATTATTTTGACGGCCTGCTGGCCCGCCATGACGGCAGCACACCTCTGGGCAGGCTCCTTGACCCGGTAGCCGACAAGATATTCATAGCTGTCACCCTGATACCCCTTGTAGATCTCGGCATCCTTCCCCTGTGGATCGTATGGCCCATTTTTTTAAGGGAATTCATGGTGACGGAGTTCCGTACATTCTGCACTAAATCGAGAAGGCAACTCCGTGTCACTGAACTCGCAAAAATCAAGACTACTCTTCAAATGATAGGAGCGGGCCTGATTTTCATGACCTATATATTCCCGGGCAAAACAGTTCTTATAGTACTTTTGTCCAGTGCCTTGCTGGCAACTCTTTCCCTGGCTGCGTTCCTCTACTGGAGAAATCATCACCTGCCAGCGCGTGTGCAAAAGGCATTGGGCCTCTTTGCATTTGGGCTTGCAGTGGGGCTGGCACTGAGACCGCCACAGATTATTATTACATATGGCCTTGTTATGCTGGGCATTACCCTGATGTCTGGCAGCCAGTATTTCATTATAGGCCTTCCCGAATGTCTTAGACAGGGATTGCCGGCCCTGGGAAGGCTTATTGCCTCTTTAATACTGCCACTCTTATCGCTTGCCCTGATGCCATTAGCGCCTGAAGAATTGAGCGTCCTGGTGGTCATTATCGCAGCGCTGGAGTTTGGAAGTCAGGGTCTTGACATGTGGGCTGTACAAGAGGGAAAAGTCGATATCTCATGGATAAAAAGACATATAATTATACCTGTTGCCTCACTGTCGCTTTTGCTGGGCTGGGTGTTTTATGGGTTGAAAAGTGCGGTTCCCGCCTTTCTCTGGATTACAACCGGTCTTTGTGTTTGTTACACTATGGCCAATATCCATATATACTGGAAAGCCGCCCGCAATACCCATAATCTTGTTAAAAAACAGGGCACGGGTGGATAAAAAGCCAAACCTGCTTGATTTTCAGAAATGGTCCCATTATAAAAGTAAATATGTATGCGGATTCCCATCTAGGGCATAAAGAGCTGAAAAAACCCTTAACTATAAGAGAAGAGATTCAGGAACGCGAACGTCTGGTCCTTTGTCCTCAGGCCTGTCTCAGCAGCAACACCAAGGGAAGACTCTATTATGTCGAGCCCTGTAATATACGAACACCATTTCAGAGGGATCGCGATCGCATCGTCTATTCCAAATCATTTCGCCGTCTCAAGCATAAGACACAGGTATTTTTGTCACCAATGGGAGATCATTATCGCACCCGTCTGACACATACATTGGAGGTATCAGAGATAGCAAGGACAATCGCCAGGGCACTTCGCCTCAACGAGGATCTGGCAGAGGCGGTGGCCTTGGGCCACGATCTTGGTCACACCCCATTTGGTCATGCCGGTGAAACTATTTTAAATGAGATCGTGCCCGGGGGATTTTCTCACCCCCGTCAGGGCTTGAGAGTAGTGGATGTACTGGAAAACGGCGGCCGGGGTCTTAACCTCACCTATGAAGTGCGGGACGGGATATTCAAGCACTCGAAAGGTTTCGGAGAAATCATTCCCAAAAAATCAAATAAGTGGGCCATGACTGTTGAGGGAAGAGTTGTGCGCATAGCAGATGTCATTGGCTATTTGAGCCATGATCTGGACGACGCAATCAGAAGCAAAGTAATTTCTGAAAAGGATATCCCTTCAGAGTGCAAAGAGGTATTGGGAGAAAATCACGCCACCCGTATCTCTACCATGATTAAAGACGTGATATCAAGTACGAAGGTGGTGGACGGTGAGATGGAACTCGGAATAAGTCCCTGTCTTTATGAAACGATGATTCGCCTTCGGGGCTTTCTGTATGACAATGTTTACAGGGCACCTCAGGTCCATAATGAGTTTGAAAAGGCAAAAAAAATCCTCTTTGACCTGTACGAGTTTTTTTTAAAAAATAAAGACGCCTTTATACGGGAAAATATTCGCATGTTTGAATTAGAAGCGGTAGAGGTCGACGACAAGACACCTTATGAACGCAGGGTATGTGATTTCATAGCCGGCATGACCGATCGCTATGCACAGAATCTTTACTCGCGGATCTTTATCCCGGCTTCAGTAGTCTAAGATCTATCTTGATTTTTCTCAACCGGAGTCCAGGGTAATATGGACCCTCCAAAAGTCGGCTCACCTGGTTCAACAACTCCGCTGGGAATAGACGTTACCTTATCTCCCCCGAGTATATAGCCCCCGTCCATCCGTATAGTTGCCCCCGTCATGAAACTCGCGTCAAAGACCAGGAAGGACACCGCTTTAGCTGCCTCTTCCACCCTTCCGGTACGCTGCAAAAGAATATGATCAGTTATGGCCTTTTGTTCTTCTATACTCATTATATTCCATCCCCTGGTACCCGGTCCATGTCGTGTCTCCACAAAGCCCAACATGAGTTCATTGACCCTAACTTCAGGGGCACCCCATCTTGCCCAGGTCTCGGTAAGCGACTGGATTGCCTTATTGGACAACGAGTAGCAGTCACTAAACACCGGACCAGCCGGTCCACTCCTTCCCACTAATCCGGCTATGGATGAAATATTGACGACGACTCCATTCCCATGGGCCTTCAGCATTGGTAAGGCCTCCTCGAAAAGATAACGTTTAGCAGTCACGGTGGTCTTGAACTCCAAGTTCCACTGTTCCGGTACATAAGGCCCGTGAACCAAAGGCCATCCGCCCCTCTCTATATTATTAATCAATATATCCAGACGCCCAAAGCGTTCATGCGCGGAGTGAATCACCTTTTTAACATTCTCATGACATGTAAGATCGGCCGGAATGGCATGGTAGTCAATACCTGTTTCCTGCATATACCTGTGCATACTCTCGAGGCTGTCCAGCCAGTCGTAGTAAGGCAAAACACACCTAACCCCTGACCGGGACAGCTCAAGGGCTGTGGCCAGCCCAATCCCTTTTATAGCCCCGGTAACAATGGCGACCTTGTTTTCAGACCCCATAGATAATTTTCCTCGGCAATAAAACAGAAGGTAACCGTTCACGGGTTCAGGGTTCACCGTTCAGGGTTACTCTTCTTCCGTTGACTTTACGAGTTAGGTCTCTGGCGGATGACATGCCCCAATGTTCTCAAATTTAGGAAGGTATGACATATGCTCTCCTCATTTTTTTTCTCACGCCTTCTCCATTCAGAACTCACGAATCAACCGTTCAAATTTTCGGTAAACCTTTAACCTGTGAACGGTTATAACAGAATAATGGTGTAAGCCGCATACTGCACGGCACCTGCTTTGTCGCCAAAGCACGGATTGCACCGGGTATTATGCAGTATGATCAGCAGCGCAACGAGTGCCTGAAACCCCAAATTATGTTTTTTCAATTTAGGTCATGGATAATTGACATACTAAGTTTACTTCGTTTTTTAAATTCAAAACTTAGAATTCAAAATTGTGCCTGAACAGCCTTTTCATCCAGACACTAACTACTTGTTTATCCGCACAAGACGATTATAGTATTCAAAATGGGTATTTGCAAAATTTCTCAGACTTTTTCTGGCAAGGTCTGAAAAGGCTTTACTCGCTTTATTTTTTAACGCATCTTACTCAATTTATATAAATTAATACTCTGTCTATAACAATTACCAGGAAGGCCCGTTTATGCATATAAAAAAAGAAAAAAATGATTTGATAGTTCCGGTGAAAATGGATATTAACAGCACTTTCACCTTTGCCTGCGAAAAAGAAATGGCCTGCTTTACTCAATGCTGCAAAAATGCTCATATCATGCTGACCCCATGCGATATAATCCGTATGAAAAAGAGGCTGGGTCTGTCTTCAGATGAATTTCTTCAAATCTATACAACACTTGGATTTATTGAAAAAACAGACCTGCCTATCCCTGTAATCAAGATGCGGGACGATGAGAAAAAAACCTGTCCGTTTCTTGAAGAGTCAGGGTGTGGCATATATGAAGATCGGCCGCTGACATGCAGGTACTATCCCTTAAGTGCCGGGATGTTCCACAATAGGGATCTGAATTCCGACGAACATTTTTTTGCCCTGATAAAGGAAAGCTACTGCCTTGGACACGATCTCGGCAGAGAGCTTACCGTCAAGGAATGGCGTGAAGACCAGGGTATCATTCCCTATGATGAGGTAAATTTCGACTGGGCAGAATTGATCCTCAAGCGCAAATCCCTTGGTCCATTCACTACTATTCCTGAAAAGACACTTCAGATGTTCTTTATGGGTTGTTACAATGTGGATCGATTCCGTCGTTTCGTATTAGACAGCATGTTTCTTAACGTATACATTATTTCGGAAGAAAGGAAAAAGGAAATCTTAGAAGACGACCTGGCTATGCTCAGTCTTGCCATGGATTGGCTGAAGGCTACCTTGCTGGGGGAAAAAACGCTGAAAATCAGGGAACAGGTGGCTGAGACAGATCCGGTTGAGGTTGAGGCTTAGGCCGAAAGACGGCCTCCCTGGCGCATAATTTCATAACTGCTTTAACCTCTATTCTATAACGATACAAATTGAGTGGATCGGATTTTTCGTTAATAATTATCCTGAAGGCATATTTCTGCAGTATGTTTGAAATCTTTTAACACACTCAATATACGATAAGTCATTGGTGTTATTGACGAAAGGGCATCAAGCGGGTTTTTAACTCTCGGCAAGACACCGAACACCTCTACCTGCCCTATCTCGGCAATTGTCCTCTGGTTATCTCTCACAATGGAAGAATCTTCACCTCCCTGGCTGTTAAGTAATACACCCGCTATCTGAATTTTCCTGTGTCGCATGGCCTCCAGTGTAAGGAGTGTATGATTTAAAGTACCGAGGCCGCTTCGTGCCACTACAAGCGTAGGCAATTTAAAGTCTGCCACAAGGTCTGCTAAAAGCATCTCCCTGCTCAAAGGCACAAGGACTCCGCCAATCCCTTCTACGATAAGGATTTCGCACGATGATTCCAGGCGAAGAAGGGCATCCTGAATCACCTCGGTCTTAATGATCACGCCTGCTTGTTCTGATGCAAGATGCGGAGACGATGGAAACGGCAGACAATAAGGGGCCGTATCAGAACCGGAAGCAGATTTATCTCGCAAATCTTGGGCCGTTTTAGCCGATTTATCTCCAAGCAGTCCATAGATAAAGACACAGTCTTCAGAGAATTTCATGTTACCGGTGCTTATCCATTTTTGCACCTTGACATCAATTCCATGATCGGCCAGGGCCTTTGCCAACAGGGCGGTGATAAAGGTCTTGCCTACTCCGGTATCTGTTCCGGTTATAAATATAATCATCAGTTATTTCGGGATTGGGCGCCATCACATATAAATATCTGATAGGTCGCCCTTATCGAACCAAAATGTTTTTTATAACTGCGCTCTATCGCCAACATGCCGGCCCTGCTGCGCACAAAAGGTTCTGCTCTCATCCTGGGCGCCACACCGGTACTTTTCAAGCTTCTGAAAAGTGACAACAGATCCGGATAGGTACGGGACAGGCCAAGTTCTTTTACAGTCCATTCATTAAATGCCCTTGAAAGGAAAGCTTTTAATATGTCCTCCTTTGGAAAAAAAATCGCCGGGAGACAGACCTTATCGCAAAGGACATGTCTGAGCGTCCTCTGCAGCTCAAAGAGTGTATGAGGACCAAAGACCGCAAAAACGACAGAGCCGGAAGGAGAAAGGATGCGGCAGTATTGTTGTATCGTCTTTTCTAAATCCTCAAACCATTGAAGGGCACCGCTTGCAGTAACAAGATCAAAAGGACCGGCAATAAAGGGAGGGAGAAACTCACCATCGGCCTTTTCCACGCGTACTCCGGAATATCGGGCACATTTTAACCTTGCATGGGCGACCATGACCGGCGATATATCAACTGCATATATATGTGAACTCTCGAATTGCTGTGCCAGCATCGAGGTATAAAAACCCGTACCACAGCCAACTTCAAGTATCCTATGAAATTCTCTGCCTTTAAGCCGGGCCGTCAGATAGGTAGCTACTTCAGACTGGACATCAGCATAGGAATCGTAGGTCGAAGCAGCCCTTGAAAAGGACTTTATCAATCGCGCCTTAAGGCACACAGAACCTCCTTTCGAACTCAGATGACAAGAAGGGCAAGTGGCCGGTACCTGAAATTACATCTACGGGAACTTCCGGAACATTCTCAAGAATTTCATTCAATGGCGCAATCACATCTTTTTCTCCATGAAAGATACGCAATTGAGTACCTGAGCATCCAGACAAACCACACGTTTTTCCTTTTAAATACATCAATCCCTTCCTGAGTTCCGGGATACCCCACTGTCTGATGCTGGTTTCCTCTGAGGTACTTACAAACCAATGGTAATCAGCACGTTGTCCCAAAAAACACCGTCGATAAAACTGCTTTAGGGCCGCAATACGGTTCAACTCTATGGCCTTAAGTTGTGATAGAATCTCCTCGTTGTCAAAGGCCTTTTTCCAAGAAACAACATACAAGGTCTTGATCATATCTGAAAATCCAGCACAAAAATCCAGGACGACACATACCCCCATAGACCAGCCAAGAACACTCACTTCAGCTATATCCATGCTTAACAAAAAATCGTGGAGATCTGTTGAAATATCACCATATACCGGCCGTTTAGGCAGAATATAGTTATAGGATATATTGAGAGAAGAAAAAATATCAGAGCAGAAACCCCAGCCGGGTATAAGGACTAAAGATCTTTCATGGCCTCGGTAAACGAAATCAAATTCCACTGGATAGGGCCTCCAGGAGATGACTCAGATCTTCTGAACTATGATTTGCGGTTAAGGATAGACGAATCCTTGCCGTCCCCTTCGGAACGGTTGGAGGTCGAATCGCTCTTACAAAAAAGCCTGCATCAAGCAGGCTCTCTGCCAGCTTGAGCGCATCTAAGCTCTCGCCGACTATAACTGGAACGATCTGTGATTCGCTGGGTGTATTAATACCCATATCCTCCTTCAAAGCCTTTCTGAATTTTGTGGCCAGTTCGCAAACACGGCTTCTGTGCTCAGGCTCCTCCTCAAGAAGCTTTACGGCAGCAAGGTTTGCGCCTATAACCGCCGGCGGAAGGGCGGTAGAGAAGATGAGGGTCCTGGCCCGGTTTAAGAGAAACCGTTTAATCTGATTCGACAGGGCGACAAAGGCGCCATAACCACCCAAGGCCTTTCCGAATGTACCCATTATTATATCCACTGCCCCTGCTTCGGTCCTGCCTATTATCCCCTCCCCTTTTGAACCAAATACCCCGGTTGCATGGGCTTCATCTATCATTAGAATCGTACCATAACGCCTTTTAAGTTCTAAAAGCTCTGACACCGGGGCCAGATCTCCATTCATGCTGTAAAGGCTTTCGATCACGATTAAGGCCCTACGATATCTTGATCTGTGGCTCTTGAGCAGTTCCTCAAGATGATTCAGATCGTTGTGTCTGAATCTAAAAAACCGTGCCCTGGATAAAAGGATCCCATCCACTATGCTTGCATGATTCAGACGATCCGAATAAATTACATCGTTTCTTCCGCACAGGGCCGGTATTATTCCTATATTTGCAAGATAGCCGCTTCCAAAGAGCAGACCTTCTTCTGTTCCTTTTAGAACAGCAATTGCCGACTCAAGACTGTGGTGGATTTCCATGTCACCACTCATGAGCCTGGATGCCCGGGCACCTGCGCCCCATTTCTGCATAGCCTTTTTTGCTCCCTCAATCAGGGCCGGGTGACCAGCCATGCCCAAATAATCATTGGAGGAAAAATCGATAAGCGGTTTCCCTTTAGCCTTTACAACCCCTCTTTGCAGACCTTCCATGGGTAATAGGGATCTGAGCAACCCGGCCTCATCCTGAAACCGTAATTCAGAATGAATAAAATCCGTAACATCCTCAAAAGAATCCATATTCGATCACTGAAAATCCGTCATGTATTGATATAATGCCTAAGATTTAAATTGCCAATCAGGACAGGCAGAAATCAAACAGGTCTGCCGATTCGCCGATAAGAAACTATATTTCCCAGATCAATCCTTATCGACTTTGATATGGGCACTATTCTCCTCTCCATATTATAAAAGTACAGATTATCAAACCTCAGAATTTATTCTATGGCAAGTTGTGACGGAAAAGGTGATCTAAAAAACAGGTTGGATTATAGTAATTCTTCGGAAAATAATGAATGCTGGGCAAACCCGATCTGCCGGGGGTTAAAGACCCAAAAAAGACGTTTAGATCAAAAAAACCACATTAAAATTGCTAAAGGTAAAGGCCTTGACGAGAAGTGTCTGCGCTGAAAAATTGAAAGGTAAACAGATCACGAATCACGAGCTGTTAGACCCGATGTGATAATAACAAACACTATTCGAGAATGAAAAATGATCCCATATTATTGTAACGTATATATATCAGGCAGGTGCAGCTACGGAAACCACATCATCTTTCTGACCAACCCAGGATGGTATTACCCAATCTCTATCCTGTTCCACATACTCCCAACTAGAGGGGCGGGTTAATAACTCCTTATTCAAAATATGATGTAGGGCATGTCCACTCTTTACAGCCCTTACCTTTCCTAAAATAGGCGCTCCTAAAAGATAAAGGTCCCCAATCAAGTCCAAGACCTTATGGCGGACAAATTCGTCAGAAAAACGAAGGCCTCCACTATTATATATTGATTTATCGCCTACAACCACAGCGTTTTCAAGAGACCCACCCCGTGCAAAACCATTTTCTCGCAGCAACTCCACTTCACTGAAGAAACCAAAAGTCCTGGCCTTGCTGATTTGGCACGCAAAGGTTTGCGGCGTTATCCTGTCCACAAAACGCTGTTTAGCAATAAGGGGATGTTCAAACTCTATTTCAAAAGACACAACAAAATTCTTGCAAGGTTCAATACTCAGAAGCTTATCACCCATTGTCACCGTTATTGGTTCCAAGACCTCAATATATTGTATCGGCTCGTCCTGAGCCTTTAAACCTGCCTTTTGCAAGAGACTGAAAAATGGGGCTGCGCTCCCATCCATTGCCGGAACTTCAGGACCGTCAACCTCAATCAAGGCATTATTCACACCGGCTCCCGACAGAGCAGCCATAAGATGTTCAATGGTTGAAACAGACCCCTTCTCATTACCTATGGTGGTTGCAAATCTGGTATCTACTACATACCTTGTCCGGGCCGGAACAACCTGTTCAGGGCTTAAGTCAGTGCGTACAAAACAAATCCCGGTATTGACCGAAGAAGGATTTATCTTTAAAGAGACCTTGTTACCGGAGTGCAGTCCTATACCAAACGCCTTTACAGACTTTCTAAGTGTATGTTGGAAATTGGTCACAATTATCTTTCCTTGTTAAAATGGAATAACAAATAAATCCAAATATTTTTAATAAAATATGTTATCTTATTAAGCAAAAATAATGCCTAACATGATAACAAGATTTTTAATCGTAATTTCAGGTAGTTCTAGAATGGCGGTTTATTAACTATAAACCGAGTGAGACTGAAAAGTCCGGAAAACAAATAAGTGAGTGACATAAAAGTCACTTTTAAAAGGGGCAGGATTCCTGGTCAAGTAGTAAGACCGAGACGACGAAGTGAATGGTCATCTCTGGACCAGTCCTTAAGTATCTTTACCCGAAGGTCCATATATACCTTTTTCCCCCAGAGCGATTCAAGCTCCTCTCTGGCAAGAATTCCAATTTTTTTGAGAAAACGAGCATTTTTGCCGATAATTATCCCTTTTTGAGAGGGCCTTTCCACATAAATAGTGGCTGATATCTTTGTTATGTGCTGTTCCTGATTATCATCAATCTCTTCGACGTTTACAGCCGTTGAATAAGGTATCTCCTGTTCTGCAAGCAAAAAAATTTTCTCCCGGATAAATTCAGCTACCAGGTCTTCTCTGGATTGATCGGTAATAAGAGCCCCATTGAAAAACTGAGGTCCTTCAGAGAGCAATCTTAGTGTCTCATCAAGCACATAATGAGCACCGCTGTCATACTTTGCAGATATAGGTATTATTGCTTCAAAAGGATAGGTATCCTTCCACTCATCGATCATGGGCAACAAAATCTCTTTTGCTACCTTGTCAATTTTGTTAAGGACCAACACTACGGGCTTCCCGACCTTTCTTAAAAGGTCCAGAACAGCAAAATTCTGACCTCTATGCCGGTGAGTTACGTCAACTATGAATATCAGCGCGTCCACATCTTCAAGTGCCTTGATAGCCCAACGAACCAATATCTTGTTGAGAGGTTTGTTTGATTTGTGTATTCCGGGCGTATCTACAAAAACAACCTGGAAGTTGTCTCCGGTGAGTATGCCTCTTACTTGACGTCGAGTTGTCTGAGGCTTGGGAGTAGTAATTGCTACTTTTTCACCCAGAAGTTGATTAAGGAGCGTTGATTTGCCTACATTTGGTGCCCCGACAATTGCGACAAAACCGGAACGGAAGCCAACCTCTCTCCCAGATGGGTGCGAATCTGTGTCTGTATCCATCTAAAATTTCAAGTCTTAGGACTTTTACGATACAATCAAGTATCTAAAATACTTAGTGCCTTACGGGCGGCATCCTGTTCAGCCTCTTTCTTGCTCCGCCCACTGCCTCTTTGTAATACCTGACCGTTAAAGTTGATTATTACCTCAAACGTCCGCTGGTGATCAGGTCCACTGACTTTTTCGATCTCATACACGGGCACACTGCGAAAACGGCCTTGAGTCAATTCCTGAAGTTTACTTTTGTAATCTTGATTTAGTCCTATTTCCAGTGCCTGATCAAGTAAATCACCAAAGCATCTTTCAATAAAAGAAAAAACCTCTTCTATTCGACTGTCCAGGTAGATGGCCCCTACTACTGCCTCAAAGGCATCAGATAAAATGGACGGCTTTTCGCGACCTCCGCTCCTGTCTTCACCTTTGCCCAATCGCAGGTAGCGCCCCAGTCCGAGCCTAAAAGCCTGAGCGGCAAGCTGACTCTCGTTAACAAAAAATGATCTCATACGGGTTAGCTCACCTTCTCTGCATATCGCCCCATGGCGGACAAAGAGAAGATGGCTGACCACAAGCTCCAGGGCGGCATCACCGAGAAATTCTAAACGTTCATTGTCTAAAGCACCTATACCATGCTCTACGGCGTATGAACGATGAGTCAGGGCCTGTCCCAGGAGTTCGGGACGCACGAAATGATAACCAAGGCTGATTTCTAAATCAGATACAGAATCTTGTCCGGGCCTGATACCTTCAGATTCTTCCATTTATATCTTTAGTAAACAAAGGATGCCAAGAATTAAAAACTTTGCGACTGATAAAATGTGTTAAAGTCTCAATAAACATCGTCATATCTTTTACCAGAATCTGAGCTGAACAACAAGATGCGGAAAGGCCCTTTTCACTGAACCATTTTGATATAGATCAATTTTGCCTTGATTTCCCTTTCCTGTTTTGGCATTCTACATTAACAGATAAATAATCATTAAAAATAATTGTTGCATACCCTTAAATCCATGTCCAGTGTTCAATGAAAAATGAAAGGAAAAATATAATGCGCAGTGACCGAATGAAAAAAGGTTTAGAAAGGGCACCCCACCGGGCGCTGTTTAAGGCCATAGGCTTTACTGACGAGGAACTCCAAAGGCCTTTAATCGGCGTAGCAAACCCCTTTAATGAAATTATTCCTGGCCATATACACCTTCGTCAGATCACGGATGCAGTCAAGGCAGGGATTCGGATGGCAGGTGGAACCCCGATAGAATTTGGTGGAATTGGTGTCTGCGACGGCATCGCCATGAATCACTTAGGGATGAGATATTCTTTGGCCAGCAGAGAACTGATAGCCGATTCAGTAGAACTCATGGCACAGGCACACCCATTTGATGGCCTTGCACTTGTACCGAACTGCGACAAAATAACTCCCGGTATGCTGATGGCAATGCTCAGGTTAAATATTCCAGCCATAGCTGTAACTGGTGGTCCTATGCTCACAGGAGACTGGAGAGGAAAAAAGGTCAACTTGATTTCCGTATTTGAGGGAATAGGTGAGGTTAAGACGGGAAGCCTGAGCGAGGATGAACTGTACGAAATCGAGAATGAGTCCTGTCCCACATGTGGCTCATGTTCCGGAATGTTCACCGCAAACTCGATGAACTGTCTCGCTGAAGCCCTTGGACTGGCCCTTCCGGGAAACGGCACTATTCCAGCAATATCGGCCGCAAGGATTCGTCTCGCAAAGGTCGCCGGTGTCCAGGCGGTCCGCTTGGTGGAAATGGATTTAAGGCCAAGGGACGTAGCCACGTTGTCCGCGTTTAAAAATGCTATTGCTGTTGATATGGCTCTGGGTTGTTCAACCAACACAGTGCTTCATGTGCCTGCAATCGCTCATGAGGCGGATGTGGATCTCCCACTGGAAATCTTTAATGAAATCAGTGCAAAAACACCTCATCTATGCAACATGATTCCTGGAGGCCCGCACAGTCTTCAAGAACTTGACCTGGCTGGAGGCATCCAGGCCATAATCAGGGAACTGGATAAACTGGGTGTCATAGATACGGGCATAAAAACAGTTACAGGCTTCACGGTTGGAAAAAATATTGAGCACGCAACAATAAACAATATGGATGTCATTCACCCTGTTACCGACCCTTATCATAAAGAGGGCGGCCTTGCCATACTATACGGTAACCTTGCCCCTGAGGGCGCAGTAGTTAAACAGTCGGCAGTAGCCCCGGAGATGTTGAGGCATAAGGGCCCTGCTAAAATTTTTAACTCGGAGGATAAGGCATACGAAGCTATTTTGAACAATAAAATCAAAGCCGGAGATGTAATAGTGATTCGCTATGAAGGGCCAAGAGGTGGGCCGGGCATGCCGGAAATGCTCTCCCCTACCGCAGCTGTAGTTGGCATGGGACTGGATAAAGACGTAGCCCTCATAACCGACGGCAGATTTAGTGGAGGCACCAAAGGTGCAGCGATCGGCCACATATCGCCCGAAGCTGCTGACGGAGGCACAATAGGTCTGGTCGAGGAGGATGACATTATACAAATCGATATCCCTGCGAGGAGACTGAGCCTTCAGATCTCTGAAGAGGAACTAAATCGAAGGCGGAGTATTTGGAAACCGATGGAACCGCGCATAACTCAGGGATACCTGGCAAGGTACGCAAGGCAAGTAAGTAGTGCCTCCAAAGGGGCTATAGTCACCTAAATAGAATCTTAAACGTGAACTAATGGTCCTTAAAGTTGTGGTGTATTCCTAGAGCACGGTCCATGGAGAGAGGTGGAACGAAAAAACACTTTAACTTTAATCCACTTTGAGCACTTCAACCTAAACTTAGAGATTGTATACTATTTTTATTACATAAACGAGCAGGTATAACTCCATGTCAAGATATGCAAAAATCAGCAGGACCACAAAAGAAACCGATATAAACTTGAGTCTTAATATAGACGGCCAAGGAAAGGCATCCATAAATACCGGGGTAGGTTTTTTGAACCATATGCTGACACTTTGGACGGTACACGGATTCTTCGACCTAGATATAAAGGCCATAGGAGATCTGGAAGTAGATGCACATCATACGGTAGAGGATATAGGTATATGTCTGGGGAAGGCGCTGAGCCAGGCATTAAAGGATTTTAGCGGTATAAGGCGGTTTGGAAATGTTGCCGTACCTATGGATGAGACCCTCGCCTGTGTAAACCTCGACATCTGTAATAGGCCTCATCTGATCTATAAGGTGAATTTCCTTACGTCTAAAATAGGTAGTTTCGATACGGAACTGATTGAGGAATTTTTGCGGGCAATGGTGATAAATAGCGGTATGACCCTCCATGTTCAAGTACCTTATGGAAAAAACAGCCATCATATTGCAGAAGCGTTATTCAAGGCCCTGGGCAAGGCCATTGATCAGGCAACACAGGTTGATTCCAGGTTAAAAGGCCCCCTTTCCAGCAAGGGAATGCTATAGCTTTAAGAAATATAGATGGTATAGTTTTACAAGGCCACCAGACATGAAACCTACAAACTTTAGAAAATACCCGGCCATTTTTACGTTTATATTGTTATTTTATCTGATTGCCATTTTTTTGTTTTTGCAGGGATGCAACGGCTTTTTCCAAAAGGGGGATGGAAAAAAGCAGACTCCACTTCCAATGCTGAAAAGTATTGCGGTTCTTCCTATGGACCGAGCATCTGCCGAACCTAATTTGGAAAGGCGGGCCTGCCTCTTGAGCGGCCTTTTTCCCGAGGCTTACGGGATAGAGCCGAAGGCAGGCAATGAAGTGACCAGCCTTTTATTCCAAAATTTTCAGGATGATCAGAGGTTCGTGCTCGTATCTGAGGGCCGATGCATAGGTCTTTTGAATTCTCAGTTAGCCGCAGATATAAAGGCTTCCAAACTCCGCTTGATCCAGGCATTTGGCGAGGAACTCAAAGTAGACGCTGTATTGTACAGTCAGCTCTTGAGATTTGAAGAGCGTATAGGTACAAAGTATTCGGCCAAAAAACCTGCGTCTGTGGCCTTCACCCTACAACTAATAAGGGTTTCAGACGGTGCAACACTTTGGCGCCATACGTTTGATCAGACACAACAGGGATTAATGGAAAATCTCCTGAAGGCAGGGCTATACAAAAAAACAGGTTTACGCTGGCTTACTGCCAACCAGCTGGCAGATCATGGTCTGAATTACGCCGCGGACGAGCTCAAAAATCTCCTTCCCTGATTTCCGGTTGGGTGGTAGTTATTCACCCCTACCAAAAAGTGTGAACGGTTATGCTAAATGAAAATATCAACTAGCCAGGTAGTTGAATTCCTGGAAGGCCAACGTTTTATCTGCGCGCAGTGTGTTGCAAAAAAAGGGACCAGATATCATTTACTGACACACCTTGGCAGGGAGGCAAACTTGGCTGCCAGCCGCTTTATTCATGTATCTGCACAGCAAATATCCGCGAAGACAAGAGATATTCGCATCAAGGAACTATACGAAATTTATACGCGAAGAGAGGCGCTGAAAGAAAAGATCAACATTCCTGAACTCTGGGAACTGGTTCAAGACGAACAGGCACTCTGGCCTGTGGGAAAGCTGGCTGAACTGGTATTTGGTCAGACAGTGGAGCCTGACCATGAAGCCGCTTTTATTCGTGCAGTGATAAACGATCACACGTACTTCAAATTCAGAGAGGGGATGATAAAAGTCCAATCTCCGGATGCCGTCAAGAGAATTCTGGATCAACATGCAAGGGAAGCGAAGCGTTTTGCTCGACTTATAATGGGAAGCCGCTGGCTTGAAGACCTTTGGTCAGACAACTCATTAAAAAAGGACCAGGCCATTAAAGAGCTCGATGAACCGAATATTTCGTTCTGGATCTCAAATATTAAAGACTTCTGCATAAAAGGAGACGAATCCGAGCATGCCGTTTTGGTTCGTGAACTGTTCAGACAGGCAGGCCTTAACAGCCCGGCGTCCCCCTTTAATACACTTATCAAGGCAAAAATATGGGATGAAGAAGAAAATCTTGAGTTGCTCAGGTATGAAATAGAAACCGATTTTTCCGCAGAGGTAATCCAACAGGCGGAAGCACTGGCGGAAATCCCTATAGATGCAAAAAAAGAAGTTCGAGAGGACCTTACCGGTCTCCATACTTTTACCATAGATGGGCCTGAAAGCAGGGACCTTGATGACGCATTGAGCTTTAGAAAGATCAACAATGAATGGGAAATCGGTGTACATATAACCGACATTGGACTCCAGATAGGAACCAATACCCCTTTATTTAAAGACGCAATCCAGAGGGGAACAACCATTTATTTGCCGGACCGTAAAATATCAATGCTACCTGAAATACTTTCTCAGAGTGCTTGGAGCCTTGAGATTGGAAAGGATCGCAGGACTCTATCTTTTTTCATATATTTCGATTCGAAAGGAAATATCCTCTCTCAGCGAATAGTCCGTAGCTTAATCAATGTTAAAGAGCGTCTCACATATGAAGATGCCGAGGCAAGAATAGCAGAAGGAAATCTGTTTTACACCCTCCATAAACTCTGCATTGCCCGACAGGCCAGAAGAATTGAGAACGGAGCCATTCCTCTGCCCATCCCGGAACTTGTCATAAATGTTGATGAAACCGGAGAGGTAGACGTAGAACTTTCTTGTCTGGGACCAGGCCGTTTTCTCATAGCAGAGTGCATGATTCTGGCGAATCTTGTAGCAGCCCAATTTGTAAAAAATCATACTGTTCCGGCGCTGTACCGAAGTCAGCCTCCACCAAGGGAACGGATCATCTCTGGAGACGAAACTGATCTGTTGGCCAATTTCAGGCAAAGAAGACTCATCAGTAAGGGTAATCTGGGAACTGAGCCGGACATACATCATGGTCTTGGTCTGGATGTATATACCACGATAACTTCGCCATTGAGGCGTGGAGTTGACCTCCTTATGCAGCAGCAGATTACCAATATGCTTACAGAGGGCAAGCTACTCCACACAAAAGAGGACCTGATAAGATTTGCTACATATCTCCAGCAGGGTCTTAATACCGCAGCTGCAGTATGTCAGGGAAGGACCCGTTACTGGTTGTTGAAACACATGGAAAAAAGGATGGATGAGCCGCTTGACGCCTGGATAATAGACACAAGTCGCAATAAATTGCTTGCCGTACTTTCGGATTACCTTATGACCGTGGAGCTTCCGATAATACCGGGGCAGAGATACTCCTGGGACCAACAGGTCAAGGTGCGAATCAAAAAAGTCAACGCCAGGGAAAATATTTTAAAAATGGACTGGTGCCACTAGGAATTTGGTAACTGTTCAAAGGTTAAACGAAAACATATTTCGTTATGTATTGTTGATCTAAGCTCTTTAACCTTGAACCCTTGAACATCTATGATATTTAGTTTAGGGATAAAATTATGAAAAATAGTAATCTTCACACGAATATACTTATAAGCTCGGTTTTGTGTTTCGGCAGTCTGTCCGCCTTGGGAGGCGCAGCGGTCTATTTTGATCCGACTCTTATGAATAATTGGATCGGTCCTGCCATTATGGGAGCGCCCCCGGCAATCGGGCTTATATTCTATCTTATAGCAAGATCATGGCCCAAAGAAATGACCCCTGCTCAGGATGCAGAGAAAGTTGCAAAGCCCGCAGAAGAAAAAATCGCGACACGTTTTGAAGTGGCGTCGCCTCCGGATAAATCCTCGGTTAATGACGATTTCAACCAGCAAATCACAAAATCACAAAATCAGCAAACAGCAGTTGCATCAGAGATTGCGACAGTCCAAATTTTAGGTCTGCTCCAGCGGGAAGGCAGACTCATTGACTTCCTGCAGGAGGACATAGAGCCCTATGATGATGCCCAAATAGGTGCGGCAGTTAGGGAGGTCCATAATGGATGCAAAACCGCGTTAAAGGAGGTTTTTGGACTCTCGCCCGTACTTAGGGCCGCCGAAGGAAGCCAAGTAGAAATAGAAAAAGATTTTGACTCTACTCGGATCAAACTTATTGGCAATATACGGGGCAATCCCCCTTTTAAAGGAACACTCCGTCACTGCGGATGGAAATTCACTAAAATGCACCTGCCCGATTGGACGGCATCTGAAAAAACTGATGTGCTGGCACCCGCTGAAGTGGAAATATCTTGAGTAAATCCAGATATATAGTCGGTATAGACCTTGGTACCACTAACTGCGTTCTTTCCTACATCGATACCCGGAAAGAACATGACCTCACAACTGCCCCAATTGATATTTTTCTGGTACCTCAACTTGTAGCCCCGGGAGAAATCGGTGAAAAGGATCTTCTCCCTTCCTTTATCTATCTCCCCACCAATCAGGAAAAGCAAGGGGAAAGACTCACGATGTCATGGAATCCTTTTGGTGACAGGGTAGTCGGAGCATACGCCAAGTCCAGAGGTACGGAGGTCCCTGGAAGGCTTGTGGCCTCCGCCAAGAGCTGGCTATGTCATACAGGAATAGATCGCACCGCTCCGATTCTACCGGTAGACGCCCCGGAAGATGTACAAAAACTCTCACCAATTGTGGCCTCGGCTTCATATCTGCGCCATCTTAAGGCGGCCTGGAACCATACTTTTGCCCAAGAAGGCAAAGACCGACTGGAAGAGCAGTCTATATATCTTACCATTCCAGCATCTTTCGATGCAGTGGCAAGAGAACTTACAGTAAAGGCCGCAAGTTCAGCAGGCCTTGATGACATCACACTCCTGGAAGAGCCGCAGGCGGCCTTCTATGCCTGGCTCCATGCATGCAGGGATAGATGGAAGAAAGAAGTGGGACCGGGGGACCTTATACTGGTCTGCGATATAGGAGGAGGCACTACTGATTTCAGCCTGATTCGCGTCACCAGCGAAAAGGAAGAACTCGGTCTTGAAAGGGTAGCAGTGGGAGATCACATACTCCTTGGAGGTGATAACATGGATCTTGCTCTTGCATACAGCCTCAGTGAAGGTCTGAAAGGCAAGGGTATAATGCTTGATTACCTCCAGATGCAGACACTATGGTATAGTGCTCGTATGGCAAAGGAAAAACTCCTTGCAAATCAAGAATTTTCCGAGATCCCAGTGGTTATACCCGGACGCGGGTCAGGTCTTGTAGGAGGCACCCTGCGTACCGCCCTGATGAAAAAAAAATTGGAATCATTGCTGTTTGAAGGCTTTTTCCCTGCCTGTAAAAGCAGTGACTGGCCTCAATGTCGCCCCAGAATCGGTCTTCAGGAAATGGGGTTGCCCTATGTGAGTGATACGGCCATAACCAGACATCTCGCCAGGTTTCTTGATATCCATAAAGATAAATTCGATTCTTCTCAACATATGCTGGCACCCACTGCCATTCTGTTCAATGGAGGGGTATTAAAACCCTGGATTATACGCCGTCGCATATTAGATATTATATCTCAGTGGCTACATGAAAAAGGAGCACCTGCAATAAAGGAGCTTGACAGCCCTGATCTGGACCTTGCTGTCGCTCAGGGGGCATCATATTACGGCCTTGTACGCAGAGAAGCAGGACTACTCAGGATCCGAGGAGGCATCGCCCGTTCATATTACATGGGGATAGAGGGCGCCAGGCCAGCAGTGCCCGGTCTCCCCCCAACCATAAAGGCCCTCTGTGTTGTTCCTCAAGGCATGGAAGAAGGCGGTTCGGTCTCCCTTCAGGGAAGGACTTTCGGACTCATAGTAGGACAACCTGTTGAATTTCGTTTTCTGGCTTCTACTATCAGGCCGGATGACAGTGTCGGAGATCTGATCGATGACTGGGATGAAACCATAGAACCCATAACGACTCTTAAGACATCTATGGAGGCATCGGAGCTTGAGCCGGGTACCGTGATACCTGTTCAACTTGAGGCCACGGTCACGGAAATAGGGACTCTGGCCTTATCACTGGTTTCAAAAGAAAAAGACCTTCGCTTTGATCTGGAATTTAGCGTGCGTGGCTGAGTATATTATTCCATGTCATCTATAATCCCATTTGACTCCCAGGAACGTCTCCTGATCCAGGCCAGAAAATACATATCTGATCCGGAGCTAATAATTGTTGAAAAGGATCGGGCAATACCTTTGTTACTGCGGGCGCTCAAGTGCGGTGAGCTTAAAATCAGACGAGAAATTATCTTGTTGTTGGGAAGCTTCGCCAAAGATGATGTCTACTGGCCCTTATATGAAATTATGTGTGACCCTGAAGAGCCAGACGAATTAAGAGATCAGGCGGCTTTGCACCTTAGCGTGATAGGGCCATTTCTGGATGATCCCCATGCCTTGATCAAAAAATTAATTGGAGACCTGAAAAATCCAAATACAGATATTAAAGTCCGTGCCATATTAGCCCTGGGCTGGGAAGGTAATATGGGAGCGGCCTTATCACTGATTGAATGTCTTTATGACCTTTGCGAAGAAATACAGGAAGTAGCAGTCAGTGCATTGTGTAATCTGAAAGACAGCCGTGTAATCGGACTTTTATTTGACAGAATGAAGCATTGCTCTCCAGACCAGAAAAGGGCGATTCTCTTTAATCTTTGGAGATTCAAGGACAAGCAAAAAGAAATTACTGAAATTTATAGAAAAGAATTAGAACAAGGGGAACCCTCCCTGAAGCTTGACATACTCATACTCCTGGGCCAATTGAATAATGATATGAGCCATGAGGAAGTCTATCGGTCCTTCCTCAAAGACCCCAATCCAAAGATAAGGGCTTTAGCCCTTGAGCGCCTGGGTGCTATGAAATCAATAGAACTTGAGCATGTTTTGCCTTTTCTGGACGACCCGGCCATGGAGGTTAAAAGGACAGCCATAAGTATTGTCCAAAACTATAAAAAGTAATAATAACTGCTAAAAATTATCCATGTGTTTCGTCTGAATGTTGAAGACCCCTGTCAACTTTCAGACGAGGTAATTTTATGTAATCGCTTACGATTTATCCCTAAAGATCTTTTCTCCTTCAGGCCATCCGTCTGAGTAATTTTTTACACTACTCAGATGCCAATGGTAATATCAGGCATATACTCTTCAAGAGCGGGAAAGGCTCGAAGGTCTTTGGCAATAGCAGCCTCTAAAAAATTGTTTACCCACCAGAAAATGTCTCTATGATGCACTATCTCCCTTAGCTTGTGCATCCTGTTGTGCCTTTCAGTTCGATCCATGTGAAAGGCCTCACGAATAGCGTTGGACATCCCTTCAACATCATAGGGATTAACCATGATAGCATTTCTATGCAAATGAGCTGCAACACCTGCAAACTCACTGAGAATAAGCACACCATTTTCTTCCAGATTACAGGCACAATATTCTTTTGCCACCAGGTTCATCCCATCTTTCAGTGGAGTAATCAGGGCGATTTCAGCCAAACGATAGTAGGCCAAAAGCTCAGAGCGGTCCAGGCTTCTGTAAAGATAGTGTATCGGCACCCAGCCCGATCGGGTAAACTGTCCGTTTATTTCACCAACAAGACGGTAGAGCTCTGCCCTAAGCGTCTGGTATTCAGGGACCTCCTCCCTGCTGGGGACCACGACCTGAACCAAGGTAGTCTTCCCCTGAAGTTCAGGAAAACGGGAAAGCGCGTCTTTAAAAGCCTCAAGCCTCTCCGGTATACCCTTAGTATAGTCAAGCCGGTCCACACCCAGTATTACCTGGCGATTGGGTAAAGCCTCGTGAAGATACCAAGCCAGGTCAGCTACTTCTTTAGATTCTGCATCCCTGGCAAAGGCATCGTAGTCAATACTGATAGGAAAGGCACCTACCCTGACCCGCTTGTCTCCAACAATAACAGTAACAACAGACCCCCTTCCGGAAATCCTTATGTCTGAGCTTATGTAACGGAGGCACTGAATAAAATTCTTTCGGTCCCTCATGGTCTGAAAACCAACCAGTTCATATTCAAGAAGTGCCCTGAGAATATGGGCCCTCCATGGTAGTTTCATAAAGATGTCCGCAGGCGGAAAGGGAATATGGAGAAAAAACCCGGTGTTCCTTTCTACCCCAAGCTCCCTAAGGGACTTTGCCATATACATGAGATGGTAGTCATGGACCCATATATAATCGGTCTCAGCGCTGTGCTTTGTTGTAATCTCGGCGAACTTACGGTTGACATTGAGATATTGCTGCCAATACCTGGGCTTAAAGTTACAGCGAGTCTGTAAATCATGGAACAGTGGCCAGATCACCTCATTAGAGAATCCATAGTAGTAATCGCAGACCTCATCGACTGAGAGAGGTACAGGATAGAGGCGGTATCCAGCCTCACGAGACGCCGGTTCCAGAAGACCGGCAAGATCGTCGTCATCACTCCCTCCAGACCAACCGATCCATACCCCGCCCCTATTTCTGAAGACCGGAGCAAGGGCGGTCACAAGTCCTCCCTCGCCAGGTTTTATCTCCAACCCATCAGGTCCGTGCACAAGATGAATAGGTAAACGGTTTGAAACTGCTATTATCCTGGTAACCGGCTCTTTCACAAACTCCTCCGCTTGCTCTTTGTAACTGAAAATATAGTTTTCTGATATTGAATGTCCTGGCCGTTCTGAAAGAAACTCAGTACATCATACGTAGGCTTCGGCCAAAGGTCCCCTTCCCTGTCAGTTAATCAAAAACTGAGCAAAATCCAAACGCTCATGCTTCTGTAGTAAGGAATACATTCTCATCGGTCTTATCATCTGCGGGATATGCAACAAAATCCTCTCGTCTCCGAAGAAAGGACTCTCATCGTGTCATATCTATCCGGTCTTCCAGACCATGAAGAACACCGATCATCAATGCAAGGTATTCTCTCAAATGCCTTGTCAGAAGAAAATTTTCAAGGACAAGACGTTTTGCCCTGGTGCCCATCTCCTCCAACTTATCTAAACTGTGCAACAGATAACGGATACGGAGGGCAGCACCTTCAGGGCTCCTTACCCGGAAACCGGTAAAGTGATCTACTACCTGAAGACGAATTCCGCCTGTATCTCCTCCTATCACAGGCTTCCCTTTCCACATTGCCTCTGTGACAGTTAAACCAAAACCTTCCTTTATGGACTTTTGGAGTACAATATCAGAAGCCCTTTGCAAGGCATTAATCGTCCTGTGAGCATCAGGTGGAAGAAGCAGCACATGGACGTCTTCTTCATCTTCCGCCGCCTCTCTGACCTCATCAAGAACCTTTCCACCTTCAGGATCATCAGTAGCACCGCCACCTGCTAAAACCAGTTGCAAAGGCACCATTTTCCTCGACTGTCTGAAGGCCTCTATAACGCCGAGGGGATCCTTAAACCGATCGAAACGGGAAACCTGCAAAATAAGAGGTAAATCCGGCTTCAGGCCAAAACGCTCAAAGACCCCTTTGATTTCCTCTTCGGGAAGATCTATATTTTTTTCACTTAAGGGATCTATGCTGGGGGCAATAAGGTACTGGTGATGAGGCAGGAATTGAGCAAACTGCGCAAGAGAAAAAATACTGGCATCATAGCTATGGATCCACTTTCTTAAATACTTCCATACCGGACGATATGGACGGCTGCAGTCTATATGACACCTCCATACCCATTTCCCACGCCTATTGGGACAAAAGCTGAGAAATGGCGCCGGTTGTGGGTCATGTATAAAAACAAAGTCAGCCTCTTCCAGGACAGACCGGAGTCTCTCGGCATTCTCTGCACTAACTGTTTCATAGGCCTCCAGCATGGCCTCAGACAGATCTGTTTGAAAACCCTGGATGGCATTATGAAATCCCTTGGTACATTGATAAAAAAGAGGATTACCCTTCAACACTTCCCACTTCACATCAAGACCCAGGGCATCCATCATCGGAACCAGTTTTCTGAGGATCTCAGCCACTCCTCCGCCTTCCCTGGTGGAATTTACATGAACAACCTTCATACCTTTGAGAGGAACTGCCAACTGGCTAAGGTGATTTATTACATCCATGCCTGTCACTTCTGCATAGCGAACGAGGAGTTCATTCATGAGTTCCCTCCGCTAAAGTATTCATCCAGCACATGGGTAACCTGAAAACGCAATTCTTTTAAAGAAGAAAAAAACGGGTCAACAGCCATAAGTTTAAGTCTGAGATCATTATATATGTCACCCCATCCTGTCAACCAGGCGCTAAAGTCGTCGCTTCCATCTTCTGTCCTCCTGCGGGCATCTATAAAGTGGTAAAATATGCTGCCGATTGTCATTTCAGGCACTGCGGAAGACAAATCTGACGGTATCTCCATATAACGTCCTGTATCCAATACCACTATCTGAGACCGAACAAAATGAAATTGCTCATCGGCCCTTGTCCACGGCACAAATTCATTTTCGTAAAGGACGTCTTCTATACATTCCACCAAATCATGCCTTATAGCATCAATATCTTCGTAGTCAGTAGGGTCAATAACACTCAGCTTTTCTGCCAAGGCCTTTTCGTTAAGACGACGATATACCCATGATGCAAAATCATTATTGTACTCAGGTTCGTCAAACTGTGGCTCTAAAAAACGCCCCCAAAAGTGATGATATATGCTGCTTTCATGAACTCTCAGCAGCCCCTCCTTAAATTCTCTTAAGTTTTGGGCTTTGTAACCAGTGGCCATAGCCACAAGTGCGCAGTCTTTAATATTGAAAGGTTGAGTGAACGGACTTTTGTTATCAGCTTGTTCAGCCATGCATCGCAATCTCCTTTGGCCTCTCCTCAATATCAACTAAATATATCATTTATTATATCTACTTTCCTTAAGCAGGCAAATAAAGAGGTTACCGAGATCTATTTCCGATATAATCGCATTCAAAAAAATATCTGTAAATTATGAAATTGAGTGGGAAAATTCCTTGACTTAAAAAACCTCGAACTTATTTTCTTTTTAAATACAATGAATCGAACTCGAAACAAAGGAGGTTCATGCCATGTTTGAGGTTACACCTTGGAGACCGTTACGTGAACTGAGCAATCTAAGAAGGGAGATGGATGACCTTTGGGGAAACTTGACCGGTGAAAAAGAGTTTCTACCCATGAAAGGGGAATGGATGCCTGCTGTTGATGTATCAGAAACAAAGGATTCCCTTATCGTAAAGGCAGAAATCCCGGGCATGGAGTCTAAGGATATTGACGTATCTCTGTGTGGAGATTTGTTGACAATAAAGGGAGAAAAAAAGCAGAAAACAGAGGAAAAAAAAGAGAATTACCATCGCATCGAGACTCATTACGGGGCTTTTTCCAGGACTATCAGGGTTCCTGTGTCGGTGAATTCTGAAAAAATAAAGGCATCCTATGATAACGGGGTTTTAAAAATTACCCTTCCCAAAAAGGAAGAGGTGAAGGCAAAACAGATTGAGATCAAATAGCGCTGCTCCAGTCAGACGATATTCCAAAAATCCGTAAGGCGGCTTTACAAGTCGCCTTTTTTCTTTAAAACCGTTTGCAAAATACGTCTCTAGCTGCCGCTCCGGTATCATCAATCTCCGGATAGATGGGCTGCATCATTGCCAGATTTCCTGTATATCAAAGATAGGAAGGTCGAAAATGCCCATAAAATCCATCAAGTATACCCGGCCGTTTTAATCCCTTGAATACAATCCAGTTAATACGGCTTCTGCCAGAGTGCGGCCCCTTATTAGATTCTCTAACTCAGCTTTTTTCGTTCTTTCATCGACCTCAAGGACTCTGTCTAGCGCAAATAGCTTGAATTCATATCTATGAATGGAAGAATCCGGACACGGCCCTTTATAGCTGCATTTCCCGTAATCATTTGTACCTTGTATACTTGCCTGAGGCACCTTATTTTCTTTCATTTCTCTTGTATCCGCTGGGATGTTAAAGATAATCCAGTGGACCATAGCCCTGATCGGAGAGTCGCGGTCTTCCATTGTCATAGCAAAACTTTTTGTATTTTCAGGCACATCTTCTATTATAAATTCCGGGCTATTGTCACCGGCGTCGCATGTATATTTCGCAGGCATAAAACCGTTATTCTCAAAAACACTCTTTAGTCTCACTTAGTTTACCCCCCTTCCCTTTGTTTAAACTAATTTAAGATATATAAATTTTCTTTTTTTCAGAAAAGCGCCCAATGACAAATCCATCCAGCCGAATGCGAACTAGTCCTCTTGCAATTGCCTTACTTCACGGTATGTTATTTCCATATCGCAACCTAGTCAAGCCCTTTAATACCTATTATAGTTTAAGATGTCAGTCAATTCAGTCCCTCTAGTTTATGGATTTTTTTAAGGCGATTCTGTCCGTTTATTCAAAAGGATTTTTTAAAAAAATAGTCTGTTCCCTTCCAGGCCCCACTGAGATAAGCACTATTGGTATTTCAGCCATATCCTCTATAATTTTTAGATAATCTCTGGCCTTTTTAGGTAGATCATTCAACGATTTCATGAGGCTAAGGTCCTCCTCCCAGCCGGACAGTGTCATATTAATCGGCCTTATTGAATTGATCTGCCTGATATTGGCTGGCATACAGGAATATCGGGTCCCTGCAATATCGTATTCAGTGCAGATATCGAGTTGAGGAAGGCCGCTTAATACATCAAGTTTTGTAATAGCCAGCCCATCAAGTCCATTGATCCTGACGGCGTCTTTCAATACAACACCATCAAGCCATCCACAGCGACGGCGCCGACCTGTGGTAGAACCAAACTCGTCCCCCTTTTTCTGTAAAAGGTCTCCAACCGCGTCCTCAAGTTCTGTTGGGAAAGGACCAGCACCTACCCTTGTCGTATAGGCCTTGCAGATTCCCAGCACTCTATCGATCTTGCTGGGGCCTATTCCTGCGCCACAGCAAGCCGCTCCGGCCACTGTATTGGAGGATGTTACAAAGGGGTAAGTGCCGTGATCAATATCAAGCTGGGTACCTTGAGCACCCTCAAAAAGTACGTTCTTCCCATTACGAACCGCTTCATCTATCAATATAGAGACATTGTCTACAAAAGGGGCAAGACGCTCGGCATAATTCTGAAACTCACCATAAATGGTCTCGAAATCAAGTGGATCGGCATTCAGCAACTCAGTGAGATAAAAGTTCTTCTCTTTTAAGTTATCTTCGAGTTTTTCTCTAAAGAGCTCAGGATCAAGAAGATCAGCTACCTTGATTCCATTTCTGACTATCTTGTCGTCATAGCATGGCCCTATGCCTCGTCCCGTAGTACCAAGCCTTTTCCCCTCAGTCTTGGCAACCTCCCTGGCATGGTCCAGTGCCCTGTGGTACGGCATTATGACATGAGCATTTGAGCTGAGCCTTAATCTGTCGGAGGTTACGGGCCTGCCTCTTGCGGCAAGTCCCTCAAGTTCTTGAATAAAAATTGACGGATCAATTACAATTCCATTCCCGATCAGACAGAGCTTGTCATCATTTAGAATCCCGGAAGGAATGAGATGAAAAATAAATTTTTCGCCGTCCACTACCAGGGTATGGCCGGCATTGTTCCCACCCTGAAAACGTACTATAACGTCCGCATACTCAGTCAAGAGGTCTACTATCTTCCCTTTGCCTTCATCACCCCACTGCGTTCCCACCACTACCAGTGTCGACATAAAAAAGCCCTCCCTTCTTTACTTTTGCGGCCATTAAGGATACTTAGATCATTTAAAAAAGTCAAACAAACCGGCCTTTGAAAACAGTTAATGGGTTATATTTACAGAATGCCTTTTCCCTAACGAGATACTACCATGAGATATAGGCTCCGAGTTATACATGACAGCGCTTGATCAGCAAAATAAAAAATCCAGCCCGCCGCTATTCCTGATAGATGGCAGCTCGTATCTTTACAGGGCCTACTTTGCCATACGTCAGCCCATGACCGCCAATGATGGATTTCCCACCAAGGTAATATACGGCCTCACAAATATGCTCTGGAAGGTTCTGAGGGAAAAGGATCCTGAATATGTGGCTATAGTTTGGGACGCCAAAGGCACTACCTTCAGACACGACCTCTACACCGATTACAAGGCAAACAGGCCTGCAATGCCTGATGATATGAGCGTTCAGATTCCATATGTAAAAGAAATAGTAAATGCCCTGGGTCTCACACAGCTCGAGAAAAAAGGCTATGAAGCAGACGATATAATTGCCACACTGGCACGGGGCCTCAGTAACCAGAATATTATAATTGTTTCCGGCGACAAAGACCTCCTGCAGTTGATCGGTCCACAAGTCAGCATATGGGATTCGATGAAAGATGAAGTTACAGATCTTGATAACTTTTATAAAAGATTCGGTCTTGAACCGGTTCAATTCCTGGATGTAATGACACTGACAGGCGACATATCGGACAACATCCCTGGCGTGCCCGGAATCGGCTTAAAGACTGCGCTAAAACTCATAAAGAATTATGGCTCAGTGGATAATCTTATCAGGCAACTGGATGAACTTCCAAAGGGAAAAATAAAAGAACGTCTTGAATTACACAAGGATCGCTTGGACCTCTGGCGAAGGCTTGTAAGCCTTGCAGACGACATAACTGTCTCCCTTGATATTAACTCATTTCGCAGAAATCCACCCGACCAGCAAAGACTGAGGCGGCTCTTTAAAGAATTCAATCTTACCCGCTTTTTAGACCAGATGGTGCCGGAACAGACCATCTCATTTAAGGAGTATGAGCTGATACAATCCCAAAAAGATCTTGTCCGCTGGGCAGAGATGGCACGGAAGGCTTCAAGAATAGTCATCGATACGGAAACCACGAGCGAATTCCCCATGAAGGCAAAGATTGTCGGGATATCTCTCTGCATTACACCGCCAAAGGCCGCTTATATCCCTATTGGGCACGAAAGCCAGGAACCCCAACTCAATTTATCTCAGGTGGCCAAGGTCCTGGGACCGATATTTTCAGACCGAAAAATCGAAAAAATCGGGCAGAACATAAAGTATGATCTGATTGTCCTTGCCAACCATGGGATGGAGCTGAAAGGGATATACGTGGACACGATGTTGGCCTCTTACCTCCTTAATCCCTCAAAACGTCGTCATAACCTTGCCGGGATAGCGCAAGAAGTGTTAGGGCACCACATGATATCCTTTAAAGAGGTAACTGAAAAACAGAAAAGGGTGAAAAATTTTGCCTATGTGCCCCTACCGCTTGCCAGGGACTATTCCTGTGAAGATGTCCACGTAACTTCTCTTGTACACATTGCACTGCGGAAAAGGTTAAAAGAGAGCAGCTTGTGGGAACTGCTCGAGCGGGTTGAAGTGCCTTTGATACGGATTATCGCTGAAATGGAGATGTCTGGAATTCTTGTTGATAGAGAAGGACTTGATGCGCTGTCAACAGAATTTTCTCAAAGACTATATGATCTGGATAAGAAAATTATCCGGCTTGCAGGAGAACCATTCAATATAAACTCTACAAAACAACTGGCAGAAATATTATTTGTAAAATTCAAGCTTCCTCAGATAAAAAAGACCCGCAAGAAGACTGGTTATTCCACAGACGTAGATGTACTAAAGGAACTTGCCCAATCTCACGAGCTTCCGCAACAAATCCTTATCTATAGAAATCTGTCAAAGCTCAAGTCTACTTATGTTGATGGATTAAAGAGGATGGTAAACCCCGATACAGGTCGGGTCCACACGTCTTTTAATCAGACTGTCACATCCACCGGCAGGCTCTCCTCCAGTGATCCTAATCTCCAGAACATTCCGGTCAGGACAGAAGAAGGCAGACGAATCAGGGCGCTTTTTATCCCTGCCCCTGGAAACCTCCTCTTATCCGCAGATTACTCCCAGATAGAACTGAGAGTCCTCGCCCATTATTCCGGAGATGAAGCCCTGATAAATGCCTTCAGAAATAATGAAGATATTCATCGCATCACCGCAGCAGAGGTCTTTAGCGTATTCCCAGAGTTGGTTACGCCGGAAATGCGCAGAGCGGCCAAGACAGTTAACTTCGGAATAATATACGGAATAAGCGCCTATGGTCTGGCAAAGGAACTGGGCACTGGAAATAAACAGGCAAAGGAGTTCATCGATCGCTATTTTGCAAAATATCCTGGTGTAAAACGTTATATAAGGGAAACTATAGAAAAGTCTAAGGAGCAGAAATACGTCACCACAATGCTCGGTCGCAGGCGCCATATCCCTGACATTAAGAACAGGGTCAGGGCCGTAAGAGAATTTGCCGAAAGGACTGCCATCAACACACCTATTCAGGGCACCGCGGCAGATATAATAAAGCTGGCCATGATAGAAGTTGATTCAAATATTCAAGCAGAAAAAATGCCTTGCAGGTTGTTGCTCCAGGTACACGACGAGCTGATAATCGAAGCCTCGGAAAAAGAAATAAAAAGAATCAGTATAATGGTAAAAGAGACCATGGAAAACGTAGTGGATCTTGCCGTGCCCCTGAAGGTAGATATTGGCTGGGGAGTTAATTGGGCCGAGCTTGAGAGTAAATAGCCGGTGCCCTTAAAAAAAATAGCGAACTCTCAATTCCAGCTTATTACTGTTCATTTTCTCGCCATACTCAGTGGATGTCCCGCCATTAAGGTACGAAAAACGCAGCCTTAACTCCCAGTTGGTAAATCCAGTGTAAACAAGCTGTGGACTTATGGAGTAACTCTTGTCATCAAGGTTGATAATTGTGAAAAGACCGGGTGAAAAGTATAGAATATCAAAGGGTTCTTTCTGAGTAAATCTTGCATAGAGATAATTACGTCCCGCTTGCGGCCTGCTATAACTTTTCAGGCTCATGTCTCTTGCCTTTTCAAGGAGTAGATCACTGCCTGATGCAAGGACTTGGTTTTCACCGTCTGAACTAAGTTGGAAAAAACGTTCCATCTCTTCTTCGGTGTATCCGGCATCATTGTGATAATATTCAATAATACCGGTTATATCATTTTCCGTTAAATAGCGAAGACCGAGGAGATAGGAAAGTGCCGCACTCTCCCGGACCATGGCGGAGCCATCATCCTGCAGAACTACTCTTTTTTGATCGGGAACATAGCCAAACTCTCCGTGAACTTCAAAATTTGGCGCCAGGTTTCTGGAAAAATCCAGGCCATAAGAAATGGAACGACTGTCCCCTGTGTAAAAAATCAGGTCAATGTCCGTATCCCGATACAGAAAATAAAGTCTGGCCGCCAGATTCACATTGTTTATCTCGCCGAAATCTTCATTGACTCCCTGCCACACCGGCAGAATAGCCGTGGTAAAAGCAACGGTCTGTAAGGATCCAGAAAAGCTCTTTATTAAATCAACTTCAGTCGTTATGTAACCCTCCATCGCCTCTTCCGGATCATTGGGATCTTTGGGACGGTTTATAAAGCCGATTGGATTCCACGCATAGCCCGTACCCCACCTGTATAATTTTTTACCGACACCTGCAGTAAAAACAGGCGTCGGTTTAATGTTTACATAGGACTCATAGACATCTGCCTTATCAGTCCAGCCCAGATTATCCTGCTGCGCATAGGCATTCAGAACCCAATTGAAACTAATTATTTTTCTGGTGTAATAACCGTCAATCTGAAGACTGCCGTATAAGCGATCAAGTGTCGACCGAGGCTGATCTAGATTTAATCTGGCAAAAGCAGAATCATGGTTAATATCCATATGCTCAAACTTCAGCTCTGCATAGCCTCCGTTTTCCAAGGTCTTTCTTTCAAACTCCTCCAGTTCAAAACTGAATTTGTCATCTGCATACAGGAGAGCGGTAGAGAGAAGAAGCAGACCGAGCAAAAAGCCGACGAGACAGGGGCCTATGCTATCGCAATTCATCAACCTTGGACAGATAATTGAGGGTAAATACCTCGTCCGGTAGTTCCTTCTTGTTGATTTTGGCAAAAAGCATTACAGACCGATACCCCTTGTGGAGTGGGCTGTCCGTCTCAAGCATTGACGGCCTGACGATACCTTGCCCAAAATCCTTGATTTTCGTATAGTGCAGGGTCTTGATGAGCATGCCGCTGACCGCATAACACTCGATAGTGACCGGCAAAAGGGTCTTTTTATCCACCTTCATCTTTAAGTGGTTATAGGCAACCGAGGAGGATTTGGCCTTTAGTTCAAGCATATAGTTATCACCTTGATCGGTTATCTTTTCCGCATTATATTCTACACTGTAGTCTAATCGTAAAATATCGGAATTGTTGAATACCCCGCCCACAACTGACTGAAGACTGGTGATGCGTAACGGTCTTCCCACATTAGGGATATAAAGCCACATGTTATCACCCAGACGTAGAGTGGAACGGCCCTTTTCACTGGCCGGCGAGATAAACAAGGCCACCATTTTGTCCTGTCCCTTCTTAACCGTATAAAGTACAAACTCCTTTTTTGAGCCATCAGGCTCTATGTTGATCAGCTTCCGGTACATCTCATAGGACTGGGGCTGCATGTTTTTATCGACCTGGCTCAGGATATCGTTGCCATCCAGAGCAAGGACGGCTGCTGTACAGAAAAAAAGGAAAAAAATAACTGCAGGAATGATGATCCGGCTAACGGTCTTTAATAATTGATTGAACCACATCATAAGCAACTCCGGTCCCCTCTTTATATTCGATCTGATAGTCCCTCAGGGCCTGTCCCATTTTAGACCCTATACTACCAGCTATAACGAGCTTCACCCCTTTGTCTGCAAGAAACATGGCCGCCCTTGGCCCAGCGTTACGAGACTGATCGCAGAAAGGATTCTCTAGGGCCTCAATAAAATTACCTTTGCCATCAAAAAATAGAAAAAACGGTGTTCTGGCAGCCCTTTGGCTTATGATTGCATCTTTTACAGGGCCGCTGGTAGCAACGGCAATTTTCATTGAATCTGCAGAAGCGATTATAGCAAGACCCAAAAAAAAGAACAAAAATAAACTGACAATGCTGGTTGACGTACTTCTAATTTTCATAGGTTCCTCCACTTAGTCTTTTAAACTGAAGGTATGGAAACAAGGGCCAAAAAATATAACGGCTTTATATCTCATCAACTTCCGCCTTTCACCTGTCTGCTTGACGATCTATACATGACGCAGGGCCGTTATGGGGTCCATCCTTGCAGCCTTCCACGCTGGCTGCAGACTGGCAAGTACGGCTATGGTAATGACAATTCCAGCGACCGTAACCACATCATTTAAGGCAATGGTTGGCGAAAGAAGCAGTCCTTCCTGACGGCCGAAATTAAAACTAATCTGGGCCGTATTCATTGCGACAATAGTGATAAGGCTGATAACAACACCTATTAAAGTGCCGAATACGCCGAGCAGAAAACCCTCCACCACAAAAAGAGAGAGAATCTTGCCAGGCACGGTCCCAATGGCGGCCATGGTGCCAATTTCGTTGATACGTTCATAAACAGCCATGATCATAACGTTCATAATACTCACCAAAACGATGGCTACCAACATAATTTTGATGAAAAAGGTCATCAGGTCAATCATCTCTGCTATATTAAAAAATGGCGACAGCTTCTCCCAGGTATGCACTTCAAAGACCGGCTTGCCGTTTTTGTCTTGAATAGATCCAAGCCGGGTCTCCAGCTGATCAAACACCTCACTCATAAGACCCATGCTTTTCAAACGTATGGAAATTTCGCTAATCTCTCTGCCCTCGATACGCAACAGGGTCACGGCATCGTCAAGATGTATGAAGCCATCCCGGCCGCCCGGCCCTGAAATACCTTCCAGAATCCCGCGCACCACGAATGGCTGCCCGTTCACCGATCCATCCTTATTGGTGGCAACCAGGACAATGGTGTCGCCGGTCCTGACCTTCATTCCCTTGGCAATAAGTTCGGGGACAAGGATTTCTCCCTTGTCAAGGAGGCCTTCCTTTTTCCCCTCGATGATGCGATCAGCAAGCCTGGGGACTGTCTGCATCTCTTGTTTTGGATTTATCGCGTTAAGCCGAATACTGGTTGTCTCTGAAAAATTGCTGAACATCGCTCCGAGCTTAATACGCATGGAATAGGCCTCCACGCAATCATTGCCTTCCAGAATTTCCTTTACCTCGGCAACCTGTTTGCCTTTCAAATTACGGTCCAGGGGCAGGCTGTCAATGGAAGCAAGATATCCCTTGCGGTGCACCTGCAGGTGGCCCAACATAGAATCCGTGATCTGACCGATCATCATGGCCTTGAAGGAACCGGATATGGAAACGAAAAGCAGCACCGCCACCACTCCCAGGGTAATCAAAACGGAGGTAAGCAAGGTTCGTCGCCTATAGCGTTGCAGATTCCGGATAGCAAGCTTAAATATACTGAGCATAAAATTACATAGATTGTTCAGGTAGAAGGTTATTTGTTACTATCAGTATATCTACCTTCAGCCTTTCAATCTTCCGTCTTCCAGGGTAAAAATAGTTTCAGCGTTCTTCATCACTTTGGGGTCATGGGTCGAGAAGATAAAGGTGGTGCCGAACTCATCCCGCATATCTTTCATAAGTTCAATAATACGGTTGGAGGTCTTACTGTCCAGGTTGGCAGTGGGTTCATCGGCAAGCACCAGTTTGGCATTGGTAACCAGGGCACGCGCCACTGCCACCCGCTGCTTCTGGCCACCGGAGATCTGGCTGGGGTATTTGGTTCCCTGATCCGCCATTTCCACTGATTTTAACAACTCCTGTACCCGTTTCTGCCGTTTCTGCTTCGGCCAGTTTTGCACCATCAGCAAAGGATATTCCACATTTTCAAATACAGTGAGTACGGAAATTAGGTTGAAATCCTGAAAAATGAAACCAATATGCTCTCCCCGAAAACGGGCCGATTCCCTTGAGCGAAGACCTGTCACATCCTGCCCTGCGACTTCAAGAAAGCCGCTGGTTGGAAAGTCAAGACAACCAATCATGTTCAGCAGAGTACTTTTTCCGCTTCCTGACGGGCCGACAAAAGCAACAAATGAAGCCCGTTCAATGTCAAAATCAACTCCGCGTATGGCCCTGACAGTAATTTCGCCGGCTATATACGTTTTTTCAAGTACTTCCGCCCTAACAAGTGACATAACTTAGATTAGTCGATTAAAGGCGTTAATTCAATCCGATTAGTCAAGAACTAATGTTTCCATAAGGACAAAAAACGCAATCCTCAAGAACTGTTCCGGAAGGGACAGTACTTCCCTCCCAGATCACGCTTCGACAAAGGGTGATGTCAGATCCCAAACTCACTCCAGGGCCTATAGAGACCCAGTCCTTCCATATGAGATCGCCTGGTAACTCAGTCTCTCGTCCAACCAGGCACCGGTTATTTTCACCTGCAAAAAGCACTTTATGGGCCGACAGATACCCCCCGGGCGACCCTATATCCTCCCAAATGTAATGACCGGCAAATTGATCAGCTCTCAGGGGCTGCAGGCGGTCACCCTTATTAATTACGACCTTGAATGCATCAATCAAGGAACTCGGACAATCTTCAGGAATGGTCCTTATAAATTCCGGTTCCAGCACAGAAATGCCCGTAAAGGCCATGGCATATGGCCCGCTGTCATTAAAACCCGAGATCTTTTCGTCCCTTACGGCTATATTGTTCCACGGTTCCCTCTTGTGAACAACCAGAGATGCTATAGCTCCGTGGTACCGATGCTGATTAACTACCTGGGCCGGATTAAGGTCTGTTACCAAATCTCCGTTTATAACCAGCAGGGGTCCGTCCCGAGAGATATGAGGCAGAGCATTTCTAAGCGCGCCCCCTGTCCCCAGCAGTGACGGTTCCACCAATGTAATAATTTCAGCCCTTATCCTATAAGACCCCACCAACTCCATTATCCGATGTGCAAGGTGAAAGCAGTTGATCACAATCTTTCTGAACCCTGCCTCCTCAAGCTGGCAAATTAACCTGTAGAGCAAGGGGATGTTTAATACCGGGAATAAAGGCTTCGGTAAATAAAAAGAAATAGGTCGCAGTCGTGTGCCCAGACCTGCGGCTAAAATCATAGCTTGTTTGCAGAAAGGCATGCTACACTATACTAAGCGCAATCCGTGAAGCCGTTAGACCTTTTTCTTACTTTGTGTGTCTGTATCTGACGAACTGTTGGATTTGTTATTAGGAAGCTTTTCCGAATCGACCTCATTTTCAATGTCTTTCAAACCGGACTTGAATGCCCTCAGACCCTTTCCAAGTCCCGCGCCTATTTCCGGAAGCTTTTTGCCCCCAAAGATAAAAAAGGCAATCACCAGGATAATTAACAGTTCTTGTGTGCCTAAGCCAAACATTAAAACCCTCTTTAGACTTTTGGAGAAATATTAGTAGATTTTAACAATACGGTTTTTTTTAATCCTATAATCCTGCAATCCTTACTGTGATCCGTAACTGTGTAATCCTGAAAGTAGAAAATTTACCCCAAAGTATGTAAACAAGACTGAGACAAAACCTATTATCGATAAGTAAGCGATCCTGCGACCAGTCCAGCCCCTGACAAATCTTGCATGCAGGGCCGTAGCATATACAAACCAGGTTATTAATGACCAGGTCTCCTTTGGGTCCCAACTCCAGTATGTTCCCCAAGCATCGTTGGCCCAAATGGCCCCTGTAATTATGCCGAGGCTCAACCACAGGAAACCAAAAATAATTGTTTGGTGTATCAACTCATCCAGGATTTTGCAATCAGGCATAACACCTATGAGCCCCCCTGATGCCCCACTGTATCTATTTTTAAAAAGGTACATGATACCCAGTCCGCAGGCAACGGCAAAAGACGCATATCCAAGAAAACACGTTACAACATGGGCAATGAGCCAATTGCTCTTAAGGGCTGGTATGAGAGGCTGTATTTTATCTTCAATATTAGGGCTAAAAGATGCATAGGCCATAGACAGAGAAGCAAATGGAGTTGTAAAGGCCCCGATCACACGTTGTCTAGTCTGCCATTCTATAATCAAGTAAACCAATACCGTTATCCAAGAAAAAAACACCAGGGACTCATAAAGATTTGAGAGGGGCGCGTGGCCATAGCCTAATTGGTAGGACTCTATCCACCTCAGACCTATTCCAACTGTCTGAATTACAAGGCCTGAAATCGTAACAAACGTAGCCAGCAACCCTACCTTTCGTACCCTGAAGATCCAGCGTATCAAATATAGAGCAGCGGCCCCCATGTATATGAACGTCGTTAAACCAAAAAGGTATGAACTGGAAAAGGTCATTGCCCTACTCCTAAATTGGAATTCAAGGCCTCTTCAATCTTTTTGATGTCTTTTTCCAACTGCAATTTATTCTTATTAGTCTGACCGGACAAAATCACAAAGGTCCTGCCCTTCCGGCGACCTATCCACAGCCACAAACGTCTATGCGGAACCCAGAACACCACGGAGAAACCTGCAATAAGTACAGTACAACCCAACCATACTATCCAGACACCCGGATCCTTCTTGACTTGTAGCCCCGTAAGATATCGTTGTTTGGCAGTAGATAGTGACATCTTATACAGGTTTCCACTCTGTTTAAATTCTCTTTCTCTTCCTTCCAAAAGCCAGAAATTACCCGCTCGACCTTCATTGTCTGCAATCCATATCTGAGCTGCTGGCCTTCCATGGACGTTTGGCTGATATTGAATCAAACTAAAGCTCAGTTGTTCTTCCGGCCATATGGTCTTTTGAAACGCTGAAATGGTGAGGGAACGCTGCATATTATCAGAATTGGAGACCTGCACTGTTACCTCAGGAATAGCCCGATAACTTGCCTGATAAAAAGTAATGCCCTTATATTTCATAGGATCATTGACAACAATGGACTTATGAAAGACCTCTTTATCGTCATTTAATACTGTTAAGTCAGATCGGTACTCTTTGGGTGCGCCATTATCGTAAAAGGCGATATTAAAACGATTACAACGGACTGAGAAGCCAAGGGATATGCGCTTTCCCGTCTGTCTGTTTACAATATAATCTATTGTCTCACCCTCCGGTAACATGACGCTACCCTTAAACCCCAGGAATAATCCTACCAGGGCACCGATAAAAATAATCAAAATACTGCCATGCAGAGCGTAGACACCCCAGTAGCTCCATTTTCCGCGTTCAGCCAGAAAGAGTCTCCCCCCATCTACCCCATCGCGTTCACGGAATTTACCGCCGACCTTTTTAAACGCTGAGATGATCGATTGAGTGGAATCATTATCCAGTTGTTTTTTTGTCTCCCAATCTTTTTTAAAGGGCATCTTTAAGAGACGCTCGGAATCCAATGAAAGGCTGTCTCTCCTGCAAAGTTTGAGCGTGAACGGCAAACGTCTCAGCGTACAGATTATAAGGTTAATACTAAACAGTCCGAGTAAAGTCAGATACCACCAGGAATGATATGTGTCATACAAGTGGAGGGCTTTTATGATTCGAAAAAAATTGGGGCCAAACGTTTCAAGATAGAACTGAAGTGTTTCACCTTGGGGTATAACCGTACCGATAATAGAGGTTATTGCCAAAGTAATTAAAAGGAATACGGCCAGACGAACCGAAGAAAAGAATCGCCAGATTGAAGTATCTTGATAGGTCGAGGATAATATTTTCATATAGCGGATTTAGGGCTGAGATCTATATTTAGCAGATATGGTCTGCCTTAAGGAAATGATTATTTTTTATGACGCGATGATGAACCGGTCTTTTCATCCTGGCTGGCATCATCTTCAATATCTCCATTCTCCTTTATAGACTTTTTGAAGTTGCTGATACCTTTTCCAAGGCCCTCACCGATTTTTGGCAGCTTACCAGCACCAAAAATGACTAGAATTATAACTAAAATTATCAGCAGCTCAGGCACCCCTAACCCAAACATCCTATATTCCTCTCCTAGAAAAAAGACCGCCGAATATTAAGACAGATCATAAATTCTGTTTTAATGTACTGTTCAACCTATACTATGTCAATCAACGTGATTCTTTACTGCCTGCAAAGATTATTAAACGCTAAAGATAAGCCTCTATAAAGGTTCGATTCAGCCTCGCTTTTCCGGTTTACACTTATTTCACAAAAAATTGCAAAAAATTGATTAAACAGATCTGATTTCTGACTTCACCGCCAAATTACACTAATAACAAATAATAAATTACTTTTGGCTTACCATGCAAGATGCCGAATTTCATAAACCCATTTTTTTCATCTTATTAAAAAGGGTCTTATAACTGACTTTAAGGGCACGGGCCGCAGCTGCCTTATTACCCCCAGTTGCTGTCAGGGCCGCGCCTATTAGTTCTTTTTCCTTTTTCAAGACATGGCCCCTGCTTTCCGACCAGAAATCACCCGGCGCCGGCTTATCTTCAGGAGGAGGGCTTAAAAACGGTCTCAGGGAGCCATGAGTAATGTCGCCTCCTGTCAAAAGTGCAGTTCGATCCAGTAAATTGAAAAGTTCTCTTACATTTCCCGGAAAATAATAGTCCAGAAGAAGTTCCTTGGCACCATCTGATAAACGGATCCTACGGCCAAGCACCTGTTTAACTCTTTCAAGGTGATGGTGAACCAAGGGAATAATGTCGTCCTTTCTGTCCATGAGGGACGGAATATGAATTGGAAAGGTTGTAAGACGAAAGTGTAGATCTTTCCTGAAAAAGCCATTTTTTACAGCCTTTTTAAGGTCCTTGTTTGTCGCTGCAACGATCCGGGCATCGCTTTTGGATTCTTGGCTGCTACCCAATGCCAGATAACAACCAGAGTCTAAAAATCTCAAGAGCTTTGCCTGAAGAGACAGAGGTAGTTCTCCAATCTCATCCAGAAAAAGAGTCCCTCCCTTGGCTGCAGAAAGAAGGCCTTTACGTGTCTCTATTGCCCCTGTAAAACTGCCCTTTAGATGACCAAACAACATTGAATCTGCCAATTCGTGTGGCACACTTGCACAGTTGAGCCCTATGAATTTTTCCCGGCCGCTGTGTTGATGAATATAACGGGCCAGCACATCCTTTCCGGTTCCAGTATCTCCCGTAACAAGAACAGGGAAAGGTGTAGAAGCCACACGATCGGCCATTTGCAGTATCTCAACCATCTCGGATGATTCAGCTACGAGGTCTTGTAATCCCTGCAACGGGAACAAATCCTGAAACCGCTGGACAAGGGCCTCAAGATCCACAGGCTTCTCCAGGAAATCAGTAGCCCCAAATTTTAAAGCCTCAACTGCTTTCTGGATAGTACCGTAAGCTGTAACTACAATTATCACGCAGGAAGGATTTATCTGCCGAACAGGCCTGATAAGACTCAGCCCCTCGCCATCTGGAAGCTGGAGATCCAATAAAAGACCATGGATACCATCTAGACAGGACTTGGCCTGTTTCAAATCATGGACAAGACGTATATCATACTCATCACCCAGGGCCTCTTTAAAAAGGCATGCCAGCTTTTTATTGTCTTCAACTATAAGTATTTTGTACTTCATTATCACATGGCATTTCCTTCTTTGATAATTTTGCCGACCACTTCATTAGACTTTACGGAAAATAGAATCATTTGCATAAGTTTCTATGAAAGATTTTCCACCTGTGTGATTGGATATTGAGTAGTTTCTTGGTCGCAGGAAAAAACAAAAATTGAGGAAATGTTGTTCTGCAAATAAATATAGGGAACTGTCTCGGTGTTACAGAGTAGATTTATAACTGTTTGCGGATTTTACTCGCTGAGGTGATCTAACCTCTGAACCTCTGAACCTTTGAACCTCTGTTATAACTGTTCGCGAACTTCACTCACTGAGGTGATGCCGGGCTCTGCCCATAGCCATGAGCGGAAAATAATGGCGATACATATTGTAGTTTAACATAAAACCTCTGGAAAGCTCGCTGCCTTGATCCAGATTATCCGCCGCTTTGGCAATGTCAGTGCGTTCGCCTGTCCCATAGCCGGGGAAACCGGTGCCGGTATATTGTGGCTCATTCCAGGTACCGTCAGCGCGTTGCGTTACCAGCAGCCATTCCAGCCCCCTTTCAATTATCTGATCATAGGTATGGGATCCTGTGGCCACAAGGGCCATCAGTGCCCAGCCGGTCTGTGACGCAGTACTGGGACCACGTCCTCTGAGTGTGATATCCATATAAGAGCCGCAGCTTTCACCCCAGCCACCATCCGGGTTCTGGTGGTCCACGATCCATCGGGCAGCCTTTTGAACGTAGAGCGCATTCATATCCTCGCCAATGGCCTTCAGGGCTGGCATAACCGCGGCTGTTCCATAAATATGATTAACTCCCCAGCGGCCGAACCAGCTACCATCCTTTTCCTGTTCCGCCCGGATATATCTGTAGGCCCTGGCAACAACAGGATCATCCATCCCCCGTCCCAGAAGTCCCAAGGCCTCCAGTACATGGGCCGTCACATCAACACTCGGCGGATCCAGCGTCTCGCCGAAATCGCAAAAGGGAATAAGGGTAATAAAATGGCTGGTATTGTCTTTGTCGAAGGCACCCCAGCCGCCGTTTGAACTCTGCATGGCACTCATCCAGGCCACTGCCCTGCGTATAGCCAGATCAACCCGGCTCCGCAGAACGGAGTCCAGCGCAGGCAGCAACCTGAGCAGTACAATTACGGCCACTGCCGTATCATCCACATCGGGATAAAAATCGTTTTGCCTCTCAAATGCCCATCCACCAGGCTCCACGTCTTTGACATAGACCTGCCAGTCCCCTCCCGCCATAACCTGTTCGTTCAGAATCCACTCCAAAGCGGCTTGCATCTGAGGTGTTAAATTGAAATCCTGATCGCAGTCCAGAGTGGCCAGGAGTGAAAGCAGAGTATCCCATACAGGCGTATCGCTTGCCTGGAGATAGGTAGCCCCATTTTTCTCGAATTTCCAGTATTTATTCCAGGCATCAAGGCCAGCTGCCAGCACCGGATGATCAAGGGCATATCCCTCTGCATGCAAAGCCAAGAGCGAATAGATCCATGGCGGCTGAATGCCGCTCCATGCCCCGTCCGCCTCTTGATGACGAATGATCCACTCCAGACATTGCCGGATGGCCAATTCCCTGCCTGGACAAAACGGAAACCTGGTATACCGACTCAACAAACGGTCAAATAAATAAAAGGGGCGCTGCCGGAAAGAGGTATTTTTGCCGATCGACCGGTAATCAAATCGTTCTCGTATCTCAGGAAAAAGCTCATCGATCCGATATTCCGGCGGGAGTTCTCTGACCGTACGCCTGGCCCTCAGCACTGTCAACGGGATAATGGTGCCCCGGGCCCAAGATGCAAACCGGTAGACATTAAACGGTGCCCATGATGGCAGGAATATGATTTCCGGAGGCAGGGCCGGGGTAGCATCCCAGGGCCATTCACCAAAAAGGGCAAGCCAGTACCTGGTAAAGACCCGAAGGCCAACCAGCCCGCCATGCTCCAAGATCCAATTTCTCGCCTTGCAGAGAGGCGGCGAATCAACTGACATGCCGGAGGCCCTGAGCGCTGTATAACACTCTACCGTAACGTTGATGTCGCCCATGGGCGCCTGATAGTATACCTCCCATGAACCGTCAGGCCGCTGCTCGTTCAGGATCGCCCGTACAACCGATTCATACTTCGGATCATCTTCTACACCAAGGAAATGCATGGCTAGAACCCACTCAGCCTCCATGCAAGAGTTGGTTTCCAGGTTCCCTACCCAGAATCCTTCCGGCCGGTGGTTATCCAATAACCATGCCACACCTCTTTCAATCCCCTGTTGCAGGCTTGATATGATCATGCTATGAGGGGTCGAGTACATGAACTCTAGCACCTTTCAATCTCATTTGACCGGCAGACGCAATGCATACTGACCCGTATCCCACTATCGGTGTCGTGGCCGCCCTCCCGGCTGAAGCCGAATTACTCACTCGGGCAACAGACAAGATGATGCAGGGATCCTCGACAAGAGGGAAAATAATTATCCGCAAGTCAGGAATTGGCATGCAGTCTGCTCGCAGACAGGCGGAATACCTGGCGGGCATAAGTGAATTGCTTGTCTCATTCGGCATATCAGGCGGTTTAAACCCACTTCTGAAGACTGGAGACCTTATACTGGCCGACCTTGTAATGGCCTGGGACAACGACATGCATGAATTGTCCGCGACACAAGTTATGCCTGCCACTTTCAGGACCGATGAAAGGATCACCAATCATATTGCAGAGAAATTTCAAGAGAACATAATCCACTTTTATCGAGGCCCTATACTCTGTTCATCTACACCGATTTCAACCGCGACCTCAAAACTGAGTGTCCATAGATTGACCGGGGCACTGGCAGCCGACATGGAGAGTAGAGCGATTTGCGAAGTTGCCGCAGAGGCAGGAATCCCCTTTTTCTGTCTGCGGGCCGTCTGCGATCCGGCCAATCAGACTGTAGCTGACATCTTCCCGGCAATGGTGGACAAGCAGGGCAACCCCAGAATCGGCCATATATTGGCACATCTTGTGCGGCATCCCTGGTTCCTGCGGGATATGATACGAATGGCCAGCCAGTTCCGGCAGGCCTTGTTTGCACTCGAAACGGCATGGCTCCTCGTCGGTGAACATTTTCTATCATCTGCCAATGCACGACATGCTACCTCCCCGGTCCGCGCAGGCAAACGGTGAATGCCCGCCAGGGATATTTAACCGTATCCAGGACAGCGCTTGCCTCAAATCCGCAGTGGAGCATGCAGTCGGCACAGCGGGGGTCACGTCCTACCCCGTAACGATTCCAATCGGTATTGTCTATCAATTCACGGTAAGTGGCCGCGTAACCATCATTGAGCAGATAACACGGCCTTTGCCATCCGAACAGGTTTCTGGTCGGGTTTCCCCAAGGGGTGCAATTATAATCACGGTTTCCTGCCAAAAAATCAAGATACAGACTTGAGTGGTTAAAGGTCCAGAAAGATTTAGTCTGACGGAGAATGCCCCTGAACAGCTCTTTTGTGCCTTCCCTGCCCAAAAAACAGTCCTGATCATCGGCTGAATCATAATTAAAACCAGCGGCAACGGTCATGGCCTCAATTCCCAGAGAGCCCAGATGGTCAAACAAACGTGCCGCATCCTCCACGGTCTGCCCTTTGAAAAAAGTGGTATTGGTAGTTACCCTGAAACCGGCGCCTACCAGCCTGCGGATGGCTTCAGTAGCCTCTTCAAAGGCCCCCTCATGGCAGACGGCCTGATCATGACGTTCATACATACCGTCCAGATGGATATTGAATGTGAGATAGGGACTGGGGGAAAAATCATGAAATCGCTTTTTAACCAGCAGGCCATTGGTACAAAGATATATAAACCGTTTGCGGCTGATTAGCTCGTCAACAATAGTAGTGATCTTCGGATGGAGCAATGGCTCGCCTCCTGCTATGCTTACCACTGGCGCGCCGCATTCTTCAGCCGCTTCCACACATTCTTTAACACTGAGATGTTTACGCAGTATCTCGGGGGGATAATTCACCTTGCCGCAACCTTTACAGCGCAGGTTACAGCGAAAGAGAGGTTCAAGCATAAGAACCAGAGGAAAATGCTTATGTTTCATCAGCATCTGGCTGACGATATATTTTCCGATAAGGGCCTTTTGAAAAATTGGTATTCCCATTAGTTTACTCAGAAAAAATAGTGTATGAGGGAGTGAGGTTCACCATCCAGGGAGCTCTGACTACAGCCTATCTGACCTCAAGGAGTCTTTTTTTGACATAGGCTGTTTCTTTTCTGTCGTCATCCTGATCTTGATGCAGATTTTCCGGATAGTATTGGGGTTGCATAAATCGGCGGACGGCCCATTCTACACTTTCTATAGAGACCTGGGTGTCGCGACAGGGGCCATGGGGCCTTGTATTCAACACCCCATAGACAGGCAGCGGGTAGGCGTACTGGATACCGCTTGCCATATCCCGTTCACAGGCTACGGCAACGATCATCTTTGGCAAACGCTGGACTACGACTCTACGGGCAATTGTGCCACCGGTAGCAATGGCCAGATATACAGAGTAGCGTTCGCTTAAGGCGATCAAGTCGCTAATTGGACATTTGCCGCAGCGCTTGCAGTTATAGATGGAATAAGTCAGACGCCTCTTACATGTGGATCTCTGCAGACAATGAGGCATGAGCAGCAGCATCTCTTCCGGCTTATAGCGTGCCGCCGTCTTCAGGATGAGCTCGTTATTTACCTCCACAAATGATGAACGGACCTTGTTTTTTGATATGCCAATAGCCTGACCGAACATGACCATAAACGGTAGAAACAGCTTGACTATCAGACCTCTCAGCCGGGGGAAAAAAGGCAGGACTTTACCGAACCTGACGCTGAGAATGAAGCTAAGCGATGACAGACCAATAAGCACTATAATACAGCCGATGACAAGTCCTAACAATATGGGTCCTAAGGGATGAATATGGGCAAGATCGAAGGTCGCCACGGCCCAGACCAGAAAAAGAAAAAATATCACCATTCCATTGGTGGCCATGACAAGTCCGATAAACAGACGCTTTTTTGCCTTATCAGCCTTTTGGTCTTCTTTATCAAAGGCCTCCAGAGCCTTTAGCAAAACAGGTTCCCCAATGGCTGGACGACCTCCAGATAACGGCGTGGCCGATTCTTCCGTTTCTTCTCTCATCATCTTATAACCTTATCGTACTCCTAGGCAATCGCCGGGAAAAATAATAGTTAAACATTACTTCAGCTCAATTCCTCGTCAAGCCCTGCCGGTTCGAATCTTACCTCCTCTTTTTTACCAACCATCTCCTGAACTGTTGTTGCCCCATGATGCCGGAGCCAATTTATTACACCATCAACCAAGCGCTCCGGGGCAGAGGCCCCAGCCGTCACTCCAACACGTTGTATACCCTCAAGCCACCCCGGATCAATATCACCGGCATCATCGATCAGGTAGCAATCAATTCCCTGGCGCATCCCCACTTCCTTAAGCCGGTTGGAGTTAGAGCTGTTTTTTGAGCCTACTACAAAAAGCACGTCTGTTTTACCGGCAAGCTCTTTTACGGCATTTTGCCGATTTTGAGTAGCATAACAGATGTTCGATGCCGGTCCCTTGATATCTGGAAACCGATTTTCCAGAGCTTTGCGCACTTCGACAATGTCATCATGGCTCAGGGTGGTCTGAGTGACATAGGCCATGCGTGAGGAATCATTCACCTTCATAGTCCTAACTTCCTCGACGGTTGATATGAGATGGACATGCCCGTTGATTCTTCCGGCAGTTCCCTCCACTTCAGGATGATCACGATGGCCTATGATGACCACACTGTATCCTTCTTTATGATATTTGCTCACCATTCTATGGACACTGGCCACCAGAGGACAAGTTGCGTCGATGGTTCTGAGTCCAAGTTCAGTGGCTTGTTTTTCTACCGCCCTGGAGACTCCGTGAGCACTGAAAATGGTAACGGCCCTCGTCGGAATATCTGCGAGATTTTCAACAAAAACAGCCCCTTGTTTCCGAAGTTCCTGGATCACGTGCTTATTGTGAACAATTTCATGCAGAACATAAACAGGCGCGCCGTATTTCTCAAGAGTGAGCCGGACTGTCTTGATAGCCCGAATCACACCCGCACAAAACCCCCTCGGATTGGCCAGAATGATTTCCATTTCCTGCTCTATCTGCTTATATCTCTTATAGACCTTTTAAATTTTAGAATAATTCTACATAATGCACTATCGGAAGTGTAAAATATTTTGTGTGAATTCTAAAAAAAAGTAGAAAAAAGGCACTTTTCCCTGTAATGGTTTGATACACAAAAAATCAGACCGAAAGGAAAAGTGCCATGAATTTGGAAATTAGAGTACCTGAGGTAATTGAAATTTTCAAGGAGATACAAGAGCAGGCAGGGATAATTTTTAACAGAAATGCATATCTCTAAGAAACACCAACATCATAGAGAGGCTGAATAAGGAATTTAGACGCAGGACGAAACCCTTGGAAATAATTGCCGGCGAGACTGCCTGTTATCGTCGTCTTCCGGCCCTTATCTCTTTGAGAATGGAATTGCATTGCCTGCATGAGCGCTGCACACAGACAGGGAGATCAAACCCAATACGAAAAGTATTTAATAATCTGCCATTCCTTAAAGAATTGGCCTGTGAGAAATTCACAAAAAAATTGACAGTACCGATTCTATTCACATGTCACACCACTGAATACGTCAATAAATTAAACCGGGGTTACGGATATCTGCAAAAGGGACGATTGGATGAAAATTATTTGTATATTGACTGCATGCACGTTATTTCTCATACAAACAGTCTATGTTCATGCAGACCAGATATTGCCGACTCACGTCCCTCCGGCTGAATCCGACTCGGCATTCCAAAGATCCTGTACTGAAATCATTGAAGATAAGGACAAGAAAAAATTCGACGAAGACTGGGAAAACGATCTCTTTTTTGAAGAGGAAATCGAGCCTGTCCCCGATCCCATAGAACCATTTAACCGTGCAATGTTTCAGATAAACGACAAATTATATTATTATCTTATCAAACCTGTGTCCAAAGTCTTTTCATTTGTTGTTCCCAGGGATCTGAGAGTAGCCCTCGGGCGTGCAATGAATAACAGCAAGACGCCGATTAGCTTCACCAACTGCCTGCTGCAGGGGCGCCTCAAGGATGGAGGAACTGAAATCGCCCGCCTTGTTATAAACACTACACTCGGATTAGGCGGTCTGTTCGATCCTGCAAGGAATTGGTGGGACATAGAAGCAAAAAAAGCTGATTTTGGCCAAACTTTGGGGTATTATGGAATAAATCATGGATTTTATATGGTCCTTCCTTTGTTTGGCCCATCCAGTGCAAGGGACGGGATTGGGACCTTTGCCGGGTATTATACATTACCTCAGAACTATTTCATGAACTTTCAACACAAACTCATTATATTTTCTGCAGATATGGTCAATTATGTCTCTATCAATCCGGAAGAATATGATAATCTCAAGAGAGATGCCTTTGACCCATATGTCTTTTTCAGGGATGCCTATATCCAGCATCGAGCGGAATTAATAAAGAAACGCAGATAGTCACAATGTCTTTCTGCTGAGCCTGTCTACAAGATACTCATTGAAAAATACGAATATCTTTAAATAACGCCTTAGAGAACTTGTGAAATATAATTTCAGAAACAAAAAGGATTCAATGAATCTTGTAATCGGGGGGAGCGGTTTTATAGGCAGTCATCTCGTCAGGGAACTAGTACAACAGGGAGAAAGGGTAAGGGTATATGACCTGAATCCGTTTCCTGAAGACGAAACGAATCAGGATATTGAAACGGTACGTGGGGACATATTAAACCCTGATCAGCTATCTCCTGCCATGGACGGTTGCAGTACGGTTTATCATCTGGGTGGTACTCCTCAGCTCTGGAGCAGAGATCCCAAATTTTTTGACCGTACAAATCACGAAGGAACCATTAACGTACTCAAGACAGCCAAGCGATCAGGTATAAAACGGCTTATTTTTACCAGTACAGAGTCAATTCTTGCCACACCCTCCGGGAAAGAAGCAATCACTGAAGATATTCAGCCTCGCATTGAAGACATGATTGGCCCGTATTGCCGCTCAAAATTGCTGGCTGAGCAGGCCGTTTTCAGGGCTGCGAAGGACGGCCTTCCGGCGATCGCGGTATGTCCTACGCTGCCCATAGGTCCCGGAGACAGAAATTTAACCCCTCCAGGACAAATGATATCGAATTTCCTCCAGGGAAAAATTCCAGGTTATCTCGATTGTACGCTCAATTTCGTTGATGTTCGGGATGTGGCTACAGGACATCGCCTTGCCGCAGAACACGGCCAGCCGGGACGCAGATATATACTGGCCGCTCATAACATGACCCTCTACGAGTTTTTCCAACATCTGAGCAGGATAAGTGGCGTACCATGCCCCAAAATTAAAATCCCCTATTTTGTAGCGTTGACCTGGAGCTATCTGGAACATTATCTGGGCATCGTGACGGGCAAGAGGCCGAGAAGTTCAATTACCGGGGTTAAGTTATGCAAGCGTTCGCTGGAATTCGACAGCACATGGACGTGGAAAACGCTGGGGCACCAGCCACGCCCGCTGGATGGAACTATTCGGGACGCAGTCAACTGGCACAATAAATTTCTGGAATCCAAAGAAAAAAACGGCTAAAAATGTCGCCTATTGCTTGAAACCATAGACCTCAAAAATAGTTCTGAGATCTCGATATATGGTGTCTTTATTAAGACCGAACGACTCAAGGGAATAATAGTGTTCGCTCTTGTATTGCCTGGCCTTCAGAGTCTCTTTTTCAAGGACCTTCTCGTATCCGCGGCTTAACTCCATGCCAAATGCCCGATAGATCCTGCATATTGTATTGCGGGGATCAGAAACCATATCTTCGTAACATACTTCTATAAATTGATTTTCTGGAAGATTTTTCTTAAATTCATACAGATATAAATAATATCTACAGGTTAAATCAGCCAGTTCCCGGTTGGCCCGGGCGTCCTTTCTGGCATCAGGATCCAGCGCCTTCCATGCCGCATCAAACATACTGACCAGGGACGGTATGGATTCGTAGGGATGCCGGACTAAATGCACAATATGAATGTCAGGCAGCAGTTCGCAAATGGAATGGAGGCGCCCGGCAATAAGAGCGACTTTTTGGAGAAGTATTTTGTCCGGTCCGGTGGCATACATATGCCTCTGCAGACAATCCCTGTAGTAAGACATTAGTCTTTGCCGCTCTTTGTAAGGCATAAGATCAACAAAGACTGCCTCCTCCAAGTCCTTTAAATACGGAAACAGGAGGCCAAGCAATGGACTGAGCATGGCATAAACGAAAAACATCTCATCAGACTCAGCCTTGTTAGGCCCGGTTTGATGAATGGTTTCCCAACCTTTGAATCCCTTCTTACTGATCCCGTTCAGTAATTTTGCTGCGGGACTGCCAAATATCCGATCGATCTTACCTGCTGTTTCAAAAAATTTATAACAAATCACAGAAGGGAAAATCGTATGATAGAGCTTCAGATAAGAAAACTGCTGGTCCAATGCCATCAAACGATGAGTGAATGTGGTTCCGCTACGTGGATTACCAATGATGTAAACCGGTGTTCTCAGGGCCTGTTTTCGAAAACCGGGGAAAAATATATGGTCAAGAAGGCGCATAAACCACACAAATGTGCGCAGGCCCAGGAATGGAATAAGAAAAACTAACGTAATACACGCGTGCCGCAGTGAGAAGTGTTGTCGTGAGAATGAAAGACGTAATATTTTAAACAGCGTAGGGTAATGAAAATACATGTCAGTAAATTGTAGAATCCATGGAAAGTGTCCAAAGGCAAGGGCAGGTAAGATAGCGTCTCTCTATTGTATTCAAATTTTGTTGAATATGGCTAATGGCTGTCAAATTGTCAAGGATTGATGGTGAAACATTTCCACATAAAGGTTATAGACTAGGTAAACTTTTTTATACTTTCAGCAAACGGATCGAAATTTTAAAGGATGTACAAGAATCGTTTAATCACCCTGCTTTTTTCTTTCATAGGTTTTACCCTTTTCATATGGTTATTCATCCGCGAAGATCTCACAGATATCTTCGCCGTCCTATCCATTGTCAAGTGGAATTTCTTCTGGATAGCCAGCTACCGTATCATACCCATCACAATGGATTCATTCGGCTGGTTGAAGCTTTTTGAAAAGGATATGATCCCACGATTCTCGAATCTCGTTTCAGCCAGATGGGTATGTGAGGCATTCAATACACTTTTACCCGTGGCGCAGATAGGCGGCCATTTTCTGCGTGCTAAACTAATAGGAAAAAACAGCGTGGACAAAGCCAAAGCAAGTGCTACCGTAGTTGTGGATTTTACAATCGGGCTTGTCACTCAAATCCTGTTTACAGTGGCCGGTCTGATTCTCCTGATACAAGAATCACAGAAAGAAAATATTCATTTATGGATCATTGTAGGAATTATTGCGGGATTAGTGGCGGTTTCAGGTTTCATTTTAGTCCAGAGGGCGGGTCTCTTTGCCATTGGTACCAAGGGCATCAATTTGCTCTTAAGAAGTCGGAAAATAATGGGCCTCATAGAAAGTTCCCGCAATCTGGATCAACAAATTTCAGACGCCTATACTCGAAAAAATAGACTTGTTTCCTGCGGATTATGGCGACTTGCGGGATGGATCGCTAAATCAGGTGAAATATGGCTGTTTTTGTATTTCGTGGGTTCTCCTGTCACTATACAAGAGGCCATAGTTCTGGAAAGTCTGAGCACGGCATTCCGGAGCGCCGCCTTTGCCGTCCCTGGTGGCCTTGGTGTCCAAGACGGTGGAATACTTTTTATCGGTATCATGATAGGCCTCAGTCCTGAAAAAGCCCTTGCATTGGCGCTTGCCAAACGTTTTCGTGAAATTGTCGTTGGAGTTCCCGGGTTGATCTGCTGGTTTATCCTTGAGGGACGTCAAGCAAGCCCTCAACTTACCGGCAAGTAATGTTGGTATATGTTCAGATACTTGAGAAATGACAGATTTTGTCTGCCGTCATGGTGGATACCTGGGGTCCTGAAACATTCATTTATAGTTTTGGCAGCGGCAATATGTCTGACCTGTGCCATAACATTTTTCATAGTGGATCATTTCAAGATAAACACCGACCTCACGCAAATGATCTCAAATGATTTGCACTTCCGTAAGATCGCCAGAATCTTTCATGATGCCTTTCCTGCATTACACAACAACATCGTGGTCGTGATAGAGGCCGAAACGCCGGAACAGGCTGTACAGGCACGGGATCTTCTGGCACTGAATCTGCGCGGCGACAGAAACATTTTTAAATCCGTATATACTCCTGGAGGAGGCCCCTTTTTCCATAAGAACGGACTGATGTATATGAGCCCTGAAAAGATCGAGGACCTGACAGATCGATTATCCGAAATTCAGCCTTTTATTGCCACGCTATCGCAGGACTTCTCTCTGTCAGGTCTATTCTCATTAATCGAAAAGGTGGTTGGCGAACATGATGAACTCATCAAGGACCATCAACGCCTGGTGGTTTTGTTCGACGGCTTAAGCGACACCTTTGAGAAGGTTATGCTGGGAACGAATCACCGCATGTCTTGGCAGAAACTCATGCTCGATCAGGAAACAAACACCCTGCCCGGTTATCAGTTCATTATTATAGAGCCTTTTTTGGATTACCGTACTGCACAACCTGCCCAAAAGGCCGTCAAAAGAATTCGAAGTGTTGCCAATGAGCTTCATATTAACGAGGAAAACAGCATAACAATCAATATAACCGGAAGACTTGCTATCAATCATGATGACTTGCTCAGTGTTCGGAAAGATATTGGAATCGCAGGTATGGTCTCCCTTATTTTTGTCGGACTAATCCTCTATATAGGACTCGGTTCAGTCCGCCTTGTGTTTGTCAGTCTTTTTACCTTAGTCACTGGCCTTATCTGGACATTAGGATTTGCTATCCTCTTTATCGGAAGTCTCAATTTGATGTCAATCACCTTTATAGTCCTTTTTATAGGCCTCGGAATCGATTACAGCATTCAGATAGGTTTACACTATAAAGAACTACGATCTTCAGGACTGACAAATACCGAGGCCATCCTGAAAGGGATCGGGAGCGTAAGTAATGCCCTTATACTATGTTCAATAACTACGGCCATTGGATTTTACGCCTTTGTGCCTACGGCATATGTTGGGGCGTCAGAACTGGGCCTCATTGCCGGAACCGGAATGTTCCTCAACCTGCTGGCAAATATCACCGTATTGCCCGCTTTGATCAATCTGATACCCCCGCAAAAAAGTAACTATCTGGCCCTTCACTTAGGCAGACACGTTTCGAAATTCCTTGAAGGTTATGCCATGCCGATTGTTGTAGTAGCCATTGCTTTCGGAATGGCTGCTGCTGCGATAATGCCCAAAATCACTTTTGACGCAAATCCACTTAACCTTTCGGATCAGACAACAGATTCGGTTGTTACTGCACGCGGTCTTATTGAAACTGATAAGAGGACTCTGTGGACAATATCAGTCATGGCATCTGACATACAGGAGGCCGCAGACCTCGCAAAACAGCTCAGAAAGCTGAACGAAGTCGAGAGGGTGGTTACTTTTGATGATTTCGTTCCGGAAAACCAGAGCGAAAAACTGGATCTTATTAACGACATAGCTCTCATCCTGCCCCCTGCACCAAAATTAAAGCAATGCGATTCATATACCCCTGAAAAAAACAAGAAGGCCCTGGAAAGTTTATACCGTGTCCTGGTGGAGAAGATTAACTCAGATGTTATAGAAGACAAAATTTACATTTCGGCGATTACTCGTCTTGCCGAAAATATTCAAAACTTCAACAGACTCCTGAAAGATAGCGGTAAAGAAAAAGAACTGTTTAAGGACCTTGAAACTGGTCTCTTGTCAAATCTTGAATTCCTTCTTGAAAATTTTAACAACTTAATGCAGGCAGAAACAATTAAACCTTCAAATCTGCCTAAAGATTTAGTCAGTCGTTACGTCTCTGATGAAGGCCTTTACAGAGTCCAGGTATTTCCACGAAATGATATAAACGACAGGCAAAATCTGAAAAAATTTGTAACAGAGGTGCGGACAATAGCACCTGATGCCACTGATAAACCGGTCACCATCCTGGAGTCCGGCAGTACGATCTCCTCCGCATTCAGAACCGCAACTCTCCTAGCCTTTGTGCTCATTGCATTTTTTTTGAGGATTATATTTAAAAGGTGGGTTGAGGTAATACTTGTTATGTTTCCTGTGTTACTGGGTCTTCTCTATACAATGGCAGCGACGGTATTGTTCAACATTCCTTTCAACTTTGCCAATATTATTGTTATTCCACTCTTACTGGGAATCGGATTGGATTTCAGCATTCATATCATCAACAGGACAAGAGACAATCTGGGGTTAAACGTCAATATACTGGAGACCAGTACGTCTCGTGCCGTCTTATTTAGTGCCCTTACAACCATTATCAGCTTTGGAATACTATCTTTTATGCATCATGCCGGGACCGCCAGCATGGGCAAACTGCTTACCACCTGCATCAGCTTTATGATCATATCTACCCTTGTGGTCCTTCCTGCTTTTTTAAAAATATATAACCCCTACAAACAAAAGGACCTTTCATAGGGTTACCTGTCAGTCTTTTTCAATTGCGGAAAGCTCTTTTATTTTTTCCTTTAGGCCTTCATTTAATCCTTTGAATCCCTCATCTTTAAGCACTTGTTTGAACTGTGCGCGATTCATGGCCAATTGGCTCACACCGGAAACTTGAATATCAACAACACGCCAGCTTCCATTATTTTCCAACATAAAATACCTGAATTCTATTATTTCCTTATTCGCTTTTATCAGGTTACTCTTAACACTCATGACCTGTGGTCTGAATTCAGTTTCTGAAACCACTTCGAAACGTTGTCCCGTGTATTGGTGAAAACGTTGGGCATACTTGGATATGGTCCATACAGTATAATTATCCAAGAGCATCTTTCGCTGGTTTTCGTCCATATCCTTCCAGTATCTCCCGGTAATTTTTCTGAGTATATACGCAAAATCAAAGCTGTTCTCTATGACAGGCTCCAAAAGCATGTAGCGCCCGGAAAAGCCAAGCTCATCTCCACTTTTCATGGATTCAACGAAAGCATTATTTAATCCTTCAATTACATCCGCAGCTCTTGACTGAACAGGCTGTCCTGAGAGCTGGGAGGCCAATCCAATGATCAAAATGCAAGAACTGGTTATCCATCCAAGTTTTCTCATTTTTTATTGCTCTTTGCTGATTGCGAAAAAAGTTTGGTTTATCATATACAGAACCTGTTTTACCTTATCCTTATCATCATAACAGTCCTGGGAATCCGTCACTATCCATTTATGAGAATTATATGCAATAAACTGCCTTAAATCATGGAATTTTCTTTCCAAATCCCAGGGGGCCTTCAGATTTACCCTTCAGTAAATCTAAACGCGAAACCGTTACAGAAAAACAGGATTGCCTATTGTGTCCTTTCAAAATTAACATGTTTCTTTCTCTTTCCCCACTATTGAATTAATATCAATGTATTATATTTTCAGAAATTAATAAGAAAATATGGGAAGCAAATACGCCATACCTTATATATTCAGATACTTATCTTTGTGTAGCGATGTCTGCAAACATGGATGCAAAATTTCCTAAAAAGACAATAGCTGTCATTGATCTTGGCTCTCAGACCTTCAGGATGGCCGTGGTTCGAATTATAGACAATACGCCCCGTGTCCTTGCATCCGAACTCAATAATGTGAGGTTGGGCCAAGGTCTTTTCGCTAAGGGAATACTGAATGGAAATGCAATAAAAAGAGGAATTAAAAAACTTCGCGATTTCCGCAATGTCCTTGATAAATTCGGTGTCTGTGACGTATTGGCCTGCGGCACTGCGGCACTGAGAAATGCCGCAAATGCCGGAGAGTTCCTGGAGCTGGCAGAGGCGGAAGGATTTAAGGTAAGTTTATTATCTGGAGATGAGGAGGCCCTTATGTCGGTCATGGGGGTGCGCACTTCATTACCTGATTTAACGTCCCCCTTTTTGGTTGTAGATGTTGGTGGAGGGAGTAGTGAATTTATACTGGCTACGAACAATAAAACATTGTTTAATTGGAGCCTTGATATCGGCGCCGTAAATCTTACAGAAGAGTTTATCAGTAAAGATCCACCACTTCCAGAAGAGCTTGAAAAACTCGGGTTTCATATCAGGCAGAAGCTATCGGATCTACTTGCTAAACTCCCCGAATTTCCTAAAACCTTAGTAGGGGTTGGTGGAACTGCTACTACATTGGCGGCCATGTCACTAAACATGAAAAAGTATGATCCTCGACGGATAAGGGGATATTCAATAGATTCTCAAGAGCTTGATAAACTATGGGGTCTTCTAACGGGCATGAAAATTCATGAAAGGAGAGGTGTTAACGGGCTTGAATCCAGGCGAGCAGATATTATTTTAGCAGGAATAGCTATATTTAGAGACATATTACATATTAGTGAATTTAAAGAATTGACTGTCAGCGATGGAGGCCTTTTACTGGGCCTTTTAACGAGTTTAATGGATAAGGAGCCTTATAATCATGCTGAACCACCCAATATCGGATGCCTATACCTTTGATGACCTGCTTTTGATACCGGCCTATTCCAGCGTCCTGCCGACAGAAGTAGATATTTCCACTCAACTCACACCTGAAATCCGTCTTAATATCCCTATAATGAGTGCGGCTATGGATACGGTCACTGAGGCTCAAACCGCCATCAGCATGTCCAGGGAAGGCGGTATCGGAATCATCCACAAGAATATGCCTATTGAGATCCAGGTAAGGGAGATTGAAAAAGTAAAAAAGTCTGAAAGCGGCATGATCGTGAACCCGGTGACGGTCTCTCCGGATCAGCGTATCTATGATGTACAGCAGATAATGCGTGAGTATAGAATATCAGGCGTGCCGGTATTGGAAGGAGAAAAACTCAAGGGTATTGTCACAAACCGGGATCTGCGATTCGAAACAAATTTGGATCTCAGAGTCAGTGAAGTGATGACGAGTGAAAATCTTATTACAGCCCCGGTCGGAATCACTCTTGAAGAATCAAAGGCCATTTTACATAAACACCGTATCGAGAAACTCCTGGTGGTAGATGACGCGGGGAATCTAAAGGGCTTGATCACAATAAAAGATATAGAAAAAATAAAAAAATATCCCATTGCCTGCAAGGACGCCATGGGCCGCCTGAGAGTGGGAGCTTCAGTAGGTGTGGGTGAGAACTGCATGGCACATGTAAATGCCTTGATTGAGGCCGGTACGGATGTGATAGTTATAGACTCGGCACATGGACACTCAAAAAACGTGATCAGGGTGGTATCTGAAATTAAAAAGAACTTTCATAATATCCAGGTAATTGCAGGAAATGTCGCCACATCAGAGGCTGCTGAGGCCCTGTTTAATGCCGGATCAGACGCCGTAAAGGTCGGAATAGGCCCTGGCTCTATCTGCACTACCAGGGTTATCGCAGGCATAGGAGTACCACAACTTACTGCCATACATAACTGTGCCCTAGTAGCTCAGAAAAAAGGGGGAACTGTCATAGCTGACGGAGGTATCAAATTCGCCGGGGATTTGACAAAGGCCATAGGAGCCGGTGCCCATTGCATCATGATAGGTAGTCTGCTTGCCGGCACGGATGAGAGTCCGGGAGAATTGGAACTTTATCAGGGTCGACAATACAAAGTCTATCGCGGTATGGGTTCGCTGGGGGCCATGAAAGACGGCAGCAAGGATCGATATTTCCAGGAAAGTATCAGAACAGAGGCAAAGCTGGTTCCAGAGGGAATTGAAGGCAGGGTACCATATAGAGGTCCGATTTCCGCCACTATTTACCAGCTCGTCGGGGGATTGAGGGCCGGAATGGGGTATGCCGGCTGCAAAACCATAGAGGAACTCAGGCAAAATGCACGCTTTGTGCATATAACTCCTGCGGGTCTCAAAGAAGGCCATGTCCATGACGTCATAATAACCAAAGAGTCACCAAACTATTGGATTGAACACTAATATTTTTATGACGCCCTAGATTTCCTGTGCCGATCCCTTATTCCGGTCCTGGACTGAGTGGAATTTCCTAAACTTCCACATAAACCGGCCCCTGAGGTCTCCGGGAACTAACGATCCCATCACTTGTGCCACCCGGCTCAAGGCTGGATAAAGACATGACTTCCTGAGCAGAGGATTATTCGATTCTAAAAAAATGGTTAACATAAACACAATGGCTCCTGCCAAAACCAGGCCTTTAGCAAGGCCTACAGCAGCCCCCAGAAGCCTGTCAACCCAACTCAAATTAAGGGCTTTGAACATCCTTTGAACTATGATTCCGGAAATAAAAAAAATCAGATAGACTACAAGAAATATTAATAGAAATGAAACAAAAGATCGCCACATCTCATCCTGCATCCATGGTGAGAGCTTGTATGATATGTATGAAAATCGGTGACCGGCTATCCAAAAACCAAATATTAACCCGAGAAGAGAGGCTAATGACCTGCTGAAACCTGTCCAAAGACTGCGGAAAATGAAAAAAACAAGTATTACTCCGAGAAAAATATCCAGCCAGTTAAAATGAAAAGAATTAAAATGAAAATCCATGGTTCACCTTTAGTCTATGGTCTCCTCGGCAATGCGGGTTGATTCATTCAGACTATCTTCAAGATTTCTTCGGAATTCCTCTATAAATACCCCCCTTGCATCCGGTGGCACTGTAATCGGCTGTCCGAATACCATAACCACTTTGCTTCCGGGAAATGGCAGAATAGTGCGGTCCCAGCTATTGAATCTATAGGCCGGCCTGGCAGCGAAACCCGTTGGCACGATAGGCGCCCCTGTCTCCCTTGCCAGAACTACTGCGCCTTTTTGAACTATTGAGGCAGGCCCTTGCGAGCCATCGGCCACTATACCGGCATTACAACCCCGCTGCTGCATTATATCTGCCATTTTTTTAATGGCCAGGAGCCCCCCTTTATGTCTGGAGCCACGTACTGGAATCTGCCCCCAAACCCTTAAGAACCTTGCCACCCATTCACCGTCGGGACTGCCGCTCACCATGATGACCCCAGGATAACGTCTGAAATAAAACAGGGTATATATCAAGCTCGCATGCCACAAGGCTGCTATGGCGGGATGTCCGGGTTCAAAAAGGGGTCTTAAGGCATCCCTTCCAACTATTGTGAACCGGCAAGAGGTAAGCCATAATTCAAGAAGGCGGAACAATAATACGTGTAATCCTGAACATGGTTTATCACCTATTGTATCTGAAAAATCTGTTGTGGCCTCTGGCACTTTCATAAGGCATGAGGTAACATATAGCAATATATTGATCAAGCTTTAGGAAAGACATGAAAAAGAAGCTGGATTTTGAAAAGGCCCTCAAAGAACTTGAAAAACTTGTAAGACAGCTGGAAGAAGATGATCTACCGCTAGACAAGGCGCTGAAGACCTTTGAACATGGTATAGAGCTTTCACGATACTGTGCCAAGTGCCTGGATGACGTGGAAAAGCGAATAAAGCAGCTTTCACGAGACGAAAATAATGAACTTGTGTTAAATGCATGGGAAGGAGATAGTGAAGATCTTTGACCTCAGTATCTATCTTAAAAAACAACAGGAGATAATTAACTCTGCTCTGGACAAATGGCTTCCCCTGCCTCATGGACCTTCAGGTCCAGTTGTTGATGCCATGAGATATAGTCTCATGTCAGGTGGAAAGAGAATAAGGCCTATTTTGTTAATTGCCGCTGCCGGAGCAACCGGCGGCGATCAAAAGGCACTTCTTCCCGCTGCCTGCGCGTTTGAATGCATCCATACTTATTCCTTAATTCACGATGATCTTCCTGCAATGGACAATGACGACTTGAGAAGAGGCAGGCCCACTTGCCACAAGGTCTATGGTGAAGCCATTGCCATTCTTGCAGGTGATGGCCTTCTCACCTATGCCTTTGAACTCATGTGTAAGCCGGAGCTTACGCAAAACATTTCTCCCTTATTGCTAAAAGATGCAGTTTTTCTTCTTGCAAAGGCTGCAGGTGTCTCCGGAATGGTAGGAGGCCAAACTGCGGATATCTTAATGGAAGGACAACCGGTAGACGCGGAAACCCTTTCATTCATACACAGCCATAAAACAGGATCACTGATACAGACATCTGTGGAAATAGGTGGATTACTGGGCAAGGCAAGTGATGAGGAGCTATATCATTTGAAAAGGTACGGAGAATCACTAGGCCTGGCCTTTCAGATTAAAGACGATCTTCTGGATGTAGAAGGAGACCAGGAAATTCTTGGAAAGCCGGTCGGTTCAGATAATCGTAATTTCAAGGCCACATATCCCGCTCTCTTTGGTCTTAAAGAGACCAAAAGAAGGGCACAAGAACTCCTGGAAAAGGCCCTTTCCGAACTGGAATGCTTTGATGACAGGGCGGAACCATTAAGATCTATAGCCCGATATATAATAAAAAGAGATAGATAATTAGGGAGTATAACTTCGATGTCAGACCTACTTGAATCTATAAAAAGTCCTCAGGAAATAAAATCTTTAAAGCCCAAAGAGCTCATACAGCTGGCCTCTGAAATACGACGTAAGATCGTGGAGACCGTAGCTGAGACCGGAGGTCATCTTGCCCCCAGTCTGGGAGTAGTAGAATTGACAATAGCCCTTCACTATGTCTTTGATGCCCCCAAGGACCGACTAATTTGGGATGTAGGACATCAGGCCTATGCCCATAAACTGCTTACCGGAAGAGTAGATAATTTTCATACATTACGTCAGGACGGTGGAATAAGCGGCTTCCCCAAGCGCTGTGAAAGCCCTTATGACACGCTTGATACCGGTCACAGCAGCACATCTATCTCAGCCTCTCTTGGAATGGCTACCGCACTTGATCTTAAGGGTGAAGACTCCAGGGTAATCGCGGTGATCGGCGACGGCTCAATGGGCGCCGGCATTGCCTTTGAGGCACTAAATAATGCCGGCCATCTTAGAAAAAATCTTGTCGTTATATTAAACGATAACGAAATGTCTATCTCCCCAAATGTTGGGGCGCTGTCATCTTTTCTGAGCCGAAAGATGACAAGCCGCCCGGCAACCCGATTGAAGAAAGAACTTGAATCCTTTCTAAAACGATCGGGTGTAGGTGAAAACATATGGGCTGTACTGAAGCGCAGCGAGGATTCCTTAAAGGCACTGTTAACCCCCGGAATGCTCTTTGAGTCCTTGCAATTTGAGTACTTAGGTCCATTACCGGGCCATCATCTGGAATCTCTGATTCAAACGCTCAAAAACGTGCGTACCATACCCGGACCGGTGCTGGTCCACGTGCTTACCAAAAAAGGTAAGGGTTATTCACCCGCTGAACATCATCCCGACCTGTTCCATGGTGTCGGCCCATTTGAAATTTCAACCGGAAAGCCAAAACCTTCATCAAAAATCAAGCCGCCTTCCTATACAAAGATCTTCAGTCAGACACTTGTGCGTCTGGCCAAGGAAGACCCGAGGATCGTAGCAATCACAGCGGCCATGCCAGCCGGTACCGGACTCAACGCCTTTGAAAAAGAAATTCCGAATAGATTCTTCGATGTGGGAATTGCAGAACAGCATGCCGTAACCTTTGCAGCAGGTCTGGCATTGGAAGGGCTTAGGCCGGTAGTGGCAATCTACTCAACCTTTCTCCAGAGGGCCTATGATCAGATTATCCATGATGTCTGCCTGACGAATCAACATGTGATTTTCGCGATTGACAGAGGAGGCCTTGTTGGCGAAGACGGACCTACCCATCATGGGGCCTTTGACCTGTCTTATATGAGGGCTATTCCAAACCTCGTTGTAATGGTCCCCAAAGACGAAAATGAACTCCAGCACATGCTATATACCGCACTGATGCATAATGGACCTGTGGCTATCCGATATCCAAGAGGATCGGGTACAGGAGTAAGCCTTGATTGGCAATTGAGAAAAATTCCTATAGCCAAAGGAGAGATGGAGGTGGAAGGACCTGATGTGGGTATAATTGCCGTGGGGCACCACGTATCTACTGCAAGGATCGCGGCAAAAGAACTGGCTCATTATGGGATAAAGGCCTCGGTAATGAATGCACGCTTTGTCAAACCCCTGGACGAGGAATTGATAGCAGAGATGGCCCTGAAAACCGGACATATACTTACAATTGAAGAAAATGCCTTAGCGGGTGGATTCGGATCAGCAGTTCTGGAATGTCTCTCTGACAATGAAATAGCATCTGTCAAGGTCCGTCGCCTTGGACTACCCGACAGATTTGTGAAACATGGAAGCCAGAAAACCCTGAGAGAGTCTGTCGGTCTTGACGTAACATCTGTAATTGAGTCCGTAAAATCAATGGTAAAATCAAAAGAAATTAAATCCGTCAGTTCGGCAAAAGTACGTAAATTGCCAGTCTAAAGGGTTGTACGCGAACAACTTGGATATACTGCACCAATTCTTCGACTGATAGAACAAGATATAAAAGTATAAGCATAATATGGTCCAACCTAGTGGCGAAAAGCGTCCAAGCCACAACTGAATTGGTTCTCTATGACCAATTATGTCAACTTCCTGACGTTAGATTGTGTGCTGGTTCTATCCTTCCCAAAAAATAATTTTGCCAATCTTTAATAGCTTCAGTAATAGCTTCAGTATTCAAAAAATAAAAGTTCGTTGGTTCCATAAAAAACCTGAAGCGTTTATTAATGCATTCCACATGGAAAGTTAAAAGTGCTATTATTAAAGGATTTCAGGGCATGACGAAAATCCTGCGGATGAATCTGTAAAGTCAATAAAAAAGAAAACCTCGGATCTTATAAATGTATAAGACTTATTTTGTAAGGATACAAACAAGGGCTTGCTTGATTTTAGGCACAAATATTGCTTGACAAAAAACGATATCTATTGTCTAATATAAAAAATTAATAAGGGAGATTAATAAATGAAATGCTTAAAAAACCCCAGCAGGGCGACTCAGCCTGCTATATGCAACAATTGCAGACGCAAATGTGAACTGGCCGGAAAACGACGCAGCCTCAGAAAAGCCAAGGCTTAGATTTGGTCGCATACAGGACTCAGGACCCTATATTATCAATTTCCCGATCCACTTCATAATCTGTTATGTCGTCCTTCCATCTGCGCCTCTCTCTCCAGTAACCACATACAAGGGCAAGTGCAGCACCGGCAGCCAGTCCGGCAACGCCCGCAAAAATCCAGTTGGGATAACATAAATCATAACATTTGCTCTCGTTATCTGGTTCGAGGTCTCTACCGCAATACCGGCATACAAGGGCATTCTTTTTGATTCTTTCTTTGCAATATGGACAGGTTTTGCCTAATCTGGAAATCATAATATTGCTCCCCTACTCCTCCGATGTTGGCTTTTTGCCTCTGCCTCAGAGGGACGGACATAAATTGGTTTCAATGTTCTAAAATCATCGCAGTTGCTATCTTTTTGCCACCTATGCTCCGCCATTATACCCACAGATGCGGCCCTGACATGTGTCATATGACCGGGGACTACAACCGCCCGATCACCAAATCCATTTACAATCATGTCCTGATATAGCAAAAGGCCACCCCCAAGCAATAACACGCTTTGGCCATAAGGCACAAAGGCCGGCAACTCCTTCGGGGATAGGGCCTGGTATGGGCGTATTCTCTCTAATTCACCAGAATTTCCAATCTGATACAGGGCCGTATAAACCTGGGACTTCCTGGCATCCTGCACGGGGCACACAAGATCCCCCTTACATGCAATAACATTACTCGCCAGGGCGTCCAGGGTCGGAACACCAACCAAGGGTAAACCTAAGGCAAAAGCCAACCCCTTTGCCGTTGAAAGGCCTATCCTAAGTCCGGTAAAACTGCCCGGTCCCAGGCTTACGGCAAGTAGATCAAGCTCAGACCAATCAAATTCCAGCCTCTGCATCAACCATCTAATAGTGATCATCAATCTTCGGGAATGGGTTTCCTTGCTGGTAATGACCACTTCCGCCGCAGGACGACCGTCGCGTATCAGAGCCACTCCTCCCGTGCAATCAGATGTTTCGATGGATAAAGTAACCACAAATCCAGTCAACTACCAAGTTATTCAATTGCTCAATTTTCAACCTTAAGGAATGAATCCCAAAAGTCGAGCGATGTCATTGTAAAAAATAAGCACCATCAGGGCCAGAAGAATAAAAATTCCGACCTGCTGAGCGACTGCTTTCTGCCGCATAGTGAGGGGACGGCCCGTGATGCCTTCTATTGCCAGAAAGGCCAGATGACCGCCGTCCAGAACAGGTATGGGAAGCAAATTCAGAAACCCTATGTTTATACTGAGAAGGGCCATGAAGTAAAAAAGATTGAGTATGCCCAGTTCGGCTTGTTGTCCAGCCATCTGGGCAATCATTATAGGCCCGCCCAGGGTGGAAAGAGGAATTACACGCTCAAACAGTTTCACAATAACCTGTCCGGTAAGAACTATGAGTTCCCATGTACGCGAAAATGCTTGTCCAATCGCATTTAGTGGACTTAGTTTTTTGACCTCAAGGTCACCGGATGCTGAAACTCCTATCATTGGCACCTTAACTTCTTCACCGAATATGTTTTTAAGCTCATAAATCTTGGGAACAATAGCTACCGATATGGTTGTCCGGTCCCTTTGTAATGTCAGGACCACAGTATCCCCTCTGTTCGCCTCGATCGCCTTGGAAACCTCTTCCCATTCATGCACCTCGCGTCCATCTATGGCAACTATTCGATCTCCTGGCATCACCCCCGCCTTCTCTGCAGGAGAACCGGATTGGACGTCTCCAATACTTGTTAAAATAACTGGCTTCCCATAACCTAGAAATATGACGAAAAAGATAAGCCAGGCGAAAATAAAATTAAAAACCGGGCCTGCGGCAACGACAAAGGACCTCTGCCAGGCCGGTTTGTGTGAAAAGGACCAGGCCCTGTCCTCCGGAGGTACTGCCTCATCCGGTTGCTCACCCAGCATCTTAACAAACCCACCAAGAGGAAGCGCCGAAATGCAGTAGTCGGTCGCCCCCCTCACTACACCCCAGACCCTGGGCCCTATACCTATGGAAAATTTCAAAACCCGAATGCCAAAACTCCTGGCTACTATGAAGTGTCCAAACTCATGTACCAGTATTATGCCGGTAAGTACTAATAAAAATGACCAGGCAGTCGTCATATCGATTTCTCCAGGTTAGATATAATGCCTTCAGCCCTCAATCGAGCCAGGGCATCTGCCTTCAGCACGTCGTCAAGATCTACAATATCCTCAACAGGAAAGGCTTCAATCACTTTTTTAACTATTTCCTGTATTGCCGTAAAACCTATGCGTTTCTGGAGAAAGGCCTCCACAGCCACTTCATTTGCCGCATTAAGGGCCGTAGTAGCCGTCCCTCCCTTCCTCGCCGCGTCATAAGCCAATCCAAGGCATGGGAATGTATCCAGACGCGGCATCTCAAAGTTAAGAAAACCCGATTCGATCAAGTCAAGACTTGGAAGATCCAGTTCCAGACGTCCAGGCCAGGCCATGGCATAGGCTATGGGCACCCTCATGTCCTGGATTCCCATCTGCGCAATTACAGAACCGTCTATGAATTCCACCATAGAGTGTACAACGCTCTGAGGATGAACTACCACGTCTATACGTTCCACAGAAATATCAAAGAGCCAGTGTGCCTCTATCACCTCAAGCCCCTTGTTCATCAAAGTGGCGGAGTCCACGGATATTTTAGCCCCCATGGACCACTTGGGATGTCTTACGGCCTCCTCTGGTGTCACCTTGATCAGCTCACTTCTGCTCAGGTCTTTACATGGACCACCGGAAGCGGTCAGCACTATACGCCTGACGTCTTCTTTGCGATGTCCTCTGAGACACTGGAAAATAGCAGAATGTTCACTATCTATAGGAATTAAGGCTACCCCTTTTTCCCTTGCAAGAGATGTAACCAAAGGACCGGCAGTCACCAGGGATTCCTTGTTGGCAAGGGCAACGTCTTTCCCGGCGTCAATAGCGGCGAGGGTTGGTATCAACCCGGCCGCACCTACCATGGCCGACACCACAAGATCCGCATCATCAAGCGTTGCAACTGCCTTATAACCTTCTTTCCCAAAAAGGACCTTGACCTCAGAAAAACTGATCATAGACCTGACTTGATCTGTAAGCTCGGCTGTCATTACCGATACGACCTGGGGCCTGAATTCCCTTATCTGCTCTGCAAGGAGTTCGACATTCTGTCCAGCAGCAAGGCCACTTACTGAAAACTGCCCCTTGGAGCGTCTTATAACATCAAGGACGTTTGTACCGATAGATCCTGTGGATCCCAACAGAGATATACGTCTGGTTTCTTTCATCCGATCAAAATACCCTCTATATTGCACAAGTACAGTATCCAATACAGAAAAGGAGACGCCAGCAGCACGGCATCGGCTCTGTCTAAGATGCCTCCGTGCCCTGGAAGTATGCTGCCTGAATCTTTGATGCCGGCAGAACGTTTGACCATTGATTCAAGCAGATCCCCCACCTGACCGACTGCTCCAGTGACCAGCGCCAGGGGCACCAGGACCCTTGGATCAATTTCCCTGAAAAGCACAAACCAGAGGGAAAAGGCTGCCATTGCATTTAAAATCAACCCGCCGGCAGCGCCTTCAACCGTCTTTCCTTTACTCACATTGGGGCACAACTTGTGTCTTCCAATACCCTTTCCTACATAATAGGCCCCTGCATCACCACAGGAGACCGTTACCAGGAGAAAAAGGACCCACTCCTTCCCCATAGGCAGATAACGCAATAGTCCCAAATGGGCCGCGCATACACCTACATATGCTATCCCCATGAAAAAGGCCGCCAGTCTCCATGTAATATTGGACCACCTGGTGTACGAAACAAGAAATAATAAAGTAGTTCCCAGAAAGGCCACATAAACAGCAGGGACCATAAACTCTGGGTCCTTCCACAGTAACACTGAAGACAAGGGAAACAGCCCGAGCATAACCCCAAAACCCTGTATTACCAAAAATCCTGAAAAACAAATAGTAAAGTATTCGTACAGACAGAAAGCAGTTACCACTAAGAGCACCATGTCGAACAGTCCACTCCCCCCCCACCAGAGGACTATGAAGATTAAAGGGCTCAGGATCGCTGCAGTTAAGAGCCTTTGGCGGTGCATGATTCGGAGTGCTGTTCGTTCGTCAACCCAAAACGACGTTCTCTATTCTGATATTCAAAGAGGGCCTTCAAGAGTTCACTTTCGTCAAAATCCGGCCAAAAAGCGGGAGTAATATAAAACTCTGAATATGCCGTCTGGTAAAGCAGGAAGTTACTGAGCCTGCTTTCTCCGCTTGTGCGAATAAGAAGGTCTGGATCAGGAAGCCCGGCTGTATGAAGATTTGAAGCGAATATTGACTCGTCTATATCTTCCGGATTAAGGGTCCCTGAAAGACATTGGTGCGCAAGGCCTCTGGCCGCCCCTACTATCTCAGCCCTGCCCCCGTAGCTCAAGGCGAGGTTAAGAACCATGGCGGTATTGGATGAGGTCTTCTCAATGGTATCCAGAAGACAGGTCCTGACACGTTCAGGAAGGTTTTCGATCTGTCCGGCAGCCCGAAGAGAGATCTGATTTCCGAGCATCTCATCAAGCTCGCTCTTCAGGTAATCATACAGGAGGTCCATTAATGCATTTATTTCTTCTTTTGGACGACCCCAATTCTCCTGTGAAAATGCATACAAAGTCAAAACTTCTATATTTAACTCTCTGCATAGACGGACTGTAGAACGTACGGCCTTTACTCCCTGCCGGTGGCCCATGATCCTGGGAAATCCTCTACGTTTGGCCCACCTGCCGTTGCCATCCATAATGATGGCAATGTGTCTTGGCAGCCGAATGAGTTCTGATGATTTGGCTGTTCTTTTTATCAAAACTCCAGTATCTCTTTCTCCTTGTCAGAAATAATCCCCTCTATCTTCATGATATGATCGTCAGTTATCTTCTGGACTTCATCCTGGAGCCTGAAGAGATCATCTTCTGAGATCTCCTTGGCCTTTTTCCGGTTCTTCAAAAATTCAATAACCTCTCTTCGTATATTCCTTATCGCCACCCTGCAGTCTTCAGCCATCTTTTTTACTACTTTGACCAATTCCTTTCTGCGCTCCTCTGTCAGGGGCGGTACATTTACCCTGATAATCTTGCCGTCATTGGAGGGATTGAGACCAAGATCGGATTTTAGAATGGCCTTTTCTATGTCTTTCAGGATATTGATATCCCATGGCTGTATGGACAAAAGGCGGCTCTCCGGCACAGCAATGGAAGCCACCTGATTAAGCGGCATAAAGGTACCATAGTAATCGACGTTAATTCCCTGCAGCAGGGCGGCAGAAGCCCTTCCGGTCCGTATTCGAGCAAGATCCCGCTCAAAGGCATCAATGGCCTTATCCATCTTGTCGCCCGCCTCTTGGATCCATGCCTTTTTCATTTTCAGTCACCTCCTCCGATCCGTGTGCCGACACTTTCACCCTTCACGGCCCGCTCTATGTTCCCGGGGACCTGCAAACTAAACACAACCACAGGAAGACCTGCGTCACTGGCGAGAGATATGGCAGCGGCATCCATAACTTTAAGACCCTTTTCAAGAACATCCTGATAGGTCAGGCTGCTATATCTCTTTGCATCAGGGGCGACCTCCGGGTCCTTGTCGTAGACACCGTCCACCCTTGTAGCCTTGAAAAGGACATCGGCATTTATCTCGAGGGCCCTGAGGGCAGCTGCGGTATCGGTGGTAAAGAATGGATTTCCCGTCCCTGCGGCAAATATAACTATCCGGCCCTTTATCAAATGGTTGAGGGCCCTTCCTCTTATGAATGGCTCTGCAACTTGCCCCACCTCTATAGCTGACAGCACCCTTACCTGGACGCCGTGCCTGTTTAATGAATCCTGAAGGGCCAGGGAATTCATAACCGTTGCAAGCATGCCCATCTGATCGGCGGCCGTCCTGTCCATCCCCTGGGCAGAGCCGGCGACCCCCCTGAATATATTACCTCCCCCTACAACCAATCCGATTTCAACGCCCAGTCCATGAACCCTGACGATTTCTCGGGCAAGGAGATCCACGACCGCCGGGGATATCCCGTAGGGCATATCCCCCAGCAGTGCCTCACCGCTGAGCTTCAGCAAAATGCGTCTATGGCCCGTTGATCCCTGAGCGGTTCCCGCCATTATTAAGCTTCCACCCCGACCTGGAAACGAACAAAGCGCCTGATGCTGATATTCTCACCCGTTTTGGCAATGAGTTCATTTAAAAGGTCCTGGACAGTGATATCCTGATCCTTAACAAAAGGCTGTTCAAGCAGGCATACTTCCTTGTAAAATTTTTCGATGCGACCTTCAACGATCTTTTCGATTATGTTAGCCGGCTTGCCGGATTCCTCCGCCTGTTTGCGAAGAATCTCTTTCTCCTTCTCTATAAGATCCGAAGGAGTATCTTCACGCCTTATGCAGACAGGATTGGTGGCTGCAATATGCATGGCCACGTCTCTTGCAAATCCGATAAACTGATCTGTCTTTGCCACGAAATCCGTCTCACAGTTCACCTCAACCAAAACACCAAGCTTGTTGCCAGCATGAATATAACACTGTACAGCGCCTTCTGAGGTTGACCTCCCGGCCCTCTTTGCGGCAACCGAAAGCCCCTTCTGCCTGAGCCAGTCAGAGCTTTTCTCCATATCCCCGTCGCACTCCTGAAGTGCCTTCTTGCAGTCCATCATACCTGCCTTGGTCCGCTCTCTGAGTTCCTTGACCATTGCAGCAGTAATTTGAGTCATTATTTCCATCCTCCAAATCTATTCTAAAAGGTCAATGGTCACAGGTCACGGGCGACATATCAAATCAAACGGATAGCCGTAACCACAGGCCATGACCTATGATCTATTGTCAGGCACTTGCCTCAAAACCGGCATCTTCGACTGCAGCAACTTCCCCAACTGCTGCTTCCCCATCAACTGCCGTATCATCGCCCGCCATTTCCTCTTGAGCTTTTTTATCAGAAGCCGCCTGCTGGGCCTCGGCAAACTTTTCCATGCCTTCCAGGGATGCATTCGCCATTAAAGATGAAATGAGACGGATGGCCCTGATGGCATCATCATTGCCCGGAATAATATAATCGATACCATCAGGATCACAGTTGGTATCAACTATCGCGATCACTGGAATTCCCAGTTTATTGGCTTCCTTTACCGCGATCTGCTCCTGTCTGGAGTCAACAACAAAAACAGCAGAGGGCAGTGTACCCATATCCTTTATTCCACCAAGGTTGCGATCCAGCTTCTGGCGTAGTCTATCCATACGAAGGACCTCCTTTTTGGGAAAACGCTCGACAGTGCCATCTTCAAACATGGCCTCAAGACGTTTCAGACGATCGATGCCCTTCTGGATGGTCTGGAAATTTGTAAGCATCCCACCCAGCCAGCGGCTGTTCACATATGGCATTGAACATCGGTTGGCCTCCTCAACTATTGAATCCTGGGCCTGCTTCTTAGTACCGACGAAAAGCAACTTCCCGCCCTGGGCAACGGTATCTACCACAAAATCGTAAGCCACCTTGAAGAGCTTTACGGTCTTCTGTAGATCTATAATATAGATCCCGTTTCTGGCACCAAAGATGTAAGGCTTCATCTTGGGATTCCATCGTCTGGTCTGATGCCCGAAGTGGACACCTGCTTCAAGCAACTGTTTCATTGTAACGTAAGCCATAGTTTCTCCTTGAATAAATGTGGTTTTTCATCCGTCCAGCCAAAAGCCATCCTTACACCGCCTGAATGGTCAGGCGGCACCACCGGATCTCACTGAACGTGCGTTATAAACAGTAAAGAGGCTCTATGTAACATCTAAGTGATGATTTAGCAAGATGCTCATCATCCCGCTGAAAGGCCCGATATCCAATGTCGCTCTGATGTGCCGATTACTGCAGCGTACAGTAAATACGCCTAATCTCCGGAAAATTCGCACCCTGGTGTGAATCTCCCACCGCCAAAATTGAGTAATCAGACCTCAGCGGTCAATTAGCAGTTTAATATTTACAGTCTGTTTTGCTATTACCAAGTTTAATGTAAGGGATTGATTCTCTCAAAGTTAAGCGTTAATTGCTGACAGCTCAATCTGAGTTATTGCAAAGACATACTTGAATCAAGCCGTCAGTTACGTCATACTAGAGCGAATTTTTCGAACAGGGGGCATTGATAAAATTGCAGAGGGAGCAATGGAAAAGCCAGCTCGGTTTTGTGTTTGCCGCCGTGGGCTCTGCAGTGGGTCTCGGAAATATCTGGAGATTCAGTTATATGGCGTACAGCCACGGTGGAGGCGCTTTCCTGATTCCATACATCGTCGCCCTTTTGTCAGCAGGGATCCCTCTATTGATACTGGAATTTGCCCTCGGACATGAACGTATGGGTTCAGCGCCCCTTGCCTTTGCAAAGGTAAACAGAAAATGGGAGTGGCTTGGCTGGTGGGCGGTCATTTTTGTGATGTTCGGTATTGTTCTATACTATACGGTTATTATTTCCTGGTGTCTGAACTTCTTTGTCCTCTCTTTCAGCCTCGGCTGGGGAGATGATCCCAATGCCTTTTTCTTTAACCAATTCCTTGCACTAAGCAAATCTCCCTCTGAGACAGGTAATATACGAATCCCTGTCCTGGTGGCACTGGCTTTCGTCTGGTTAATAAACTGGGGTATTGTCTTCCGGGGTGTCCGTCGTGGAATAGAATACATGAACAAAATATTTATGCCCCTGCTGTTTTTCTTAACCGCAGTGCTTGTCTTGTGGTCAATTTCGCTTGACGGCTCCATGGAAGGTCTTAAGGCATATCTGGAACCTGATTTTTCAAAATTATTCGACCCGACTGTCTGGATAGATGCATACAGCCAGATCTTTTTCACCCTCAGCCTGGGTTTCGGCATCATGATAGCCTATGCAAGCTATCTCCCGGCAAAGGCCAATATAACAAAGAACGCGATATTAACCGCGTTCATGAACAGCGGTTACTCCCTTTTCGCGGGCATTGCCGTGTTTTCCGTCCTGGGTTTTATGGCCACATCACAGGGAAAACCCATATCAGAAGTTGTGTCTCAAAGCATAGGCCTTGCATTTGTTGCATATCCAAAGGCCGTAAGCCTTATACCCGGGGGAAACATCTTTGGTGCAATCTTTTTTCTGTGCCTCGTTGTAGCAGGGCTCTCCTCGTCCATATCGATAATCGAGGCCTTTATCTCCGCAACGGTTGACAAGTTTGGCTTCAGCAGAAAACCCCTCATAACCCTGGTAACAATACTTGGCTTTTTTGGCTCCATAATCTTTACTACCCAGGCCGGCCTGCTATGGCTGGATATAGCGGATCATTTTATCACTCATTACGGGCTCATAGTCGTGGGTATTGCGGAATGTCATCTTGTCGGCTGGCTCTTCGATACCAGAAATCTCAGAAAACACGTAAACTCTATTTCTTCCATAAAACTGGGATATTCATGGGATATCATAATTAAATACTTTGTTCCATCTGTGCTGGGAATAGTTCTCATTGGTGATCTGTACGCCGAAATCAAACAGCCTTACGGAGGCTACTCATGGACTTCGCTTATCCTGATCGGATGGAACTGGATATTCCTGACAGTAATTGCCGCCTTTGTATTTGCCAGGCGACCATGGAAAACCGCATATTATAGAATGGAAGGAAGGAGCCTTAAAAGCGGAGGTAATTTTTGACCCGAATCCCACTTGCCGAAAGGCTCAGGCCAAAAGACCTTGATGAATTCGTAGGTCAGGGGCACCTTCTGAACCAGGACAAGATCCTGAACACCCTGATCGAAAGGGGGACCATACCTTCCCTGATCCTTTGGGGACCTCCAGGATGTGGCAAGACCACCCTTGCCAGGATTTTTGCGCGGCGACTAGAGGCCAACTTCGTATCATTCTCCGCGGTCCTTTCAGGCGTGAAAGAACTCAGGATCGTCATAGAGGATGCAAAGGTAAACACAAAAAACAACGGGCCACATACCATCCTTTTTGTTGACGAGATACACCGCTTTAACAAGGCCCAGCAGGACGCGTTTCTCCCCCATGTGGAGAGCGGCCTTATTACCCTGATCGGTGCCACTACGGAAAACCCGTCATTTGAAATCATCCCCCCTTTACTTTCAAGATGCAGGGTCCTGGTACTCAACTCCTTGGACAAAGAGGCCCTCGATGTCATTTTGAACAGGGCGTTTACCGACACTGAAAGGGGGCTTGGAGGTCTTGAGCTTTCCATTGATCCCGAGGCGGCAGATTGCCTGGTCCAGCGTTCGGACGGCGACGGCAGGACATTGCTGAACAATCTTGAAATTGCGGCGGAACTCGCTGTATCAGCCAGGCCTGAAGGCAAAGGGGCGACTATTACATTGCCGCTGGTAGAAGAAGCCATACAGCGGAAGGCCCTGCGCTACGACAAGTCCGGAGAGGAACACTACAACCTGATATCCGCATTCCACAAAAGCCTCAGGGGCAGTGACCCTGATGCGGCCCTTTACTGGATGGCGCGCATGCTGACCGCAGGAGAGGACCCTCATTACATCGCCCGGCGCATGATACGCTTCGCATCAGAAGACGTAGGTAATGCAGACCCCCAGGCACTGTCCCTGTCAATCGACGCCTTGAAGACTTATGACTTCCTCGGATCTCCGGAAGGTGAACTGGCCCTGGCCCAGGCAGCAGTCTATCTGGCCACTGCACCCAAGAGTAATGCGGTCTATGTTGCCTTTGGAGAATCTCAGGCCGATGCCAGGAAATTCGGCACCCTGCCGGTTCCCATGCACATCAGAAACGCCCCCACAAAACTCATGAAGGAAATCGGATACGGAAAGGACTACCGCTATGCCCACGACTATCCCGAGGCACTGGTAGAGCAGGGGTACTTTCCTACCGAGCTTCGAGAACGTATCTACTACAGGCCCACAAACCGGGGGCATGAAGGTGTTATCAAGGAACGACTGGACAAGTGGAGAAAGATATTGGCCCAGAGGCGGAGCCACAAGGGCCTTTGAGGAAGATTTTTATACGCTCCCTTTTGTTTCGGAAGATCTTTGTCGTTTCAATCCATCAATTATTTCAGCCATGAAGTTCATTCAGACACAGCGTTATAGACATTAAACTAAATGAACTACC
>JAGYNZ010000079.1 GCA_018399745.1 Deltaproteobacteria bacterium | reverse complement strand
TGAGGCAACTGGTCTATATCCCCATTGCGTAAGGCATCTTTCAACATCCGTATCAAAACGCCTTGGTAATTCTTCTTGGTTTTCAAATCTAAAGGAAGATTAGACAACCACTGCTTTATTTCTTTGTAATTCAGGTCTTTAATGTAAATATCACCAAGGCCGTTGATAATATAGTGGGTTGCCGCGCGGTAGGCTTTCCAGGTCGCATAGGCCACATCTGATGTTATAGATTCAAGCCAGGATTCCGTATACTTTTTAATGTGATAGGGTTTTGATTTCTTGTATCTTAGCGGATTGAATAGACCTTTTTCCATCTCGCTGCTTATAAGCAACTGGAGGTCTCTTGCCTCTGTTTCAGTCTTACAGGCCCTATGCCCTAAAATGCTTTGATATGTGCTGTAATATAGCCTTTGGCCTTGCCATTTACCCTTGACGTACCATACGTCTCTCTTGTCGTTATAACCGACAATCCCCCATCGAGATACCGGCATGACAAATTCACCCCCTCTCCGGGGGCTATCAAAGGCATATGACGCGGCGGTTGTCAAGCTCTATTCTCCACTTCAATCACGGCATCCATGCCGACGTTCAGAGCGCGGATCATAGCATCGCGTGTAAACGTAGTGTGTGCATCGAGGTTTTTGACGTACTCCAGGCATATCTGGAGGATTTCTTTTCTGGTATATGTTTTTTCAGTCAAGCTCTATTCTCCCTTCGCTCATCTTCCGCATCCTCACGCCAACCCTCGTCAAGTTCGATTTCGTCAATTGGGTAGTGGTCATACCATGAATTTACCATTATTAATGGCCTCTTAAACATCGCCGGAATAATATCGTTACGAAGCGCATCTTCGACGGCTTTTGCCATTGCGACATCGGATATTTCATTGCCATCCACTGTTACAGTGCGCTTATCAACGGCCATTGACCAGACTTCGATCTTCAATGGAGTTTTGGGTCCGATATTAATTGCTACTCTTAGATTGATTTTCATATTCCTCCAGTTCCTTTCTTGCCGCTTCCTGAAACTTTTCACGCGAAACAGGCTTGTTTTCTCTCCCCCATTCGTCATCGGAGAACAGGGACTCAACATGCAGAAGGCGCGTATCCATTGTTTCGACTGCGTAATGCAGCCAGGACCGGAAGCCTTTAGGCGGTTTCAACAATGGCACAGTGCTCATAAAATCCCTCCAGCAGTAGATCCCGTGAAGCATCATTCAGCAGATCGATATCCTCTGGATATATCTGCGTGTAATAGTCTTTGACCATTTGTACAGCTTCGTCTTCTGTGACGTATTCAATTTTCCAGGCGTCAAGGTCGATGTTGTTTTGTCGCCATCGTTCTGCAAATTCATCATCAGGATCTATTGCGGCATAAAAACATCCATGCCCAAAATCCCCGCTCCATTCCCTTGCCCCGTAAATTGGTCTTGGTGCATTCCATAATTCCCAGTTTTCGGGGATGTCCTTTGGCCATTCACCTATGATCCTAAGCTTTTTCATATTACAACCATCCTTTCTTTCGCACCTTCAAGCCATACCTTACATCCATAATCATCTCGAACGTCTATGATAACGTCCTTCCAATTAGCAATGCGCGTAATCTCGATTGTGCCATTTTTGCGGTGCAAAGCCTTGAACAACAGCTGCCCTTGCGGGTTACGAATCGTTACGGATTTCATCAGCTTTCCTCAAACACAGATGCAGATCCAGGTTTTGCTGTTCGTCTTTGATGTGCATATAATACGGGCACTCACCTTTACGGCTGTCGCAACAGATACGGATTACCTGAGCGACACTGTTTTTACTATCGCATTCCATCGCGGTCTCCTGGCATCTGGCAAAACAGGTACATGACTATTAGCACTACGCACATGCCGATTAAGACGCCACTCGTAAACAGGGCGATCATCCATAAAGCATTCATTTACCTGCTCCTTTATTCCGCCATGATCCTGCCATCTGATAGCGTCTGCCATGCCGATATATTAAACTTTCTACTGTCCCGACACTCAAGCCTGTTTCACGTGCAATCTCCAGTTTCGTCATAGTCGCCATGCGTTCTTCTGGAATGCTGACGAATATCTGCTTGCCTGACGGACCCCGTTTAGTTTCAATAATACCATCGTCACGTAGACGCTTTGACAGCGCCGAATCAGACACACCAAGCATCTTGGCCATTGCGTGTATGTTTGGTTTACGGCGGTAAAGGTACCCGAGCCATTGCTTAGTGGATGTCCACTTTTTACCGTTCCGCATGTTCCAACCTACCCGCAGATCATCCCAATCTATTTGGTGAATTGGAAGTTTTCGTTTTTGCCTTTTTGGAACTATTTTCAATTTCGGTTTCTCCTGTTCCGATATCGGAGGATTTATTTTTGCTATTCCAGATCCCTGCTCACAGTCCAGACACGACAGCATACAGCTGTAAGCCGCCTCGCCTATGTACGTGTTGCTATAAGACTTGTAGGCGTCCCTGGCCTTGCGCTGTCTGGCAAGGCAAGTGTCAATAGATATGGTGGCGTGTAGGCGGTGACAGCGAAATGTCTCGAAGTCTTTAAGTGCGGCGACCATTACCGTCCATCCTCGGGGTTGGCTATCCAATCGCGTTTTTGTACCTGATCCCATGTCTCTTGTATGATCTCACTCATTTTCCAGCCGTTTGACG
>JAGYNZ010000078.1 GCA_018399745.1 Deltaproteobacteria bacterium | reverse complement strand
GGGACCAAAGGTTTTACCCTTGCTAACCGCATCTGCTATTGAAAGCGCTAACCAGGTCTTTCCCGTGCCTCGCCATCCACTTATCAGAGTAATTGACTGCTCTGTCAACCAGGGGTTTAAGAGTTGTTTTTTATATGGTATGTCAAGACTGGTAAAATCTTTAGCTGATAAAATGACATCTTCAATGGTGGCCTTTTTGGGTGGTTTATAGGGAGCTGCACCTTCAATCATTATGGATAGTTTTTCCGCTGCTTCTTGTTTGTCTGTGAATTTAGAAATAAAGTCTGATACATCCCCTTTGCTCGGCAGATCCGGCAGTTCTAAAAATTTTAAACTCTTTGAAGTGCCATTAAGAGATTGTGCCACCTGGATCATGTGCTCTTTGCCCTCAATGTCATTATCCGGTATTAGAATAATGTCCTTGTCTTTTAATGCCTCATTGTAACTCTCTTTCCATTTTCTAGCGCCCATCGGGTTTGTAGTAGCGGTCAACCCTAAATCAATAAGTGAATTTGCATCTTTTTCCCCTTCAACAATAAAGACTTCATTAGCTTTCAACACCTGGGGCAGGTTATAAAGTACCGTCTTGATGCCCTTTAAATTCCATATCCAAGTACCATTGCTGCCCTGTCGCCTTTGTCGAAAGTCTTTAGGCTGCATTCTGCATACTTGAAAAATAAAAACACCATCCTCATCTGTATAATCATAGGTTTCAACAATGTGGGGTTTTTCTTCTTTAAAAGGAATATCAAAAGCACTTATTATGTCTCTAAGGATCTTCCCAAAATCCCGCTTGGTGTCCAGGCTATTGATCTTTGCATAGAAATGGATTGCGTCCCCCTTCTTCCCACAGCCATGGCAGTAATATTGACCTGTCTCATTACTGAAATTAAAAGACGGGTTTTTATCCTCATGGAAGGGGCAGAGGGCTTGATATTCTTCACCACCTATCTTTTTCACCTTGGTTAGGTATTTTGAATAGAAGGTTAAATAGTTACCCTTGAAATAGTTCTGTATCGTCTGTTTCATCATGTCTTTTTTAGTTTGAGAAGATTATAGAGCTTCTGAGCGACCTCTTTTGGTAAAACCCCTTTACAATACAGATCCATAAGAACTTCCTTTATCACTCGCCTCAATGGTACAGCCTCGCTTTTTCTAAAACGTTGAGCTTGCCTAGCCTGGAATTCTTTTTCGATGATTGATTGCTTACCCATTTCCAACCTTTTCCTCTGGAAAGATATCTGTTACATCGCAATTTAGGGCCTTGGCTATTTTTCTCTTCTCATCAGCACTTGGCGCCTTATATCCTCTTTCGATCAAAGAAATCTTAGATGGATCTATCCCCGTATTTTGGCTTAAGTCATATATGGATAACTCGTCAAAAAAACGCTTCTCTCTTAATGGTGAAATCATATTAAACCTCCCATTAACATTATTATTGTTCTTTAGTCACTAATTGGGAAATACCTAAATGAAAGGGAAATTAGACAAATATTTTTTCTATGTGGTTGATTTACTTAAATAAAAAAATGAAGATTTTTTGGTAGGTCAAAAGGAAATTTCCTTTTGATAGTGAAATTTAATCTTTTGTATATTTTTTCTTTTGTGATGCACCAATTCGACTTATATCTAACTTATCTGCTTCTTGAAATATCTCTTTGATATATTGTGCATTTTCATCCTTATCCGCAGACTTACTAATGATTGTAGATTGCCTTGGATCTGAGAATTTAATTTTAGTTCTATATCCCCCTTCTTTTTTGTAATGACCTTTATAAATTGAGTCTTGAATCCCAAAGAGTTTTTTCAAATGTGCATTTAGCCTTTTAGCCGTATCTGGTAACATAGGATCATATTCAATGTTTTCTCGGGAAATGAAATTATTCTTTTCAGCAAAGAGTTTAAATAATCCCCACAGTGCCTTTTTGGGCTCATCTCCCTTACGCTTATCACTTAGTCCCAATTCATGATAAGTAAATCGGCCTTCACCTTGAGGTGTCTTTATTCTAACCATATCATTAGCTACCAGGGTAATAGTTATATTTTCCCATTTGGTACCTGGCTTGCAGGGAAAAACAGTTGACAGAGGTTCCCCTTGGACAGTGCTATCTTCATGAGCTTCATTAGAATATAAACTCTCAGGCAATGGAAATTGTATTTGATATATTTTTTCGACTGTTTTTATATATTCCTCAAATTCACTCAAATTTATATAATCCTTAAAGTATTGGTTCATAAAATCGTACTTATGTTCTTTGCGGTCTAATTTTTCCCAATTACCATCATTATATCGGTAGCAAGAAATATATTGAATTGGATGAAATCTTTTTTTGACTGTATCGGGTTCTAATCCTAACCACCTTCGGAGTAGATCTTGCCAAAACTCAACCTTATTCTCTTTAGCATCATATTTTTTGGGTCCTTTAAAATAATGCATAAAAAAAGCTTCTGGCAGATGTGGCACAACATCAATATAAGATCTTTCTCTTATTAAGATACCTAATAAGTCAATTGGCTTAATGAAGCCAGTGATCTTAGCCTCTCTCGCCACTCTGTACAATTCCTTCTCATTTTCGCCTTTTTCTTTAATCAGTTTTTGATTGTTTAACTTTTTCATTGCGTTACCCCCTACCGCAACCCCTAAAAGATAGGAAGTGGGGCAGGGAGTTTAGGGAAGCTCCTTTTCGGGAATGACCCTATCCCCACTAATCTAGTATTTATACTACATCTTGGGGCTAAAAAAAGTCAAGATAGCAAGATCTATGTTAAGCAAAGCTCTTTATCTCATATTCATTAACAAAAGAAAAGGGGAGGGGGTTTATCGTAGATTAATCAGATGGTTTACAGACATATCACCGGTTTTTGAGGTTGATGATATCTTGTGGTGCTGAATGGATAT
>JAGYNZ010000077.1 GCA_018399745.1 Deltaproteobacteria bacterium | reverse complement strand
ACTGATCGGCAGGCCTTTTCAGGATCTGAATCTACTGGCGCCGGAATACCTGGAGGAGGCCGCCTTTGACACCATGCGCGTCCTGGGAGGAGAAAGGATCAGCTCGACCGAGTACCAGTTCATAACCAGGGAGGGCACAATGATATGGGGTGAAGTCAGCGGAGCGCCCTTGATTCGCGAGGGTCAGGTAGTGGCCGTAGTCTCAGTGGCCAGAGATATCACCACGCGGAAGAATTTGGAACAGCAGTTTTTTCAGGTTCAGAAGCTGGAGTCTGTCGGCAGGCTCACTGGCCCCATTGCCCATGACTTCAATAACCTTTTGACCGCCATCATCGGCAACTCAGAAATGGCGATCATAGATATGGACAGGGACACGCCTCTTTACGAGATGTTGCAAGACATCAAAGCGGCCGGGGACCGAGCCGCCTCCCTAGCCAGCCAGCTCCTGGCCTTCAGCCGGAAGCAGGTCCTTCAACCGGAGGTCATGAACCTGAACGACATTGTCCGGGATATGGAAACGATGCTCCGCCGCATGATCCGTGAGGATATCAAGTTTGAAGTCCATCTGGAACCCCATCTGAGCCGGGTCGAGGCGGACGCTTCGCAGATGGAGCAGGTCATCATGAACCTTGCGGTCAATGCCCAAGACGCCATGCCGGCGGGCGGGAAGCTAACCCTTGAGACCGGAAACGTGGATCTGGACGAGGCGTATGCGAACGACCATATCGAGGTGAGGCCGGGCCCTTATGTGATAATGGCGCTGAGCGACACGGGAGAGGGCATGACAAAGGAGGTGCAGACCCACATCTTTGAGCCCTTTTTCACCACCAAGGAGATAGGAAAGGGAACGGGCCTGGGCCTTTCAACGGTTTATGGAATCGTCAAACAGAGTGGCGGTAATATCTGGGTTTACAGCGAGCCGGGTCAGGGGACGACGTTCAAGATCTACATGCCGGTGGTGGAGAAAGCGGTTTCTGAAAGAGCAAAGGCACAAGGAGACGCAGCAGAAATCCGAGGCTCGGAAACCATCCTGGTGGCGGAAGACGATGAGGTGGTTCGCAAGTTTACCGTTCGAGTTCTTAAACAGTATGGATACACGGTCCTTGAGGCCTCAAACGGAGACGAGGCGATGGAGTCGGCCAAGGTGCATCAGGGCCACATTGGCCTTTTGTTGACCGATGTGGTCATGCCGGAGATGAACGGCCGCGAGCTGGCCGAGCAGCTTCAATCCCTTTATCCGGACCTCAAGGCCCTGTTCATGTCGGGGTACACGGCCAACGCCATTGTGCATCACGGGGTGTTGGAGAAAAGAATTGCATTCATTCAGAAACCCTTCAGGCCCGACGGTTTGGCACGCAAAGTGAGAGAGGTCTTGGAAAGGAATGATGAATGAGGGGTGAATATTGTGAGGTTAGGGGATTAATATCCACTGGAAAACGCTGGCTGAGGAGGCGAAATATGGCCCCGAAGAAGAAAAGGGGGAAACTGAATAGGATAGCAATAATCCCTGGAATTAAAAGAGGCGTTAGTTCACTTCTCGATATTACTAATCTCAAGAAGTCAATAGAGGTGCTTCGCCAGAGTGAGGCAGAGAAAAAAGCAATTCTTGATGCTTCAATCGATCGGATCAGGATTGTTGACACTGATATGAAAATTATCTGGACAAATAAAAAAGTGGGCAACGATCTCAATGTAACTCCGGAGGATTTATTAGGGAAAACCTGTTGCCAGGTTTTTCAGGATAGAAACGCCCCCTGTTCTGATTGCGCAACAGTAAAGGCCCTTGAATCCGGAAGCATCGAACATGCTGTGGTTCATCATGCTTTTTCAAAAGGTATAGAAGGAGAGACCTATTGGGATGCCTATGCCGTGCCCCTCAAAGACGAAACAGGCACTATAGTAAAGTGTATTCAGGTTAGCAGAAACATCACGGATAAGGTTAAGACAGAAGAGATGCTTAAGGCGATTCTTTCAGCTTCCCCTGCGGGAATTGCCTTAGTTAAAAACCGCAGGCTGGAGTGGGTTAATGAGGCGATGTATCGTTTAGTCGGCTATGTGCAGCCTGATTTGTTAGCTAAACGCCTTAGGATTCTTTATCCAGACGATGAGGAATATAACCGTGTTGAAGAAACGCTTTCTGCGGGGGCTGAAGCTAAAGGATCCGGTGGAGTGGAAACAAGATGGCTCAGGGTGGATGGTACTGTGGTTGATTGCTTTCTTGGAGCATCATATATAGACCTTGAGGACCCATCCAGGGGGCAGATTATAGTGGCTGTAAATATCACAGAGCAAAAGAAACTCCAGGTCCAGCTACAACAATCCCAAAAACTGGAGGCTATTGGTATTCTCGCAGGAGGTGTAGCTCATGACTTTAACAATCTGCTCACAGTTATCATAGGAAATGCCGATCTTGCCCTTATGAACATAAAAAAAGACTCCCGTTTTTACAAATACCTAAAAGATATAAAAGAAACTGGAGAAAGGGCTGCCTCTCACACACACCAGCTCCTTGCCTTTAGTAGAAAACAATTAATTGAGCCAACCGTCCTAAGCCTTAACGAAGCGGTGAGTAGGTCAGAAAAAATGCTCCGAAGGTTGGTTAGAGAGAATATCCATATAACAGTAATATTGGAACCTGCACTGTGGAAAATAGAGGCGGATCCAAGTCAGATTGAGCAGGTAGTAATGAATTTGGCAGTTAATGCGAGCGATGCCATGTCTGAAGGCGGAACTTTCACTATTGAAACAGCCAACGTAGTGCTAGATAAAGACAACTTTAGGGATCAGGGTGTAGAAACTATGCTGGGCCCTTATGTAATGCTTACCGTGAAAGATACAGGCAAGGGTATGAACAAGTCCACGCAGATGCATGTATTTGAGCCATTTTTTACTACCAAAAAAAGCGGGCAAGGTACAGGCCTTGGTCTTTCCACCGTCTTTGGCATTGTGAAGCAAAATCATGGCTGTATTTCTGTTGATAGTGAACCTGAAAAGGGGACAACATTCAGAATATATCTTCCAAGGACTTGGAAAAAAACACGGAG
>JAGYNZ010000076.1 GCA_018399745.1 Deltaproteobacteria bacterium | reverse complement strand
AGCATCCTGGAGCATTTCATCTGTGGCGTAACATAGACCAGTCAGTTTACGCAGCCGCACGTCGATCTCGCGGAACTTGGGCTTGCTTGCCGTGATTTCGTCACCTTCTCCTTCCCAATACATCTGAACCCCACCCCACCGGGACCCATTGACCCGGCTGGTTTCATCAATGCCGGGGATCTTCGCACTATTGCTGGATGAGGAAATGGGAAGAGGTGAGCACTCTTTTACCAGCATGCCGGTTTCATACGCATCACGCATCAAGGTTGATACAAAGTCTGTCTGTAACAAAAATCCGCCATCAGACGGAACGGTTTCCCCAATACCGGTTGCAGCGTTCCTAATATCTTCCAGCCTTTTTACAGCGGCCTGCCGCTGGTCAGACATGGCATTGACGTTGGCTACGGTATAAACATCCACAAGCTGTTCGCCGAAGTCTTTGTATTCATGCCGGGGGATCTCGTAATGCTCTTTACCTTTGTTTTTTTTGTCTTTGGTGTCTTCATCATGCATTTTGTTGAAAAGCGGGTCCTCAGGCTCAGGTTTGTTTAGTTCATTCATGATACCTTCGCCCTCTTCTACCATTGACAGATCTCTCTTGAGTCCTTTGATGTTCTTGATTAATTCGCCCAGCTCTGCCCGAACCTCATCGGTATAGTCTTCGTCGGTCATATCTTTGATGACCGCATACCTGTCCTGGAGAATCTGGATTTTGGCCTGAATTTGCTCTTTAGTAAGCATTGTGTGTCTCCTATTCCAATAATGCCAATTCAAAATCCGCCATAAGTATATCGCGATCCTTGTAATTGGCCTTTGTTTCTATTGGTTCTGGCTCAGGCTCTGCAATCGCCTTTAACCCTTCCGCCAAAACTGCTTTAGCTTCTCGCCTGGACATTCCAGCGTCACGCAGTGCTGTCTCAAAGTCTTTTGGTCTCTGCGTCTCGCAGTCCTCAGAATTGACCAGCTTGTCAGGCACATTATCAAAAACGGACAGATCAAAAAGATTTTCTGCCGGCTTTATTTTTTCAATTACTTCATCAGCAAGGCCAAACTCAAAGGCCTCGTCAGCTGTAAACCATGTTTCATCAGTCATGATATCCTGGATATCAGAAAGTTCCTTTCCGGTTTTTTTAGAATAAAACCCTGCAATCTGACTATCTATTTTGTCGAGCAATTCCGCTTCTTTTCTGAAATCTGCGGAATTGCCAACTGCCATAGACCAGGCTTCATGGATCATCAAAAAAGCGCCCTGGTTTATTTTAACCTTGTCTCCCGCCATTGCAATGTAAGACGCAGCAGACGCGGCAAGGCCATCAACAATGGTGGTCGTCTCTCCTTCATAAGATTGGATAGAATTGTAAATTGACATTCCGCCAAAGACAGATCCGCCAGGAGAGTTGATTCTGATTTTTACCGGACCTGACAACTCATTCATATCTTTTGCAAACTGTTCAGGATCAACACCCCAGAAACCACCTGGAGCCCCGATCTCATCATAAATAAAAATTTCCTGCTCATCTTTCTTTTTGTTGATCTGATACCCCGGCGATGAGCCTTTCCGGTTGAAAATTCTAAAATGTTTCATCTTCATCTCCTTGCTCAACCAGGTCTGTGTTTTCCGTTTCTCCAGAAATAGCACGTTCAAGTGTTGTTGTATTAAGCGGTATGAAATGCACCTTGCCTTGTCCGTCAGGTAACGGGTCCATATCTTCCTTTTCCCTTATCTCATCGATATTAACTGCACCCATGTTCCAAAGAGCCTTGTAAAACTCCGCCCTGGCTTGCGTATCTCCCCGGAGTAGCCCTTCTGCATTCCATTTGTGGTAATACGTTCCCTGGGATGTTTTTGATAAAAGCTGAAGATCACAATGTTGCTCTACTCTAACCATCCAAGGTCTTAGGGAATATTTTACAAGTTCAAGACCCATATGTTCGATGTTCGAAAAAGTCGCCCTGGTTAGATCCTTAAGGATGTGGGGTGGCAAGTTGAACCACCGGGCGATTTCTGTGATTTGAAACTCCCTGGTCTCCAGGTATTGACTATCTTTTTGCGGCAACCCTATTTTCTCAAGGGTCATGCCCTCTTCAAGCAACATCATTCTGTGCGCATGGCCCAAACCCTCATAATTCTTTTTCAAACTCTTTTCCAGGGCTTCGTGAGCTTCTGCGCCAAGTCGCCCAGGATGTTTTGCAACCATTCCGGGATGTGCCCCTTGACCAAAAAACCGAGATCCGAATTCCTCAGCTGCCATACCAAGCCCAATGGACTCCCGGGCCATTGTTACAACCGAATAGCCTTTAAATCCGTCATAGCTCATTCCTGGAATGTGCAAGACCCTTTCCCGGGGCAGGGTGAATATCTCATTGTTGACCGTAACATCATACTCTATTTTCCCATTACGCATCACCGGGTTACATCTGTTTGGAGGGATAGGCCACAAATTACTTACTCTCCCGGCCACATTGTAAGTTTTTTCAGCATAACCATTACCCCAAGAAACTGCATGCGCCAAAATTGTTTCCCAAAATGTCATCGCCGGCATATATGGGTTCGGAAATTTATGAATTACTTTATAAGAGGGATGGTTAACAGCCTTAACGCGCCTGTTGCCTTCATTACGGTAGAGCTGAAAAGGGAGAGATGCGATTGTTTGTGAAATGAACATGACTGCAAGCCACACAGCAGAAAAATTAAGAGCTGTGAACCCGTTCACGTCTACACCTGACTTGACCTTACCGATTAATGGAATATACCATGAATCATCTTCAGGAGCAGGGGACCGGGCCTTGTTGTTTACAATGATACGAGAAAGAAAACCCATCTACCTGCCTTTTTTATGCTGTTTAGCAATCATTATGTCAGGCACAACGCTGAGCAAAATAAGAATTGAACCGACAACAACAAATGAAATCCACGGCTCCAGCCACCATAAACCAGTACCGAGGAAACAGAGACCCAGTAAGCAAATAACATCTTGTAAGTCAATTTTACTAAATATATTCATAAACCCCCGAATATTATTTAAATAGTCACATTTTAGCAACATAATATTGTGGATTCAATAGATGGGAGTACACTGGAGGGTAT
>JAGYNZ010000075.1 GCA_018399745.1 Deltaproteobacteria bacterium | reverse complement strand
TCTCTTCGCTTTCCTTTTTAGTAATAAGAAAACCTTCAAAAGTTACAGCAATTGCCATTGCACCTAATGATATAAAGAAAAAACTTGAAATTATTTGTAACGGAGATCCAAGCATCAAAATACCGGGGTCGTAAACAAATGCCCAGGGCACTAAAAAACCTGCGATTCCTAAGCGTACACTTCGGAAACCTGTTTTCCAGGGGTTACCACCAGAGATGCCAGCGGCAATATATGCGCCAATCGCTACTGGTGGGGTCATAAATGAAAGACAACCGAAGTAAAATAGGAACATATGAGCGGAAATAGGCTCCACTCCAGCTTTTATCAAGGCGGGAGCGAGCAAAACAACTGTTAATATATAAACGGATACGGCAGTCATGCCCATACCTAGTATAAAGGCAGCGCTTGCCGTTAAAATTAAGAGTATTTCCAGATTACCGCTGCTTATGGTGAGGAGTTGTGAGGTAAAACCCGTTCCAGCTCCTGTTATCGATATAGAACCAACAAGTATACCGATAGCAGTGCAAAGAGGAGCAATTGACATCATGCCCCTGGCTGAATCCTCCAGGGCGGTAAAGAGTTTTTTTGGTGTCAACCTGCTTTTCTTTTTAAAGAAACCTACAATTATCAAAGCCCCTATAGTGTATAGAATTGATGTTTCGGCCGAATATCTCAAAATGCCTAAAAGAAAAATGAGGAGCACAAAAGGAAGCAAGTATTGCCAGCCACCTAACAATGTTTTTTTCAGCGAAGGCAGTTCTTCCTTGGGCAAACCTTTAAGCCCTTTTTTTACGGCCTCCAAATCTATCTGTACAAACAATGTAGCATAATACGCTAGGGCGGGAAGAAACGCGGCGATAACCACACTCCAGTATGTAATGTTGAGAAATTCTGCAATGAGGAAGGCGGTCGCCCCCATAATCGGTGGCGTAAACATGCCTCCAGTGGAGGCTACCACCTCCACAGCTCCAGCGTAATTGCTATCATACCCGGTGTCTTTCATCATGGGAATGGTGATTTGGCCTGTTGTAGCGACATTCGCTGCTATAGACCCTGATATGCTGCCAAATAGAGTGCTTGCGATAACTGCCGCCTTAGCTGGCCCACCCCTCATAAAGCCAACCGTAGAGAGAGCAAGTTCATTAAAAAATTGGCTTACGCCTAATGCTCTGAGGAATCCCCCAAAGATAATAAATCCAGCGACAATAGTTGACACAATACCAATGATCATACCCCAAAATCCCTCTTCGCTCAGATACATCCACCCAAAGATCATAGAGTAAGAAAAACCTGTACTGTGCAAAAAGCCCGGGAAGTTATTGCTGTAAACAGCATAGAAAAAAAAGAAGATAACCAGGGAAGGCAGTATCCAGCCAACAGTACGTCGTGTTGCCTCAATGACTGACAAAAACAGCAATGCGGCTAATATAATTTCAAAGGTGTATGCTATTATTCTCCCTTCAGCTACTAAGTCATCACCCTTGATAACTATATAGGTGCAACCAATAAGAATAGCCAAGATCGGTAGAATGTCATACCATCTAAGCGTCTCCCTTGACATCTCCTTTTTTGGGGCAGTTAACAGGAATACCAAGATGCAAATAAGTCCAGAACTAATGGCCCGATGACTGATCGGGGCAATAACCAAATCAAAGTAGAAAAAGACATTAGAGACATAGGCAAGGGTATATAAAGACCAAACACTTGCCACAAAAAAAGCTAGTTTTGACCTTAGTCTCTGATCCTTCCAGCCTGCCCCAATTTCAAACTGTTTCATAACGACTGAGTCTCCTATCGTGCGGGCAAACAAAAACTCCCTTTATCACGCAACATTAAGGTGGGTAATTTTGCCTATTTCATTTTAAAAGTTGTTTTTGCCTGTTAAGCATCTTATCTTGATAGGCTTGGGCTTCTGCAGTCCACAATCCCTTTTCCTTAAAGTATCTAATGGAGCCCTCGTGATATGGCACTGCAAGCGAAACAGGTCGGTGCTTTAGAGACCAGTATTTTGCTACGGGATGCGTATCAGAAAATTCATCGCTGTGATCATAGATGGCCTTAGTTACGCCATAAATAATATCCGAGTCCATACGGGCCGGTGTAAACAGGGCTTGCTGATAACATACCGCATTGGGCACGGCTTTTTTATTGCGAAAACGAGGGTCATTCACGGGGATATCATCTATGTAGTACCCCTCCATCTTGTCGGCTACATATTCAGCCTGCTTTTTGGTAAGATTGACAAATACACACTCCCCCTTCGCTTCATTGATTTGCATAACAGCACCAGGAACCACCGGGTAAAGTATAGCATCTACCCTCCCTTCAATTAAACCCCTGATAGCTTCCCCTATGCTTGAAAATGCTAAAGCAGATTTTAGATCATCAAACGTTAGCCCCGCTGACCCAAGCTGGTTTTTTGCCATTTCTGTAAACATGGGGTTTGCTTTAAGTTTTATGTACGCAATTTTGCCTTTAAGATCCGCTATGGAATTTATATTTTTGTCAGGAGTTGTCCAGAACATAAACATATAATCATGTCCAGCTACAACAGTCCGAACATCTTGGGGACCCATTTTTTTATAAAGTCCGCGCCCTAGGAACGCATTTGCTATGTCTGCAGCATTATGATTCCCAAAATCGCACTTACCCTGTTTCATCAAAGGTAACCATACATTAGGGCCTCCTAAAGGCTGTACAATCCAGTTTTCTACAGGAGTATACTTTGGAACAACCTTGCCAAAACCGACCATTACCATGTGGGCCGAGGCACCCGGAGCTGGTGAGACGACCGTTAAATCCTTGGGCCATTCTGCTCCCCATGCAGCAGATATGACACTCAATGAAATTATTGTTGCTAATACAGCTAATGGTATTAAAGAGTGGTTTCTAATAGCTCGCTTCCTTTTCATTTCTTTACCTCCTTTTTTGTTAAAACATCGTTGAAATTCCTCAGGAAATTACTTATAAAAATTATCATTTAATTGAAGTTTATAAATAAACGTCCTACTGACCTAACATCTTCGTTTTTAAACAATAACTTACATTAAAGATTAAGTAAATTGCGGGTCTGTGATTCCGAAATAACTTAAAGGTTTTGATATAGTATGCCAATCAGCTTGCTGTTTTTTTTGGGCAGAATGGATTTCCTCGCAAAGCTGTGAATAATGAAATAGTTAATGTGCATTTTCATAATGAAAAAAAGTTCTGACAACGAGGAGGTATCATGTATTTTTGAATGAGGATCCAAGAAATATTGGGGGAAAGAAAGGCTAAGATTACGGTAACTTTTTTTAGGCTTTCAAAGGTACCCTTAAATCTTCCCCTTAAATAGTGAAGAATATTTGCGCTACACCTTGTCCTTTTGACACACTCCCACATATCATTTTTACTCAGATTATTTAGGCGCTTGAGTGCTTGGTTCCGAATTCGACGGTTGATTTTTTAGCTAAAGCTTTCACAAAAGCTTTCTCACGATATAGTAATTTAGCCGCGCTAAAATCATCCCTTTCCAACTTTTATTTTTCTTTCTATACATTGTCAAGCATTAAACATGCTTTTTTAGGTATAAGATGGCTATCTAAACTACGTATTATCTTTGGAAATGTTTTAACCAAAAGAGCCTAAAAG
>JAGYNZ010000074.1 GCA_018399745.1 Deltaproteobacteria bacterium | reverse complement strand
CAACGATTACCCTCTGGCTCTGGCATCGTTTCTGCTTATAGCCATTGTCGTTCTTATTTCAAACCTCGTGGTAGACATTCTTTATGCATACCTCGATCCAAGAATTAGATATTGACGGAAAAACCGATGAATGCAGCTCAATTAAGCACTGATAACAAAAATGTAATAAGGCCTCACTGGATTAACCGTTTTCTTGAAGGCTGGTCAATCTATAAAAAAAGTATTTTAGGAAAAATAGGCATGGTTCTCCTTGCCGTTTTTGCACTTATGGCTATATCCAGTTTCATTCCGCCCAAAATAAACCCTATGTATGAACCAATGTCAGGTGTTGATCCATATATTTCAAAGGCAACAGGCCCGAGTATGAGACACTGGCTTGGAACTGACTTTATTGGACGAGATCTGTTCAGCCAGCTTTTAGTTGGCGCCAGGATAGCATTCTTGGTGGGAATTTCAGCAGCATTTATGAGCGTATTTCTTGGAACTGCTATTGGTATGATAGCTGGATATGCAGGTAAATTTACAGACACCCTTCTTATGCGGCTGGCAGATATTATTATGGTCATGCCATCACTGTTAGTTTTACTCATGCTTTCCGCACTCTTTAGCAAGCTCAGCATCTGGTTCATTGTGCTGTTTATTGCCTTGTTTCGTTGGCCCGGTGTATCTCGGGTAATAAGGTCGCAGACCCTTTCCCTTAAACACAGACCTTTTATCGAGGCGGCGCGGGTTGCAGGAGCCTCTCACCTGAGAATAATATTTAGGCATATAATGCCGAATGTGCTGCCGCTTTCGTTTTTATATATGACCTTTCAGGTAACCTCTGCAATCATTATTGAAGCTGCTTTGGCCTTCTTAGGATTCGGTGATCCAAGCACAGTCAGCTGGGGTATGATGCTTCAATGGGTTTGGAAAACAGGGCATATGTTTAAGGCTCCCTATTGGTTATTACCCCCTGGTATTTGCATATCATTGATCACCTTGTCTTTTTATATGTTAGGTCGTGCCATGGATGAAGTTCTTGACCCACGGCTGAGAAAGGAGGGAGAAAACTATTAACATGCCCCTCTTAGAAGTAAAAGACCTCAATATTCATTACCATGTGCAAGGAGGTATTCTCAAAGCAGTTGAGGGAATTTCATTTTCCCTGGAAAAGGGCAGATCTTTGGGTTTTGTCGGTGAATCCGGATGTGGAAAAACCACACTTGGGATGGCCCTCATGAGATTATTGCCCTCCAATGGCTTTATCAGTGACGGTCAAATAATCTTTGATGGGGAGGACATACGTAAAAAGAATGAAGAGGAAATGAGAAAGGTCAGATGGCAAAAAATCTCCATGATATTTCAGGCGGCAATGAATGCACTCAATCCTGTTCAACGGGTTGGTAACCAAATAGTAGAGGCAATAACGACACACAGCCCTTTGTTAAAAAAGGATGAGGCATTCAAAATGGTTAAAAATCTTTTTCAATTAGTCGGCATTCCAGGGGATCGCATAAAAGATTACCCCCATCAATATAGCGGGGGAATGAAACAAAGGGCTGTTATCGCAATGGCCCTTGCCTGCAAGCCTAAGTTGATCATAGCTGATGAGCCTACAACAGCACTTGATGTTATTGTTCAAGACCAGATTTTACAGGAGATTAAAGGCCTTCAAGAAGAATTTCAGATAAGCATTATTTTTATATCTCATGATATAAGCGTTGTAGCAAATGTTTCCCATGAGATAGGCATAATGTATGCCGGAGAATTGGTCGAATACGGTAATACAGAAGAGGTTTTTGAATCTCCAAGACACCCCTATACAAAGGCCCTTCTCTCATCCTATCCTACCTTAAACGGAGAAAAAAATATGCTTACACCTATCCCGGGTGAGACCCCGAACCTTATGAACCCCCAGACTGGTTGTCGTTTTTTTGATCGATGCCCCAATGCCATAAGCTCATGCAAAATCAACCCGGCAGAATGGGTAACAATAAGCCCCACGCATAAGGTTCTCTGTTATCAATGCGGAAGGGATTGTGGTATATGAGGATATATTTGATAGTAATAAGATACAATTAAAGGGCATTAAATGGTGAATAACAGCGAGGCTATCCTCAAGCTACATTATATTTTCAAAAAATATAAAACCAGGGGCACTTTTTTTGGGCCACAAAGCAAAGATGTTATTGCCCTTAACAGTATATCATTGAAGATATTGAAAGGAGAAATATTCGGCCTTGTTGGGGAAAGCGGAAGTGGGAAGACCACTGTGGGACGTCTTATTGTAAAACTGGAAAAACCGGAGAAAGGGGAAATATATCTGGATGGCCAAGAAATCTTATCTCTAAGGGGGGATCAGTTAAAGGGGTTCCGGAGGAGAGTTCAAATGATTTTTCAGGACCCTTACCAATCGCTTAACCCCCAGCTTTCAGTCCTTGATGCCGTATCAGAGCCGTTAATCATTCATAAAATAGGAAATAATCATACAATAGAGGAAATTACTCGGAAAACCATAAGCTCGGTAGGCCTTTCTCCGCCTGATGACTTTATAAATCGCTATCCCCATCAACTAAGCGGTGGACAAAGACAGAGGGTTGCCATAGCCCGTGCCATGATTTTGAAACCAGAGATTGTTGTCGCAGACGAGCCAACCTCCATGCTCGACGCATCTATTTCCGCACAAATTTTTAATATTCTTCTCCAAATGAGGGAAGCATCAAACATTACATTTCTTTTTATAACCCATAGTCTTGCTGCGGCACGCTATCTATGCGATCGTATCGCTGTAATATACAAGGGTAACCTTATGGAAATTGGGCCGGCAGAGGAAATTCTTCACAACCCTAAACACCCATACACGCAGGCGCTTATAGACGCTCTTCCAAAATTAGACCTTTCCAGCAGTAAGAAATATTATAACAGCCTTCGTAAGGAAGAGCGTATTGTTAAAGAAAATGCGGGGTGTCCTTTTTTTAGCAGGTGCAATGTTTCCGATGAAACAAAATGTGGACAAAATATACCTCCCATGAAGGAGTTAGGAAAATCTCATTCAGCAGCATGCTTCTATGCTTGATATGGAATATTGCAGGTAATATCTAACCATAAATAATTCTCTGTAATTTTTTTTAAAATGCTATGGTAAGAACATGAAACTCCCTTTTGTCATATCCATACCACACTGTTCGAGTATGGTTCCTGAAGAAATAAGGCAATCCATGGTACTCAGCGATTTAGAGATAGAGGAATCCGTAGATATCTGCTCAAAGGAAATTTTTCAATTCCTTCCTGCCGAGGTTATTCTTTATGCTCAATGGAGCCGCCTAACCGTAGACCTGAACAGAGATCCCAGGCGGCGAGATAAAAAAGGTGTAATCGCTCAGGTGGATTACTATGGGCGAACCATCTATAACTCAGGTTTTATTGTGGATGAAAAGGAGATAGAGCGAAGGCTCGAAAAATATTACCGGCCTTTTCATAAAAGATTACAAGAGGCCTTTATGCACCATACTATTAAGGCCTTATTTGACTGCCATTCTCTTAACGGAATAGGCCCTGCAGAGGCCCCGGACGCTGGGGGAAGAAGGAAAGATGTTATCCTGAGCAATAACGGAGATAGAAACGGAAATCCTGATGGAAATCGTGGTAGAATAACCTGCGCGCCCGAATACATGCATATGATGAAAAAGGCCTTTGAAACAGAAGGTTTTTCTGTTTCAATAAATGATCCATATGCCGGCGGTTTTATTATGAAACATTATGGCAATCAATTGCCCTTTAATGGAAAAATAAGCGTACAGATAGAAATTAATCATGATCTCTGTTTAGCTCCATCCTCTAAATATCCTTCGGCTGAAAGGGTCAATAATGTTAAAAATCGCGTATTACAGGCTTTTTTAGAAATTGCAGGCAAACTTGACCTTGCCCCTGATGCAAATACTCGGCAAGCAATATAGATTTTTTTGAGCAACTGATTAGTCTGCAAACATATTTGGCTGCGAGACTTTTTTG
>JAGYNZ010000073.1 GCA_018399745.1 Deltaproteobacteria bacterium | reverse complement strand
AACTAAAGGGGGAATCAAAAAGAAAAAGACAAAAAAACTTGACTCAAACCGGCCACTAAGGAAATTATAAATCTCCAATGCCGTTAGAACAAAATGGGTGGCCGGATAACTTAGGATTCAGTGGCCAGATTCATAAGAATACGGAGTTGGGCATATAGATGATTACAGGTTGCAGGTCATTTCCACTCCTTTTCCACATACTAAATAAATTCATATATATTTCATCTTTCTAACTTGCAACCTGTGACTTGCAACCTATAACCTGTTTTAAGCCTTAATCAGGCTTTTCCTGATGGCTATCCGAATGAGGTCCACCATAGAACGGGTTTCCAGTTTTTTCATGATATTGTATTTATGGGATTCGACCGTCTTCGTGCTGATAAAGAGTTTTTCAGCTATCTCTCTGATCCTCTTTCCCTCGGCAAGCAGCGCGAAAACCTCCCGCTCCCTCCCGCTCAAGCGTTCATAAGGGTCCTGACTCTTTATCTTTTCTTCCAGTTCTTCCATGTGCTTAAGCAATATGGTCGGCGCCATCGTGCTGAAATAGGTCCCTCTGCCCTGCACCGCCTTCAATGCGAGAACGAGGTCCGACAGAGGGTCGTCCTTCAGGACATAGGCGGATACGCCCTGCCTGAAAAGCTCGACCACGAATTCTTTGTTGGAGTGCATCGTGTAAATAACGATCTGCGTATCGGGCCTGGCTTTTTTTATCTGTTTTGCCGCATCAACGCCATTGAGGTCCGTCATGGAAATATCCATGATCACGATGTGCGGGTGCAGAGACGTTGCCAATTCCAACGCCTGCCGCCCGTCAATCGCTTCCCCCACGATGTTAAACTCAGGGTGATCCCTCAAGACGCTCTTGATGCCTTCAATAACCACCCGGTGATCATCCACGATGAGAATTTTGGTTTCTTCCATAAATGAAAATCAGAGCCAGTTTTCAATTTTTAGGCCTTTTATACGCCTGAATTCTTTGGTGTTATTAGTTACGAGGATGCAATTATTGGCAAGGCTTATTGATGCTATTAAAAGATCCATAGGGGCTATGGACAAGCCGGATTTCTCGAATGACGCTCTGATCCTTGCGTATATCTCACAGCTCTTTTCGTCAAAGGGAACAATCTCAAAAATTGAAATAAAATTTTCAACAATAGCCCACTTCTTTTTTTTCGCCTTACTTTTCTCAGCCCCGTAAAATAATTCAGCCACAGTAATTGAAGGAAGATTGATTTCTGACGGTGAGATGCTTTTAAATCGAGAGATTGTTTTTTCGGAGGATTTGTTCAGGAAATAAATGCAGGTACTGGTATCCAGCAGATAGGTCATTATCCTGATTTCTCCCTCCACTCCGTCTTCTCCATTCTGTTCCGGATTTTATTCATAATCTCATCAGGTCCTACATCGTCGTCCCAACTGCCTGCAAGGTCAAAAAATCCATCGGGCCACTGCTCCTGCAACGACCTTTCTATAGCCCCGGCTACCCATTTGGATTTTGATTTACCTGAGACTTTTACCGCCTTTTCCAGTTTTTCGGCCAGTTTCTCATCGATGTAAATGGCCAACTGCGACATATCAATTACCCCCTTATTGCCCCTTTTTTCAAATATATTTACACATATATTATAGATTGTCAAATAATAATCAATCGCCAATCCAAATGCATCTATGAGCAATTTCTTCTGTTCTATTCTCCAATTCATCAGGATCCATTTTTTTTATTATATCATCCTTTCCTTTCAGGATGTCTCATTCATTTACATTGACAAAAGGCACTGAGTGCGTAAAATAGGATTATCATATTATACATGGAGGTTGGTGGATGGAAAAGCGCATATCGGCAACCCGGGCTGTAAGGGATTTTTCTGAAGTATTAAATACAATAAAATTCAAAGGCGTTCATTATATTATTGAAAGGGGTGGAAAGCCCGTCGCTACTATGAATCCGATTGATGAAAAAACAGACTTTAAGACACTGGGCGAACTCAAAGCCTTGCTGAAAAAACTGCCAAGATTAGATGAGGAACTGGAATCTTTTGTGTCAGATCTTGAAGATATCTATAAAAATCAGCCTCTTATGGCAAAGGGAGATTTATGGGAATAATCCTCGATACAAGTGTTCTTGTTGAAGCAGAGAGGCGGAAATTTGAAATTGATAAGTTTATAAAGAATCGAGAAGAAGAGATTTTTGGACTCAGTATCATCACAGTTTCCGAGCTCCTTCACGGTGTGCATCGGGCAGATTCAGCTATAAGACGTTTGAAAAGAAGTGCTTACGTGGAGAAAGCTATCGAGCTGTTTCCAATATATGTTTTTGAGATTTCCATTGCCAGGATCTACGCGGAGCTATGGGCTGATTTAGCTAAGAAGGGTATTCAAATCGGTGCCCACGACCTCATAATTGGTTCCACCGCACTCTCCCTTGGATTTTCAGTAGCTACCTTTAATATGAGGCATTTTGAAAGGATAGAAGGGCTTAAAATCGAAATCCTGACTTTTTAAGAGTAGTCGCTTTATCATCAATCGCCAATCGCCAATAGGCTAACCGAGTTGCGAGTTACGGGTTGCGAGTAAAAATTACTCCCAATCTTTTTCAACGTACTGAATTTATTTAGCTTTCTGCCTAATTCATTATAAGAGTCAAGGAAAAAATTCATTTCTTTTTCACTAAAAACATGAGTATCATTTATGAAGTCCAAATGAAGAATAGTTTCATCACATGAGGCATGAGCATAGATTAAGAATTTAATGAAATCTGCTTTATACCTCCTTCTAACGTATCCTTCGACTACGCAGGAGGCAATACCTTTCGAGGATCTCCTTCTTTGGCTTCCTTCTTCATACAGCTCATATTTTGGGAGTCCCAATGACATTTTGTGAATTTTCACTGCCAGGTCATATGACAGATTATAGATTTCCAGCTCCTTGTAACTTTTCGTAAACTTGCCTTTTCTGTTTTCTAACCCGCAACCCGCAACTCAAATCGGTATCTCCACCATCAGACGGCTTCCCTTTCCGATTCGGGAATCGACATTGAACTCGCCACCGAGCTGCAATGCCCGCTCTTGCATAATCAGCAATCCCAAAGTCAACGCCTTTTTCCCAACCCGTAAAGCCGTTTCTACGTCAAAGCCAACACCGTCGTCCTCAACGCTGAGTTCAATATTTTTGCCTTTCTTAATCAAGTTCACAAAGACATTCTCAGCCTTTGCATGTTTTACGATATTGTTTAACCCTTCCTGTGCAATCCGGTAGGTGCCAAGCTCCTTTTCAGGGACGAGTCGTCCTGAAAACCCATGTGTAAAAAAATGGATCCTTAAATCCGCATGCTGCTGAACGTCGTTTAAAAGCTCCCGCAGAGAGGACACCAGACCCAGTGCGTCCATCGTCGCAGGCCTCAGCCCCCTTGAAATTGTCTTGATATCGCGCATGGCCTGAACTGCCCCTTTTTGTGCGCTCGCTGTAAAGGCAGTGAGATCAGCTTGTTCGGGCTTGAGTTTTCCCTGAATCATTTCGATGTCCGATTTGAGCGAGGTCAGGGTTTGTCCGACTTGGTCATGAAGCTCCATGGCAGTTTGCCGACGGTCTTTTTCCAGTAACTCGATGAGTCTTCCGGCCAACAGCTTTCTTCGCTCATGCTCTATTAACAACTCTCTATGACTCCGCCGCAACTCCTCCTTGGCACACATGATCTCGGTGATGTCTTTTGAGACCACCGTCACGGCCGTTATCCTGCCTTGGGGATCTTTAACGGGGGTCAGCGTACGTAAATAAACTCCTCCGTCTCTTTGGCTTTCATAGACATAACGATCCGACTTTCCCGTTGTTATGACCTCGTTCACCTTCCCCCTGAACTCCTTTGTCTCTGCCTGCGAATGAAATTCTTCATAGGACCTGCCATCGATACTGTCCACCACCATCATCATAAAACGCCTAAAATGCTGCTTGTTCATGAAAAGATATTTGCACTCCCTATCGACCAGGTATATGGAATCCTCCGTGGACTCCAGCAGCGAACGATACTTTTCCTCACTTTCCTGCAGAGCCGTTTCCGCCTGCTTGCGTTCAGTAACATCGATGATACCGGCAATGGATCCATCATAATTACCTTTACCGTCAGTAAGCGGCCTGGTTACAAGAATGGCATTGACTCTTGAGCCGTCTTTTCTAAGAAATTCAAAATCAAGCTGTTCCGATATTCCTGCTTCCTGGTGCTGCAAGTTTTCTTTGGCAGTTTCTACGTATTTTTCGCCCATAAACTCAAAAAGATGTTTTCCTGTCATTTCATCTTCGGTGTAACCCAACATTTCCGCCATGGGAGAATTGACATAGACGGTCTTGGCATGCTTATC
>JAGYNZ010000072.1 GCA_018399745.1 Deltaproteobacteria bacterium | reverse complement strand
AGATTTTAATGAGATTTTTATAGTCTCCCTTTGTATAGGCCAGCAGCACCCCAAACTTGGGACCTTCCACTTCGTGTTTGAGATACCGTAAATCATCAGGTTTGGCTCCCTGGGAGTGGGATAAGATAGCACTATAATAATGTGGCCTTCGATGAGCCAAATGAAATGTTAAAGCCGCTCCCGCTGAAAGCCCGACTAAAAAAACTTTTGTCTTGTCAATTGGATACTTCACAATAACCAAGTCGATTATCTTTTCAATTCCATCGGTTTCTTTACCATAAGGAGACCACCCTGTACATATACAATTAAGAAACTTGTATTTATATCTTGGTTTAGGAACTAAAAGTGCTATCCTATTTAATTTACACAATTCGATAAGCCCTGTTTCTTCAATTGGGCTTCCAGTATAATTTTTTAATCCTGCGTATTTCTTAAAACATTCAGACATTACACCATGAAAATATACTATCAAAGGCAACTTTATATTTGGTTCTCTTTCAGGCAGATAAATCCTATAGTCTCTGCTATTTCCGAATCTATCAATAACGGAGAAAGGTGTTTCAAGAATTTTATACTCCTTCATCTTTTCACAACTTTGTACAGCAAACAAAGTGCTCGTTATACAAACAAAAAGGGCTAGAATAGAAATAAAAACCTTATTTATATTGTTGGTGCTGTAATGCATCGCCGATTCTTATCTCCTATAATTTAGTATAATCATGTTTTTAGTGGGCTGACTAAAATGATATTTTTCAAATTTATTATAATTATTTATGGTTAGAGTCATTAAAAAAATCAAAAAGTCTTATAGATTCAATAACCCCATCAGCAAAGAAACACTCAGGCCTCCTTTCATACTTTAATCTACTCTAAATGTTGTCTAAGTCGGGAATTCCTCCTATCCTGTTAAGTCTTTTTGAGGACTCTTCCATCAGTCACTTCAAAAAAGTCCATCGTCTTTCGCAGGATGACAAAATGGTTACGTTTTTCAAAGTCTCCTTTTCTCAATGGGCCCCAGATAGAACTGATTCAAACTCAATGCCTGCCGAACTGCACTTTGTGTAACCTGGCGGGGGAGAAATCATTCTCTCGCCGACACCCTGAGACCACCAGATTTTCCATAGGCGCAGATCGCATGCTGATATGACAGGAAAAATCCCATGGTGCATTTCTGGATCGAATGGAAACTTAACCGTAGGGCTTGCGCAGCCATCGGGTAGAACGTTCTTCGATAACGATGTCCGGATTGTGCTGTTCGATAACCCGGAGCATACCCTTCAAAGGCACCGGGCTCTTGTGGTAGTAGTAAATATATTTGAAAGTCTCAGATAGGTAAGGTACCATGTCCAGGGAATAAGAATCCCGAAATATAAGCAAGCGCTTGTGTCCTTTCTTGCAGCGCGTGATAAACGGGTTGTTATTCATGTCCAAGCGGGTGAAATTCTCTGGAAGCCCTTCATAAACCGCGCAAGTAGGTTGCCATTTTTCTGGATAGATTTCGATCTCTGTCAGTTGATCCTGCATACTGATAGTGCGCGCGAGATTGATGCCGGGTGTTTTCCGCTTGGCAAAGTCATCGGCATTCAGTTCCACTGCTTGCAACTCTGGGAAGCGTTGCCGGAGGTACTCGATCACTGTCAAGTAGCCCACATATGCGCCCCAGGCATTCCAGTGGGTGTCGGTGCGGTGATATGGGCGCAATTGCTTTTTCGCCTCAAACAGCGGCTCACGGGGATCAAGAAAGGGAACGTCGGTATGCTCTTCCAGATAGTCAACAAGCTGATCCACACGTGATAGTTCTCTGACACGATTTACCGAGGCGGGCAATTTTTCGGGATAGACAAGGTGTTTGTTAGGCGCGAACAAAAATAGGTAGGCGATGCCTTCTTTTTCAAGTCGGTCGTGCTTGGCAGACAACATGCTCCCCCATTCCTCGAGCTGGGCCGTGTCGAAGGGCCAATTATTGCGCATATCAGCAATTTGTCTGTGTCCAGCCTCAAAAAGCCAGTCATCCTTTCCGAATATTACCTGGCCTGCTTGCGAAACATGGAATACCTGCACCTCCAGAATTCGAAACAGGCGAATCAGGTGCTCCCGAAAGCCGAAATGATCATTGAGATAGTTTTCAAAATTGTCGGCTAACTTCCGGGGATTTTCGAAATTAAGCTCGGGCAAGGAGGCAAGTCGCCTATTCTCAAATTCGGATATCTGTCGCTCCGGCGTCACCAGCATCACCAGCAGTGGCAGCCATATAGCCATGGCAAACAAGGCTACAAGGACATTCTTCGCGTAACGTGTAAACAACATGGCACTAGAACCGGAAGTAAATGAATGGATTATGTGTGCCCGCCGCAAGATGCAGACAGGCTCCCAGTATAAGCAGTAGCAAGGCCCCGACCATTGCCACATCCACCGCCGCGCGCCAGCCGTAACTGAGATCCGACAAATGTCTACCTAATTTAGGCCATATAGGAATGCTCCCAACTATGCCGCTCAGAGCAATTAATGTGGTTAGCGGATCGATATACATCGCCGCATTATATAACGCCCCTTCGCCAGCGCCGAATCCAAACATAGCACTCAAATAGGATAATGCATAATCAAGGGTCTCCGCTCTGAAAAAAACCCAAGCACAAACTACGACAAATAAGACGTATACGTGTTGCAGCGGTCGCCAGCATTGGGATACCCACCGCCCGATAAATGTCCGTTCCGTGGCCAGGAAAGCACCGTGAATCAATCCCCAGATTATGAAGTTCCAACTCGCTCCATGCCATAGGCCTGCCAAGAAAAATACCACGAGAAGATTAAAGTACACACGCCACTGTGGAACCCGGTTTCCGCCCAAGGGTATATAGAGGTAGTCACGAAACCAGGTCGATAAAGAAATGTGCCAACGGCGCCAGAACTCACGCATAGACCGGGAGATATACGGGTAATTGAAATTTATCAGAAATCGAAAACCGATCATCTTCCCGAGACCTATGGCCATGTCGGAATACCCGGAAAAATCGAAATAAATCTGCAAGCTATAAGCTACCGCCCCAATCCAGCTTACCGGTGCTGTGAGTTCCTCGACCGAGACCGCAAAAACCTGATCAGACACCTCGCCCATGGGATTAGCAATCAGCATCTTCTTGCCTAAGCCAATAATGAATAGGGCTACACCGCCAGCAAAGAGATCTATATTGTGAGAGCGATGGCGAAGTTGTTGATCAATGTGATGATAGCGGACAATGGGTCCGGCAATGAGCTGCGGAAAAAGTGCAATGTAAAGTGCACTGTTGACCGGGTTTTTCTGCACGCGCGCGTCGCCACGATAGATATCCATGACATAGGACATGGCCTGGAATGTAAAAAACGAAATGCCGATGGGCAGATGCACAGGGTCCCATCCCCAGGTTGGCAGTCTCAGTGTATCTAGCAAAAAGTTCAGATTGCCTGCAATGAAGTTCGCGTACTTGAACCACCCGAGCAGACTCAGGTTTGCCACGAGAGTGAGGACCAGGGCAACACGCTTCGAGCGTTGGCCTCGGCATCTATCAATCAGCCAGCCACCAACATAATTGAGTGCCACAGAGGCCAGCATCAAAAGCACCAGAAACCCTTCGCCCCAGGCATAGAAGATTAAGCTTGCCCCCAGCAGATAAGCGTTGCGCAGGGTGCGGGGCACCATATAGTAACCCGTCAGTACCAGCGGCAGGAATAAGAAGAGAAAAATCGTAGAACTAAATACCATGTTCTGATTTCGTTCAATTTTCTATATAAGGGCTGAACGAACCTTAAAATGAAAATGCCTAAAATAGCTTCTCTCCTATGAGTGTGCTATTAAGAAAAAATACAGTATTTGAATGTTATATTTCTAATTTTTTCAATAAGTTATCTAGTATCTCTATAGTCTGGGATCAATGTTCCGGAATTTTTTAACGGTTTTTTATTTAGGACAGTGGCTCTCTCTGAAATTGGGAAGTGGTTAGGGATTATCATAGAAGAAAAAAGTGGTGGTTTTTATCTGATTTTGAAAAGATCCGACTTTTAAGCACAATTTCCTGGAAGCCAAGGATAAGGAAGTCTTTTCTATCCTAGTTTTCGTTTTTTCACCACTTTTGCAGGCATTCCAACAGCCACTGAAAATTCACTCAGCTCACTATTGACGACAGAACCAGCTCCCACGATAGTTCCTTTTCCAATATTTGACCCATCTAAAACTTTAACATCTGCACCCAACCAGACATCATCCTTAATGATAATCCCTCCCTTGGAAATAGAGGGTTGCAAAACAATGGGAACATCGATTTTATCAAAATCGTGGTTTCCCCCAGCAACAATATAACAATAAGCGGCTATCAACACATACCTTCCTATTTTTAAGGAAGTTTCTGAGTGAATAAGGCAATTCGTACCTATATTGGAATCACTTCCAATTTCAATATCACCTTCTTTACAGCTAATAATTGAATTCCTACTAATAAAGA
>JAGYNZ010000071.1 GCA_018399745.1 Deltaproteobacteria bacterium | reverse complement strand
GATGTCATTTCCTTTAAGGTCGAGTATGGTAGCTTCGAAAGAACGTGTACCGAATATTATTCCAGATATTTGATGTGGGGTTAGAATTTTTATTGAAGAACCAACAAGGCCTTGCATCATTCTTTCTTCACGACCTTTTGTAACTATGGTGGAAGCTGAATGTAAAACACGTATATCTAAATAGGGATTGGAGTCCTTCAATTCCTGACTTACTCTATTATGCATTGCATTTATAGATGCTTGAAAAGGAAGTGTATAAAAGACTCTGTTTTTACATCTTCTAAAAAGAAAATCTGTTTTCCCTGCACCTGTACTTGCAACAACAATGGTGTGCTTTTTAATACCGGACTAAAATGATACCATCCATCGGTAAAAAACGGTACCACCTTTATTCCCTGATCGAATTTCATTTATCCTTTTTAATCCTGAATAATATTTTCAGAAAATTAGCATTGTTACACTCTTTTATCTGATTTTCAGTAATCTTACAGGTTTTCTAAAATCTGTAATCATGCCTTCTACCTTTAAATGCTTACATTGTAAAAAAACGCTACCACAGAATCCCCGTCTAAAGAAGATTCAAAAATATTGTTCTGCGAAGAAATGCCAACAGATACGAAGGAGTCTCAGGAAAAAGGAGCGGTATAATAGCGATCTCATGTATCGCAAAAAGCATCTTGAAACCCAAAAGGCATGGAGGGAAAATCGTCCGGCTTATCTATACCAAAAAGAATACAGGAAGAATCACCCCCGGTATGTTGAGCGCAATCGTGAATTACAGAAAACACGGAATAAAGATCGTAAAAAAGAACCTGTAACAATGATTGTAAATGGGACCTCGTTATTTACGCAATCCAGTATTAATGAGTCATTGGCGATTTTTAAGCTAAAAAATAAAAAGATTGTAAATGGGACCTCGTTTATTGCCAGAATGGAGATACTATCAAAGAAAGAGGCCATTTTACTCCAATCTGGAGTCTGATTGTAAATGGGACCTCGATTGCACAGGTTTTTTCAGCCTTCTATTTTTATCCTGAGAAAAAACCAATATCATGACTCCAAAAATCCAAGAAATTTCTTTAGAAAAACTGGACTTGTCCCTTTTAGAGATGAGGATTATAAATCCGGATTGGGTTGCCCGGATACAGGACTCCATGTGGTTGCACGGACAACTGCAACCAATTGTGGTGCGGCCTAATCAAGGACGTTACCAGGTGATCGATGGTGGAAAGAGAGTTTATGCAGCAACAGAGCTGATGATAAAAACGCTTCAGTGTTATGTTCTGGATGTTGATATAAGGCAGGCCAAGCTTCTTGTTTTAAGCTACAATCGCCCCCACCAGTCGATGGAAGTTTGGGAAGAGGCGATGGTACTGAAGGATCTTTTAGAGAAGCATGATCTGAACCAGCAGAGCCTGGCACGGCTCACCGGCTATAGCCGCTGTTGGGTAAGCCGGCGGTTGTCGCTAATCAACAAGATTGATGGGCAGGTAGTATCTGAGATCAGAATGGGAGTGATCAACAGCAGCCAGGCTCGGGCGCTTATCCGGTTGCCGCGCGGCAACCAAATGGAGGTGGCCCGGGTAATTATCTCCTGGAACCTTCCGAGTCGTTTGAGCAATGCGCTGGTGGATGCCTTTCTTTCGGCTGAGACCAAGCAGCAGCAACAATACATTCTGACCCATCCCGAAGTGGCGTTTTCAGAGAGCGCACCGAAGATCTCCTATGATATGGATGACCCCAGACTGGGGCATAATGGCAATGACCTTATCAAGTCAATCCAATCCGTGCTTTCTACGATGAGGCATATGCTCTCATACGTGCATGAGGGTCGCTTTGCCACATTAAAAGAGACTGAAAAGATTATTATTACCCCGGAAATTAAACAGGTACAAGCTCATGCAGAAAGCCTGATAAAAGCCATTACACAATTACAAAACCATAAATCTGTCACCCACGATGAAAGATGAAAAAATAGATAACACGGTGGTCACGCTTCACCTTCAAAGAGGCTGGTCGATTCGCAGGATCTCACGCGATTTGGGTATCTCCCGCAAACGCATACGCCGGATACTGGTATCAAACGCAGTTATGCGTGATACCACCCCGGTGAAGCAAATCCCATTGAAAAAAAAGCGTCCAAGCAAGCTTGACCCCTATAAGGAATTCATTGCCGAAACGTTGGGCAAACATCACAAAATCACGGGTCAGCGGATGTATGAACTATTAAAGGAAAAGGGATACCAAGGAGAGATCACCATCGTTCGCGATTACCTGAAAAGCATCCGTGAGACGGGTCCAAAAAAACCGATAAAGATGGTGGAAACGGACCCGGGTCAGTTAGCGGCTCATGACTGGAGTGATTATCAGCTCATTTTTACCTCCACGGGCAAAACAGAGCAGGTTACCTTTTTCAGTTACATTCTTGGTTACTCCCGAAGGCAGTACATTGCTGTGGTAGATGATAAAAAACAGCAGACCCTTTTTCGGGAGCTTATCGCTGCTTTTATCTATATGGACGGAGTCCCCCGCCAGATCAGGAGTGACAATCAAAAAGCCTGCGTGATACGCTGGGAGCTGGGCAGACCGGTTTTTAACCGAAAGTACCTGGAGTTCGCAACCTGGTACAGGTTCTCTCCCAAAACCATCACTCCGCATCATCCGCGTGAAAACCTGAAGGTGGAGCGTCCATTCTGGTACCTGGAGCAGAATTTTTTAAATGGCCGTGAGTTCAAAGACCGCCAGGACCTGAAAAATCAGCTTCAGTGGTGGCTCCGGCAGGTAAATGATGTGCGCATCCATGGCACCACCCGGAAAAGACCCATTGACATGTTTATTGAGGAGCAGCCGTACCTGCAAACTTTACCGGCCAATCATTATGATACTTCACTTGTGACCCAGAAAGTAGTCAATCAGGAATCGTGCATCTATTGGGAGGGGTACCAGTATGTGGTACCCGAACAATACATGTTTGAGCTCTGTCCGCTGCGTATTACAGAAGATCAGATGATCATTTACTCTCCCGGTGGTGAGCAGATCGCCTGCCATCCTTTGGCCGAGAAGGGCCGAAAGGAACGTTATGTGGGCGAACATAAAAAGCCCTCCAAAAAACCCGATCTGGTTATCGCCGATGTGATCTCCCGACTGGAAAGCTTCTCCCCTGAGATGAGCGGGTATATTCGGCAGGTCAAGTGGCATAAACCCAGCTCCTGGCGGCATCACCTCAGAAATCTTTTGGCCTTGAAGGTAAACTACCGGGTAGAGGATATTATGGTGGCAGTACGACGGGCCAGGCAATATAAGGTCTTTGAGTCGGGAACCATTGAGAAGTTCCTTGAGAACAACTCAGAGCCGCGTTACAGCATCAAATTATCCTTTAAACCCAAAAAAAACAGCGATCATGAGCAGCAAAAGTAAAAGCTACACAAAACAACAGTCAGAGCAGTTTATCGAAAACTGCCACTACCTTGGGCTAAAACTCCTTGCAGAGGAGCATTCTCAGATGATCACCCGGGCCAATGAAAACACTCCGGGATACTACGAATTTATCAACAATATCCTTCAGGCGGAAGCAGCTGCCAAAAAGCAGAGGCGTATTGAATATCTGATTAAAAATAGCCGCTTGCCCCAACCGCTGAAGATGCTGGCAGACTTTGACTTTGACTTCCAGCCTGAGTTGGATCGCAGGCTGATCATGGACCTGGCATCGCTTCAGTTTATGGAAAGAAACCAGTCGATCCTGTTTACAAGCAAAATGAATGGTGTAGGGAAAAGTCATATCGCCAGGAGCTTGGCGCTAATAGCTTGTCAGAAGGGGTACAGAACATATTATACCACCTGTAGTGAACTGATCAATGACATGAATGCAGGAGTGTATGAAAAAACCCTGGAGAAAAGGATGAGAAAATATACCAATCCGGATTTACTGGTGATCGATGAAATGGGCCATGACAGGCTTGAATTACAGGTAGTCAAAGAAGCGCACCTGCTCTTTAAAGTGATTGACCAACGATATAATGGGAACAAATCCCTGATCTTCACCACCAACGTAGAAGAGCCAGACTGGGCAGAATTCCTGGGAGATCCCATCACCACATCAGCCATACTGGATCGTATCTTCCATCACTCGGTCATTGTAAGGATCAATGGACCCAGCTATCGAATGTACCAGAGTGAACTATTACAAAAACAATATGCAGTAAAAAAGCAGGAAAAATCAGAAACGGATTAATACTAATCCCGGTATATCTTTACATGAAAAAAGGGTGCTGACTATGTTAGTGCCTTTTTTATTGTTATATTGCTTGTAGTGAGCATTCTAAGTATAGAATGTCAATCAAAAAAAATTGCTCGTTTTAACTACAAAATCGAACATCAAAAAATCCACCGGAAAACGTAAAAAATCGATGTTCCGGAATAGTGAAATAGTGAACAATCTGAAGAGGTGGTATACTTTTTTCTTATTTGGTGGTAACCTTAATGTCCGGTATTAAAACTTGGCCAATCTTCAATAAGATCGGTTAAGAAAAACGTCTTCCTGCCAGTTGGTGCTGTCATAGACTCCATAGAACCATATTCAAGAAAAGCTGT
>JAGYNZ010000070.1 GCA_018399745.1 Deltaproteobacteria bacterium | reverse complement strand
GAGGCAGGGTTAGGTAGAAAAATAAGGGTTATAAGTATAACAACGATAGGTGCATAAAGCCTAAAATATTTGCTGGTTTTTATTTTCATGTAATCTCCCCCTTTATAAACAGCAGGTTTACTTTTTTTCAAAAATGTATAATTACAGACGAATAAAGAGTGTGTTCCTCCATATCCTGGGAAAAATCTAGGTTTTTCAAAATAGATGTCCCAACGTTATTTCCAAATCGATATTGATATGCAATATCAAAAATAAACCGCCCAAAGGCAATGCCTGATCCCAGGCTAAAGCCGAAGTAATCATCGAGGCTGCCGTCAGCGGGTGCCGGGTCGTAAAAAATGCCGCTACGTAACGGCACGACATAGTTTGTTTTAAAAAAGAGGTATTCTCCACCGAACCGTATCTGGTGGGTCGGGCCTATATCTGATTCACCGACTGGTTTGCCGGTAATAGGTGAAATTTCGTTGCCTTGTGGGTCGGTAAGTATAAAATCATGCCACTCTGTTCTATAAAAATCCGCAGAGAGAGTAAATTGATCTGAAAACCGATAGGCTAGACCAATACCATAGGACATGGGCATATCTAATTTTTCATCCTCAATAGACGAGATTGAATTTGATGAGTTTGCCTCCGGATGTTCAGGATAACAGAGGGAAGAGGTAAATGTTGATTTATGCCTCAGATCAGCCTCAAAAGGGGCCTTGAAGACTGCCCCCAGTGTCAATTTATTAGTAATATTCCACAAAATTCCAAGATTGATATTGAACCCGCTGAATGAGTATTTATCGCTCATGGCTGATTCAAATGTAAATGGATCCCCCCGGTCAATTCCTGAACCTTTTTGATGAGTCGTTTGACTCCATTTATTATTATAAATGCTATCTTCCCAAAAATTCAATGTGATCCCAAAGGAGACGCCTGGCGTCATCTGCATACAATAGGAAAGTCCAATGGCTGAAAGGCTTCCTTCCTGACAATAATCGATTTCCTGTTTCAAGAATGTTGTGTCTTTTTCCTCGATAAAGGGGAAACGCCATTGGCGGTTAAGTTTATAAAGGTTTTGATAATTCAGGGAAACAATCATGTTTCGATCCCACAGGGTGAAGGGATAGGCTGCGCTTAGGTAGTTTATATCCTCTTCAGATATGCTATGTTCACCAGAAGACTCCGGGTTAGTTCCGAATCCGTTGTCTTCACTTCGACTGGAGAAAGCACCTACGAGAGATATTTCAGGTGTTTCAAGTTGAATGAGGCCGCCTGGGTTCCATGAGGCCGCCGTAGCATCGTCTGCAATGGCAATGAATGCGCCTCCCATACCTAAGGCCCTTGCCCCTGAGCCAACAGGATTGAAGGATGAGGGAATTTCAAGCCTTTGAGTCTGTTGGGCAAAAACTGTGGCAGGAAAGGCGCTGCATATTGTGCATATTGTAAGGAGAAGGCATGCAATGACTATTTGGGGTATTTGAGCTGGTGTAAGGTGTCGATACATGTGTAAACCTCCCTAAGTTTTTACAGCAGTCGCAGAGGCCGCAGGGGATTAAAATAATTTAGCCGCAGACACACGGGGACTATTGTGACGATGACATGTCGTCACAATAACTGTCAGTCCCTTCGGATAAGTTTAAAACCATCCTTTTAATTTCCACTTTAGGATGCCGAAAATTAACTAAAAGCCCAACTTCTATGATGTAATTTTTGTTGGGCAGTGTCTACCCAACAAAATATCTGCGTTTGTCTGCGTGAATCTGCGGCTAAATAGTTATTTTTCTTTTATTGCTATCATATATCTTGCCTTGAATTTATTCTGGCCCGCTTAGCAACTCGACGCGCATCCCTTTTGTTAATGGCCCGTTTGCTTCCACTATCCTGGCAAGGCTTGTCTGCAGTTGAACAGCAATTACATTAAGGATTGAACCTCCATCCATTACTTTGAAGTGGTCCTTTCTTAAGACGCCAACATCCCATCCTATATTCAGCCTGACTTCCTCGCCTTTAACATCTGATATCTTTCCTCGCAGGGGATAAAGTTTTTCCAGCCTCTCCAAGAGACTATTCGATAGCTTATCACACACAAGTGAAAGAGGCATAGCAGTGCCAAAGGATTCATTAAGTGCTGCAGTTATTCGGCCTGTTTCAGTTTCAATAAGACGCATTGAGATTTGTGTTTGCGGGCCGGCATACACCACCTGACCGGAAAGAATAAGGCGCGCCGCCAAGATTTTTCCTAACGAAAGTGCAGCATTTTTATCAGCCAACTTTGAGGTACCCAGTTCTAACTCCTCAAGTAATTTATCAAAAAGTGCCCTCTCTACCGGGCGAGCACGGCTATGCTGAATTATATTGTCAGAGATGCCTGCCACGAGGAGTCTTTCTTCTCCTTCATGCACGGCGTATCCTTGCGTTGTAAAATCCATTATCCACATGGTCAATGGAGGCGATGTCCAGCTATCTGAGGGCAAGGCTTTCGGCGCTGATTCCATTTTTTTTAGCAGCTCCTTTACGAGCCTATTGATATGATCTTGTTTTTCTTGGTCTCTCGCAAGGGCATCTTCCTTCCTGATTTCTTTTGCGATGGCTGAAATAAGCTTATCTTGCGGAGCCAGCATCTGGGCCTTTTCGAGAAGAGCTAAGGCCTGTGCCTTATCATCCACCAGCAGGGCCTGGGAGATATACCCCATTTTATTGTCAGGATCTGCTGCGGTAGCCTGCTGGTAATAATCTAAAGCGACATCCGTCTCATTGCGAATAGAGGCTATTCTTCCCAGCCCCGTTAAGGCTTGAACCTTCTGCAAACCTGTGCCATGTGGTGCCTCAATTGCCTTTTCATAGGCATTTTTGGCTGCACTCATTTCACCTTTCCTTAAATAAACATTCCCCTGGATTAGATAACAGAACCTCTCCTGAGGCTTCCTATCTTGAATACGCGCACAGGTACCCAGTGCCTTGTCAAACTTACCATCGTTGTAAAAGGTAAGGGCTTCCGCTTCATATTTTGTCATATCCTTTTTTAAAACACCCGGGTATCCCCAGAGACAAATTACCAATGCAGTAAGGGTTACTATTGTAGCCAACCACGCCCACCTTTTTTTAGGCACCTCTTTATCGATGAAGTCAGCTTCCTCTTTCTGGGCCCTGAGCTCAGTACCTGATGAAAGAGCGCGGCTGGGCCCCTGTTCTTCATGTGCCTCGATTATTTTAATTTGTTTCACGTAATTGGAAGTAGGGTCTCCATAGAGCAGATAGCTCGCCCAGGCAATATTTTCTTCTCCATATCTCTTGACCAGTTCAAATCTGGAGCGCCTCAAGGCCTCCCCTATAGATACCCCGGAAAGCAAATTCCTATAAAATGCTAACGCGAAGTGGCTACTTGGCTCATCCAATATCTCCCAGAAAGTTCCAACATAGTGTTTTACCCCTGACAGAAGGAAAGCATTGGCCAGTCCAAATATTTCGTCCTGAAAATTTTCACTCAATAGCCACTCCTTATCCCGGGCTGACTGGCATGCATTTGCAAAAATAAGTGCGGGCATAGCAGCAGAGCCTGCCATTTTAATAATGTCCTCAGCTATAAAGCTCCCATCTGTTAATCTTAGGCCGCTTTTAGCCGGATCCTTTTGATTATAGTCCGCGTGACCTGCAAAGTGGGCAAGGTCGAAATTTTTCAGGTTCTCCCTTATGAAATCCGGTGTAATATTATCTGTCTGAAGATATGCATTTACTAAATCCTTGTCTTGATCCATAAAATTTCGTATCTTTATGCCCTCTGAATACGCACCTTTTAAATCGCCCTTGGGGTCAGAGACAACAATCATCTTTAATGGCCTTTTCATTAGGCGAGTCATATTTCCTGCCACCTGCTGCTTTGTCCTTACGAGTCGACCCATATTAAAGCGCATACAAAGAAATTGCTGGCCTTCGTGAAGAAGCTCCCACGGAATATGAACGAGCTGATCATCGAGGCTTACAATAAGGTGGTGAGCCTTCGTGTTTTTTATTCTTTCTTTGATACTGAGCGTAAATATTTCATCATAAAAAACCTGTCCTATGTCCTGAAGTTTTTTTAAAACCTCATGGGTAATACTGCCTCTTTGATTTGCCTTATTCAATGTTTTCACAATATCATGACAACGACTTCCAATCCTTTCCATGGAAACAGAAATCTCTTCATAATGCTTCAATGTATTTTCAGAGCCCGGAATATGCTCATAAGCGCTTATCTTAAGGCGATCTTTCTCACGACCTACCTCAATTCGAAACTCAATATTACCTGGGTGAGTTGCCGGCAAATTATTTTCCTTTTCTTTTAAAATTTATCTCTTTAAGCTCTAAAAAATATATGCCGAGATTCACGCCATCTCTCTCGATGGTAATGCCATAGTTTCCATATGGTATATCCTCAAAAAGCACATAACCTTCACCCGCAAGGTTTGAAGATATCTCTCTTTCGCCTCTCTTTAAGGTAACTCTTACCCCCTTTTTGTTTTTTGTGTTTTCAGGTAACGTGACTCGAATAAGGGCTTTTTCTTCTCCCGTCTTTTCAATTTCAATATCCGCTATTATATCCTTAAAAATTTTTTTAAACTGTATAATGTCTTTTCCTGCCATTTTTTTAGACCCGCGCGTTGGTGCCAAGGCAAACTTTCCCCATGGTTCAAGGGTAAACATATTCGATACCCCTGAACGTAAAGTTTTGAGCATGGTTTCAGCCTTCTGTTTTTGTTTTGTTATGGCATAGGATAGGCGACCCCTCCCTGTTACGAGTCTCACAGCGGCATCCGTAACCTGGGGTGGTACGGATTCCAATGCGGAAAGATTGCTATCTTTAAGAAGATTCCGTGCGACCACAAGGTTTTCTAAACATATTTCACACTTTGATATATGCTCCTCAACTTCTGCCCTATCCGCTTCAGAAAGCCGGCCTTCAAGGTAATCTATGAGTGTTTCTTCATCAGGGCATTTTGTTTTCATTATAAACTCCCTTTCATGTATATTTATCTTATT
>JAGYNZ010000007.1 GCA_018399745.1 Deltaproteobacteria bacterium | reverse complement strand
TATCTAATCACAACATTCGTATCAATCAGTTCAGGGGTTCAGGGTTCAGGGTTCAGGGTTCTGGGTTCAGGGGTTCAGGGTTCAGGGTTCAGGCGTATTTATTCATGAGAAGGTTCTTTTTGATCTTTCCGGATGTGGTCTTTGGCAGTTCAGCCAGTTCTATCAGCTTCTGGGGCACCTTAAAAGAGGCCAGATTTGCCCGACAGTGCTGAATAAGGGCCTTGTGATTCAGGGGCGGTTTTCCATCAGTCACCACAAAGGCCCATATCGCCTCTCCCAGTATGGGGTCAGGACAGCCCGTTACCGCCACCTCGTGCACCCCGGGCCAGGCCGCTATGACCTCTTCGATCTCTTTGGGGCTTATACGATGGGCCCCGCTCTTGATCATATCACCCTTGCGGCTTTCGATATATATAAAACCTTCCTGGTCCACCCTGGCCAGGTCCCCGGTGTACAGCCATCCATTACGAAGCACCCTGGCGGTCTTCTCTGGCTGTGCCCAATAGCCCTGCATGATATTATCGCCCCTGGCTGTGATTTCCCCTATCTGTCCGGGTTCCACCGGATGCCCCTTTTCATCCACCACCCTCAGTTCCACGCCCGGAATGGCCTTACCCACTGAACCGGGCCTGTCCGCAAGCCGTTCCGGCGGCAGATAGGAAAGGCGGGCGGTCGCCTCTGTCTGTCCATACATGATGTATATCTCCGTATCGGGCAGAACAGCACCGATCTCTTTTGCCAGTGACGGGGCCATTGCCCCCCCGGCCTGTGTTACATAGCGCAGATGGGGCCACTCCATATTTCTGAATTTGGACCGGTGAAGCAACAGGGCAAAGGTAGAAGGTACTCCGGCAAAACCGGTGATCCTCTCTTTGGCCATACGCTCCAGGGCCTTGTTGGGATAGACGAATTGACCCTCAATATGGACCGTCCCGCCTGCCGCCAGATGGGTGTGGAGCAGAGAACTTCCATAGGAGTAGAAAAAGGGCAGGACAGACAGTATGCTGTCTGTCTCTCTGAGGCGCAGATAGGAGATGATGGATCGTGTGTTTGCCTCCAGGTTTCCGTGACTCAGCATGACCCCCTTGGGCTCTCCGGTGGTGCCGGATGTAAAAAGGATACACGCCAGGTCGGCGCTGGCCGGATCTGGAAAGGAATCTGCATTTAAGTCATTCTTTACTGCCTGCTCCCAGTCGATAATATCGTGCCCCGGCCCGTTATTCGCTTTATTTGAGTCACTTGAGCAAATGATGCGTGCATTCAAAGACCAGAGCTGATATCGGGTCAGGTATCTGTCCTGTCCTATCAGGCATTTTACATTGCACTGCCGCAACACTGCCTCCAGGTTCCTGCGGGAATTGTCTGTATTGAGCGGAACGGCCACACAGCCTGCCTGCAGGACAGCCAGATACGCAACGACATAACGGACGGAGCTGTCTAAAAGGAGGCCCACCCGATCGTTGGGGACCAGGCCCAGATCCAGCAGGGTGGAGGTCAATCCGTCCGCCAGGGAACGCAGCTCCATATAGGTCAGCGAATGGCGGCGGTCCCTGACGGCCGTATGGTCAGGGAATCGATCCGCTGCTGTTCTGAACAGGTCTATTAAGCTCACGACTGCAATTGAGTGACTACTGTCAGCAATTAGCTGTCAGCGATTAGTTTAATGATTACAGTATGTTTTGCTACTACAAATTTTTGATCTGTACGGTTAAGAAAACTATTCAAACAATCACGCAAACACGAGAATGCGAAAACACGAAAGCCCACGGCTAACGGCTAACGGCTAACGGCTAACAGCTAACAGCTAACGGCTAATCGCTGCGTTTAAGTTCAATATAGGCGCAAATGTTTTTTATAGAGTCCAGGTTTTCCGGGATAAGTTCCTCGTCCTCCACCTTTATGTTGTAGTTCTCTTCCAGAAAGCCGACCAGTTCCAGGACACCGGTGGAGTCTATGACCCCTTCTTCCAGGAATGAACTGTCGTCCTTCAGGTCATCAGAGTCCTGCCCCATAAGGAAATTATCTATAATGAACTGCCGAATCTCATTCTGTACTGACATGTACTATTCTCCGTAACCGTTTAGGGGTTCAGGGTTCAGGGTTCTGGGTTCAAGGGTTCAAAGGTTCAAGGGTTCAGGGTTCAAAACGACATAAATCCAGGCCATACTCTGAACCCGTGAATGAAAATCACTCTATTCTGAGGGGCCGTTCCTGTGTCTCCTGCCGCAAGGCCTCGATCTCTTCCTGCAGGGCCTGGTATTGCCTCAGTCTGCATTGCAGGAACCGAATGCATATCCTCTCCTTGGCCTCCATTCCATCAGGGGTGATGGTGTATGCATAACCACGTCTGTTTCCGTCGTCCTGAATGGGCCTTACCCACCCCCTGTCGACAAAGGCCTTGAGACAATAATTCACCTTGCCCAGGCTGATACCGAGCGCCTTTGCCAATGCACGCTGGCTCACCATGGGATCAGACTGCAGGAGTCTGAAGAGGCCGCATTGCAGTCCATCATCAAATAACATTTAAATGGATATACCCGGATTAATGGCCGGTTCAGTAATAATTTAGAGGGATCAAAGAAGGGAAGGGATGCTAAAATGCGCGAGCTACCGCCATTGGGGTGAAAAACCACCCGTCTTGTCCGCGGAGCCGCATCGAGCAAACCCGATTGTGCTGTTCATTAAATGAACAGCAAATTGATTGTATCTACCTACAGACATCAAGTCAAGCCGGTAAAAAAATGGTGTTCCTGTTGGAACACCATGTCTACGCGGCCTTTAACGCCCACATCGGCACCAGAGCGGATACCTCCCGGCGCAGTATCTCCATGAGGATCAGCGCCCTGTCTTCTCCTTTGGCCGCCTGAAAGATCCCTTCAATATATTCCATGTTTTCCAGAACCAGGGACACCCTGTCACCCGGCTTGAATGCGGACCCCTGAGTACCGAAAGAGATGAGCCCGCTTTCATTCTCACGCATGCGCAGGCCCTCAATGACCCAGTCCGGCACGGCTGGATAATACTCACCGAAACAAACCGGACCTATTGCCCCTATTGTACTCCAGATCGTATTCCACTGACGCTGGTCTATGGATAAGTGCAAAAATACATAGCCGGGAAATAATGGACGGGGGACCCTGTCAACCCTGCGCGCGTGACGTCGGAACGAGAGAATAAGGGGCAGATAGACGATAAAATCCTGCTGTTCGTAATGTCTTCTCGCAACCCGCTCTTTTCTCGGCTGAGTCCTGATCGCAAACCACTGTCGGTCCATTCATCGACCCCTGATATCAACTTTCCATTACATTGGGCAGGCAGGGCATTATTTGAAAAAATTTCGGATCTTTTTTGTGTTTTAGAATTTTGTAACCGGCTACTTCGAAACTTCCACCTGGCCTTTGAGGCTTTCCAGCACTTTCGGCCCGATACCCTTGATGTTCAGGAGTTCGTCAACACTCTTAAATGAACCATGCTCATTCCTGTATTTTATTATGGCACTTGCCTTGGCAGGTCCGATACCGCTGATGGATTCGAGGGCCGCCTGGTCAGCGGTATTAAGATTTATTGCCGCAAAGGCGGAAACAAACAAAAAGAGGACTAAAATTATCGATCCAACAAATTTTTTAATCATGAATGTCTTCTCCTTTGAAAACGCATTTTTTATGCCCTGCCTGCTTGGCGAGCTTATCGATACTTATGTCAAAAAAGTTTAATCGAATTGCTTAAAAAGCTAATGGGGTGCATGGATCTCAGGCTGCTGCTCCTGATCGGTAAACCAGCACGGCATCTCTGAGGGGCTCCCCTTGCTCGCAAACAGACTGTCCGGATCTTCAAGTACAAGGGCGTATTTTAATACGTCGTCCATATGCTCAATCGAATCGATATGAATAGAGCGCGTGACCTTGGCCGGAATCTCTTTTAATTCTCTCTTATTTTCCCTTGGTATGAGAACGTGTTCAATACCTCCGCGTCTTGCCGCAAGGAGTTTTTCCTTAAGACCACCTATGGGGAGTACCCTGCCCCGTAACGTGATCTCTCCGGTCATGGCCACATCGTGCCTGATGGGAATCTTCAGCAGGGCAGACGCTATGGCCGTGGCAATAGTGATACCCGCCGACGGTCCGTCTTTGGGTATGCCGCCCTCGGGTACATGTACGTGGATATCCACTTTTTGATAAAAGTCCCGGGGCAGGCTGAACACATGTGCCCTTGAACGTACATAACTCATGGCTGCACGGGCGGATTCCTGCATGACATCTCCCAGCTTGCCCGTAATGGTCAGCTTGCCCTTGCCCGGCATGATCACGGCCTCTATCTGAAGGAGTGACCCCCCGGTTTCAGACCAGGCAAGACCCGTGGCCACACCGGTCTGTGCGTCCTTGTCCGTCTGCCCGAAACGATAGCGGGGCACGCCGAGGTATTTATTGAGAGAAGACTGCCCGACCTTGATTACCTGGCCCTTTTCTTTATTGCGTACTATCTCCATGGCCACCTTGCGGCAGATGGAGGCCAGAAGGCGCTCCAGGTTTCTCACGCCGGCCTCTCTGGTATAGGAGCGAATCATATCCAGAACGGCCCCGTTGCTTATCTGGAGCTGTTCAGGATTCAGGCCATGGGCATCGAGCTGCCTTGGGAGCAGGTAACCGTTTGCTATCTCCAGTTTTTCCTCCTCGGTGTATCCCGGGAGTTCTATGATTTCCATTCTGTCCTGAAGGGGGAGGGGAATGGTATGCAGGGCGTTTGCCGTGGTGATAAACATCACTCGGGAAAGGTCATAGTCCAGGTCCAGGTAATGATCATTAAAGGCAAAGTTCTGCTCCGGGTCCAGGACCTCCAGGAGGGCGGACGCAGGATCTCCGCGGAAGTCCGAACTCATCTTGTCCACTTCATCTATGCAGAACACCGGGTTCTTGGTCTTGGCCTTTCTGAGCGACTGGATGATTTTTCCCGGCATTGCGCCGATATATGTCCGCCGATGACCGCGGATTTCCGCCTCATCCCTGACGCCCCCGAGAGAAAGTCGCACAAAATTCCTCCCCAGGGCACGGGCCACTGACCTTGCAAGTGAGGTCTTCCCCACGCCGGGGGGGCCGACCAGACACAAGATCGGACCCTTCATCTTTTTTACCAGGCTCTGGACGGCCAGATATTCCAGAATCCGTTCCTTGGGTTTTTCCAGGCCGTAGTGATCTTCGTTGAGGATCTGCTCTGCTTCCACGATGTCATGCTTATCCCTGGTCTTTTCAAACCATGGAAGAACTAATATCCAGTCGATATAATTCCTCACCACCGTGGCCTCGGCGGACAGGGGGGCCATCATCTTGAGCTTCTTGAATTCCCGTCTTATCTTGGCCGCCGCCTCTTTGGAGAGATGCTTGCGTTTTATGCGGCGCTCAAGGTCTTTGAGATCGGTCTGGGAGTCTTCTTTCTGACCCATCTCCTTTTGAATTGCCCGTATCTGCTCATTGAGATAATAGTCTCTCTGGTTTTTTTCCATCTGTTTCTTAACGCGCTCTTTGACCCGCTGCTCCATTCGAACCACCTGGATCTCGGAACGCAAAAGCTCGTAAAGCCGCTCAAGGCGGCTGCCTGGATGGACCATCTCCAGCAGGGACTGCTTGTCAGCTACCTTCATCGGCGTGTGTGAAGCAATGGCGTCCGCCAGCCGGGAAGGGTCTGTTATGGAAAAGACGGAAAGCGCTACCTCAGACGGGATCTTCTTGTTATATTTCACAAACTCCTTAAAGACATTGATGGTGAGACGTATAAGGGCCTCCACCTCAGGCGAACGGTCTGATAGCTGCGGCAGGGGCTCAGCCTTCACCACAAAATATTCCTGATGAGGGATGTAGTGCATGATCTCGGCCCGTCGTTTACCCTCTACCAGGGCCTTGACCGTGCCATCGGGCAGGCGAAGCAACTGCAGTATCGTGCCCAGCGTCCCTATCCTGTATATGTCCTTCTCTTTGGGATCATCCACCTTGGCGTCTTTTTGGGTAGCCAGTAATATCTCCTGCCCCAGAGACATGGCCTGCTCTATGGCCTCTACCGACTTGTCGCGCCCGACAAAAAGCGGTGCCACCATGTGCGGAAAAAGGACAATATCACGCAGCGGTAAAAGCGAAACAATCAAATTTTTTTTCTTTTCAGTCATAGTTACAGTGCATGGCCCTTGAATAATTATTATAATTTAACTATATCTTTTAAAAAAGCTATACGTGTCTGAAGCCGAGCCTTCGCCTTAAGGCGAAGGTATTGTCAATAAACTGACAGGACCGTCTTGACTTTACCCACTTATTGATGCCTTGGCCCTGGGTTCATAGAGAAGTATAGGCTCTGACCTGTTGAGGATCACATCCTCACTTATCACGCATTCCTTAACACCTTCCCTGGATGGGAGTTCATACATCACATTCAGCATGGCCTGCTCCAGAATGGCCCGCAGTCCGCGCGCCCCTGTTTTTTTCTTTATCGCCTCCTGAGCGATGGCCCTTATTGCCCCATCGGTAAAATGCAGATCCACATCATCCATTTCAAAGAGCTTCTGGAACTGCTTCAGCAAGGCGTTTCTGGGCTCACAAAGGATGCTTATCAGGGCGCCTTCATCCAATTCCTCCAGGGTCGCGACAACAGGGATTCTGCCGACGAATTCCGGGATCAGTCCATACTTTATAAGGTCTTCCGGCTGTGCCTCCTTAAGGATCTCACCCAGCGAAAGTTCCCGTACACCCTGAACATCCGCACCAAAACCTATGGAGAACTTGCCCATTCTTGTCTTGACAATGGAATCCAGCCCGACAAAGGCACCACCGCATATAAACAGTATATTGGTGGTATCGATCTTAACAAAGTCCTGCTGGGGGTGTTTGCGCCCGCCCTTTGGGGGCACATTGGCCACGGTCCCTTCCATGATCTTCAGGAGTGCCTGCTGGACACCCTCTCCCGATACATCCCTTGTGATGGAGGCACTGTCCAGCTTTCTCGCGATCTTATCTATCTCGTCGATATAGACGATGCCACGGCTTGCCAGTTCCACATCGTAGTCAGACGCCTGCAGGAGATTCAGTATAATATTTTCCACATCCTCCCCTACATAGCCTGCCTCTGTCAGTGTCGTGGCGTCCGCCAGCGTGAATGGTACATTAAGGATCTTGGCCAGGATCTGGGCCAGAAGGGTCTTTCCGGTACCGGTCGGCCCGATAAGGATGATATTGCTTTTCTGGAGTTCCACATCCCCCATGCCGATCCCTGAATCAATACGTTTATAGTGGTTGTGCACCGCTACAGAAAGGATCTTTTTCGCCATCTCCTGACCGATAACATATTCATCAAGGAGGGTCTTTATCTCGGCGGGTTTGAGGCCCTTGTCCTCCGCATTGCCGCCCTTGTCCTCACCGTCATATTCCTCGGCTATTATATCATTACAGAGTTCTATACATTCATCACAGATGTACACACTCGGGCCGGCTATGAGCTTTTTTACCTCTTCCTGGCCCTTTCCGCAAAATGAGCAATGCAGACCGCTCTGTTTTTCAAAATCCTTCTTTTTAGCCATTTGGTTTTTCCTCCTGGGGGGGGATATCGCGTTTTGCAATGACCTCGTCTATAAGGCCATATTCCCTGGCCTCTTCCCCGCTCATAAAAAAATCTCTGTCCGTATCCTCCCGAATCCTTTCAAACGGCTGGCCGGTATGGGCCGCAAGGATCTCATCCAGCTTTTTACGCAACCTCAAAATCTCTCTGGCATGGATATCAATATCCGCCGCCTGGCCCTGGAATCCGCCCATGGGCTGATGTATCAGTATTCTCGCATTGGGCAGGGTGTAGCGTTTACCTTTGGCCCCCGCGGCAAGAAGCATGGCGCCCATACTGGCTGCCTGGCCGAGACAGAGTGTGCTGACATCGGGTCTGATGTATTGCATGGTGTCATAAATAGCCAGACCCGCTGTAACAATCCCACCCGGTGAATTTATATACAGTGTTATGTCCCTTTTGGGGTCTTCCGCCTCCAGAAAGAGAAACTGGGCGATAATAAGGTTGGCTATTTCATCGTCCACCGCACCGCCCAGGAATATTATGCGCTCTTTGAGGAGACGGGAATAGATATCATAGGCCCTCTCGCCCCTGGGACTCTGTTCTATAACAATAGGTATTAACGGCATTTATTCAATCTCCTGTGAGGCCGGCTTGACAACCGCCTGTTCCAAGAGGAAATCCATGGTCTTTTTCGCCCGCAACTTGGGAAGGACATTCTGCACCATTGCGTTGTGCAGCTGCTGCTTATCCATACCCAGCCGCTGGGACTGACTTTCCGCATATTTAGCATACTCAGAAACCTGTTCATGATCAACGCCGATATTTTCTATTTCGGCAATTTTGTCCAAAATCATCTCTGTTTTCACTTGAGCAACCGCCTCTTCCCGCATCTTCACGCGGAGCCTGTCTTCCGACATCCCTGCCCTCTCCAGGTCCACACCCCTTTCCTGGAGATGACCTGTCACGTTGTCCACCATCTGTGTGAGCTTGGCATCAACCAGTCTATCGGGTACGGGGAAATCCACCTGTTCCCGCAATTGTTCCAGAAATTGCTGTCTCAGACTGCTTTCCGCGGCCTCCTGCTTGTCTGTCTCCAGCTGACTGCGCATGCGATTCCTCAGTTCTTCGACGTCCTTGATATTCGCATCGATCTGTCTGGCAAAATCGTTGTTCAGCTCAGGTGAAATGCGCTTTTTTATGGCCTTTAACACCACCCTGAATCGGACAGTATGGCCTGCAACCTTTGCATTTAAGGCGTCCTCAGGATAACTGACCTCAATAGACCTTTCAGATCCCTTGGTCATTCCCAGCATTTTTTCCTCAAACACCGCATTAAAATACCCAGCTCCCACTTCCAGATAATAATTTTCTTCCGCAATGCCGTCTACAGGTTCACCGTCTATCTCCCCGGCATAATCAATGACGGCGAGGTCTCCCTTTTCCACAGGACGGTCTTCTTCCACGTTCTCCACTGTGGCAAAATGGAGCCGAAGTGCCTCAAGCTGCTCCTGTATCTCCTCTTCACTTACCTCTACCAGGGGCTCTTCCAGTTCAAGGCCTTTATATTTCGGCACCTCGAACTCAGGCCAGATGTCCAGAACGGCCGAATAAGAAAAGGCCTCAGCGGTCTTCAGGGGTGAGGTTGAATCCAGCTGGGGATCAAGTACCAGGTCGACATTCGCCTCTTTAAGGGCATCGGGCAGGCTCTGTTTAATGAGCTTTCCCAGTATTTCGTTTTTCACCTGTGGACCATAGTGACGCTCTAATACGCTGCGAGGGGCCTTGCCCTTTCGGAAACCCTTGATATTTGCCCCCCTTTTGAGTTCATCGTATGCGCTGTCAAACTCTTTGGATACCACATCAGCGGGTATTTCTACTGAAAGACGCTTTTGAATAGGGCCTATGTCTTCAACTTTAACCTTCATTAATTTCTTACCTTTCTTTACAAGTGCAATTGTTTGAATTTGAATCGCCAACAAAAAAACAAGTCCTGTTCCAAGGGAAACAGTGAATGAAATTTTGCAGTTGGTTCATTTATTTAATATCTTTAAAAAGAAAAATAAAGGAAATGATTTTACTGATAAACCTGAGAATAAAAATTCCATCAAGGACCAACGGCAAATATACGGGACTATACAAAAAAAACAAGATCTCTGGTGCGAGAGGCGAGACTCGAACTCGCACAGGTATAAGCCCGCTGGATCCTAAGTCCAGTGCGTCTACCATTTCCGCCACTCTCGCGCAAGGGGCACAGAATAACCTAATAAAGGTAAAAGTTGAAGTCAAGAAATCATCAGGTAATACAGGTAAAAAAGGGGAACAGCAATATTTGCGCTGTGCCCATTTTTTTACTACAGAACAGGTGCCTTATCTTTTATCGGACAAGGGACTCAAATAAATTAAAAAAGGAGATTTGATCAGAATGGAACGTACATTATCCATCGTCAAGCCGGACGGTGTGTCCAGGGGGCTTATCGGAGAGGTCGTCAGGCGGTTTGAACACGCCGGATTTCGAATAGCTGCCATGAAGATGATATATTTAAGCAAAAAGGAGGCGGAAGGCTTTTACGCGGTTCACAGGGAAAGGCCTTTTTTCCAAAGCCTCACTGATTTCATGTCCTCCGGGCCGATTATAGTCATGGTGCTTGAGGGTGACGACGTAATCCGTCGCAACCGGGAGCTTATGGGGGCCACAAACTATAAGGAGGCAAGGCCTGGTACTATAAGGGCCGATTTTGCCACGGATATTGAAAAAAACATCGTGCATGGATCTGATGCCCCTGAGACCGCTGCCACGGAGATAGCCTATTTTTTCAATGGCCTGGAAATAGTCTAATAGTTAAATAGTTAAATAGTTGAATAGTTGATTAGTTGAATAGGTGAATAGTCGAATAGTTGAATGGTTGAATAGTTGAATGGTTGAATGGTTGAATAGTCTAATAGCTGGATAGTCAAAGAGAGGCGCATGGAAAGAGATCTCATCGCCAGGATAAAACGCCTTGCGGAGTCTTCAGCAGAGGATTCCTCTGTATTGGCTGGTATAGGCGATGACTGCGCCGTTCTGGTTCCAAGGCCCGACCGGCGTCTGATAGTCACCACCGATACACTTGTGGAATCAATTCACTTTGATCTTGAGTATTTTGATCCATGGCACCTGGGCAGGAAAACAGCAGCGGTCAATCTGAGCGACGCGGCGGCCGTGGGCGGATCGCCCAGGTGGGCCTTGCTGAACATGGCTGTGCCTCAGGGATTGACCGGCGTGTTTTGGGATAGTTTCTTCGAGGGGCTGCGGTCAAGACTGTCTCAATATGGAGTAAGCCTGGTAGGAGGAGATACTGTCAGCGCCCCTGAACGGCTCTCCATCAGCCTTACCCTGATCGGAGAGATAAAAGGGGGGAGGTGGCTGAGCCGTGATTCTGCAAAGCCGGACGACCTGATATACTGTTCGGGTCATCTCGGAGAATCCGCCGCCGGGCTTGAGTTGTTAAAGAGATATCAAGGAACGCGGGATACCTTCAGGGGTCGAAAGGCGGTGCACAGGATCTCACGGGCCGTTCTGAAACGGCTCGCGAGCAGGCATCTGGACCCTGAACCCCGCGTGACGCTGGGGCAGGCCCTGCTTGCAAGCGGCATGGTTCAGGCCGCCATAGATATATCCGACGGTGTTGCGACAGATCTTGCCCATATGTGCAAAAACAGCAGGGTCGGCGCTGAAGTCCGGGCAGGGGAAATTCCGGTTTCCCGGTCCCTGAAAAGCGCATCCCGGTTCCTGGGGGTATCACCCCTGGAGTTTGCCCTGACAGGGGGCGAAGATTTTGAACTCTTGTGGACCGTATCAAAAAAGGACAGGTCCGAAGTACAAAAGATTGCCTCGAAGATCCTGGGGCATATACCGTTCCACATAGGAAGGATAGTACGGGGAGAGGGTGTATTTTTAAGGACGTCTCAAGGGGCAAAAGACATTGCGTATCAGGGATATGAACACTGTATATGATTCTGCTGAAAAAATCCGATCTGCGGCGTTGCTTCAATTTTCCAGTCACTGCGACGTACGACAAGTACGTCTCATTCCTGGAAAATTTCGCGCCTTGTATCTCAGGCTTTTTGAGCAGAATCAGATTTCAGGATTCTTGCAATATAATCATACCTGATTATTCTTCAGACACAGTACTAACAACAGAACTTCGATTAAAGACTCACTGCAGTATGGATCTGTGATAACAAAGTGATAAAAAGAGAAGTCTGCTTTCTGCGAATACTTGATCACACCTTAAAGATACAGGTGCACTGGGAACATGGTCTTGTTGTCTGTATAAAGCCTGCTGTCTCCGATGTACCATGGAATCGGACCTTGTCACCCCTTGCCCGCAAATTCAGGGGAATCCTTCAAGGCGAGTTAAAGGGGTCGTCAATACCCTTCAGGGCCGCAGGAACGGCCTTTCAAACGAGGGTATGGAATGTCACGTGCGGCATTCCCTTCGGAGGGCTGAAGACATACGGTGAGATCGCCTCTGAAGTGGATTGCCGCTCACCCAGGGCAGTGGGACAGGCACTTAAGGCCAATCCGCTGCCCATTATGATACCCTGTCACAGGGTGATCGGGAAACAGGGAGACCTTGTCGGCTTTTCATGCGGCCTGGATATCAAGGCGCTTCTGCTGCAGTTTGAAGCAAATGGAAAATCCGCCAGCGGACATAGCAGGTGGTCTTCAGCCCCGTGAGGCCTCAATGGCCGCTGCCAACTCCTTTCTGCTGACATCGTCCGTTATGAGGATCTGACCGATTCCTTTACTCAGTACAAAGTGAGGTCTGCCTGACCTTGCCTTTTTGTCATGCCGCAGGAGATTCATCAGCCCCTCTGCGCGGAGCCCTGTCGGAATCCTGCAGGGAAGCTGTAACCTGTCCAGAAGCCCGCACAGCCTTTCGAGATCCTTCTGGGGCATGAGGCCCTTTGCCGCAGAAATCCTCGAAACCACCACCATGCCCATGGAAACCGCCTCACCGTGAGGAATTCGATAATGTGCCGCTGCCTCCACTGCATGACCCACGGTGTGGCCGAAATTAAGGATGCGTCTCAAATCTCCTTCGCGCTCATCGGCAGACACCACACCGGCCTTTATGGAACAGGAGTTAAAGACTATTCGGCCAGTGACATCCGGCTCAAGGTTTAGTATGTCCCTCCATTTCTCCTCCAGAAAATCAAAGAGTTCCCGGCCTTGGATCATTCCATACTTGACTACTTCGGCAAGGCCGTTTCTTATCTCGGCCCGGGGCAGGGTAGCCAGCACGCCGATATCCGCGTAAACCCTTACGGGCTGATAAAAGGTCCCCAGAAGATTTTTCCCCTCGGGCAGGTCAACACCTGTCTTTCCTCCTACCGAGCTGTCTACCTGAGCAAGGAGCGTCGTGGGAATCTGAACAAGCGGTATTCCCCTCATGTAAATGGAGGCAAGAAAACCCGCCATATCCCCGACCACTCCGCCGCCCAGGGCCAGTATGGCGGTCTGCCTGTCTGCACCCAGGTCAACCATTTTACGGGCCAGCTCCACGATGGTATCCATGTTTTTTGATTCTTCGCCTGCCGTAAAGGACAGCAGTTCGACCCGGGCCCCGCTCTGTCTCAGCAGCCTGATAAGGTCCACCCCAAGGTAATCTGCTACGTTTGAATCCGTGATGATCATATATCGCGGGGCAGCCAGGGTCGATGTGAGGTCTTTTGCCAGGTCCGTCAAAATCCCCGGGCCAATCAGAATATCATATGTATCGGCTCCCAGGGGCACTGTTACGGTGTGCCGGACATGTTGCACAGTCTCATATTCAGCGGTGTATGAAGCAAAATCATTATCCGTACCCATAGAGATTGTATTCCTCCGTTTTATACATCAAATCCGTTTGATCCCCACGGTCTTAAGGACTTCCTCCTTATGAGATTTATCTACTCTATCGGCGAGTCCTTTCAGGCCGCTCCTTATCTTGTCAGACGCGGGCAAATCCGGCACCCTGGGCAGCAACTTTTCAATGTCGCCAACAGGGATCAGTTCAAGACGGGATGAAAGATCTGCCTGTCTGCCCGCAGGCATGTCCTCACCCAATACACTTGCAAGTTCATCCCTCCTGTCTAATGTATTTAAAAAACTCATGATCTCCTCAAGTACGAATTTTTGCTTGAACTGATGAATTTCCTCGTCTATGACCTGGGCCTCATCCAGCACGGCATGAAGCTTTTCTCTGTATTCAGACGTGTCCGCGCAAAGCCTTTCATAACTGTCCAGTAACAGATTGAGAAATTTGTTATGGGCCAGCCAGCCATGGAGTTCCATGTCCTGAAGGAGTTGTCCTGTAATCGTGGCGGACTCCACTGTATACGGATCAAAAAAGGGACGGTCTTCCCAGCCTGTAAGCCTTAAAAATTCGTCAATCAGGTCCGGGTTTCGTAAAAGGACATATATCCTGGCCATATCCCTTCCCACCTTTTGTTCGTGTAGGAAACGAAGATCGGAGATCATGCCCTCAAGGGCCAGCTTGTCATCCTCTATGATCTTTCTATAGCCGAAGTACCTCTCTGCTATTTCCCTCTTTATCTGATATGCTAAGGCCTTTCCAATATCTTGTTCCATAATTATTTAAGACCCCCTCAAACCCGAATAAACCTGAACAGCGCCCTGCGGCCCGGCTGAAGCCAACGCCCAGGCAGGCGGAAAAATCGAACCGGCCCGGCAGACCGGGCCTCTTCATAAAAATCATACGTGAGATTTATACCGCGGTTGTTGTTATTTTACGAATCCCGTGCTACACAATTCATGCCCTTTCAATACAAAATACTGATTGAATTCAATGCAGTTTAATATAAAAAGGCCCACAGAGTCCATGGAAATAGTCAGGCCCTGATGTCTTTGGCCCACCATGAATGGATTCTGGGGGATCGGTTATGGATAAAATAATCTGTAATTTTTTATTCGCTATTGGTGTTACCCTTCTTTTATGTGCGTGCCTGTCCGGTTGCGCCGGAAAACCGAAAGCGCCTTCAGATCTTTACCCCGGTACCATTATAACAACCGGAGACATGCTGGATGCCATGAAATTTCAGGCAACCAGGCTCACCAACCTTAAGGCAGGGATAAGATTGAAGCTCAAAATCCGTGATCAGAATCGGCCTGAAATCAAAGGACAACTTATGTGGACAAGGACACATGAAGGGGTTCTCGCCAGGGTAATAGGTCATGGTCCCTTCGGCATAACGGTCTTTGATTGCCTGGTTACGGAACAATCCCTTTATCTTTTCATACCGTCACATAAGGCGGTATATGTCAGCAGTATTAATTACAAAATAAAAAATGTCAAAAAGATATCCGCCCTTATCAATGAGGCATCCTGGCTGTTGAATCCATGGAGTGTGGTTGAGGCTCAGGATGTCCAAATGTTTCAATATATGCCGCAACGAGGCCTTGAAGACGATAAAAATTTGTTTTATATCAGTTTTTTCCAGAAAGGAGGTTCTGGGTGGGCAACATTCGACAGGCAGACACTGTCACCCATCTCTATAGAGAATTCTGAATTCCAGGCCCTCTACGATGACCATGTATCCCTGGAAGATCATGCCCCTTATCCAGGCAAAATCCGAATGAAGTTCAAGAAGATGCATCTGGAAATAAAGATAGATCTAAAAGACATTCAAATAGATTCATTGACACCGGGGGACAAGGTGTTCAGCCCGGCACTGTATTTGAATCAGCCCTTGCGGCCCCTGATCCCTCTGTTAGACTCGCTTAACTAGCCAGATTGGTAAAGAATTAATATCCAGTGTCTTTCAGCAGGGAGATGGCAGGACCAATAAGATTCATGAATACGTGATCGCTGGATCAAACAGGTAAGAATATAAAACTCAAGGGAGATTTTTCAGAATGCGACAATACGTAGTGGATGAATTAAGACCGCAGGAAGTGGAAAAGATTAAGGCGTATCTGGATACGTGCTGTGATATTTCAGATATCATGGGCCTGTACTGGCTTACAATACCAGGTGATATCCTTTCTCCGGTACAGTATGAACATCAGGACTGTCAGCCCCATTGCGCGGCCATAGAGCTTGGGGACAAATGGGTGAAGATTGAGATGCTGGTCAGGAGCCGCAGGAAGATAAGGTGCGAATGTGTGAATTATGCAACGACGCAACAGAGGAAATTTCTGTTGTCGTTTGTGGACAGACTTCTGGAGGAGACAAAGATAAGAGTCTGATCAAAGGAGCATGGAGATGCCGCAACTCAATATCGACTGTGAAGGCCCCATAACTCAGAATGACAATGCCTATGAGCTTTGCGAAGCCATGATGCCCGACGGGGGAAATTTCTTTGCCCGGGTCAGCAGATACGACGATTATCTCGCGGATATAGAGAAAAGACAGGGCTATAAGGCGGGAGACACCCTTAAGCTGGTGCTTCCCTTTTTAATGGCTTACGGTGCTACGAATGAAAAGATAGAAGAATTTTCAGAAAAGACGCTGATGCTCCTTCCCGGGGCAGGTGACATGCTTTCCAGGATAGCCGGCCTGATGCCTGCCTTTATCATAAGTACAAGCTATTGTCCTTATCTGCAGGCACTCTGCAGGGTAACCGGTTTTCCTGCGGATAACGTCTACTGCACTTCTATAGATCTGGACCGATATAAACTGACGGAACAGGAACAAAAGAGACTTGAGCGGCTGGCTTCAGAAATTGTCGGCCAAGGCCTTCTTGACTGGCCTGAAGGGGCAAAGGATATCAGAGATCTGAGCAATAAAAATCAGGCCCTGGTCAGCCGTATGGATAACATATTCTGGAAAGAGATTCCAAGAATGGGGATTGGAAGAATATTGTCGGACATAAACCCTGTTGGTGGCCCTGAAAAGGCAAAGGCGGTTGAAGACAGCCTCAAAAGGACCGGGCTTACCTTATCTGAAGTGCTTTACGTCGGAGACAGTATTACCGATGTGCAGGCACTGGAACTGGTCAAAAATGCTCAAGGCGTGGCCGTTTCCTTTAACGGGAACCGTTATGCAATAAAGGCGGCCAGGTGGGCATGCATGTGCGGCAGTACCGGAATCATCCACGCCATTGCCAGGCTCCTGACCCTGAACGGCATGGATGCCGTGGATGGACTCATGGGATACATGGGCATTGAACAGGCCAGGGGGGCGGAACTTCTGGATGCCCTTGCCTCAATGGGGGTGGAACCCGCCTATCTTGATCCGCTGCGGCGGCTCAGCGGCGAAGATGCTCCAGGACTCTTTCTGATCAACAGCTCTAATATCTTCGATGTAATAAAATACAGTGAATACGTGAGGAAAAACGTGAGGGGCCTGAGCGTGGGAGACCTCGGCTGAAATTAATGTTTTAATAAGGTCCCGAACACCATTCCCCTTTCGGCCTTTGTGATCCGGACCGGCAGGATCTGATTGTGAAGGTCTGTCCGATCCATTCCGGCCTCAATCAGCACAGGGATATAGTTTGGAGTAAGCCCTTTCCAAAGGCCGGTCTCTTTATCCCGTCCCTCCACAAGGCACTCAAATATCTTTTCTACATGGAGGCGATAAAAGGCCTGTTTTTTCTTATTTCCCAAATTCCTGACCGCCCGTCCTCTTTTCACCTTTTCTTTTCTGGTCACCATATTTTTCATTTCTGCCGCGATGGTCCCGGGCCTGGGAGAAAATGGAAATGCATGCACATATGTAATGGGCAGTTCTGAGATCAATTCCAGGGTCTTTTGAAAGGCAGGGCCGTCTTCCCCGGGAAATCCGACCAGCACATCCGACCCTATGGCTGACTCAGGCATGGCTGCTCTCAGCTGCATAACCAGGTCCCTGTAGAGGGAAGATGTGTACCGGCGGTTCATCAGTTTCAGGATTTTATCAGAACCGCTTTGAAGGGAGATGTGCCAGTGAGGGCAGAAATTCGGGGTGGACACCGCCCATGATATCATGTCCGGCGTAATCTCTGATGGTTCTATGGAGCTTAAACGAAACCTCAGTTGAGGAAAGGCCGAACACAGCCTTTTCAGAAGGCACAGGAGGGAAGTCTTTTCCAACAGGTCCTCACCATACATGCCTATGTGGATCCCGGTGAACACCACTTCCTTTATTCCTTCCTGGAACAGAATATCGATCTGCCTTTCCACCAGTTCAGGGCTGAGGCTCCTGCTCCTTCCCCTGGCGTAAGGTACGATACAGTAGGTACAAAAGGAGTTACAACCGTCCTGAATGCGAACAAAGGCCCTGGTCCTTCCCCAGGGGCGTTTTATGGTAAAGGGTGCAATGGCTGCAACCCTGGAAATATTGCCCACATAGAATTCCAGACCATCTTCAAGCTCAAAGGCAAGGTCGACAAGGTTTGCCTTTTGGTCATTTCCCACCAGACATACCTGGCCCGGAACGGCGTCCAGGATCTCCTGTGCCCCGGTCTGGACATAGCAGCCAGCGGCAATGACCCGTGCCTTTTTTCGGGATCGTCTTATTCTTCTGAGTATCTGTCTTGACTGGCAGGCAGCCCTTGAAGTCACTGTGCATGTATTGACAACGTAGATATCAGCCTCCTGGGTATACGGTACAATATTCGCCCCTTTCGAGATAAAACCCTCGGCCATGGCGGCCGTTTCAAACTGATTGACCTTGCACCCGAGGGTGTAAAGGGCTACCCGCATATTGAACCTCCGCCGACTACCAGCTCATTCGAATAAAAGACCGCGAATTGACCCGGTGTAATGGCCCATTGGCCGGAGCAAAAGCGAACTCTAACCCTGCCCGGTTCCAGAACTTCCAGATTCGCCAGGCCCCCTGCGTTGCCTTGGCGTATCTTTACCGTGCACGGTTGTTCAGGTACCATATCAGGACTGACCAGCCAGTTAACATGTTCCACAAAGAGTTCTTTCCCCCAAAGATGATGTTCTTTTCCAACTAACAGCCGGTTATTCTTTCTGTCCAGGGCCACGACATAATAAGGCGTCTTGTCCGGAATACCGATCCCCTTTCTCTGGCCTACGGTAAAGGCATACAGTCCTTCATGTCTTCCGAGGACTTTCCCGTCTAAAGCAACGATGTCTCCAGGCTCATTATCAAAAAGGCCCCTCTTTTCCAGAAAGGTCCGGTAATTACCTTTTAGAAAGCAAATTTCCTGGCTTTCTTCCTGAACGAAATGAGAGAGGCCCGTCCGGGCGGCCTGTTTCATGACATCTTTCTTGATGAGGTCTCCAAGCGGAAATATCAATTTCGGAATGGCTTCTTTTGATATCTGGTGCAGAAAATATGACTGGTCCTTTTTTAAATCTTTCGCCCTCAGAAGACCTGTCTGACCGTTTGAAAGCCCCTGTGTCCGTGCATAGTGACCCGTGGCAAGATAGTCAATACCAAGCGAAGCCGCCAGAGACAGACCGATGACCACTTTGATCCTGTTATTACATACCACGCAGGGATTTGGGGTCATACCCATATTGTAGGACTCACTGAAGTATGAGATTACCTCGTTTTCAAATATCTTTGCCTCATTCAGACAGTGAAGTCTGATACCCAGATGCCTTGCGACAGCCTTTGATGCAATAAGACCCGTACAGGGAACTCCTTCCGGCAGAATATTAAGGAAGTATGCCTCGGTATGCCATCCGGCTCGAAGCAGGTCATGGGCTGCGACTGCGCTGTCTATACCACCGCTCAAGGCTACCAGAACGGATTTGTCTTTTGGGTTTGGACTCTTGATTATGATATGGTATTCGTGCTTTTTATTACAGAATATTTGACATTCGACATCAGGCAAGGACCCTGTCCCTGCTGAAACGGATTTCCATGGCCCTTACAGGGCAGACTGCCACACAGAGTTCACAGCCCGTGCATTCTTTGGGGTCAAATAGTACCTCCATGGTCTCTCTGTCCATGTGCAGCGCATGGCTGGGGCATATCCCCGTACATACACCACACTGATAACACACATCATCATTTCTGCGGATTTCCTGTTCTACGGATTTTACGGCAACGCCCAGGTCCTTCAGATAGCGAAGCCCATCTCTCACGTGTTTTTTGTGTCCTGACAGTTCAAGGACCATAAGGCCCTCCCGGCCCGGGAGTATTGTCGCCTTGAGTATGTTAAAGCACAGATCATACCTGCGGCTTAGATTACAGATCAGGGGTTCATCGGTAACCTCTGGAGGAAATCGAAGGACAAGGACCTTTGTGTACATACAGTTTTATTCCTTTATTATTCTTGCACTGCCTTTTGGCGGTACTGCAGATAGGCATCTTTAAAGGCCGTATAAGGATCAAGCGCTGACTCTTTAAGGGATTCATATTCGCCGATGGACAGGGATGTATCGTTGACCGATTCATACGATCTGGCACTCAGGGAGATATAAAAAGGCCTGACATAGCTTACCGGTTGAAGAAAATAGTCCCCCACCAGTCCCACTGAATCACGCAGGGTGGAAGGGCCCAGGAGCGGCCAGACGATATAAAATCCATTGCCGATCGACCAGGTGCCCAGGGTCTGTCCCGTGTCCTCCGGCGGCTGGTTCAGCCACGGACACCTTCGGGCCGGATTGAAAAAGCCAAGTATGCCGGCCGTGCTGTTTAAGATAAATTGGCACGTGTCCTGTCCGGCCTTCTGAAATTTGATCTGAAGGATATCGTTTACGAACCGTACAGGAAACCCGAGATTGTAAAAGAAGTTTTTAACTCCGACACGAACCGGTTCGGGGGTAATAAATCTATAACCGCGGGCGACAGGTTTCAGGGCCTTGAAGTAAAAGAAGTCATTAAAGGCAAAGACACCCCTGTTGAATCTTTCCAGGGGGTCACGTATTCGAGGTGCCGATTCCTCTTCTTCTAAGTCATCCGTCCATTCATCGTATTCATCCTGAAGGGCGTTTTCTCCACCGGCGTCTGCAGACATGACCGTTTCTTCCGCAAAGGCCTTTTTAAAATGAGATTCATATGCGACGAAGAGAAATGAAAATACCAGAATCAAAGCACATAACGCCTTGGAATCCCTTTGCAATTTTTTCTCCATATTTCCTGCCTGCCGGGTGATTTATTCTGTTGGGGCCTCTTTCTTATTAACCGTTTCACTTAATTGCTGCAACAGGTCTTCCGGAGTTTTATTCTGGAGGATCTTATTGAATTGACTCCGGTAATTTCTTACCAGGCTTACGCCCTCGATGATGACATCGTAACACCTCCATTCCTGGTTTCTGAAGACGACCCTATATTTTATCGGAATTTGTTTGGATGCCGTTACTATACTGGTTTGCACCTCGGCAATGTTTTCAGAAAGCATGGTGGTATCACCATAGGTTACCTTCTCGTCGCTGTATTCCCTGACCCTGTTGAGATAAATTTTTTCCAGGAGCCTGGTGAACAGACCGGTGAATTCATCCATCTGTTCAGGGGTGAAAGATCTGCCTTTAATGCCGAGGGACCTTCTGGAAATTTCATCATAATTAAAGAGTGTCCTCACCACCGTTTTAAGTCTTTGATACTGGTCTTCTTTTGTCGATTCTTCCTTGAACGCAGGGTCACGCAGGATAGTGAGCACCTTGTCGACTGAGTTGGATACAAAATCAAAGGCCCCGTCAGCCAGTGTTGAAGCCGAAACAGGAACGACCAAAAGGAGTATAAGCAGAATGGATATGGATTGCCTCTTCATGTCTAGTCTCTCGAGTCAAAGGTGGATTACATGCCGCCAAATATATATTCACTGATGAGCTCTTCAAGGTCAACAGCTGATTCAGTTTCTACAATGGTCCCGCCGGGCTCAAGTATACTATCTGAACCACCGGGCGTGATTTTGATAAATTTGTCGCCGATCATGCCGCTGGTTTTGACCGATGCTATTGCGTCGTCCGTGATTTGAATACCTTTGCGGATCTTGAGCATCACCAGGGCCATGTACCTTTCCGAATCCAGGCTTATTTTGCCGATGCGCCCGATCTCAACACCTGCTATCTCCACACTGCTGTCGGGTCTCAGACCGGAAACCGAATCGAACCGTGCGTACAGGGTGTAATTGTCCCCACCGATCAGTTCCATCTTACCCAGCTTGACGGTTAAATAGCCGACACAGAGAAGGCCGATGAACACAAATATACCTACAGTTGTCTCCATGGAATACTTTTTCATGCTGTTTCACCCTGTTTTATACACTCGACATGAGCGATTATTTTCTGATTCGACAATGCCTGACCTATTAAGGAATCAGTGTCCGTGCCCTGTTTGGTCTCAGACAGACCGGCCGATACGGAAAAGCTCAGACATGCCTTGGGATAGCTTTTGGCCTGGAAAATCTCCTGTTTCTGCAGGTCGACTGCCAATTCGTTAAGGTCTTTTTCGGCCTCTTTAATATCTGTATGCGGCAGGACCATCAGAATCTCATTTTGGCTGAAGCGGGCAGAGGTACCGGCCGCGCCGAAATGTTCTTTTAACAGTGTGCTCAGACACTGGACGATTCGCTGGGCCGTGATATAGCCGACATGCTTATTGATCTGTGTCATATTGTCTATGGTAAACATTATAACAGGAAAATTTGCCTGAAGACGGTTTGCTCTATCCATTTCCTGATTGAGCAGATCCATGACTTCCTGTTTGGTGTTCAGTCCAGTGAGATCATCCTTTAGATTTATCTGACCCCTTATGAAGTCATGAACGACCGGATTTTCAGATTGCTCGAGTTCTATAGGTTTGCCCTGGAAGATAATACGGCCATTGTCGATTATGGCGACGCGATTAGATATGAAAAAGACGTCAGGGATGTCGTGGCTGACCAGAAGCGCCGTAAACCCTATCTTTTTCTGGTAATGTGAGATCATGCCCAGGACCGCATTTTTTCTGAGGGGGTCAAGACCGGTGGTCGGTTCGTCAAAAAAAATGATCTTGGGTTCGGTAATCAGTGCCCTGGCTAAGGCTACGCGTTTCTGCATGCCGCCGGAGATCTGGGACGGGTATTTGTGTATGACCTCGTGGGAAAGCTCCATCTGATCAATTTTGGCCATCACTTTGCTTTTTATGGCGTCTTCCCGCATCCTGGTTTTTTCCCTGAGCGGCAGGGCGATATTTTCAAAGACCGTCAGCGAGTCAAACAGGGCATTATTCTGGAACATATAGCTTGTCTGCCGCTTGAATTGTGTCTGCTCTTTTCGGGTCATTTCTTTAAACCGCTTATTATTGATAAGTATATCCCCTTCATCGGGCCTGAGCAGTCCGATGATGTGTTTGAGCAATACACTTTTGCCCCCTCCGCTTTTACCGATAATGGTCGTAATGTCGCCTTCAAAGACAGTAAGATTGAGTCTATCCAGAACGGTATGGTTGCCGAAGCGTTTTGTCACATTTTTTAATTCTATCAGCGGGGCGGTCACGGCGTCCTCACAGGAGGAATGAAGTCAATACATAGTCCACTATCAATACCAGAACGCATGAGAGGACCACTGCTGAAGTCGTGGCAAGGCTTACACCCTTGGCGCCGAATCCGCCGGGACGCATATGGGTGAAATAGCCCTGATAACAACAGATCGTAGAGACTATTATGCCGAAAACAAGGGACTTGACAAAGCCTCCGCTTATGTCCTGCATGAGTACGTTGCTTTCGATGCGGTAGAAGTATATGCCTGAATTGATCCCCAGAAGGCAGACACCTGAAAGGTACCCGCCTATGATTCCGATTACATTAAAGATTGCGGTAAGCAGAGGAAAGCTGATCAAAGATGCGACGATACGCGGGCTGACCAGGAACCGGATCGGATTAATATCCATGGTGTCAAGTGCATCGATCTGCTCGGAGATACGCATGATGCCGATTTCCGCAGCCATGGAAGACCCTGCCCTTGCAATGATCATGATTGCCGTCATGACCGGTCCCAGTTCGCGGATAAGTGAAAGCGCCACCGCAGCCCCGAGCACTCCCTCAGATCCGAATTTGACCAGTGTATAGTAGCCCTGCAGCCCCAGGACCATTCCGGTGAAAAGTCCGACCAGAAGGATTATAAGGATAGACTTGGCTCCGATAAAGAAGATCTGCTGTATGGTCTTGTTAACCTGAAGGGGTAAAGAAAAAATCAGACAGAATGCGTGAGTGAAAAAGATCGCGATGGCCCCCAGTTCACGGATAAAAGCAACAAAAAGGCCGCCCAGCCAGTTAAATGGTGCGATGACGGCATTGGTTGCCTGGGCCATATAGTCAGTTCCGGTCTGCATATACAACAGTATCTTAATATTTGATAAAACAAAAGTAAACAGTGAGCGTTCAGAGGTTCTGGGTTTAAGGTTTAGGGTTTAAGGTTTAGGGTTTAAGGTTCAGGGTTCAAAGGTTCAGGGTTCAAAGGTTCAGGGTTTAAGGTTCAAGGTTCAGGGTTACCGAGGTCACGAACAAACTTGGCCTTCTTTGTCAGGCCATTGACTTTGCGAGTTAGCTCTCATGCCAACTGCAATGCCTCAATATCCTCAAATCGTTCTATTCACATACTTTCTCTATTCAAAACTCACGAAAAAAATCCTCAAATTTTCTATGAACCCCTGAACCCAGAACCCAGAACCCAGAACCCAGAACCCTGAACCCTTACACAAAAAAGACTTGTGGTTATATGTTGCCGCCTGCTATGTTTGTCCGTATGTTGTTGAGCATGTCCGAAGATAAAATACAGGCCGCGGAAAATGCAGTCGACTCTCTTGATCCGATTCTACCGTCTGAAATAGGTTTTGACATAGACGGTGTGGTTGCCGACACCATGAAGGCCTTCATACGGATAGCTGAAGAAGAATTCGGCATTGATTATATCAAAAAAGAGCAGATAACCTCTTACTGGATCGAGGAATGCCTGCCCATACCGGTTGACATAATTAAGGCCATTATCAATCGTCTTCTTATGGACCCCATAGGCATCAGGCTCGAGCCGCTTCCAGGGGCGAGAGAGGCCCTGATGAGACTTGCTGCCCAGGACACTCTTACTTTCGTGACGGCCAGGTCGGTAAAAGAACCGATTGAGGACTGGCTTATCTCTCTCCTTTCCGGTGTTGCGCATAGAGACATCAGGGTGATTGCCACCGGTCAATACTCGGCAAAGGCAGGCGTGCTTGATGAACTGAAGCTGAGGTATTTTATTGATGATCATCTGGAGACCTGCCGGGACCTCCACAAAAGAGGAATCAAGACCTTTGTCTTTGACCAGCCGTGGAACAGGGGCAACACGCCTTTTTTGAGAATCAGATCATGGAAGGCCCTTTCAGGCATCATAAAAATGCCCTCCCTGACAGCCGAATAATATGCAAGGACGGCACGAAACCGTTTGATCCCACCATAAAATTGATAAAAAAGAAAAAACGATCTCGAACTCTAAACCTTTGAACGCCTGTAAAAAAAGATAGTGGCAAAAATAATAAATGAAGAAATCGTGGAGGAGCTTGAAAACTGGTTTGTCAGTTACATTCAGAAATTTAAATCAGGGGATCCGGTTTGGCGGCCAAACATAATATTGAAAGAAAAACATACCAGAATGGTATGCAGGGAAATTTCGGGTATTGGAAGAAAGATCGGGTTACGTGATGAAGAACTTCGCCTGGCCGGAGTGGTTGCACTTTTTCATGATATCGGCCGTTTTGAACAGTTTGCCCGTTATCGAACCTTTGTGGATCGCAACTCAGTGAATCATGCCGTGCTTGGCGTGAAAATACTCAAAGAGAACAGAGTGCTGAACAAGCTGGACAGATCATTGCGAGACCTGATTCTGCGAGCAATTTTATACCACAACCGTTTTGCCTTACCACAAAAAGAGTCTGAAGAATGTCTCTTGTTTGCAAGATTGCTGCGTGATGCCGACAAGCTGGACATCTGGCGAGTGGTCACTGATTACTACCACCAGAAAGACGGAAAAAGAAATGCCGTCATTGAGCTTGACCTCCCCGATACCCCTGGGATCTCAAATGATGTCTATAAGGATCTGATGGAAAAAAGGATCGTGAATATCGCACATCTAAAGAATCTGAATGATTTTAAGCTGCTTCAAATCGGGTGGATCTATGATATAAATTTTGTACAGACCCTCCAATGTGTTCTGGAGAGGGGCTATTTGGCAATGATACGTGATGTATTGCCTAAATCCGAAAAAATCACAGAGATTTTCAATGTGCTCCAGGCACATATAAACGAGCAAGTCTCGCTTTTAAAGGCTCAGTGACTCCATTTTTGCATTGGAATTGTCAAGCGATTTCCCGAACAGAGAAGGGTCTTTCTGAAAGTAGGCGCATTCCTTTACAGCTACGTTCAGCAGGAAGGCCACTTGACATATTTTTAGATTAGAACAATTCATGCAGATAGAAGGCCTGGTTGAAGAAAAATCAAATATCAGATCTCCTGATGTAGGTTTTATAGTACATGTATTTTGGACTGATTGAAGGTTTTTCCCTACATAATTATCAATTATCATAATCTATAAACCTCAATTTAAGCCTTTATTTCAACTACTTATAAAAACAACTCATAGACTGCTCATATTATATACGCAAATTGCGATCCATTTGAGCTAAGGGTGTCGGAACACAGGCGCGAATTCTTTGCACCGTATGTTATGACTGACATTGAATATTGAGTGGAAGGAGGTGAAGAAATAGACCCGGGCGCTTGAGAGGGACCGCTTATTAAAGACTTAAAATATTAAAGGAACAGCAGTTAGGCGTTTCGTATCAAATGTTTGTTTTTTATTCCATGCCGGGGACGTTTGATCCCAGTCTCTTAAGGTAACCTGCGAATGTCCGGAAGGTAACCCGGCATTTACGAGTGACAAAGGCACAAACTATGGATCTGCTTACGGTTTTACCCTGTGATCTTTTGCCAGTGTTGCCAAAAAGAGGGAAAGGATTTTCTGACGCATGAAGGATCTTTGATCCTGATGCCCGGGACCCTCAGCCCGGCCACTGAAAAGGCCATGGCTATACGGTGATCGTTGTAGGTATCTATCGTGGATCCGTGCATGTCCCGGGTCCCCTCAATGATCAACCCGTTTTTCAGTTCTTTCACCGATGTCCCTATCTTGGTAAGTTCCTGCGCCACAGCCTTCAGCCTATCCGTCTCTTTTATCCTCAGGTGGGCTACATTCCTGATGACGGTCGTCCCTGATGCAAAGGCGGCAACTACTCCGAGGGTCGGGACCATATCGGGCCAACGTCCCATGTCCACTTCTATGGCCTTAAGCACTCCGCCCGAAGGCCCCTGTACCGTAACTCCCTGTGTATCTTTTTTTACAGAACAACCCATACCGGCCAGGATGTCGACAAAGGCCGCATCGCCCTGAAGGGCATTCGGTGGTATGTTTTCCACTGTGATTCTACCGCCCGTAACCGCTGCGGCTGCCCAGAAATAGGAAGCGCTCGATGCATCCCCCTCGATTTGATATGTTTTTGCATTATAAGTCATATGAGGCACAAGGAAAGAGTTGTCTCTCTCCTGTACCTTTACTCCAAAGGCCTCCATAACCGCCAGAGTGAGATCGACATAAGGTCTGGACACCAGGGGACCGTCCAGGTTGATTTTGGCCGGATTCCTGACAATCGGTGCTACGAGCAGCAGGGAGGAGAGATACTGACTGCTTTTCGAGGCAGAGAGTATGGTTTCTCCGCCTTCAAGGCCATGCGCCTGGATTTCTACCGGGGGGCAACCGGTTTTTTCAATGCTTTTTGCCTCGGCTCCCCAGACCTTTAATGCCTCAAGAAGTGGCCCTATGGGTCTTTCGGCCATTCGTTTGGTGCCTGTGAGCCTGTATGTGCCCTGACCAAGGGATACCAGAGAGGCCATGAAACGTATTCCAGTACCGTTGTTGCCGAGATAGATGTCCTGTTTGACAGGCAGAATCTTTCCGCCTTGTCCCTCTATTATCCAGTCGTCCTCTTTGTCTTTTATGGAAATTCCCAAATAAATCAGGGCCTTTCTGAGCAATCGGGTGTCTTCGCTGTTCAAAGGGCTCTTCAGCTCGCTGTCCCCTTCAGCTAAAGAGGCAACTACCAGGGCCCGCTGGGTGATGCTTTTTGATCCGGGGACCCTTATCTTTGCTGTTATTCCGGACCCTGCCCGACGAATTTCTACAGAATTGTCTTTTGAAGAGAGAATCAGTTCTATGCCCTCCCGGCGCCAATACCGGCCCTTACCCAATTAAGAAGGCCGCCGGAGGCCAATATTGTGCGATCTCTTTCAGACAACTCCATGCGGGCCTGTATTGTTTTGTCCTGATTGATTTCTACCGATACCAGGTCCGAGCCTTTCAGCAGGGCAGTCTTCAGACCTGGGATGTTGACCGTGTCTCCCTGCTCAATCCGGTCATAGTCGTTCGGATTCGTAAAAGTAAGCGGCAGAATACCGAAATTGATAAGATTTGCCTTGTGTATTCTGGCGAAGCTCTTTACCAGTTTGACGCGTACACCAAGATACCTGGGTGCCAGCGCGGCATGCTCCCTTGAAGACCCCTGGCCGTAATTTTCTCCTCCGACTATCATCACGTTGCCTGTCGCCTTGCATCTTGAGGAAAACTCTGGATCAATAGCGGAAAAGACATACTCACTGATAGCCGGCACGTTGCTTCTGAGCGGCAATATCTTGCTCCCGGCGGGCATAATATGGTCAGTGGTTATGTTATCTTCTACCTTCAGAAGTACCCTGGCCTTCAGGTCTTCCGGCAGGGGCTCAAATTCCGGAAGAGGTTTTATGTTGGGGCCGCGCAGTACTGATACCTCTGAGCCGTCTTTCGAGGGAGGTATTATTCCGTTGTCATTTATAAGATATGTTTCGGGAAGCAATACCTCGGGTGCCTTTCCAAGGTTTCTCGGGTCTGTGATCACTCCTTTTATCGCGGACGCAACCGCGGTTTCAGGACTGCACAGATATACCTGGTCGTCCTTTGTGCCGCTTCTTCCGGGAAAGTTGCGGGTAAAGGTCCTTAAAGATATGCTCCCCGTGGCCGGGGCCTGTCCCATACCGATACATCCCAGGCAGCCGCACTGGTGTATTCTGGCCCCGGCATGGATCAATGTGCGTAAGGCCCCGGCCATGTCGACGTTTTCCAATACCTGCCGGCTGCCGGGATTTATTTCAAAGCTTACAAACGGGTGTATTTCGGAGGATTCAAGGGATTTGGCAGCAACGACTATGTCCCTGAATGATGAGTTGGCACAGGAGCCTATAATAACCTGAGATACCGGCTGTCCGGCCACCTTTCGCACAGGGACTACATTGTCCGGGGATGATGGACAGGCTATCATGGGTTCAAGAGAAGAGAGATCCATATCTATTATTTCATGATAGACGGCATTCCGGTCTGCCTTAAGCTCTTGCCATACCCCTTCTCTTTTCTGGCTGACAAGAAAGCTCTTGGTCGCTTCATCAGAAGGAAAGACTGTACCTGTAGCCCCCAGTTCAGTTCCCAGATTTGCTATTGTAGCCCTGTCAGTTGCAGACAGCGTGGCAACACCGGGTCCAAAATATTCAATGATTTTCCCCACACCGCCCTTTACCGTCATAAGACGGAGCAGTTCAAGGATGACGTCTCTTGCCGAGACCCAAGGGCCAAGCCTTCCCTCTAGGCGTACACCTGTAATATACGGCATTCTCAAGTAGAATGGCTGTCCGGCCATGGCCAGGGCCACATCAAGTCCGCCCGCACCTATGGCGAGCATTCCGCATCCACCGGCTGTCGGAGTGTGACTGTCCGAGCCCAGCAGTGTCTTGCCTGGGACGGCAAAACGCTCCAGGTGTATCTGGTGGCATATCCCGTTTCCCGGGCTGGAAAAATATATGCCGTAGCGTGCGGCAATGGACCGGAGGAACCGGTGATCATCGGCATTCCTAAAGTCGGATTGCAGCAAGTTATGGTCTACGTAACTTACGGACAATTCCGTCTTGACTTTGGGTATGCCTATGGCCTCAAATTCCAGGTATGCCATGGTGCCCGTGGCGTCTTGAGTAAGTGTCTGGTCAATGCGGATAGCAATCTGGCTGCCTGGATTCATTTCACCTTCCACCAGGTGCGCGCCTATGATTTTTTCTGTTGCCGTTAAACCCATTTATTGCTCCAAATGTCTTGTCTTGATAGTAAAGAGACGTTCGTTTTAGATACATGTGAACATGGAAAGTCAGCTAAATAAATATTTTGGGGGTATTATAAGGGCAGCAGGCTATGTCAGCAAGCTTGACATTGGGTCAACAAATGCTAAAAATCTAACTAATCGGCATTAAGTTCAGAAATGAGGTATAATCAAAAGGAGGAGATCTCAATGCTAGAAATTAAGAAGATTCTGTATCCTGTGGATTTTTTTGAAAGCTCTGATAATATCTTGCCCTATGTAAAGCTTATGGCGGAAAAGCTGGGGGCGGAGATAGAGCTTATACACGTGGTGAGGGGTTCAGCTGACTTTGTTGGTTTTGAAATGGGCACTGCCTGGTATTCCAGTTTTGAAGCGGAGCTTTTAGAAGGTGGCCAGAAGGCCATGTACAGGTTCGCTGAAGAGAAATTTCCAGGTCTGGATATAAAGACAACAATTGCCGTGGGCGACATAACGGAAGAAATAATAAAACACGCCGTGAAGAGCGGCACAGATATGATCATAATCGGTACCCATGGGAGAAAGGGGCTTGATAAGATCATGTTTGGCAGCGTGGCGGCAGGTGTTGTCAAAGGGGCCCACTGTCCGGTCCTTACGGTCAATCCATATAGGGCAGGCAAATAGATCAGGCAGTGATTTTTACCTGGTGATGTTGTAAGAGGTCCTGACGAGATATTTTACGTCAGGCGCGCTAACTTCTTCAAAAGTTCCGGCAATATACGTTCACCAGTGCCTTCTATAATTGCAGGGAACTTGGCGGCGAAGCAATCTCCTTCCCAGAGAAGGGATTGCTTCACTCGCAACAGCAGCACACGTTAAGGGATTTACTTGGCCCAGACCCCAGCAGATTTTCCCAAGACCATTATCACCTCTCATCTCAACGCGGATTTTGATGCGCTGGCATCTTGCCTGGCTGCAACCAAACTTTATCCAGGGGCGCAGATCGTTTTGCCTGGTTCCCAGGAGAGAGACCTGCGCGAATTTCTCCTACAGTCAAGCAGTTATTTTATAGACGTAAAACGTCTCAAGGATATAGACCTTGACAAGGTTGAGCTTCTTGTCGTCGTAGACACCAGGCAAAAAGGCCGCATCGGTCCTTTGTCATTGCTTTTGGAAAGGCCTGATGTCGAAGTCCACGTATTCGACCATCATCCCCCTTGCAGTGAAGACATAATGGCAGACAAGACCTTTTTCAGACAGGTGGGCGCAAATACGACCTTGATGATTCGACTCCTGAAAGAAAAAGGGATGGATGTCAGCCCGGAGGAGGCGACTATTCTGGCCTTGGGTATATACGAGGATACGGGCTCTTTTACTTTCAGCTCCACCACGTCAGATGACATGGAGGCGGCTGCCTGGCTGCTCGATAAAGGGGCTGACCTAAAGACGATATCCAAACTCCTTGAACACAGGTTCACTCCCGAGCATGTAAGGCTTTTGAACGATCTTTTGAACAACGCAGCGACGTATACTCTGGCCGGCATTCCTGTGACGTTGGCAAAGACATCTTCGCCGTTGTATGTGGAGGACTTTGCTGTCCTGGCTCACGAATTAATGGATATGGAGAAACTGCCCGTGATTTTTGCCATGGCACTGATGTCGGATCAAATATTAATAGTGGGCCGCAGCCGGGATGAGAGAGTTGACGTCGGGAAGGTGCTGAAGGCAATCGGTGGGGGAGGCCATCCCATGGCCGCCTCTGCCACAATAAAGGGATTGACCCTTGCCGAGGCCGAGGAGTGTCTTTTAACCGAACTTCACAGGCGGCTCGGAACAGAGCCTGAAGTGAAAGACATCATGTCATATCCAGTGCTCTCGGTCCTACCGGATACTACTCTTTCACAGGTCAACGACAAGTTAACGCGTTACGGCATCACGGTCTTGCCTGTAGTCCATGAAGGCAGGGTCCTTGGCATCATTTCCCGCAGGACCGTGGAAAAGGCAATATATCATGGTCTTTCAGACCTGCCGGTACGTGAATATATGACAACGGATTTCGAGGTCCTTAATCCTATGGATACGCTTACCAAGGTCCAGGAGCTTATTGTCAATCATCGTCAGCGTTTTGTCCCTGTAGTGGATAAAGGAAAAATACAAGGGGTAATCACAAGGACGGATCTTCTTCAGATATTGAGTGGAGATGCTGCAAGGAGACCTGAAGCCCTGCTTTCAGGAAAGGAACAGCGTAAGAACGTCCTCTCCTTGTTGAAGGAGAAGCTGCCTTCCCGGATATTCGATCTATTGATAAATGCAGGGGAAGTAGCAGAGGGTGAGGGTTTTCATATCTGTGTAGCAGGTGGCTTTGTGAGAGACCTGCTGTTAAGAAAGCCCAATCTGGATATAGATCTGGTCGTTGAGGGAGACGGGATCGCCTTTGCCGAGGCCTTTGCCGAACGTTTTAAAGCAAGGTTTCGTGCCCATAAGAAGTTCGGAACAGCGGTCGTGATCTTCCCCGATGGCTTTAAAGTGGACGTGGCAACAGCCAGGTGGGAATACTACAAGTACCCTGCCGCCATGCCTACGGTAGCACTTTCATCTACCAAGTTAGATCTGTTTCGGCGGGATTTTACCATAAACACATTGGCTATTAAGCTAAATCCGAAGGAATTCGGGTTATTGATAGACTTCTTTGGGGGTCAAAGGGATCTCAAAGATCATACGATTCGGGTCCTGCACAGCCTGAGTTTTGTTGAAGATCCGACAAGGGTCTTCAGGGCAGTCCGTTTTGAGCAACGATACGGTTTCAGAATAGGCAAGCATACCTTGAAGTTGATTCAGAATGCAGTACGTCTTGACATATTCTCAAGGCTTTCCGGAAAGCGTTTACTCGCGGAGCTCATATTCATATTGAGGGAGCCAGATCCGAGGTCCGCCATCAAAAGGCTGGCCGATCTGGGCTTACTGAAAGTGATTCATCAAGGCATTCGGTTAGGTCCAAAGGAAGAAGGGGCACTTACCCGAACCTATGATGTCCTGGCCTGGTATGATCTGCTTTTTAGAACAAGGAGACCGAGGAGGTGGGCGGTTTATATGCTGGCGCTTTTTGAAGGGCTGAAATTTCAAGAAATTCGAGAAGCCGTAGATCGTTTAGACCTTGTTGGCTCAAAGAGGGATATTTTTGTGGAGGGACGTCAGATTGCAATAAAGGCCCTTGATCTTCTTTCCAGGCGACCTTCCATGAAGGCCAGCGAGGTCTATTGGCTGTTGAAAGGTCTGGATATTGATCTCCTTCTCCATATCCTTTCAATTACTGAGAACGATGATGCCAGACAGGCCATATCGCGGTATATTACGGAACTATGTGATGCAAGATCTTTGCTTACAGGAGATGACTTACAGGAGATGGGTCTTGAACCGGGTCCTCTCTTCCATACAATACTTCATCGGCTGCTTGAGGCCAGACTGGACGGCGAGGTCACGTATCGGGAGGACGAAATTCATCTGGTAAAACGGGAATTCTTGGATCGTTTGAAAACGAATGCTGAATGACTTATAAAAAACGCTTTTCACGGATTGAAAGGGGGACTGATTTCGCCTATCACCTCTCGTAACTTGTATGATAAGGTTAATATACTGAAGGGTTTTTGAATGAAGGCATTGGCCCCCCGCTTAAAGACTTCAGAGGCCTCACCATCGAGGCTGTAGCCGCTTGAGAGGATAACCTTTACATCAGGATTCAGTGCCTTCATTTTATCATAGACCTTACCGCCACCCGTGTCCGGCATGATTAAATCAAGAATGACAAGATCAATTCTGTTTCTGTTATCTTGGTATAGTGCCCATGCCTCTTTACCACCACGGGCTGCGAGTACTCTATAACCAAGATACTCCAACATCTGTCTGCCGGTATCCAGCACCTGTTCCTCGTCATCCACCAGGAGGATGGTTTCAGTCCCCTTCATAACTTCATTTCTCACTAATTTGGTTACCGGAATAATGGCGTTATTACAAACAGGCAGGTATATACTAAAGGTGGTACCATGGCCTTTTTCGCTGTAGACATTGATAATCCCCTTGTGATTGATGATAATCCCATAGACCGAGGCCAGACCCAGGCCTGTACCCCTTCCCATCTCCTTGGTAGTGAAGAACGGATCGAAGACACGTTTCTGCGTCTTTTTATCCATGCCTATACCGGTATCGGTGACAGATATTTTTACATAATTACCGGCCTTTATATCATAAGGTTTTACGTAATACTTATCTAAAGTCACATTACTCGTTTCAAGATAGAGATTACCCCCACCGGGCATGGCATGCCAGGCGTTGACATAAAGATTTAAAAGTACTTGCTCCATCTGGCCTTGATCGACCTCCACCGTCCACAGGTCTTTCCCTAATTTACTGTGTATAACAATCTCTTTTTTGGTTCGGCCAAACATCTCCGCAGATTTGTGGATCAGCTCGTTTAAATTAGTCGGCCTGGTTTCGTATCTTCCACTCCTTGCAAATCCGAGAAGCTGTTTGGTCAGATCAGCGGCACTTTGAACCTGTTCCTCGATTCTCTTTAGCATTTCATGATGGGGATGCATGGCATCAATCTTCAGGAGCATCAGAGAGGCATAACCCTGAATACCCATAAGCAGATTGTTGAAGTCATGTGCTATCCCGCCCGCCAGCGTGCCTATTGATTCCATCTTTTGGGCCTGAACCAGCTTGGCTTCAAGCCTTTTCTGATAGGTGACATCTCTTGCTATAAAAGAGATGCCGATTATAACACCCTTACGGTCCTTGATAGGAGAAAGCGTCAGATCAACATCTATGTAATTGCCGTATTTTGTGTTTCTTTTTGTTTCGTAATGTTCAAATCCCCCTCCTTCGGCAATTTCTTCAACGAAGACGTGACATTCCTTTCTATGCTCCTTCGGGACAATGATATCAACGTAATTACCCACTGCCTCTTTTTCAGAATAACCAAAGATCCTTTCGGCCGTTTTGTTCCAACTGGTGATACGACACTTCATGTCTGTGCTGATAATGGCGTCATGGGAGTAGCGGACAAGGCTGGCCAGGTATTCAATCTCCTGGTGGGCCTTTTGCGCCTCAGTAACATCCCTCAGCACATGAATGACCTCGCGAATCTCCCTGTTGCCGTTAGTGATAGGATAACAATTGATTCGCAGGTACCGATTCAGGTGAGGCTCCCATAGTTCATTAGTTTGAGAAGAACAGGTCTTGATCAGGGTAGACCGAAGACAGAAATTCGGCACAAAGTTAATGCCGTGGAGGAGTTTATAACATTTCTGGCCGATAATATCGGTTATGTCTTTTTCTACCAGTTTGGCCAGGCCCTTATTTGCCCTCTGAATAGTAAAGGTCTCATCTATCAGAAAAATAGCGTCTTCAATGGCATCAAATGTTGTTTCCCATTCCTCCTTTGCCTCTTTGATCTTTCTCATCAGGGACAGTGTTTTGTTCATGGCCGCTTCAATATCTGTTACGTCACGAACAATTCCCCTCTGACCAATCATGTTTCCTTCTTGGTCTTTTATGGCACTGGCAGTGATCAGGACGGAAATCTTTGTTCCTTCCTTTGTTTTAAACTTAGTCGGATAATCCTTGATAGCGCCCTTTTGTTCCATACTTTCCTGGAACAGCTCACTGTCAATACGATTATGAAACATGAGTTTCAAAAACTGCATGTCTAAAATTTCTTGTTTGCTTTTGTACCCCAAGAGTTCAACTCCAGCCTTGTTGATGTCTGCCAGATCTCCGTTACGTGTCATATAGATCATGTCTTTGGAGTCGTCGGATACCTCACGATATCTCTTTTCTGACCCCTTCAAATTCCCGTTCTTTTTTTCCAGATTTTTTTGGAAATCGTCCTTTTTACTCAAACAATTTGAGATCGTGTTCAAGATCTGGTTGGGCTCAAAGGGTTTTTCAATGACATCATAAGCACTGAGCCGAAAAGCGGCAGAGATCATGTCTTTATCAGCATAGCCGGTAATCATTATGACGTCCGTATTTTGCCCCTTCTTTCTTATCCTGTTTAGCACCTCGATTCCGGTCATATCCGGCATGATGATATCCAGGATCACCAGGTCAAAGACTTGATCCGCCAATATTTTTAAGCACCTTGCGCCATTCTCGGTCAATGCTACTTTGTAGCCATTGGCCGTTAACAGATTTCCCAAGGACTTTCTTATTTTTTCTTCGTTATCACATATCAAGATCTTGCGCGGTCCTGGCATCTGTGTCCTCCTTTCCAATCCGTTCCACGAGCAGCCTGCGGTAGCGAAGAAGGGATCGAATATTCCGGCCTTATCCTTTCCTGTAACCCTAATGCCCCTACCCAGTGTATCGACTATTACTTCAATCTCTTTTTTCTCAGTTACTTTGCAATCGATGCTGATTATTATTCAGATTGAGCAAGATCTGCCGAATCTGTTTTTTATCGGCACACATTTCTTCAACATCAATCTATGGTTATGGGTTTGTCTGCATACGAAAGAGTGAAAAGCCTTAATCTTTATTTAATTTTTTATATTAAATCCAGTAAGTTGGTATGGTCAAGTAAAATAGATGTCCGGTTGAGCAGCTTTAGCCAGGTGAAATTCCCTTAAAAACCATTTGGAGCTTTGTAAACAGAATCATAGATGAGCTTTGGACATTATTGTAGTATATTAAAAAAATGATGGATTTTGCTTCTATAATTCAGAGATTAGCAATACTCACACCACCCATACTTCTCGCTGTGACTGTTCATGAGATGGCTCACGGCTGGGTGGCTTACCGTCTTGGTGATCCCACTGCAAAGCTTATGGGACGCTTCAGCCTTAACCCTGTCCGTCATCTTGATCCTGTTGGTACAATGGTATTTTTCCTTACTCAAACCATAGGTTGGGCAAGGCCCGTACCGGTCAATCCCAGTTATTTTAAGAATCCCAGGAATGACATGGTCTGGGTCGCGCTGGCAGGTCCCGGGGCCAATATATTATTGGCCGTGTTGAGTGCTGTCTTGCTGAGACAGGTATTGGGGTCATTCTGGGAGACGTCAGGTTTTTTTATGCGTCCGCTCCTATATATGGCATATGTGAGCGTGCAGATTAATATAGGGCTCGCGGTGTTCAACCTTCTCCCTATCCCTCCTCTTGACGGCAGCAAAGTACTTATGGGCATACTTCCCCCCGCCTTGGCCAGCTCTTTTGAGAGTTTTGAGCGCTATGGGTTTTTGCTGATTCTGGTGCTTGTCTTTACAGGAGTGACCGGCCGCATTATTGTCCCGCTGATCCTCTATATGAATAAACTCCTATTAGGAACTGTACTTTGAAATGAGCGTTTATGAGTGAACAGGCAAAACAGCGAATAGTAAGTGGCATGAGGCCCTCCGGCAAACTGCATCTGGGACACCTGCATGGTGTGCTCGATAACTGGAAGCGTCTTCAAGATACATATGAGTGCTTTTTTCTGGTGGCTGACTGGCATGCCTTGACCACGAGTTACGAAACCCCGCAAGAAATTCCGGCAAACATGGATGAGATGATTCTTGACTGGCTTGCTGTCGGGATAGACCCGGGCAGGGCGACACTGTTTGTTCAGTCAGAAGTCAAGGAGCACACAGAACTTCATCTCATGCTTTCCATGATTACGCCTGTTTCTTGGCTGGAGCGTAATCCTACCTATAAGGAGCAGCAGCTTTATCTAAAAGAAAAAGACCTCACAACCTTTGGTTTTCTGGGCTATCCGGTCCTTCAGGCTGCGGACATACTGCTTTACAAAGGTCAAAAGGTGCCTGTAGGCGTGGATCAATTGCCTCATATAGAATTAACCAGGGAGATAACACGCCGGTTCAATTATCTATACAGGGACGTCTTCCCAGTACCTGATGCCTTGCTGGCAGAGGTTCCCAAGCTTCCAGGGCTGGACGGCAGAAAAATGAGCAAGAGTTATGGGAATTCCATTTTTTTGTCGGACCCTCCAAAGGTGGTGAGGGAAAAAGTATCCACAATGATAACTGATGTGAAACGTCCGAGGATGAGCGACCCCGGCGATCCTGAAAACCGCTGTATAGCCTTTAAGCTTCATCAGCTTTATCTTCCCACAGAACAGCTTGAGCTCATTGTATCCGAATGCAGGACAGCCAAACGGGGTTGTGCGGCATGTAAGAAAGAGCTTGCAGAGGCCATTATCCTGCAACTGGAACCGATACAGCGGAGGAGAAAGGCCCTTGCTGCCGATTCCGGTAAGGTCAGGGCTATATTGGCTGATGGGGCCGCCAGGGCCAGAAAGGTTGCACGGTCTACAATGGCGCAGGTTTGGAGTGCCCTTTGGAATCAGAATGCCAGGTAAAGCTGAAGACCTTCGAGGGACCTTTAAATCTGCTTCTTCACTTAATACAGAAGAATAAGCTCGAAATTACCGATATCCCCATAGCTGTGGTTACTGCCCAGTATCTGGAGTATCTTGAGTTCATGCAGGCCGCCCTTGACGTGGTGGTGGCAGGTGAATATCTGGTGATGGCTGCCACACTTATGCACATCAAATCCAGGATGTTGCTGCCAAGGCCCGATCCAGAAGATCCTGAAGACGACCCCAGGCTTGAGCTGGTCCGCCCCCTTCAAGAGTTGATTCAGATGAGAGAAGCAGCTGCTTCTCTTGAGTGCAGGCCTCTATTGGGCAGAGACGTATTTGTACGTATCGGAGGATTGGAGGGTGAGAAATCAGAAAGTAATTTGGAGGTCTTTGAGCCTGAGGGATCTGGGGAAAACTTTGACATAAGTCTTACAGACCTCGTCTCTGCTTTTAAAGAGTTATTGGGGAATAGTTCTTTTCCCAGAGTCCTTGAAATTACCAGGGTCAAGGCCGGCCTTTCGGAACAAATGCAATCTATTACTGAAAAACTTAATCAGACCGGGACCGTACGATTCTTTGAAATATTTTCTTCGGAAGATCGCGAAATGATCGTTGTTACGTTTCTGGCAATACTTGAGCTTGCCCGGTTGGGCACAGTGCGTCTTTTACAGGAAAGCCCCGGTGGAGACATCCTGGTACTATTGAGGGCTGGTGAAGGACAAAAAAGCCCGGAGGGTTCTAACCCGCCGGGCCTTTCTATGAAGTTTTCTTAATAAACAGGAAAGAGAAGGCTCTGAACAGACTACATGGGAACAATAAGTTTTTCCGATTCCTCATTCCAGGATATTATGATATACCAAAGGGCCATCACTGCGAAAATAAGCGCCAGGGTGCCGCCGTAACCGAGCCATGTCTCCGGCATGTAGACAAAGGATCCAAAGACTTCGTCCAATTCCCACTCATTTTCTTTGAACCATCTGTCCACAAAGGCATTGGCAATACCGAAGGCGGGCAACACCACCAACAACTTGATCTGGCCCTCGCCGACGCGCCACAGGACTCCGGTTCCGCAACCCCCTGCCAGCAGGGCGCCAAAGCCGAAGATCACACCCCCCACAATCGCGACCCAGCCGAAGAATCCACGTACATAATGCATGGTATGAACAAGATCTGTATATTTAAGGACCGTGACCCCTATAGCGAGGACAACCACGCTTACGATCACGGACTTGGCCATTTTGGTGTCACCTGTCATATGCGGTTCACGAAAGCCCTGTATCATGCACCAGCGACCGCGTTGCATTGTATACCCCATACCCGCGGGAATGATCAATAGTCCTGCCAGTTTAGCCACATAGGCGTCGTCGCTGTTGGCATAGGTGTTGGTGCCCCAGATAAGGACCCCCAGCGTGACAATACCCAGGATTATCTTTAATGCATAGGGAAACTCAATGGTCTTTGCACCGCCTGAACCCCAACTGATATGCTCCATCTCCCAGTAAAGATACCTGATGCCGATCACCGCCCCGATAATAAGGCCTATCATCATGCAGAAACCACTGGCAGAGAGATTGCCGACCGAATTGTAAAAGCCACCTATGTTACATCCACCACACATGGAGGAACCAATGCCCATGAACATACCTGCGAACAGCGCCTTTACCAGCTCCAGTCTCGGGGGGATCCTGATGGCAAAGTCTCCACCCAGACAGGCCGAAATAAAGGCACCGGCCAAAAACCCAAGGCCGATGACAGAACCGGAGTATTGGAGGACATTTGCCGGCTCACTTCCCCAGATACCTATGCCATACAGTAACCATTCTCCCCAGTTTCTAATAGCTCCCACCGCACCCCAGGGTCTGGCCCACGCCAGACAGATGATACTCAAAAGAGCGATAAGGATCCCGCATACAGTGGCATTCCATTCTTCCTGACACAAAACCTTATAAAGTTCTTTGATCTTTTTCCCCAGTATACTTCCACTCATTAATTCATCCCTCCCCAAAAGCCTTGTCTTCTATATAACCTGGTATCCGTTATAGCAAGCAAAAATTGGTTTGCACCTTTTTATAATATACCCTGGCAGCAAATTTTAAAACTCTAAATTCAACCTGATTAGTCAGGTTGTTACGCAGCTTCCGCCTTATGGTTTACAGTTTCCGGTTCACTAGACATTATTGTAGCCAAATTCCCCAATAGCCTTGTTTAATCCGGGGTGGATTGATGGCTTTTTCATAGCAGTCTCATCAAGGGCTGTCAAGCCTTCTCATTGGTTTCTCTAGTGCTGAAAGCTTATCTGACTCAATCAATAGCTCTTAATTTCCAATTCTTAAGAGCCCCAGCCCCCTATGCCCAAAAGTTCTATATGGAAACTGAAGCTGGTCTCGTCCGTATCTTTTTTAAGTCTTCCCTCAATCGCCCAACAGGTCGCTTGATACCGAAGACCAAATATGGATTCAAGCGATGAATCTTCGGCGATATTTCTCTTAAATTCACACATTCCATACCAGGAAGGCGAAAATGCAGTATTTATTTCCAGATTGAGTTCATTTATTTCGGCAAGGCGGCTGTATCTATATTCCAGATCCAGGCGATCGTTCTCAGAGTTGTATAGACGTCCCAGGAAGTTATATTGAGTAAAACCCTTTCCGTAGACATTGTAGCTGGTGTCATAGCGAAAGAGAAGGTTGGGCAGGGGGTTAAAATCCAATTCGGCATAAATGTCGGAAAAATTTCTTTGGTCATCTTCACCGGGTAGATACCTGCTGCTTTTTTCCTTGTTGTCGTAGCTCTGTTCCAGAGAAAATCTTACAAGGTCTGTGTAGGCGAACCTGTTGTTGCCTAGGGGTGTTTTGCTACTGAGGAACGAAAGAAGCGACAATGTAATTCGGTTCTCAGGGTCAAGCCGATCCAGGGCATCTATGTCGGGCAGGTTGTCCTGGTTTTCCGGGGGGCGATATTGGTAACTTAATCTGGGCCGTATGCTGTGTCTCATAGTCTTTTTTCCGGAAAGATGGTAGGTGCGCCCAAAGGTTGTACTCAGTTCGGCGTTCAGTCTATAGAGAAGCCTGTTGGCGTGGCTGTCAGGCCGTTGCTCCGGATCATGGCCGCTGACCTCGTACATGGTTTCTTCAACGGTTCCTTCAAGAATTAAATCCGCCAGGTTATATAGGTTTAACGGCAGGGATACACTTGGTTCGATGTGCAGGCGCTGTTCCCTGAGACCCTTCTCTCTCCAGTAGTGTACATACGAAGTAGTCCAGTCATAGTAGAAAGGGGAACTGAAGAGAGGCTTTCTAAACCCTTGGAGCACCAGCCTCGGGTATGTCTGTATAGTGGAATCCTGTTCCCCCACTTCCATATTATCGTTATACCTGCCCTCACCTCCCAAAAACATGTCCTGATTCATTTTGGTTATCTGGAGAGTCGATGGGCGGATCAGGTCGGTTTCATCGGTTAGGGAGCGGCCGAAGTTCTTTCTGAAAATACTGTCTGTTTCATCATAACCCATCGGACCCTGATCAAATTCGTGTAAGTAATCCCTGTCACTCAGCGAGTCCACGTCCACCTTTGCCTCAAAGCCCCAAGGGAGTTGTTGGTTTGCTTTTGCCCTCAACCACCAGCGTTTTTCATTACCTCTCGTATATCCATCATCGTTGAAGTCATCGTCCTCCAAAGTGTCTACCAGAAAATTGTATCTGAGGACACCCTTGTCTTTCGGAGAAAATATGTGGCGGAACTCTATGCCCTCCATCCATCCCCTTTTACCCATAAAATGCTGGTAAAAAGTGGCGTCCATACTGTCGTTGATGGCCCAGAAGAAGGGTATATTGATCTCCGCCCCATTCCTTTTTGATATGGAGAAATCCGGTAACAGCACCCCTGTTTTTCTGTATTTGTTTATGGGCAAAACAACCCATGGGCTATACAGTACAGGGATGTCCCTTATGTTGAAGAAACTGTTTTTGGCAAAGGCCAAGCCTCCAATAGTGAGCTTAAGATCTTGACACTTAAAATTCCACGCCTGCTTCGGAAGGGGACATGTGCTGATGGTGGCTTGTTTTGCCTTATATTCTTCAGGACCTGTCTTCCATATCTGTTTGGCCAGGAGGTGGATGTTGTTTCTTTGCAAGAAGAGATCGGCATTCTCTACTGAACCTGTAAATGTATTGAGATCCAGTTCGCCTTCGTTTCCCTTCAGCACATCCATGCCGAGGCGTATGACCACGTTGCCGCTTGCCCACACTCGGGCATTACATCTGTCATATATGATCCGGTCCGCGCAGACCCTGAGATCACTCCTCGAGACCTGCACTTCTCCTTCACCCAGGATCACATCTGAAGAGTGGAAGTAGGTTAGCTTAAGTGCCTCTATGTGCCAGGGTTCGTCTCCTGGTGACGGAATTGTCTTGAATTCAGCAGTTGTTTTTTCTTCTCTGGTCTTTTCGTCGAAAGCACCTTCAGTTACTGCGGCGGCCATGTCCGTCACTAAAGGCATCAGTAAAAAAGCAATTATAAATAGAACGGTCTTTTGGATATGAGTAAGAGTTTTCATAACCTGTATCCGTTTAGTATCACATGGACATGGTGCTTTCAATAAATAGAAGCTAAAACCTAAAACCTTTTCAGGAAATTGTTCCTCCAAAACATCTTTAAATTGATCTTCAGCAGGAGAAGCAGGGGAAGGGGACGGGTGACTATCCGGACGTTACCGGACTTGACCGCGTGTATAATTGATTCTGGATCAGGCTCTGCTTCTATTATGGAGTACGTTGTGTGGAATTGGCATCTTTGGTGGGCGTCGGACGTACCAATCATGGGGAGATTGTATTCTTTTGCAAATTTTATTGCAGGACGGTTAAAGTCCAGCCGTTGCGTATAACAGTGGCAATATTCAACCGCGTCAAAACAGTTGAAGTGTCGTCTCAGCATGCCCCTGAGCGCTACAGGACTGGGGAAATATGGGTGAGGAGCAATTATAAGGTTGTCGTGTCGCTTCAAAGTTTCCAGGTTCTGGATTTTGTCGCGTTGTATCCGTTTAAAATCCAGGTTGTGAAGAAGTACGTGCCGACCCTGAATTGTTGCCTCCATACCAGGTATCAGGACTATTCCTCTTTCCTTTGCATAGTCCCTGAGATATTCGCTATAGGTAACATGGTTATGGTTGGTTATGGCCAGCACTGAGTATCCCAGTCCGCAGGCCATGTCTATGAGTTCGATTGCACTGTACAGGACAAGGTCTTCAGGGTCTTCCGAAGTATGTATGTGGAGGTCTGTCTTTAAAAGGGCCATGAATTCAGTGGGGATTTCTCCTGATGTGAAGCATGTAAAAAATTGGGGAGAGGACGATCTCCAGTAATGTAAAGGAAGAGACTATCAGGATTATCTCGGTCCAGCAAATAAAAAGGCTGTCCTTGAGTATCCATAAAGGGAGCAATGACTCAATGCCTTGATCCAGCAAAAAAAACCTGCTGCCGCTTTTCAATCCCACACGTCGTTTTACAAAACTTGAGATCAGATCGCCGATCATGGAACATGCGGCGAACTTAAGCCCGAGAACAAGGCCGAAAGGCGTGACGTAGCCGGCCAAACCAGACCCAATAATTGAAACAACCAGTCCCCTCCATGTCTTGTGAGGGCCCAACAGATAACGATTATCTATCCATCTGTATCCGAGATCCAGGGGAGTGGAAAGGCGTTGTTTAAAGACGATCCTTCCCAGTATGGGCAGAAAGTTGCTCCAGCCAAGAAAGATCAGAATGAGGATATCCCTTTGCCACGGATGTAGTTCTGCCATTTTGTAAATGGATCAGTATTTTCTTAGCATAACGAGATTTCGTCGAAGACCACGAACGGGTGTTTTGGTACTTATGATACTGGTTTTCCATCCATGACGTTGAAGGTAGGTCGTTTTCGCCTTCAGCTCTTTATCTATCTTTGATCCCTTCATCGCTATTACCAGCCCATTCAGTGACAGTAAAGGTCGGGCCATGCGCGCCAACTCATCCAGGGGGCCCAATGCCTGGCTGACAATTAAATCAAAGCCTTCCGGGGGGAGATGTCCGGGTATATCGTTGATGCCCACACGGCAGTGCTCCGCCCGAATACCGGTAAGACCGATTGTTGCGATTACGGTACTGAGAAATGAGATCTTTTTACGCACGGCGTCAACAAGTATCAGTTCAAGATCGGGGCGAAACAACTTGAGGATGAGTCCTGGAACACCGGGGCCTGTACCTATATCCAGTATATGTCGGATACCATCAGGCAGAAAACGAATCAGTGTCAGGGTGTCGCCGACGTGCTTGATGGCCATTTCTTCAATGGTTTTGAGGCCGGTGAGGTTGATGCGTTGATTCCAGGAGTAAAGCTCTCCTAAATAGACCTTAAGGTCTTCTGTGAGTTCCCCTGACGACGTTATACCGCCTTCCTGCAGGAGCTCATTTAAAAGGGGCTCAATATTCTGATTCGGTAGACAGATTGGCAAAGGTAGCATATTTATCTACAAAGGCCAGCTTTACAATACCAATAGGACCATTTCTCTGCTTGGCCACAATGATTTCCGCCTTACCCCTGTTTGGGTTTTCTTCAGAGCGATTATAAACTTCGTCCCTGTAAATGAAGGCTATTACATCAGCATCCTGTTCTATGGCCCCCGATTCCCTGAGGTCTGCCATCTGTGGTCTTTTGTTCGGCCTGGCTTCCACTTGGCGATTAAGCTGAGACAGGGCTACCACAGGTACATTCAGCTCCTTGGCCATTGCCTTAAGAGATCTTGATATTTCGGAGATTTCCTGCTCCCGGCTTTCGTTGCGTCCTTTTCCCCTCATAAGCTGCATGTAATCAACCAATACAAGGCCCAGGGTCTGCTTGGTCTTAAGCCTTCTGGCCTTGGCCCTTATCTCCATAACAGATAAGGCCGGCGTATCATCGATAAAGACAGGGGCCTCAGAGAGATGGCCTGCGGCATTTATCAGTTTCGGCCAGTCCCGCTCACTCAGAAAACCCGTCCTTACCTTCTGTGCATTTACCCTGGCCTCTGAACATAGCATCCTGATGGCCAATTGGTCCTTGGACATTTCCAAAGAGAAGATCGCAACACATATGTTGCCGGCAATGGCCGCGTTCTGTGCGATATTCAGGGCAAAGGCAGTTTTGCCCATGCTGGGGCGACCTGCAATGATAATGAGATCAGATGCCTGAAACCCTGCGGTCAGCCTGTCAAGATCTGTAAAGCCGGTAGGCACGCCGGTAATCAGCTCTTGGCGTTCGTACAGACCCTCAACTTTTTTAATGCTGTCCTTAAGTATGCCCTTAAGAGGGTGAAAGGCCTGTCGGATTTTTGCCTCGGAGATTTCAAATATGGATGCCTCGGCGGATTCAAGGACCTCGTCTACCTCTCCCGCCCCTTCGAAACAAAGGGTGGATATGTCTGATGCCTTTTGGATGAGCCGGCGGAGAACGGCCTTGTCCCAAACGATTTTGCCGTAGTAACCAATGTTGGCGGCTACCGGCATAGTTTCCGAGATCTCTGCAAGGTAGAGTGCCCCCCCGACTGCTTCAAGTTTTCCCGTGGATTTCAGGACATTGTGAACAGTCACAAGGTCTTGGGGTTCATTTCTGCTAAAGAGGTCAAGTATGGCTGCATAGATAATAGAATGGGCCTCTTTGTAAAAGTGTTCAGGGCGCAGAAACTCAATAACCTTCAAAAGGGCCTGATCCTCGATGAGAATGCCTCCGAGGACGCACTGTTCTGCTTCTACATCTTGAGGGGGAAGGCGGTATTGAGAGGATTTTACAGTCTTGACAGGTGCTATAGACATCTTTGGCGATTGCTAAATGTCACTAGGATTCCTGAGGGACTACATTGACTTTGACGACCGCCTTTACATCGGGACTGAGTTTTACAGGGACCTCAAATTCGCCAAGGGTCTTTATGGGTTCGTCCAGCTGTATCTTCTTGCGATCAATTGAATACCCTTGCGATTCTATAACGTTGGCTATATCAAGATTGGTAACAGAGCCATAAAGCCGATCCAACTCACCTACCCGCACCGGTATGCTGATTTCCAGACTGCCGAGTTTAACGGCCAGGGCATCAAACTCGTCACGTTCTCTGGCAGCCTTGTTCAGTATGGATGCCTGCTGACGCTCAATCTGAGACATATTTTTTTTATCGGCAAAGATGGCCTTACCTTTAGGCAACAGGAAATTGCGCGCATAGCCATTTGCGACCTTAACCATATCTCCGGCCTTCCCGAGAGACGGAATAGTTTCTTTAAGAATGATTTCCATTTATCTGAGACCTCGAAAAAATGTTTATTTAAATAACAAAAGTGTCTGGGAGTTGATGAATTTCATGACTCTCTGGCTGCTGGCGCCCTGTTTCTCAGGTCAAACCATACATCAGACACCCCTATAATAACAACAAATATTAGACCATACCACTGGATGCAAAGCAATATATATATGATCCAGCGAATGAATCCAGGTACCTTGAGTTTTTCGAAATAGACGGCAACTACTGCCAGCCCCTGCAGGAAATAGAGACTGCTCAGTACCAGCAGAACGTTTTCTCCGCAGACATGAAAGATACCGTCTCCCCAAAAGGCCAATACAGCCGCTGTTATTATGACCCAGATAAGTAGTTCAGGTAGCTTCCACTGGGTGAACGTCGGCGCAAAGGCCTCATTTTCGTATCTTTTGGCCAGATATATTTTTGGTACCAATATATTACTCAGCGTTATTATTACAAAGACTGAACCCATTAGGCCAGGCAAAAATCGTATTATGAGTGCTTTAAACTGATAAAACCATTTTTCTAATTCTACTTGATATATACCGGATGATTTTTCTTTATATAGGGCCAGGCTTTGATCCAGATCCTCTGATATTACCTGGATAATCTTATTATATCCGTCAAGCAGACCATGGTCCGATCCAGCACTCAGCACAACCACAAACGTTATACAAAGATAGGCAAAGCCTGCCAGAAGGGCCTTGATCCATGACCAATCCTTTTTTCTCGCGACCATGAGGACCATGGCCAGCCCGACAGTCTGGATCAGCCAGATCAATGCCTCAGGCCTCATGAGCAGCCAGCAGAGCAGGAGTCCTAATGCCAGGTTTCCCAAAATGATCGAGCTTGCCAGAGCAAGACTGATCCCTTCGGTCAATACAACAAGAATACCCGGTGCTACAAGCTGGAGCAGAGGTGCGATTCCATTAATGATAATGGGTAAAAGGAGTACGATGGAGGCCAGAGTCCATTTGCTTGAGAGATTCGAAGGATGAGCCAACTGCTTTATATGAAAATTTCAGGCGTTCATGCTTAAAGATTCAGGCCGTAAGGATTCATGGATTACCGAAAATCTAAGCTGTTGATTCGTGGATTTTGAATCTTATTTTTGAATCTTATTAACGATTTAAAACGCTAATCTTTAAGAATATGACCAGAGGTGAATGGCAACAAGGCCATTATTCTGGCTTGCTTGATGGCTGTAGTCAAGCGTCTTTGATGTTTGGCACATGTCCCGGTAATACGGCGGGGCAATATCTTTCCCCTTTCTGTTATAAAATGCCTTAAAGTCCTATGGTCTTTATAGTCTATGGTCAGAGATTTGTCGGCACAAAAGCGACAGACCTTCCTGCGTATATATATGCGTCGGCGCCTGTTACGATTATCTTTTATATCTCTTGGATTTTGCATTTAGTCTTATTCCTCTTCTCTTTTCTCAGTGGACTGGGTGGAATTCAGGGTCTCTTCAACAGTTTCGACAGTTTCAGAAGGCGGAGCGGATTCCTCCCGGGCCTTGGCAAGCGCCTCGGCATCAAACTCCTGACTTATCTTTGTGGTAAAGAATTTCAACACGCCCTCATCCAGCCGAAGCCTGCGGGTGATTTCTATAATGGATTCGGCAGAGGCACCATACTCCATCACTACGTAATAGCCTTGGGTCTGTTTTTGCACCCTGTAAGCAAGTTTTTGTAAGGGCCATGGATCAATCTTTACGAGTTGACCATCCCCGCTGATTATGATTTGTTTTAGTTTTTCCGAGACAGCTGTACGCTCCTCGTCACTGAGGTCTGGATGAAGGAGATAAAATGTTTCATAATGCCGTAATTTCATGTATGGCCTCCCTATGGGCTTATATTATCTTGGCCCTGATCGAAGAATGCATATTGAGCAAATCCCATCAGGGCAAGGAGGAATAAAAGAGGCCCTTTTATTACATGAGACGAGTGTCTGAGTCAAGAGTAAAGATGTATATTTATATAAGGTGAATGACAGAATTCATTCTTTGTCTTGCCTGCTGTCGACACATAATCTATTGTTTTTTCCCAAAATATAAGTGTCGTCGTTGAGGGTCAGAAGGTTCAGGTACTCCGGATTTAGCGAAAATAAAACCTTTGATCTGTAAGTCCTAAACGGATACCGCGGGTGTAGACAAGAAAAAAACGTCGAGTTGACACCTCAAGATGAATTAAGTAAATTCTTCTAATTTTACTGACTGGTTATTGCGGGAAAAGGTTCAAGGCACCTGAAATATACTATTAGCATGAAAAAGTTGGGATTTAAACGATCATGTTTGATAATCTGAGTGAGCGCCTGAATTCCGTATTCAAACGCCTTAAGGGCTACGGAAAGCTTTCAGAGCAGAATATTCAGGAAGGGTTACGAGAGGTCCGTCTGGCCCTTTTGGAAGCCGACGTGAACTATAAGGTGGTAAAGGACTTTATTGCTCGGGTGAAGGAGCGGGCCGTGGGGCAGGAGGTGATGGAGAGCCTGACTCCGGCCCAGCAAGTTGTAAAAATAGTCCATGAAGAGCTCATAGTCTTACTCGGAGGCCATAATAAAAGGCTCGAACTGGCTGGACGCCAGCCCGCAGTTATACTCCTGGTGGGTCTTCAGGGTTCGGGCAAGACAACCACTGCGGCAAAACTCGCTCGCTGGTTGAAATCAAGAGGTCGAAAGCCCTACCTTGTGTCTGCTGACGTTTACAGGCCCGCGGCTTTAAAGCAGCTAAAGATTCTTGGTGACCAGTTGAAAATCGATGTATTTCCTTCGGAACCATCCGCGTCTCCTTTGGAAATAGCCAGACAGGCAGTAGCCAAAGCGGAAGTTGCGCGCCTCGATACGGTTATACTTGATACTGCCGGCCGTTTGCACATAGACGAGGCCCTAATGGGGGAACTCAGGGAAATAAACGCCTTAGTGTCCCCTCAGGAAATTTTGCTTGTGGCAGACGCCATGACTGGACAGGATGCAGTCAATGTGGCCCAAAAATTTGATCAGGAGCTTTCTATTACAGGCGTTGTGTTAACCAAGCTTGAGGGTGACGCCCGAGGAGGTGCCGCCCTTTCAATACAGGCAGTTACAGGAAAGTCAATAAAGCTGGTAGGGATTGGCGAGAAGCTTGATGCCTTGGAATCATTCCATCCGGACCGAATAGCTAATAGAATTCTCGGGATGGGGGATGTGCTCAGTCTGATTGAGAAAGCTCAGGATACTATTGATCAGAAGGAGGCACTGAAACTTCAGGAAAAGCTTAAGACGGACAGTTTCACTCTGGAGGACTTCAGAGATCAGCTGCAGCGTATAAGAAAGATGGGAAGTCTTGAACAAATTGTTTCCATGATACCAGGTTTAAACAAGATGAAGCAGATAAAAGGGTTGGCCCCTGATGAGAAAGAGCTCATACGGGTGGAGGCTATTATAAACTCCATGACACCCCAGGAACGTAGTAGTTATACTATTATCAATGCCAGCAGAAGAAAGAGGATAGCCAATGGTAGTGGTACTGCAGTCCAGGATGTAAATCGTCTTCTTAAAAATTATGCAGCAATGAACAAAATGCTAAAAAAAATGAGAAAATCAAAATTTAAACAGTTTCCTAAAGGGCTTTTGCCCTTTTGAATTATTTCTGGAGGTAAATATGGCAATAAAAATTCGTTTGACCCGTCGTGGCCGTAAGAAGAAGCCGTTTTATCGGGTGGTCGCGGCAAACTCCGGGGCTGCAAGAGATGGAAAGTTTCTTGAAATCCTGGGTACCTACGATCCTCTAAAGGACCCGGCGGAATTCAAGGTTGACTCATCCAAGGTAGATAAATGGCTGAGTTTGGGTGCTGAACCCACAGATACCGTAAGGTCTTTACTTAAAAAGGTTAGTCATTTACCAGAACCTGCTCAACAGTAAAACATATTAAAGTTGTAATAATACCGCCATATGAGGAAATTGACTGTGGAGGCGAAGAATGAAGGATTTGGTTGAATACATAGCGAAGGCACTGGTAGATAATCCAGAGGCGGTGCAGGTAAACGAGATCGAAGGAGAACAGACCTCGGTTATTGAACTTAAAGTATCCAAGGAAGACCTTGGAAAGGTGATAGGTCGGCAGGGCCGTACCGCCCGGGCAATGAGGACCATACTCAATGCTGCATCTACAAAACTGCGGAAGAGATCGGTTTTAGAAATACTTGAATAGTTGATGGACGCTGATGATAATTTCTTTTTTGCCATTGGCAAGATTGTAAAGACACATGGAATACGTGGTGAAGTGCAAGCGTATTCCTATTCGGATATTAGGTATTTTTTTGACTATAAGGACATTTTTGTCCAGGACAAATACGGCGACAAGATGCCTCATAGGCTTGTTACTGCCCGTGTCAAAAAAGGTCGAAGTGTGATTCTGGCACTCGAAGGTGTGGTTGACTTAACACAGGCAGGATCTTTGGTTAATACAGAGATTTTCCTGGACAGGTCCAAACTTTCGCTACTGGCTGAGGGAGAGTATTACTGGCACGAGATTGAGGGGCTTTCCGTAGTGAGTGCCAAAGGAGAAAAACTGGGAATTTTATCTGATGTCTTGTCAACAGGTGCGCACGATGTGTATGTAGTTAAAGGTGAGAGGGGAGAGATTCTTGTACCTGCTGTTGAGCAGATAGTGAAAACCATAGACCCTGAAAAGGGCCTCATGGTGGTAGATCTTCCTCTTGGCCTTATCGAGGCCAATGCTCTTTGATATAATTACGATTTTTCCCCATTTTTTTGATTCATGTCTCAAGGATGGTGTGGTGCAGCGTGCCATTGAGGCGGATATCCTAAAGGTCAGGGCATTCAACCTCAGGGATTTCACTGTAGACAGGCATCGGACTACTGATGACAGACCGTTCGGGGGCGGTGAGGGCATGGTAATGAAACCCGAACCAATTTATAAGGCCCTTAATGTACTGAAAGAAGAGTCGCCTGAGGCCCGGGTCATTTTGATGAGTCCCAGGGGAAGGCTGTTTGATCAGGCCCTGGCCGGAGAGCTTGCTCAGTTCCAGAGGCTTATCCTTATATGTGGCCGGTACGAAGGAGTTGATGAGAGAATTCGCGAACACTGCGTAGATCTTGAGTTGTCTGTTGGAAATTATGTATTGTCTGGCGGTGAAATTGCAGCCCTTGTGGTGATAGATGCCGTTAGCAGACTTATAGGGGGTGTACTGGGTGGTGAGTCATCAGCCGAGAAGGATTCCTTCAGCGACGGGCTTCTGGAATTCCCTCAATACACCCGTCCCAGGGTCTTTAATGATTGGGAGGTCCCTGAGCTATTGCTGTCCGGAGACCATGCAAAAATTGCGAAATGGAGGAGGGAGCAATCGCTTGGCCTAACTTATGAAAAGAGGCCGGAACTGCTTGACAGTGCCCAATTGAACAAAAAGGACATTGAATACCTCAGGAGCTTGGGGTGGCGAAAAGACTGATCTACCTGGCACTTGTTCATTATCCGGTCCTGAATCGGCACGGTGAATTAATAGCCTCGGCCATTACCAATCTGGACCTCCATGATATAGCAAGACTGGCCCGGACCTACGACCTGTCGGCATATTATCTGGTTACCCCATTGCCTGATCAGCAGGTCCTGGCACGACGCTTGATTGGTCACTGGCTGGAAGGGGTAGGAGGAGATATCAACTCGGATAGACGGGAGGCAATGAGGCTCATTAGGATTGCAGGAGATATTAAAGAGGTCTGCAGCCAGATAACCCTTGAGACGGGAAGACGTGTCCTTGTATACGTGACAACTGCCAAAAAAAGGCCGAACTCCGTAAATTGGTCATGTTTGCGAAAAATAATAGAGAATAAAGGACGTAACGGCATTTTGCTTCTTTTCGGCACTGCTTCAGGATTTGATAGCAGTGTATTCAAAAATGCCGACGGCGTAATTTCTCCTATAGAGGGCGATCGGGAATACAATCATTTGCCGGTCCGAAGTGCAGCTGCAATAACTCTGGACCGGCTTTTGGGTAATAGAAATTAAACAGAAGATTCCACTTAAAAGACCTGATCTAAGTCGTTGCACAAGGCCTGCAGGCCTTAAGATGAAACCTGCAAGGGGGATGGTTATAATAGCTTTTTAAGCTTTGTTCTTGGAGCAGAAGAACGTTTTAGAATTTTTGTAGTATAATCATAAAAGTTAAAAATGTTGATACAGATCATCCATTTGGTCTTCAACATTTTCAGGAGGATATAGCTGATGGAAATTTTGCGTAGACTTGAATTTGAGGAGATGCGAGAGGATATTCCGGACTTCAGGCCCGGAGATACTGTGAGGGTTCATGCCAAGATTCAAGAGACAGAGGAAAAAGAACGTATACAGGTATTTGAAGGCGTGGTAATCAGCCGCAGGGGCAGCGGTATATCCGAGAGTTTCACCGTGAGAAAGATCTCTTACGGTGTAGGCGTTGAGAGAGTTTTCCCCATACACTCTCCCAGAATTGAAAAAATAGAGTGGTTAAAAGAAGGCCGTCACAACCGGGCCAAATTTTATTATCTACGTGGTCTGAAGGGTAGGGCGGCCAGGCAAAAAGTGAGTTCACGCTCTTGATGTCATGAAGGGCCGCGGAAGAGATTCCGGATTAGATCTCTTATACTTTGAACATAGTCTGTGGGACCAAGGTCTTGATCCGGTCGCCGGCCTTGACGAAGTTGGCCGTGGGTGTCTGGCCGGGCCTGTTGTAGCCGCTGCTGTTATACTTTCACCAGATGTTCATCTGGCCGGGGTTTGGGATTCAAAGGCCCTGTCTGCAAAACAGCGGAAAGTCCTTGACCTTGCGATAAGAGAGAAGGCCCTGGCGGTTTCCGTGAGCCAGGTGGAATCTGAGGAAATAGACCGGATAAATATCCTGGAGGCCAGCCTTAGGGCAATGGCCCGGGCCGTTGATGATCTGGACCTCAGGCCTATGGCCTTACTTGTTGATGGTAATCAACCAATTCCTCATATTTTGCCTCAAAGGACCTTGATTAAGGGAGACCAGAGGTCTCTTTCCGTGGCAGCTGCCTCAATAGTGGCCAAGGTCTTTAGAGACAGCCTTATGGAAGAGATGCATCAGCATTATTCCCATTACAACTTTGCCGGCAACAAGGGCTATCCGACTTCAGAACACCGTGAGGCCATAAGACTTCATGGCTGTTGTCCAATCCATCGGAAGACCTTTAAAGGAGTTCGTGAGCACACGACAATACATAACTTAAATCTGAACCTTTGAACCCTGAACCCTGAACCTTTGAACCCTGAACCTTTGAACCCTGAACCTTTGAACCCTGAACCCTGAACCTTTGAACCCTGAACCCTGAACCTTTGAACCCTGAACCTTTGAACCCTGAACCTTTGAACCCTGAACCTTTGAACCCTGAACCCCGAACCTATGAATGCCAAGAGACACGGTTATGCCAAGGAATTAGGGGAAAAGGCCGAGGGACTCGCTGAGGCCTTCTTTAAAGAGAGGGGATACAATGTGCTTGAGCGGAACTACCGGGTGCGCTGGGGTGAGATAGATTTGATCCTTGAGGACCGGTCACGGATAATCTTTGTGGAAGTAAAGTCCCGGCTAAGCTCTAAATACGGCCAACCACAGGAGGCAATAACCTATCATAAAAGGCGTCAGATTATACGCGTTGCCAAGTGGTACCTTCAGAAAAAGGGTTATTTAGACCGGGAAATTCGATTTGATGTCCTGGCAATCAGATTTTATGGTATAGGCAAACCGACCATTGAACATATACCCTGGGCGTTCGACATAGAGGAATAAAGGATCAGCAGCGGCCATGTTCCAAAACCGTCTATGGAGTGCCCGTCCTGTCTCAGGGCCTTGGCACAATTTTTCCCGGAACTCAGGGGCAGATGGAGAATTTTGGCTTTTGTTCCTTGTTTGGGCGATTTTGGTTTTTCAGATCAGAACTAAATATGCCAAGTTCTTTGTAAAATTGTACTTGATATTTGCTAATTAAATGTATAATATAGAATATACATTTTAAAGCACATGGGGAAAAAGACATGGAAGCAACCGTTGTTGATCTAAGATACAAAATGAAGGATGTGATAAAAGCTCTTGACAGGAATGAGAAAGTAACTGTTCTATATCATGGCAAAATTAAAGGGATTATTATTCCTGCAGAACGGGAATCGTACAAAAAAATAACTGACCATCCTTTTTTTGGGATGTCGGCTCAATATAACAAAAAATCAGTACTTGAAGAGCTGAACGCCCTGCGAAAATCAAGATATAATGATATTTGACACTGATATTTTTATATGGGTTCAAAGAGGGAATGAAAAAGCCGCAAGGTACATGGAAAAATCTGTCAACAGGTTTCTTTCCATTCAGAGTTATATGGAACTTTTCCAGCGCGCAAAAAGTAAAACTCAACACAAATATGTGAAGGATTTTATTGCATCATATGGTTTTATTGTCCTTCCCTTTACGGGAAATATTGGCCATAGGGCATCGATATATATCGAAGAATATACCCTGTCTTCAGGGTTGAGATCTGCAGATGCCATAATTGCAGCTACTGCCGTAGAGAATACTATGCCGCTTTTCTCAAGCAATACAAAGCATTTCAAGATGATAAAAGAACTAAAATTGAAAGTCTTCAAACCTTAATAGCGTTTATCCGGAGAAGCGTTTCACAAAATTCAAAATTTTGGGGAATGACCGCTTTCTCAATGGCGGTTTCACGATAAACCTTTTCTTTTCCGACAAATCGGCGTTCAACCTCCAAAGATTCGCTGATTTCATAATGATCGTTCCTTGGGATCGACGGATAAGTACTCGAGTCATATGTTGGCGTGATGGCCAAAGTTTACACCCTGCGGTTTGATACGTTGAACGCCCATACTATTTTTTATATGCGGAATCGTGATCAGCATGAAGGGAGATGAAACGCAGATAATCGTCTTCTATAGTGAGAGTAGCCCGAAGGGAACGGGAGAGTCGTATGGAATAGAGTGACTTTCCTTTTCGAGTCTTTAGAGTTCCTGTTTTTTCAAGGTTTAAGCCGGAAGATCGTCTGTTTTGATCAAAATCCATCCTGGACAGCGTACGAAGGGTCTTGATTAAGATATGGAGTTCTTTTTTTTCCAGCTTGAAGAGATCTTTTTGAAAATCAGGAAAATTTAGATCAAGTTTCAATACCCTTCTCCATGGATGAAAGGTCTGTTTCCTCCGGCTTGTTTCCAGCCTCCCAATGATTGAAGGCTTCCAGACGGTGTTGATAAGCCCTATCTTTTAAGAGCTTCATCTCAAATTCACTGATAACCTCGACGGGTCTTAAAACAACCGTACCATCAGGGTATTCATCAACCTCAACTTTTTTGCCGGCGTATTTTTTGCCGATGGAAATTTGGCCCTGCTTATTAATCTGTTTAACTTGGAGAGTAGCCATGAGTTATTATCCCCCTTTCACAAAAAAGTATGTCATTAATATATTATTTTAATAAAATTGTAAAGGCAAGTCGCCAACGCTCCCTTTAGCTTCAAAAAGGTTTGGAATATTGATCCTTTGACCTGTCCCTGATGTGGCTCTGAGATGAAGATTATCGGTCTGATCCAGGATACTTAGGAATAAAAAATCAGCAGGGTGTCTTAACTGTCTCTTTGCCGGCCGGCATAAACTCGGTCAGTGCCTTTTTTTGCGAAATAATTACGAAAATATTGTTTCATTGCCATACGTGCATAATGGCTTGCCCTTGTACCTATATATTTTTCATGGGCTACAATTACTGACAGGACAAGCTTTTCATGCCCGTCTTTTTCTTCGGCAAATCCGACAAACCAGTCATAGCGGGCATCATGTGTTTTGTTGTCAATAGAGCCACTTTTGCCGCCTATATTAAGCTTGGAAAGGATTTGGTCTTTTCTGTAACCGCTGAAAGCCTTTCTGCAGGTGCCGGATTTTATTGTGGCCCCCATGAGATTATTGACGGCTTTTGCCGCCTCGGGTGTAATGGCCTGTTTAAGGGTGACCAGGTGGCTCCGATAGATCATCTGTCCTGTTTCATCAGTTATTTGATCGACAACCGTGGGTTCTAGCAGCCTGCCCTGATTGAGAATTGCCGATGTTATTAATGCCCCGTGGAGGGGAGACAATGTGGTTTCGTTGTTGAACCCGCAGGCAATTTCAGCCCAATGATAAGGCTCATCAGATAGACAGATAAAACTTGGGGCAACCGGAATCTCAAAATCAATATTTTGATTGAATCCAAAGGCCTTGGCATAGCTTTCCAGGTTATTTTTTCCGAGATAGAGTAAACCGATTTTCCCAAATACCGGATTAATAGATTGAGCAAACGAGTCTTTGAATGTTATTCTGTTTGTATATCTATTTATTCGTTTTTTCAGTTGGGATTTGTATAAAGTATGTTTTGCGCCATTGTATGTAAGTATTGAATCTGATTTGAAATTACATTTTTCAACGGCCGCAGCAGCAGTAACTATTTTAAAAATACTGGCAGCAGGAAATCTATTGTCGATACATGGGTTATTGTGTTGGTTTTCTTTGTCATAACTCACCATTGATAATATCCTGCCCGTAGTCGGATCCATAGCCACAATTCCGATGTATTGAGCTGTGGATTGATCCAGATTATTCAGCAAGAATTGCTGAAGGGATATGTCAAGGCTGGTGTCAATTTTGAAATTCTGTTCATTAAAAACAAGATCAAGACTTTTTTCATTAAGATTTATAAAAGATTTGCTGTCAATCACAGCTTGAACATCCCTCTTGGTTATGAACTTTTTATGACTGTGAGTGGCATCGGCTTGATTATCTGATGTGTTACCATCAAGTATATATATATGATGACATGCAATTCCGGTGAGGACACTTATTATTCCACAAACCAAAATAAGTATAGTCAGAAAGGCGACAGAATATTTAGGAATCTTTTTGATAAATTTATTTATGGCAGCAGTCCTTTTCACTTTTCTCTGATAGTTTCTCCACTGAGATCCCTTGAAGTTCGTTTGGTATAGTTTTGGTCTATCTGGTATCATTTATATTATATTCTGTGTTAAATAGTGGCGATGGATTCGCTTTTGATCGATTTGTTAATACAGAATCGCCCTCAGTTTTCACTGGAGCTTCACTGTATAGATAAATTATAGTTTATGAACTTGATTCTGCGCAATTTTGCAATACTTTTTTCATAGTATTTCCTGACTGTCAAGGCCTAATTATCTCTATTTTGATTTTTATGGGCTGACATTTGCTAGCAGATCAAAAATTGACTTTCAAAACAAAAGTCTTCTGTCGGCACCTGATATGCGTATTGCAGGTGAAAAATTCCCTTACAGCAGCCGGAGAAGAAATTCTTCCGTTGAAATCATCCTGGTGAAAAACGATCTCTCCTGATTTTTCAGTCCGATGCTTGACAACACGATAATACCACTATATGTTGTGATTTATACTTGATTATCATCAATATATTGAAGCGGTGTCAGTATAGAATAGGGATTACGTAAACATATTTTTTTGTTTATAAGGGAGCAATCCATCGTCTGACATGGTTTATTCACAGGCAATGTGTGCAAGGAATCAAAGGCCTTGTTGCAAAAGACCTTGACCGAACAGCGAAGTACCCTGTCCTGTTGATTGTTTGCAAAGTCATTTATCCCTTTGAGAGGAAACAGATTATGAAAACAGTTGTTGAATTGCCCCGGCAGGCATCAAGCAGTGCTGAATATATCGGCTTAACCCAGATTCGAAAACGTGATCATCGTCTGGTACCATTTGAGTCATCAAAAATTACCTCTGCCATACTGAAGGCGGGCAGAGCTACTGGAGAATTCAAAGGGGATACTGCCCGGCGGCTTACAATTCGAGTCATAAGTCTTGCTCAGACGGTTTTTTTGACTGATGTGCCAACGGTTGAGGAAATTCAGGACATGGTGGAGGAGGTGCTGTTGACCTCCCCGTTTAAGAAGACGGCAAAGGCCTATATCCTCTATCGAGATCGGCACGCAGGTATCCGCGAGATGGTAAAGAAGGCCGACCTCGACCTGATCGAGCGCTATCTTGAACGTCTAGACTGGAAGGTCAGAGAAAACAGCAATATGGCCTACTCTTTACAGGGACTTAACAACTATATTTCAAGCGAAGTCAGTAAGACTTACTGGCTCAACAAGATCTATACTCCAGAGGTTTGCGAATCGCACACATCCGCCGCAGTCCATATCCACGACCTTGGTCTGTTGTCAGTGTACTGCGTGGGGTGGGACCTTCAGGACCTTTTGCGATCGGGTTTCATGGGAGCGCCCGGCAAGGCGGAAAGCAGCCCTGCACGACACTTCCGGACTGCACTCGGGCAGATCATTAATTTTTTTTACACCTTGCAGGGCGAAGCCGCCGGAGCACAGGCCTTTTCAAATTTTGACACCCTTCTTGCGCCTTTCATCCGTTTTGATGGTCTTAAATATAAAGAGGTCAAGCAGGCCCTGCAGGAATTTGTTTTTAATGTAAATGTGCCTACACGGGTAGGTTTTCAGACACCTTTTACAAATGTTACGCTCGATATACAGCCTCCGGCAACGATGGCTCAGGAAAATGTCATTATCGGAGGTGAGCCGCAAAGAGAAATTTATGCTGATTTTCAGCGCGAAATGACCATGTTTAATCGTGCATTTCTTGAAGTGTTGTCAGAAGGTGATGCGAGAGATCGAGTCTTCACTTTTCCCATACCCACTTACAACATCGATCCTGACTTTGATTGGGAGGCACCGGGTCTGGAGCGGCTTTGGGAAGTCACGGCGAAATACGGCATTCCCTACTTTGCCAACTATGTTAATTCTGATATGTCGCCTGACGACGCCAGGTCAATGTGCTGTCGCCTTCGGCTGGACTTGCGTTCTCTTGAGAGGCGCGGCGGCGGGCTGTTCGGCGCCAATCCATTGACTGGATCTATCGGCGTGGTGACAATTAACATGACACGCCTTGGCTATCTGGCTGCTGATGAAAGCGATTTCTTCATACGTCTTGAACGACTGATGGAGATTGCTCGTACGAGTCTGGAGACCAAACGCAAGGTGTTGGAGAATTTTACGGACAAGGATCTATATCCATATACAAAATTTTATCTACGCAACGTCAAAAAGCATCACGGACAATATTGGTACAACCACTTTTCAACCATTGGGTTGACAGGAATGAACGAGGCCTGTCTCAACATGCTCGGCTGTGACATAGGTGCAGCCGAGGGTGCGGCCTTTGCCGTAAAGGTCCTTGATTTCATGCGGGAAAAACTCAGTCAATTTCAGGAAGAGACAGGTTATTACTATAATCTGGAGGCGACTCCCGCAGAGGGTGCGGCCTATCGCTTTGCAAAGCTGGACAGGGAGCGTTATCCTGATATCCTGAATGCCAACAAAGGAGCGCCTGATTCAAAACCTTTTTACACCAACTCAACACAACTTCCAGTCAACTATACTGAGGATATTTTTAAGGTACTCGATCTACAGGACGAACTGCAGGCGAGATACACCGGAGGGACAGTACTGCATATCTTTCTTGGAGAAGCCGCAGCCGACCCTCAGGCCGTAAAGGCCTTTGTCCGCACGGTCTGCGAAAACTACCGTCTTCCCTATTTTACTCTTACGCCGACATTTTCAGTCTGTCCTACCCATGGCTACCTGAGGGGCGAGCAGACCTGTTGTCCCAGGTGTGGTGAAGAAACGGAAGTCTATTCCCGTGTCGTAGGCTACCTCAGGCCTGTCAAGCAGTGGAATGAGGGCAAGCAGGAAGAATTTGCCTTGCGTAATTATTATAAAATAGGGGACTCTTCCGAGGAATAAAAGTGCGAATAGGAGGATTAAACTCGTTCAGCCTCAGCGATTTTCCGGGACGTGCGGCAGCAGTGGTTTTTACGCAGGGCTGTAATTTCCGTTGTCACTATTGCCACAACGGCTCTTTGATTCCCATGAATCCATCGAAATGCGAGCTGATTCCCCAGGAAGAGATATTTATGTTTCTGGAAAAGCGACGCGCACAGCTGAGCGGTGTGGTGGTCAGTGGCGGGGAACCAACGCTGCAGCCCGATCTTTTCGAATTTTTTCGTCGTGTCGGTTCCATGGGTTACCGGATTAAATTAGATACAAACGGTAGCCATCCGGAGGTCCTGGACGAGTTGCTTATGGAGGGCCTGGTGGACTTCATTGCCATGGATATCAAGGCACCGTTTACAATTTATGACCGCATAACCGGTGTGTGTTCACCCAGGGAGCAACTTGAAGAAAGTATAGCATTGATTGCCGGAAGTGGCATAGATCATGAATTCCGAACAACAGTGGTGGGACCGCTTTTATCTGAGAGGGATCTGGATGTAATAAAGGATATGGTGCCGCACGGGTCAAGACATCGTTTCCAGGAATTCCGCCCTGAGAACGCCCTTGACCCTGAACTTCGAGTTTCTGTAGAGATGAAAAGTCTTAAGTAACGTTGAGTAAGTTAATGATACATTAGGGAAGTGTGGAGGCTGTCCAGCACCTCAGCGGCCGTCACATCGGTGATTGCAGGCAATAGAAAGACTTAACTTTTAATCCGGGAATGCCTGTGGAATATCATTTATTTTTACTATTGTCTGAAAGCCTTTCTGCTACATCAAGTACGGCATTTGCGTATGGACGACTGTAATTATACTTGAGGATGACCGCCTCCTGCTCTTTACGGCTAAGATTGTCCTTCCATCCGTAGTTTCTTAGGTAATTTGCCATACTGGCAAGGGCATCGGGTTTTAAGAACAGGTTTATCTTGCCGTCTTGATCATGGTCAATTCCAAAGCGAAGGACATTTGAAGGCATGAACTGGCACAGGCCTATGGCCCCAAAGATTGAGCCCTTGATTTCCAGAGGATCTATTTTGTTTTGTTCAGCATAGACAAGGAGGGCCTTTAGTTCCCTGTAGGCCCACCGGGACTTATCATGGAGCTTCTTTTCTACGTGACTTCTTTCGGCAGGTTCAAGCAGTTCAGGAGTAAGCCAAGGTTTTACACGATCTATATCATTAGCTGCCGCCATGCTTGCCAATATATTAAAGGCTCGATCAGGACCCAGATAACGGCCAAGGTCTGTTTCCACAAGGAGAATTGCAACTTTTATTTCCTTGGGTATACCGTATTTATCTTCTATTTGAATTAGTAATTCTTTATGGGTATCCAAAAAAACACTGGCCCTTGAGAGGCGTTCAGGTCTCAGGAACTTGCTGTAGTCGAGCTTGCTTTCCTTGTGCGAAAGCTTGCGGGGCATGACACTGGGATTAAATTGGACTTCGCGTCTGGCAAATATGCCGCGAATTGTCTGCTCATCCTGTCCATCCCTTATTAAATGCTCTATAAGAGGCTCCCAGACAGAGGTATTGGTATTCTTGGAGGCAGCGGGGCACGAAAGAGGATATATAAAAAAGGAAAGCACGAAGATAATAAGGAGATGTGGAGGAGATTTAGCCCAGCCAGCCATCCGGATACTCACTGATTTTTCGTGTTTCAACCCGCAGAGTCTTATACGTTGAGTCATTTTCAAGTAATTGTCTCCAGTACCCCTGTTTTTCAATATAGACATCCAGCGACTTGCCGGCGAGCTTGGACTTGGGTTTGAACTTCATGTTGAAAGGATTTTTAAATACATCGTTTTCCTTGATTCGATAGTCCAGATGTGGTCCTGTAGACATACCACTTGATCCCACGTAACCTATTATCTGCTTTTGCCTGACACTGACTCCCTTTTTCAAACCTTTGGCAAATCTGGAAAGGTGGCCGTAATAAGTCTTGTAACCTCCAGGGTGTTTTAAGATAACAATCCTGCCAAAACCTTTCTGCCAGCCCACAAAACTTACTTTACCGGCTGCAGTTGCCATTACGCTGGTACCTATGGGAGCGGCGAGATCCACTCCATGATGAGGACGATAGACCTTGAGGATAGGGTGCAGACGTCTATTGGAGAATTTGGATGTCACTCTGTAGACAGGAAGAGGAGATTTTAAAAAAGAAGTCCCGACCTCCTGGCCGGCGGAATTGTAGTACTTACCCTCGGTTTGATCCCCTGGTCTGTAATAGTATGCGTTAAAGTCTTTATGATGGCTTTTGTACCGTGCTGCCAGAATTCTGCCGTAACCCACAAAACAATCGTCCTTGAAATATTCTTCAACGATTATGTCAAATTGGTCGCCGGATCTGGTTTCGGTATTAAAATCCATGCTGGATGCAAATATATCCGCAAAGGCCATGGCTAGTTTGCTGTTGGCCCCCATCTTTGAGAAGGCGGTAAAAAGGGAGCCGTCTATTATACCTGATAGTTTTATCAAACGACATTCCAATAAAACCGAGTCTCTGAAGGCATTGAACTCATTTTTGCCGTGCTTATTTGGTTCTAATGTATAGATTTCAAGCGGATTCTTCTCATAAGTACATCGAATTAGCCCTCCACCATCGTCCAGCGAGACATGGAAAGAATCCCCCGGTCTGCATTTCTTGAAGTCAACGACTTGTGAAAGGCCTTTAATTATCTGGGATTTCAGAGGTCTGTCCAGCTTATTTCTTTCCATGGCATGGTCAAAGGTCTCGCCGGGTCTTATAGTACCGTTTACTACAGCGGCCGGTTTTATTTTTATAGAATATTCAGTGTTGTCCTCGGTATTTTGATTTCCGACCGGGTCCGTCTGCCCTGATATTAAAGCGTTTTGTGGGGGCGAGGTATCCCCGGATCTGTAATCGCCTATCCATGAATAGGCGAAAAAGATACATAAAAGCCCCGACAAGAGGAGAATAATACGGGGGAAAATATTTTTCATAATTGACAATTTAAGTCTTCAGGGGATTCAGGCTTCACAAAAAGATGAACTGTTCTACAAGCTTGTTTTTTATCACGTATTCAGTCTGGGCACAACCGTATTGATTATATATTTACATATCTGTTTTCTACCCTGGGATTGAAGGTGAATGATTGAGTGATGACAAGAGATAAAATATGCGCTTTTGCCTGCCGTTATCTGTTTTTACGTCAGTTTTATCCAGGCTTTTCTGCTTCTTGGGCCGTCGAATTCACAAAAAAATATCTTTTGCCACGTTCCCAAGCACAACTGACCGTTTTCGAAAATTACCTGTATCCCGGATCCTAACAGTGATGATTTGATGTGGGCAGGTGAGTTTCCTTCCAAGTGATGATAGTCATACTCCCATGGAACTATCTCATTCAGTACAGACATTATGTCCCGTCGGACCGTCGGATCCGCACCTTCATTAATGGTCAAACCCGCCGTTGTATGGGGTACATAGATAAAGGCAAGGCCATCAATACCGCCGGCTGAAGCTATGGTCCGCTGTACCTGTCCGGTAATGTCAATCATTTCGGTTTTTGCCTTGCTTTTTATTGAAATAGATTCCATGATTCAGGCCTCCTCAATAGATTGATAAATGACTTCTGAAATCAAAAAGATAACTCAAATTCTCATACGTCTCAACAGGTCAGGATTGCACCAGGAAAAAATTCATCAGAGCCGTAAATTTACACATCAATCATCATCTGGCTTTTTTGAATCGCTGCAGCTGGGTTCGATAATAGTCTGTTTTTGAAGGGTCTTTTTTTATGGCCTCTTTCTCTGTAGCGATGGCCTTCTCTATGTATCCATTAATAAACAGGCTCTCGGCAAGGGTATCTAATATATATCCCGCTGGTTTCAGATTGGCGGCCGTTGAGGCAAACATCAGTGCCTCTTCAGGTTTTCGAAACTCAGGGTCGTCAGCGGTAGCATAAATCCATGCGATGTTGTTCAAGATATCGGGATTCTCAGGTAAAAGATCAAGGGCCTGTCGATAGGTATCTATAGCCTTGGCGTATTCTTTTTTTTGGGCAAGGATTTGACCAACAATGATATACAATTCCGGTCTTTGCTCTTTGCCGCTCGTGAGTTTTTCAATGTACAGCTGAGTTAAATTATTGCTGGCAGCGTCTTTCCATGACTGAATGGGCATCAGGCTTGGCATGATTATAAGCAGGCCTGTAATGCCGATGAACAGTCCTTTGCTGACCATCAGTTTTTTTAAATATTTTTCCTTTACTATCGGCCGTCGGGCCACTTCAGCGAGAAAATTTACCCTCTCCGCAATACTGAAGTGATGCCAGTTGGGCTGGTTGCGAATATTTTGTGCCAGAATGCTGACTTTTTCCAGGGCGTTAACAAGGTTCCATGGGTGCCCCTGTGTTTCGAACACATAGAGATCTGCCTGACGTTCAAAATTCCGCATGAAATAACCCATGAGAAAGCGAAAATACAGGACAAGTAATATGCCCAGCGGAAATATTGCCAGAAAAGAAACAAGGGCCTCGGGCCAGTATTGGAGTTGAATCAGTATCTCAAGAAATAGATCACGAGATACCAGCCATGTCTCTATGGGATCAAAGAGACGATATGTAACGACGGTAAAAGTACCCAAAAAAAATATGTACCAAAGCAAGTGCCTGTGGCGCAGATGAGCTACTTCGTGAGAAAGGACCGCTTCAATTTCCTGGGGAAGAAGGTGTTTCAAAAGGCAGGGGGTGAACAGTATGTATCGAAAACCGGGCACAAGACCAAGGACAGCGGCCGTGCAGGATTTGCTTCCACTCAGGGGCCATATGAGGATTTCCTTGAAATTTACATTGGTGCGTTTGAGAAAGTTTTCCACCAGGCTCCTGAGTGGTCCCTTGGGAAAAGGCACACATCCCCAGATCATCCGTATTACCGGCGGCATAAAGACTAATATTAAGATTAGGCAGAAGAAGGAAAATATTGATTCTCCAAACGGCTTGTTGAGCAGCTCCTGAAATTTATTTGAGGGGATCGCTACTATAAGATCACCCAATATGGTCAGTGCCAGATAAAGGATCAGGAAAGGGAGTATAAGTCTTAGCCTGGATTTCAGATCTTCGCGTAAAGTAAGATCAGTGAGGCCTTTGCTGCTAAGTAGCCGCCAGTATAAAGCCCAGAGAAGAACTAAATATAAGATGTACAGGCTGATTCCTGCTGTTTCGACTAATGTCGGAATGAAAGAGACACCTGGTAAGAATACCAGATAGGCTTTTATATCAAGCAGGTAAAAGTCAATTATAAAGGGTACCAAAGAGGCCCATTGAAGTCTCGCAAGAACTGCGGAGGTTACCCCGGTAGGATATGACCGATTTAGGATCCAGAAAACCAGGACTATCCATGACAAGGTCTTTACAAGCCACAGAAGGATTGCGGTTCCGAGGGACAGCGCAGTTTCCGCATCAGACGGTGCCCCAACTACCAGAACCAGTGCTACCATGAAGGAAATAATCTGATTATAAGGCATATTAATTTTAAAATAGCATCTCTTGTGCTAAGAGAAAAGGAACGTCTTGCCGGTTATTATTTATTTGAAAGAGGCCGATGATAACATATAATACCAGTCTCTTAATACGGTATTCGTGCTTTTTGTTACAGAATATTTTCAAGCTAATTGAGACGCATAAAACAGGCCAAATTGCTTATGTTTGCTGTAAATAGAAGGAGCAAACTGATACCTTAACGTTAGGTCCTTATAACCTTGGTTAACTTAAGATCCTGTTCCGGTTTGTCCTGCTTAGGAGGTTATCTAATGGACTGGAAAATAGATTGGGCTGGAATTTTTGAAAAACTTAAGACTGAAAACATTATCTCATATGTGTTGAATCTTGATATAATAAGTTTGGTTACCAATCCATACGTGATAGTGTCAATCATTCTTGTGCTGTGTTTACTCATCTTTTTCAAGTTTGTGAGGACCCTGGCGTTACTGTTGGGCACTGTCGCTATAGGTCTGGCATTGATCTATTCTTTTCCCGAAGAAGGCCAGGAGGTAGTTCTCGGGGATATTGCAGTTTTGGGGGCCACCTGTTTTTTGGCTGCTGCTTGCTGGATATATATTTTTCTTATAAGAATTGATTAATGAAATATGCTGGTTTTCATAAAAGATTGAAAGGTCCTTCAATAATTGGTTTTTAGCAGTCTGACTGCCGGATATGTCGGCCCTGTCGGGGATCAGTTGAGATCCTTATATGAACGTCTTTTGTCGGCCTTTGGACCGCAGGATTGGTGGCCGGGCGACTCTCCTTTTGAGATATGCGCAGGTGCAATACTCACCCAGAATACCAGCTGGGAAAACGTAAGAAGAGCTATTTCCAATCTAAAAGACAAAGATCTTTTGAGGCCGAGGGCCATTTATGAACTGTCCAGGGAGTCGCTTGCTCAAATTATTCGGCCGGCTGGGTATTACAATGTAAAGGCCGAGAGGCTCCAGAATTTTGTGGCCTTTCTGATGGATGAATGTGAGGGTAATCTAGATGATATGTTTTCAAAGGGGCTTGATATATTAAGGCCGATGCTTCTTGATATTAAGGGCATAGGCCCTGAAACCGCCGACAGTATACTGCTTTATGCAGGAGAACTCCCCAGTTTTGTGGTGGACGCATATACGGTAAGGGCCCTTATGAGGCACGATTTTATAGATGAGAATGCCGATTATGAGGGAGTCCGCTCTCTTTTTATGGACCATCTGCCTGTCGATGTAAAACTCTATAACGAATATCATGCCCTGTGGGTTATTCTTGGTAAGAATTTCTGTAAAAAGATAAAACCTAGGTGTGATAGATGTCCATTAAACGGAATATAAATAAGGACTATAGTAAAATCCATGAGGTCTGTAAGGGCATCAGCAGGTTAAAAAACAGCTTCCGCGAGGAAGATCGGCCAAGAATGTAAGGACGATATTTTTATAAAAGGTCAGTATGAATTAGTTCATAATGAGTTATGTCATACAGTTACGGGAGAATCTTAAATTGGCTTGAGGCACACAAGCCTGTCGCTCCTGTCAGAGTACAAGTATTTTTGGTGGCCCTTATGTGGACCATTGTGGGTCTTTTTTTATTTATAAGGGGGACAGGCAATATAATGAGCTTACCCTGGTCCGTGAATCCATGGTGGCTTGTGGTTGCTGCTCTCGCAGGGGTACTGAAAGGTCGTTTGATCTTTGACAAGACTGCAGAACGGATAATTTCAAGGATACTTAGCAGGAAAGGGGACAGGTGCCTTGGAGGCTTTCTTTCGCTTAAGAGCTGGGGCATGATACTGTTCATGGTTTTTCTGGGTATGTCTTTGAGGGTCAGCCCACTGCCCGGAGTCTTTGTGTGGGGAGTCTATGTGTCAGTGGGTGCGGGCCTTTTCTTTTCCAGCCGTTTGTTTTGGATGGAATGGAGCAGGCAAGGTAATCCACCCTAATATTTCTTTGCTACAATCAATAACCCTTTGACCTGATTCCCTGATTCCTTCCTGATATTCGCTTTGGTCTCTTTCATTAGATGAAAGGCATGACGGTTTAAGACGTCGTGTATATATGCACGTGAGTGGGCATAGCGACCGCAGGGGAATAGCTTGTGCCCAATGCTGTCGTTGTCATTCAGCCTTTCTACTGAAAAGGCAATGATACCCCCGTAATTGAGACAGAAAGATGCGGATCTGATCACCGGGTCCAGATTTCCAAAATATACAAAGACGTCAGAACTATAGATAAGATCAAATTTCTGGAGAAATTTCCAGTCTTGAAGTATGTCAAAGGCCTCAAGCCGGTCGTAGGTTTTTTTCCTCGCGGCCTTTTCAAGCATTTTTAACGATATATCGACTCCTATCAGTCTTTTCGCAAAAGGCCGATAAAATTGAGATCCCAGGCCGGTACCGCAACCAAGGTCTAAAACAGTCATTTCTTTAGATAGATATGGGCGCACAAGGTCAAAAAGCAGCTGTGGGGTCCTATATTCAAGGCCTTCGACCAGAACCTTTTCAAAAGTGCCGGCACACCCGTCAAAGACCCTGCGTATGTATTCCGGCGGTGCAGCATCGGGTGTTTCCTGTGTCCCAAGGGTTTGAAGCATGAATCTTGCCGACTCATCATTCGGTTTGATCTTAAGGACCGTTTTATAATGATACTCGGCCTTTTTGAACAGCCCGAGCTTTTGCAGAGAAATCCCGAGGTTGAAGTGGGCGGATGTATAATCCGATCTTATGGCAATGGCCTTTTTGTATGACTTCGCAGCGTCTTGAATCATATTGAATTCGTCCTGTGCCACGCCGAGATTGTTCCATGCCTCCGGCATGTCAGGAGAAAACTCCACTGCATTGCTAAAACAGGACAGCGCCTTGTCCAGATCTCCTTTCTCCCTGTACGCAGTACCTAAATTATTCCACGCTTTACCAAAATCAGGCTGTTTCTCCAGTATGATCCTGTAATCGCTTATGGCACCCCTGTGATCGTTCCTTAGCTGTTTTAGCCAGCCCAGGTTATAATATGCAGGATAATAGGGAGGTCGGAGTCTTGTTGCCTTCTCAAAGGTCTTTTCGGCCTTATCCAATTTGGCCTGATCCATGAAAACTGTTCCCAGCGCGTTCAGTACCGCTCCCGAGCCGGGGCTGTCTTTCAATATTTCCAGATAGACTTTTTCCGCCTCAGCAAGTCTGCCTTCTCTTTGGGCTAAAGAGGCCTTTTTAATAAGGTGTTCAGAGGTGTATTTTCTGCGATGAGATGGAACAGAATACTTTCGTACGGTCTTTTTTGTCTTTTTGCGATTGCCCATCAGGATAGAAATTCAGTAAGTCTATAAACCTGTGTAAAATTATGCTCAATAAAAAAGATGATATATCAATTAATTAAGATCCGCCACTATTTATAGGAAGTTGAACAAACAGGATCAGGACAGTGTTGCTTCCGGCATTCAGGAGAGAGACTGTGGCTGAGCAATAGAAACAGAAGGGATTTTCAAATACATAAAGACAAGGGGTGTCTTCAGACAAAACAAGCCGTATCTCTCTCGTGTTAGAGCAGTTGAAAAGCAGCCGATAATTGAATGTCAGGGATGAGACGGGGTGCTGATAGAATGTCCGGTCCAGGCTGTGTCAAGGTGATAAATATTATGGATTATTATCACGCTTATTTTATAACAAAGACACAAAAGAGAGAAATGTGCCCGTGTGCCGGGCACAAGACACAGTAATTGAAATAGACTGTTCATCTGAATTTTTTATGGTATGCGTAGAAATCAGGGAGTTCTATAAAACGGATTTTACAAAATAAAAGCAGAAAGATTTGGCGAACATTGAGAAATAGTTAATAATTCAATGTGTTGGTATAGGCCTCATTAATTCTCTGCTTAATATAGGAAATCATGGGTTCGTCATATTCATAGATATCAAAACAGTAACCATCTTCCCCAAGCAGACCTTTTGGAATCAGATTTCCCAATTCATCCGGATCTGTTATCATGTCCCCATAAAAACATACTGAAAGCCAACGGTCTTCAGGGTCATCATCGATGATGTCGGCCATAACGAAAAGTCTGTTCTCTCCTTGTCTCTCTAAGCTTCCCCTGAAAGAATAGCTGACACCAGGGCGCGATTTAAAGTTCAGGACCGCATTTTCCTTTTTCGTTATGTTGTCTCTTAGTTTGAAAAAGACGCCCTTGTTATTTTTTGGGTCATTTGTCCAGCTTCCAAGAAAGTTTGAAAATTCTGTTTTCTCTTTCTCATTAACAAACATACTTACATCCTTTTTGGTTGAAATCGAGAGATTTTCTGTTTGTCCCTTCATAATAGGTCCTTAAATAAATATAAAATAAAGTGTATGTTTGGATGGCGCAAGACCTAATTGCAAAGCGATAGCATTTATTGAAACCAGAAAACCCGGGCTCTTATACAGAAATGGAAATTTCCCAGGGTTGTTTTCAGCTTGCAACGAAAGATTTGAGCTTTATGATGAACTGATTCCGTTGAGCGGAAAAGTGTTTTAAAAAAATTGAGACTCAATTGTCTTAAAAGTATGGAGATTTTTTTGGGGTATCCGGATCATGCAGTTGGCCATGTATAAATTAGACATGAATAAAAAACAAGGCGGTATCCATGCATTATGAAGGTCCCATATACCGGCCTCCCAGCGAGGCGGACTCCTTGTTAATCCAGGCCACTATCGGATGTCCTCATAACCAGTGTACTTTTTGCATGGTCTATAAGAACGGACCTAAATATCGCGTAAGACCGGTTGCAGATATCAAGCAGGACATGATGGAGGCAAAAAGGGCCTATGGCCTCCACGTACGTACCATATTTCTTCCCGCGGGAAACACAATAGCTATGAATACCAAGGATCTGGCTGATGTATGTCGTTTTGCCTGGATAACATTTCCTCACCTTGAGCGGATTACGGTCTACGGTTCTTCTCAATTCATACATAAAAAGGGTCCGGATAAGCTCAGACAATTGGCCAATTCAGGCCTTGGGCGCATACATGTGGGGCTTGAATCAGGTGATGACGTTATATTGAAAGATATTCACAAAGGGACCCATGCCCAAGAGCAGATCGAAGCGGGTACATGGCTTATGGACGCTGGTATTGAACTAAGTATGTATGTTATTTTGGGTATAGGCGGACGGAAAAGAACACAGGAGCATGCAAGGGAGACCGCCAGGGTGATCAATGAAATTTCGCCTGACTTTGTTAGATTGCGCACCTTTGTGCCTAAGATAAATACGCCAATTTTGGACGATGTCTTGGCAGGGCGTTTTGAGATGCTTACGCCTCACGGCATTTTAAGGGAAACAAAAGAATTTCTGGAAGGCCTGACAGCCAAAACATTACTTACCAGTGACCACTATACGAACTATATCAACCTCCACGGTCGTCTGTCGCAGGACAGGCCAAGACTCCTGGAAGAGATAAATAATGCACTTGAACTTGATGAATCTGATTTCAGACCGTTTTTTATAGGGACCGAGTAATGATAAGTGAAGAATTGAGAATGAAGAATTCAGCAGAGGACGATAAGACAAAGAAAAAGGTCCTCTCCTCAGGGGTAATATTGGTCCGGAGGAATGGCGTTAAGTGGAAATATTTGTTGCTTAGGGCCTTTAATTATTGGGATTTTCCAAAAGGTATTGTGGAACCTTATGAGTCTCCTGTCGAGGCCGCCAAGAGGGAGGTCGAGGAGGAGACTGCTTTGAATGACCTCAATTTTCGTTGGGGATATGATTACAGGGAGACAGGGCCTTACGGGCATGGCAAGGTGGCCCGTTATTATATAGCGGAGACTAATCAATCTCGTGTGAGCCTTCCGGTAAATCCGGATATAGGGAGACCGGAACACCATGAGTATCGATGGGTATCGTATGAAGAGGCGCTTTCTCTTGTGGCCCCAAGGGTGGAGGAGGCCCTTGTATGGGCACACAATACTATTGCTGACGGGTCATAATCCTAAATCAAGCAATCGCCCCCTTTTTACGTCTAAAAACGCCTAGAAAGAATTAAAGACTTCCATTATATCAAAAAGTATATGGAGTTTTCTTCACAGGTTTCGGCAAAACCATTGTAGATCTCTCGAAGTGTTATATCCATAGTATTCTTTTGGGTTAATACACAGATATTATTGCCCGCCGCACGTAATGGATATCAAGGTATTTTATGCTTAACAAATATAAGGTTGCCGGTATCGTAACCAAGATCTTTTGACCTTTTTATGAACCGATCTATAAGTTCTTTATTCACGGTCATGCTCCTTGATAAAAGCCAAAGGTAAGATTTATTGTAACTTGTTACAAAGGCATACTGATATTTCTCTTTATCCAGTTCAAACACCACGTATGAACCATAGAATGGGCCAAAAAAGGATACTTTCAAATATCCTTCATCTCGGGCCTTAACAAAGTAGGCCTTACCTTCAGCTTCTTTCCATCTGTTCTCTGCGATTGAAAGGCCTCTGTTTATGACCCTCACTCCACCATCATCACGCAAAGAGTATTCAGCGGTTACTCTATCCAGACCTCGCTCAAAGGAATGATCAAGTCGGGCAATCTCATACCATTTACCCAGATACTTATTGAGATCAAAATCATCAACAGGATATACACCCTCAGGCAATCCTACACATCCGCTCAAGAAAAGTGATACAAAAACAACCAGAACCAGAAATACACGCATGACTTTTTACCTCCAGCACCGTTCTGGGCAGATGTCTCTTTGCGGGTCAACATTTATCTATAAGAATCCGCAATGATGATTTTTCCATTGAAAAGGGGTTATTCAATTGTTAAGGGCCTTTGACAACCGCACTTGCCTCTAGATCAAAAGGATTGACTCGAACAGCCAAAGAGAAGAGATATGGATAGTCCTTTTTCAAATAACGCACGTATCGCAACCATTCAAATATCAGCAATCTGTAAATCCGGATGATATCTCCCTCCAAATGCTTTCGATCAGAACTCAGCAATTCAGAGAGGTCTTCGCGGTTTAACAGCTCGTCACGAAGGTGAAATGTTGCGCGGAGCAGATCAGAAAATTTTCCTTGTTCGTGAATAATCGGATTTTCTAACAATCTAAGGAGCAGGCCGGCCTGTTTGTGCAGGTATTCCCTCAGTTCGAAAAGATTCCCCCGATGCGAATCTATTACGAAACGGTGATGCTCCAGACCTTTGGCCGCCTCAATGAAGTCCGCTTTTCCCCATTCGTTTGAGATCTTGAGAATTTTATGCAGCCTGTCTACCTCAGGATCAAGTTGAGCAAAGTGCTTCAATAATCCATTACCTATTTCGCTGAAGAAAAGCCCGGTTATCATGTTAAGCTTTTGCTGCATAATTAATTCTTCCCGGCGCTTGACAAATGTGTCGGTAATAATGGCTACGAAACCCAGAAAGGTTCCCACTCCTCCAATAATTAAGAGGAGGGCCAGAATTTTTCCAACAGCAGAATGGGGATGAATGTCACCGTAACCAACCGTAGCCATTGTTACGATGGAAAAATAGATTGCATCTAACAGCGAGAGATTTTCACTGAACATGAATCCCAAGCTGCCCAGCATGAGAAGTGCAGTGAATATGGCTGAATATAATCTAAGTCGAATCCTGTTTGCTTCCATTATTCATTCGGATTGTACGTAGAATACATACATTTCAGTGGATGGAACCCCTAGCGGCTCTTTACCTCTTTAATGATTTTTGCACAGATATCCTCTTGATTCAACCCGGCGCACCTAATAGTAATGTCTGCATACTTAATGTAAAGCAACAGGCGTTCGCGAAACAGGTCAGCAAAGCTCTGATCCGGTCGTTTTGCCAGACCACGGGTCTTAAAATCATGGATCCTCGATTCCAGGATCGATAAGTCAACATCGAGAAAGACTACAGCGCCATCAGACCTGAGGTAGCGCATGGAAAGTTCGCTGTATACGGCGCTGCCGCCGGTAGCGATGACGTGGTTGCGGACAGAGAGCCCAAGCAGCATGCGCTCTTCGATATTTCGAAGGGCCGCATATCCGTCCATGTCAACGATCTCCTGCAGGGTACGGCATTGTGAGGTCTGAATGAGGACATCCGTGTCTACGAAGCCGCGTGAAGTCTGTTTAGCCAAAACCACGCCGACAGTACTTTTACCTGCACCGGGCATGCCGATCAGTACAATATTAGACCGTATTTCCGTCATTATTTCCAGATACGAAATGAAGCGCAATATCCGCTCAACGGCCTTAATATTACGCTCTTATACAAGAGAATTTTATGCTGTTTGTATATTAAGTGGATACAAATTCATTCAAGTCTGAATCCAGTATGTTTTTGAGCTCAATAAAGTTGTCTTCTCTGGTTTCCGCAAACAGGAAGCCAAAAACAGGATACTTTTTATAATCAACTTTTCGCAGTTCTATTGGTTTCTCAAAATTTGAGAGCAATTTTTCATAATCAAATGATGTGATTCCCTCTATATCTTTGCCCGTCGAATTGTCTAATACTATAATACTAAAGAGTTTGCCTTCTTTTCCTTTAAGGATTTCCGACCAATTTGGTTTTTTCTGTGAGTAATAATATAAGTAAGGATTGAATCCGTAAGCCAGGAAAGATATGTCTGCCGTTGTACACCAACCGCCAAAACGCATCGGATTTATTTCAATGGGCAATAAAGAACCCTCATTGTCTCTTCTAAGCTCAATATGTACCGGAAAATTCTTTACTCCGGTTAATTCACCTATCTTTTCTGCAAAATCAGTGAATTCCTTAAGATTGTTTTCGATAATTTGTTTGGATGAAGTGTAAATCCTGTCACTGACATCTTTATCTGAAGAAAAGATATGTTTAAATATATTCAGAATAACGGGTTCGCCTGTTGAGTTATAATATGCATCAACTGCAAATTCCTCGCCGTTAATGCATTGTTCAATTATAAATGAACTGGCATCCAATACCTCTTCAGGGTATAAACCCCTGATTTTTTCCATTGTAACAACTATTGAATCAATTGTTGCTTGCCACTCCTGGAAATTTGAAACTCTATATACCCCCATGCTAAAAAATCCAACTGAAGGTTTGATAATAAATGGTAATGGCAGTTCTTCAAATTGTATCTTTCTCAAGTCTTTGATCTGTACTTCTTGAAAAGCGAAGTTTGGAAAAATTGATTTTGTCAGTTCTCGAAACTTTAATTTATCTTTAAATAATCTTATCCTTTCAGGAAGTTTGCTGAAAAACAGGTGTTTAGTTATCCAATTTATTGAGTTCTCTGATGTCATATATATTAGAGGATCATCTGCCTTTCGAATCATCTCAACGGCTTCGTTCTCGCTGATCAAATTTGTACCATTATAGAGACCTAATTTTTTTGCTGTTTCTGTGCCTACAACAGGAATAACATTGTCTCTGACAGTCATTTTGAAGAAATCGGAAATATATGGTTTATCTACAAAAAACACCATTTTTTTATCCTTGATTAACCCTGACTATCCGCCTGATATTTCATTTTTATCCATTGATCAGCAGAATGATCGAAGTCTGTGAAAGGCCGATTCATGACCTGATTTTGTATCCATCACAACCCCTTCCTCGCAATAAATAATATATATCATCACACCGACTGTTGCATAAGGAAAAAATAGGGGACAAATTAATAAGGATAATTGAGCGAGTAGGAGAAGAAAAAATTGTCAATTTACAAGATGCAGATTGGTGACCGGATTCATAAGAATAACGAATGACTATAAAGTTTTCCACTAATCTATTCTGGCAATTTTCATCTAATTATCAGTAAATAATGCAATTTATTTTATATTTTTAATTGTACTTATGACTAGATCGATGATCTCCTCATCGTCCAAAAAGTCGAGATGATCCGTTTGCCTATTCTCAATAACAATACATTTCTTTAATCGGCATTGAGAATTTAGTTCCTGAGGATCATAGATGAGTTGACCGTTCTGGACTGTGAACAGCCCTTGAGAACCGGATTTTAGAAGTAAGGCGGATGTTAGTGGGACCATACCATCGTTGGCCTGAAAAGGACGGTACTGGTCGTCAATTGGGGTGTCCGGATAACCAGTCGGGATTACAGGGATCTCAGCCAACAGAATTGAAAATGCAGAGAGGGCTTTATGTTCGCACCACCCAAACCCCCACTGAAAGGGTTCTTCATTGAATTCGTTGCCTCCAAAGGCAATAATTTTATCTAAATAAGAGTCTTCGCTGTTTAATTCGTCTAAATCACTCTGTGCAGATTGAAGGGTCGAGCAGAATTCCGTCTCACTATCCAGGATAGAGGGATACCAGCACACCGGGTCTTCAGTAAGTTCATTTTCAAAGTCATCCCATAGCAAATTATTATAAGACGGCTCATAGATGTAGTTAAGATAGAAAAGACTGAGTTGTTTAGCAAAGAAGGGTTGGTATTTGCAGTCAAAGGAAAATATGCTCCAGTACGGATCAGCTCCCGGAGATCCCCTGTGGGGAGTGCCTAAGGTTATCAGGTAATCAACCCGCTCGCCCGCCGGTTGACCTGAATAGATACCTTTTTCTGTAACACAGTCGTTCAGGAAATATCGAGAGACAAGACCTCCTCTGCTGTGCGCTAATATCATCAACTTCTTGTCGTTTAACACCGTCATTCCGTCTATGCATGTTCCCAGGGCGGCAGCATTGAACCTGTTGGATCGATTAGAATCCCATTGGAAGAGATAGATTTTGAAGTTATCTGAAAATTCCGGATCTTGTTCACTTTTTTCCAGGTAATCACCCCAACGGTAATAAGGCTCTGCTTCACTGTTGTTTCCATGAATCAGAATCAACGGCGTTCGATCAGTTACAGTAGAATCGTCTACGGCCTTTAAAGGCGGGACTACATGAACCTCTATTGAGTCTCTCCATGTAGCATCTGCTATTCCATCCGCATTATTATCAATGGCAAAATAAAAGGTATAACTGCCTTGGGGAAGAGGACTGTCGAGTATAGGAACACCAGAAAAACCATTCAGGGGGGCCTGAATGCAATAATGGAGATCTTTCTGCCAGTCAGGGTAGACATAGGAGAATAGACCAAAGGGTGTATCGGCAACGATCCACCAGTCTGCCTCCTGCTCTGCATAACTACCAGTATCGAGGCTCAATGAAATGGAAACCTTATCTTCAGGAAGGACCATAAGAGGATTATTCGAATCGTTGGCCTTGATGTCTACTACAGGCTGGTTTACCTCAAGAAGGACCTTATCACGGGTAAGATCAATCGGTAAAATATGTTGTGGAGGGCATGTATGTTCACCATATTGAGCTGCATCGCACCTTGTTTCAGCTGCTGCTCTTTGGTTCACAGTAATGAAGAGAAAGAGTAAGATAAGGACACAAAAAAAAGGTTTTTTCATATGAAGGGGTAACGTATCATGGTTTTTTGGTGCTTTTTGCCAAGGGGTGACAGATCAAGCTCATTATTCAAAAGCACCCGGAAGAATCTGCATATTGAAATTTATTATGAATATTTCCTTGTCTTTAAATAATCAAACGTTTTAACACGTGCGCCAATTTATCAGGGTCGTGCCGCAGCCGATTAAATTGAACGGTTAACGAATAGTGGCCGGCCGGCTCAATGTGGACATTCTGATCACGTAACGGTTTCAGGTCGGCCTCGGACCAGCCCAAAAAATAGGAATATTCTTTAGCATAATGCGCCGCTGTTTCGGGATGTTGCTGCTCAAACGTTTCTCTGGACAAATCAGGTACCACCATAATATCAAAAGGCCGTTCCAGGCCGGTGTAGTTTTGAAATAAACGCCAATAATCCAAGGGGGTAAAGTTATGGGTTTCGTTGCGTACCGAGACCAGATTGCTGATCAAAATTTTAGTCGCCTGAGTTTCTTGAAAAGCTGATATAACGCCTGCGGGCAGCATGTTTGCAATGACCGACCCATAGAGACTGCCCGGACAAAATATGAGATGAGTGGCCTGGGCTATGGCTTCCAGGGCCTCAGGAACAGCCGGCACCACTGGCTCAATCCACACTTTAGCAATCATATCTTGCGACATCGCGTAAAGGTCCAACTGGTGCTCACCATGATATATCATTCCTCCCATGGATAGAAAACAAATACTCGCCGACATCGAGGTAATTGGGATGGCGCGTCCCATAAACTGAATTCCCAATAGTTGCTCCAGGGCGCGCTGTACCTGCAAATAGTCGTTTCTGTATTTTTCTAACAGGGCATAATAAATGGTATAACCAAGATTACGGTTGCGGCCGTCTGAAAAGTTTAACATTTCGGTAAACATGGTAACGTTGTTCATTTCGGCGCTGTGAGGCGGCATTAACGCCAGCAAATTACGCAATAAATCAGAGACCGCAATTACCCGGTCGCGTTCATCCGAACGGATCGTCCCAGTCCTTCCGCCTGAATCCATTGCGGTACAGATAGCAGTGATCTGCGTAAATCCGGCTCTAATCAGGGCACGTAAAATGGTCGGTGCGCCGGTGCCGCCGCCGATCGTGACAATTTTTACCATGTTATGTCACCTCAAACCTTCATGTTATTCAAATTCTTCTGATTCTTCAGAAGGATAAAATAAATACAGACTTTCCTTTTTGGCCTTTTCCGGGTCGGCATCGAGAAGATATTCCTCTGCATTTTTCCGGAAGTTCTGGGCCTTTTGCTCGAGTTCCGCCAGCTTTGCCGTGATCCAGTGCGTGTTCAGCAGTGTTTTAATATCAAAAAAAAGATTCTCGCTTCCGTACAGCAAGCGACCCTCCTCCAGAATCTTACAGGCAATCATGCGCTTGAACGTATCAAACTGAAGCTGCTCCCTGACCCGGCTCATCCTTTTGACGATATAATCAATCTCTTCTCGCAATGCCGGCGAGGTCAGCACCCTGTATTTTTCACTATAAATGGCCTCGTCAAGACTTTTTATCACATCATCAGATGCGCTATCTTCGAGCACAACCACCAAATCCATATCTGAACCTTTGACAAGCTCTCCGGTGCTTCGTTCGGGACGGGGCACATTATGGGCCATATTGTACACAATGTCCCCGGCAATAATGAAGCAGATCTGAAGGTTGTCTTTCCATATCCCGCAGAGCTGCCTTCTGAGATTGGAAACAATGCTATAAGCCAGGTCAAACTTGCGCTTGCTGACCCTTTCAATATGAGCAGTGACTTCAGACACCTTTTGTGAGACGGGATGGGGATGAGCAATAAGGCCGATGACCGAATAGGACAGGAACTCCCGTAAAATTGAAGGAGAGAGACGGGCGAACCCGTCTACCCGACTGTCAAGTCTCAGGTATCGAGTGCCAATCCTTGTTGTTACAAGTTTGGGAGAGCGCAAACAGGTCTGCCACAGAATCAGGCTCTCTTCATTGAACGATGCCCTGAGTTCCGATCCTGTCAGGGGACCTGTGTGTTGAATGTGAGCGATAATTCTGTCTTCCAGGTTGACGGCCATTTTCTGCATGATTTAAAGCGTCTCGAGTGTGATTCCTTTATTTTTCAGGGCATCCGTATCGGCCAGTAAATCAGTCGCCGCCACTTTATCGAGCACATAGATCAGATTGCCGCCGTTCCGGGCGTATATCTGGCCGTAAGAAATCGGCACGTCAGGTGTGGGATCGCAGAGAAGTGATTCTGCTACAGGTCTCGCCTTACGCTCTCCATTGGCCAGGAGCACGACCGTTTTGGCCTCATAGACAAGCTCAGCGCCCATACTGGTCGCGTAACGAGGGCTATCGTCCCTTGACTTGAAATGGCCGTCTGTGACCGCATTTGAAACGGTATTATCATCCAGTTTGATCAGCATCACCCGGCTGTTATCAAATGGTATGCCTGATTCATGAAAGGCAACATGACCCCTTCCGCCCGAGCCAATAATCTGTAGGTCTATGCCGCCGGCGTTGGCAATTTTCTTTTCATAGCTTTCCAGGACGTCATAACGAATCCATGCAAGATATTCAGAGGCGGCGTCCGGTTTAATCACAATAGCCTTTCCGGCATCAACGCCTGATTCGTCCCAATCGTCAGGGTTTGCTGCAAATTCCTGCATCATGCGTTTCTGGTCGATCATTGCGCCGTACGGCACACTCGTCTCAATGAATTTCCGTTTCAGCAGGCCGAAAAATTCCTGAATCATAAAAAAACTGTAACTTTCGGGATGCAATAGTCGCTGCTGGACATTTTCGCCGGGCAACCCGACATATTCATCGAGGTTGAAACTGCGAATCCTTGCGCTGTCGAATTCACCGGCATTGGCCGCCATAGCAAGGTGCTTGTAGAGGCTGGTGGGTGAATTTCCGGTGGCCAGTCCAAGGACGAACTTTTTTTTTGCAGTAAGCGTGGTGATAATGTTTTCTTTTACGATTTTTGCGGCGACCTTGCTCATCTGGTCAAAATCATTGGTGACAAACACGTTGATCGGCATGTAAATATCCTCTTCTCTTATTTTATCGCGGTCTGTAACACATGGGCAATCTGCTGGCAGTATTTTTCAGTTAAGTCGATGGTGGGACCTTCAACCATCACACGGCAGAGATTCTGGGTGCCTGAATAGCGCACCAGCACGCGTCCGCTTTCACCAAGTTCTTGCTCAACCTGTTTGATGATGTCCATGACCTGAGGCACAGTATCGAGTTCTGGTTTGCTTTTGACCGGAACATTGATAAGCCTTTGCGGAAAGACATCCATGAGTTTGGCAAGCTCAGACAAAGGTTTGCCGGTTTTTACCATAACGGCAATTAACTGCATGGCAGTCAGCGTGCCGTCGCCAGTGGTATGATGGTCTAGAAAAATCAGGTGGCCCGAATCCTCGCCGCCGATAATGCTCCCCAAACGCCTCATGTCTTCCAGGACATACCGGTCTCCCACTTTCGCCGCATGGTGTTTAATACCATACTTTTTGCAAGCGATGATAAGACCGAGATTACTCATTACAGTCGTGACAAGCAGGTCATTTTTCAGCAGGCCCGCTTCTTTTAATGCCTTGGCGCAGATGATCGCGATCTGATCGCCGGTGATCTCGTTCCCTTTTTCATCCACGGCAATGAGACGATCGGCATCCCCATCAAAGGCGAGTCCGATGGCCGCACCTGTTTCCAGGACCCGTTTTTTCAGGTCATTGGTATACTGTGAACCGCAATTGTCATTGATATTGAGACCGTTCGGGTCATTGTGAATGACATCTACCTCTGCGCCGAGCTCCCAAAATGTATCCGGCGCAACTTTGTAGGCGGCTCCGTTGCCGGTATCCAGGACAATCTTCATTCCCTCCATAGACAGGGCACGGGGAAAGGTGTTCTTCAGAAATACGATATACCGGCCACGCGCATCTTCGATCCGATATGCGTATCCGATCTCTGCCGCAGGCGGCACCATATCGGGCAGTTTGCCTCCAAGGATCAGCTTCTCGATCGTATCCTCCTGTTCATCTGACAATTTTAAGCCATTACCTGCGAAGATCTTGATTCCATTGTCCTGAAACGGATTATGCGAAGCAGAGATCACAATGCCGGAATCCGCGCGCATACTCTGTGTCAAAAAGGCAATACCGGGCGTCGGCAGCACACCGACCAAATATGAGATCCCTCCCATGGAGGTAATACCGGCCTCAAGCGAGCTTTCCAGCATATAGCCCGAAATTCTGGTATCTTTTCCGATAATGATCCTGGGTTTATGATGAGGTGTCCGTAAAAGATACGTGAGTGCCTGTCCGACCGAAAAGGCGATGATTGCATTCATGGGATAACGATTGGCCTCCCCGCGTATCCCGTCTGTACCGAATAATTGACGCATATAACTGACTCCTTCTGAAAGAGATGTGAACGGTTACTTTTTGAACAGGTCCAACGACGGCATGAGCCCTTGCGTTTCACCACAAAGCCTTTCAATGATGGTCTCAAGCCATTGTACGCCTGTTCTGGATGCATCGGCCGGTAGACCTTTGATAAAATCAATATATTTTTTACCGCCGCCCTGGATGTGCGTATGAACCGAGGCAATAAAACCATCGCGCCACTCCGCACCGAGGTTGTTTGCAGGAAGTTGGAAAAATATGTCCCGGATCGTTTTGACCGCGGCGTAAAATTCCTGTTTCCCGGCATCAAACTGTTTTTTATCTGGATATTTTCCAATAGCGGCTTTAGCTTTGTCCGCCATAGCCTGGAGACGTTTAATACGCTCGTCTTTTGCCAACGACAGGTTTGTCATGGCCCCGGCATAGACAAGATCGCCGAACTCCTGCTTCTGGAAAAAGGGCTGGCGGACGTGTGTATACCATTGTTCAAGAGCCACCAGATTCGCCAGATAGCGGATGTTGTTACCAACAATGCGGCCGATGGAGGTATAGCTGTTGGGATGTCGGTCCTTTATTTCTCCTGACATGCCTTTGCCGAAGACCAACTTGTTTTCCTCGTCAATATCCTTGCGTAACAGGGTCCCTGCGGCAATCACATCACCGAAGCCGACACGCGCAGGCCCGACTATACCACCCTGCCCGCCCAGAAAAATAGCGGGTTGATTGAGCATGACGCCCCTTGGCACATCGCCGATCAGCGATGCGGTTGTCTTGTCGCCGTCCGGTGTGAAATTGAAATGGATGAATGAACTGCCGACTTCGCTGTGGTCTTTCCGGCTTGTTCCGCCTGCCATGAGACAGTCGCAGAAATTGATCAGGCTTCCCAGCGTGACAAACGGGAAAAGAATGGTCTGCTTCAAGCCTACACAATGGGCACCGTTAGCCTCTTCCTCCAGAATACACCCTGCACGCACGTGCGAGCCCAATCCCAGATTGGCCTTTTCGAGGAACACGGCCTTATTGAAATAGCCGCCCCGCAGTTTGACATTCGGTCCGAGCTGGCAGTCATCAATCGTGACCGGCGCTTCGCAGCCAAGCACTGTCCCAGCCGATATGACCGTATTTTTGCCATAAATCCGACAACCGGGATAGATTGTCACCCCATTGGCTGAAATGTGGTCAGGAGAGACTTCGTTGCCGATATCCAGCGTCAATGGATTGGGAATGTTCACCCCTTTATTGACTAATATGGCAATCTTTTCATACGATCTGACTTTTAGTTCCACGGATTACCTTATTGAATTTTTTTTAACGACCACGCCCACTGCGAAGATTGTGCGGCCGCGGACAATTTTATCACGCTCTCAGGCGCTGTCCGATCACAGAACAACAGATCAGAAGGCGCCATACAACTCAAAAAGCAGGCGCGCCGGTGAATATGCTGAACCAGTTATCGAGAGGCAAATTAATGTATTTTTCCATAATATCAATCCTGCATCAATCCATTATATTATATCTCTTTGGATTTTATAACTTCTCGCAATAGCGGCCTAAAGTCATTCTTGCCGGCCGATGCGGAGCGCCAGTCCAATTAAGGCATGTAATTCGGTTGCCATTCATTTTATTTGCAACCAAATGTTTTTATGTGCCAAGATTTAAAATCTTTCTCGGTCGTTTTTATTAAAATAATAAAACTGTGGGCCAATGAACTCAATTTTCCAATTCAATGGATTCTCATCTCCTGATGACTACAATATGCGCACAATTTGGGGTGACAGCCTCTGTTTTCCTCACAGGTATTAGACCTTTGAGAAACTGAAGCTGAAACGAATGTTTTCAGTGGTGGTCTGAAATGAAGCGCAGGTGGTCGGAAGGGTATTTTTGAGTTGAGGGGGCAAAGGAATATCGGCGCTGGAATGAATGGATATCGGGTGACGCTGATCTTGTCTATGAAGTTTTAAAATTACTATAAGATGAGTTGATCCAAGCGTGTTCTATGATTGTTATTGCGCTATTAATTTTACAGTTGGAAAGTATTACTGGTATCTTGAGACATCTCTGGTTAATAGATCTAAATTTAATACAGCTGACTTAAAAGAGATGGATATTTCGGAATAAATTATTGAATCAATATATAATAATGAGGAATGACTATATTCTTCTGATAAGTAATGGGCCGCCAGAAAAGAAACCTCCTGTTAAGATATAGGTGCTAAACAAACAAAACCTCAAACAGGAGGCTTCACTTCGAGGCCTTGTCCTAAATTTTCAATCTATTTTGGAAGGGGTTTCTTCCAGCCTCCTCCTTTTAAGCGCATAACTGCTTGCGGAAAGCCCGGCAATACAACCTTCTCCTACCGCTTTTGCCATTTGCCAGGGAGTTCCACATATATCCCCTGCCGCATATATTCCGGCTATGTTTGTGGCCTGGTCTTTGTCGGTGACGATATAGGTGAATTTTTCAGGGTCCAGGATAACTCCCAGAACGGCCGTAAGTTCCATCGCACCCTTGGCACCTTTTTCAATGAAGAGTCCGTCCAGGGACAGTTCTGTGTCGTCGCTGAGCACCACGGCTTCCAGATTGTCAGTTCCTTTGAGTTCCTTTATTTTGCTGTTGATAGCCATTATAACGTTTCTTTTTTCAAGATCTGACTTGAGCTCGGGACTCACCTTGAGATCCTTGGTAATAAGTGTCACCTTTCTGGCTACCTTGCTAAGGGTCACCGCCCCATGAGCAGCTGCGCTTCCGTCTCCGACCACTGCTACCACTGCGTCTCTATAAAAATTCGCATCACAATCAACGCAGTAGCTGACCCCTTTTCCTATGAATTCTTTCTCTTTTTTAAGCCCGAGGCCTTGACGCTTTACGCCAGTGGAGACTATCAGGGCATAGCCGGAGTAAGCCTTTCCGCTCTCGACTGCAACTTCATAACCATTACCCTGCAGGGAAGTGACGGCCACGACATCTTCTGGTAAAAATTCCGCACCAAAAGATTTTGCCTGTTGAATGCCTGTTGAAAGGAGTTCTTCTCCTGTCTTTACCCCGGTTACACAGCAGTAATTCTCAATATGGGCCTTGTATAGACTGCTGGATTCCGGCCGTCCTAACACCAGCACCTTGGCCTTTTTTCTTGCGGCATGAATTGAGGCCTGCAGACCGGCGGGTCCACTACCTAAAATTATTACGTCATATGTAGGGATAATTTTGTTGTCCATATTTTCCATTATTATTTATTCTTGATGTGATGAAATTATTCTTGTGGTTACTTAAGAGATTTAGTCAATACCCTGAAGATGCAGCCTGGTTTTGGGAGTAGCATTGGTACTCTCTGGCTATATGCCTTATATTCTTCTCCGAATTTTTCTTTCACTTCTTTCTCTTCAACCATAAATAAAAATGCAATAATCCATATCCATTGGCTGATACTGATGATTAAGAAAGACCATATGTGTCCGATGAGTAATCCAAGAGAAGTCATAAAGATTCCAATAGCAAGGTGATGAGGATGACGAACACACTGGTAGATATCAGTGGTGATCAATCTGCTGGTACATCCCCATTCTTTCGGTTCCCCCAAGGCAATTAATAGCTTCCCTGTTCTTTTCAGCGGAAAATGTGCCAATACTATACCAATAAAACCAACCAGTCGTAGAAGGGTGGGGAAGGCCTCGGTTTTCAAGGCTGTATCTATACCTATTCCGGTGGCGATAGATACGCCTGTCAGTACAAGCCAAATTATGAGACGTTTACGGCATACAGACAACTTTTTACTCCCTTCCTCCGGGCTTTGAACAGTTGAGATATTTTCCCCTTACCATTTTTCATAATATTTCATAACAGAATAGGCAAAGCATTTCAAAATCTTTTTCTGATAAATTCTTAGTAAAAAATAATAGACTCTTTTTCTGAATGAATTTACCTGGTCAATTCCAATAGATAAGGATCATCCTAAAATACAATTGATTTATAGCGCTTCTGAAATAGATGTCCCCGGCGTTTGTGTCTGCGGTTAAAGTTGATGACATATACGGTAAGAAACCGCCTCATGCTTCGGGACAAGGTCTGGGCTGCCTGTCCTTCATCAAGATTGCACGCTGCTACAACCAAAAAATCGAAATGAGCAAACCAGGCAGCATGGCTGCAAACATAAAAAATGGTAAACGTACATTTTCCTTTATTCCAGTAATAAATGCAAAAATAATTCCTTTGATAAGGGTATTGGTCATAGAGGAAAGTACAATACCCAGAGTCGCCACTTCAGCAGCCAGGTCATGTTTTGCCGACTTGGAAAGGGTGAGGGTGATAGCATCCACGTCCAGAAATCCAGAAATCACTGAAAGTGCGTATATACCTTCATTGCCGAACCGTTCTTTCATTGCCTCGGATAAAAGCAGTATGACAGCCAGCAAGGCGCTGAACTGCAAGGCCATTCCCAGTTGTAAAGGGTTCTTTACCCCGATCTGCTGGCTGGATTTTTGATCCGCCTTTTCATGTACATGCCTCAGCCAGAAAAAACAGACAAGCAGACCAGCCAACATAGCTGTCAGAGGCATCCAGACATAATTCATCAGGCTGGGATTAACAATAAACACTTCGACTATTACTCGAACAAACATTATGGAGGAGGCGAGGAAAACACCTGCGGAAAATATGTTGTTGCCTCTATGTTGTTTTGCCATTCGTGCCAGACTGATGGTAACTGCAGTGGAAGACGCCAGTGCACCGGTAAAGGCGGTCACCAGTGTCCCCATTTTCGTTCCCATAAATTGAATGACGATATATCCGAGAAAAGAAAGCCCGGATATTAAAACCACCATCCACCAGATCCAGTAAGGATTCAATGCTTCCCACGGACCATAGCCTTGGTTAGGCAGCAATGGAAGAAAAACCACGGAAATAATCAACAGCTTAACGCCTGAAAAAAAATCCTGCGGCCTTATCTTGGTGAGCCATTTATGCAAAACAGGCTTATAGCCGAGCAAAGACATGACGATTACTGTAACCGCCAGGGCAGGAATTCGATATCCATACGTAGCCCATACTGCAAGGGCAAAAGTCAGCATCATGGCAAATGCCGTGGTGGACCCCACATCTCTGTTTTTGCAGACATTCAGCATATGCGAGGCAATAATCAGTGCCGAAACCGCAATAAAACCGGCAGTAATGAGCCACTGGCTCACCTCTTGAGAGAGTGAGGCCAGGACACCCCCTAACAGACCTATAAGGCTGAAGGTGCGGATGCCTGCAATGCGGCTTCCTTCCTTTTCCTGGCGGTCGCTCCATCCGCGTTCAATGCCGATTAATAGCCCGATGGCCAGCGCAATGAGCAAGGTGAATATTATATCGTAGAGTTGCTCCATAAAATCAGGATCAAAACAGTCGAATTTGTGATTGACTTTTGTTTAATCTTGTTTCAGGCTTTTTAACTTCCTTTTTAAGGATAGCATTATAAATGCACTGTGTCTTCACCCGTCCCGACATGCCGCGATCATAGTACTATCTTAGCAAGCACTGAACAGGTCTGCGATACAGGAAGGCATTTTCTGCAAGTTTTAAATAATAGAAATTAATTACCTGCTTGACTTAGCCGAAAGGGCTGGAACCTGTTTCGGCCCTGAAGAATCTATGGGCTCTCTTTAAAATTGATGCCTTTTTACATGTCTGATCGATAGACTTAACCAGGTTCTCCCTGATCCTGTTACCTGTAAGTTGATATTTTAATCTTTTATTTGCTTGTGCGAGGGTCCTTTTTTACAAAATCCGCCTTGCCAGGTATCCGTTAACCTGCCTTGATCTCAAATGGATTCATGTGAACATAAAGTACAAGTTCCAGAAAATATGCATCCTCGTCACAGGCCATTGAATTGTATCGGCTCTGGAAAAGATGACCATTATATGCCTCAAACAATAAAATTATGTGGATCATCTCCAATTTAGTTGAAAGAAATAAGGGGAAAATGCTATGAATTCAAATAAAATGGACATCCGGTATCTCCAAGAATATAAGTTTGTCGACCAAGATAAACCATATCAAAAGGAGACCCGCGATGTCCAAACTAAGTATAGCATCATATTTTCCCTTTCGTCGAACCAAAATTGTCAAACAGACAGTTACACCAGAAGCCACCGGCACTCACATTCAGGTACAACCCGACAAGCGCTTTCAGCCCATCTGTCAGGGATGCGGGCAGAAAGCATCAGGGGTTCACAGTTGGACCCAACGCAAGATCCGGGATCTGAATCTGGCCAATGCCTGCTCGTGGATTACCTGCCGGTATCGCAAAGTGTTTTGTGCTCGTTGTCAAAGGTATCCATATCGAAGACTTGGAATTGTTTCACCCCTATCTGAGGGTGACAGATCGTTTGGCCCTTTATGTCTATCAACTGTGCCGAGTGATGACCCTCTCAGAAGTGGCTCAACACCTTGCTGTGGATTGGAAAACGGTCAAAACTTTACACTTAAAATTTACCAGGCTTTCGCCAACTAGTCGGGAGAAGAGCCCAAAAATTAATAATAATACCGAGCTTGAACACCATCGACTCTTTCATGGTCGACTACATAAACAATTCGATGTTCTTGAGTGATTCGACGAGACCATACACCTGATCCAAGAAGCTTTAAGGGCTCTGGTTTACCAATACCTTGAAAGGGGTCCCGCATAATAGCCTCAACTAATTGAAAAGTA
>JAGYNZ010000069.1 GCA_018399745.1 Deltaproteobacteria bacterium | reverse complement strand
TAGATTCTGAGATGGCACCTTCGTCAGTTTTAGGGACGATTTCCCTCAAGGGACACCTGCCGGATTTTTTTGAGGGTGGATGTTCAGTAGATGAGCCTTGTCAATCATCTCCGTGATTGAGGTCCTTGATATGAGTGTGATCTTCCCCTTAATCCTGTGACCTTACATTTCTATGATAAGCTTTATCATATATTTTATCTTTATCAGTCAACCCTTGTTCTATCAATAAACGAACCGCTTTTTCACCATTTCGTTCACCTGATTTAAATTCTTTCGTACTTTCCATTGGAGGCCAGTTTTAGTTCGTAATTCTTTTTCTGCTTTAGATACTTTTCTAGTGCTAAAACTACCACGCTCAGACTATAGGCTTGGTTTTTCTGCCTTACTCTCTTTAGCTTCTACCCTTTCGGCTTTTTCAAAGAATCCTCTTTCTGCATCCGTCCTACCCTTTCCAACACTCGGTCTTTCACCTCTCTGGATAAACTCATTGATAGTTTCCCGAAGTCGCTCAAGAAAGTCTCTTTTGATTCTGTCTCTTTCGCCTTTTCCTTTTCCTTTTGCATCTGATAACTCCTGTGCGTGCTTATTTAACAAGTCACTGACATTGCCTTTAGAACTTGCCAATTTTTCAAATACATCTCTTATTAAGGCCGCTCTTTCCGCCGCTGTTCTACTTTTTTCTACATCAATTATATTGCCTTCGGTAGTTAATTTCTCAGCGGCTTTCTTTTCACCAACTGTTGGTAGTCTATTGGTCTTATACTATCATTGGTATCCGGGGTATCGTCTGTTCTCCTTTGGTATTTTAAGGGGGATTACTCACTCCAATACTTAAATCCATTTTGCATGTAAAGCATTATTAGACTGGTCCATTTCTATTTCCTTCGCCCCGTTTCTACTTTAGTATTCTTGTACTTATACCCCTGATCCCGAATCCGTAATAAAATAGATTTGTGGACATGCTCCACTCCCCTTCCTGAAAAATGTGTTTGGAAGAAGATTATCATTCCATACTTCAAAAAAACTGAGTAGCAAAAACCGAAAGAATCAATTCTTATGACACTGCAGATTTTGTAAATAGAAGGAGATTGCTCGGCGTACATCTTCTTCTCGATAGTTTTCATAGAAATCAGGACCGAGATTAACAATGCACAGGGATTGCCAGCACTGACGCGCTGTCACCATGTGAGCTTGATCGTTCTCGGCTGCTGACTTCGTCCAGCGATTATACCGTAATAAACGTTGAACATATAATCACCAATAAAGATAGAGCAACAAATGAATGATTTTTCACAAAACCCATTTCATGGCCTGGTATGTTCTCTTGGGGGCTGGTCTGAGGTATTATCCATGGGCAGAGATGGTAAGCAGTTACTTACGGACCAGCGGATACTGGGTAGGGAAATTTTGTGGAGAGAATTCTTGAGGCATCAATCCAAAGGAACTTCGAATGGGTAGTCGTCGAAGGTGCATTTCTCAGGTCAAGCTGCAGATAGCGTATCAATTGGTACAGGATTATAAATCCGTTTTTTTGATTTTCACACACCGTCACGTAATATACAAAAAGCTTTGACATTCAAGTACTTATCCATTATTTTGAAATTGAACGTTTCACAGACTGTCACATAATAACACCCTGTTTCACCCAAAAGTGGGGACAGAATGGGGACAAAGCGGTAACCGGATTTTTAAAAGAGAGGAAAAAAGTAGAGAGAAAAAAAACGGGGACAGAAGGAAACCGGATTTAAAATCAGAGGTTCAAAGGAGAAATTGGAAACTGGAAATTAGGAAAACCCTGAACCCTGAACGCAGAAGAGGAAAAACACATGGCCTATCAAAGTACAAATTACTCTGGGATCCGATACCGAGAACATCCTACCCGAAAACATGGCATTACGCCGGACCGGTATTTTACGATCAGGTACCAGAAGGACGGAAAACGGCACGAAAAGGGCCTGGGGTGGGCCTCACGAGGCTGGTCTGTGTCACGGGCCGCGGAGGTGCTCGCTGAGATCAAAAAGGCGCAACGCATAGGCGACGGGTCACAGACCCTCAAAGAACGACGTGAGGCAGAGGAGGCCGAGCTCCAGGCCCGGCAGGCACGTGAGGAGGCTGAGAAGCGGGATTGTTTCACCTTTGGGGAACTGGCCGCGCATTACTTTTTCTGGGCGCAATCAAACAAAAAAAGCCATCTTAACGATTCCTACCGATACCAGCAGCACCTGCACGGGCCTTTGGGCAAGAGATTCCTGAAGGACATTACTTCCCTGGACCTGGAGGGGCTTAAATGGGACCTGCAGAAAACACTTGCACCGCCGACGGTCAAGCACTGTCTGGTGTTGGTTCGGCAGATGTTCAACAAGGCTGTGCTCTGGGGGCTCTATACCGGGCCGAATCCTGTCAAAGGGGTCAAGCTGCCTGCCCTGGATAACAGGCGGACGCGGCGGTTTTTATCCCGCGAAGAGGCTCAAGATCTCCTGGAAGAGCTGAAAACATGGTCGCTGCAAACTCATGATCAGGCATTCGTCTCTCTTTATGCCGGCCTCAGATTCGGAGAGATTGCGGGCTTGACATGGCGCGACATCGACTTTGAGCAGGGCATTATACACATCAGGGACGGAAAAGCTGGATCACGTCATGCGTACATGATATCGCGTGTTAGAGATCTCCTTCAGGCCCGGCGACCGGCAACGGCGCGACCAGAAGACCTGATCTTTCAAAGCCGGACCGGTGGCAGACAGAGGCATGTCTCCTCGGCCTTTCGAAAAGCGGTCGATTCACTGGGGCTGAATACCGGCCGGCCCGACCCCCGTGACCGGGTGTGTTTTCACACGTTGCGGCACTCATTCGCCTCCTGGCTGGCTATTCAGGGCACACCGCTGCTGACGATTAAAGAGCTCCTGGGACACAGGACGCTGGCTATGACTGCCCGCTATGCACACCTGGCACCGGACTGTCAGCGGACCGCGCTGAATCACCTGGAGGCGGCTTTTTGTAGTAACAAGATGGTTATGCTGAAACAGTAAACTTCAAAAGGGTCCGGCTGGGCTGATCACCGAATACGTCACCCTGGCGGTTGCCGGGCCTTTCTCCTTCCAGGGGACAGCACAGGGGGGCTGTATCCATGCCTGACAGACTGGACTGGCGGAAGCGTTAAGAGTATGAATTTACCAGACTTTTATCACTTGGCGAGTGGGCCTGGGAGTTTCTGAGACGATGTCCGGCATATCGGCAAGAGTTCCAGGACGTGCTACGGGCAAAACAGCGGCTTCATGGAGCGGAGAATGTCTTTGATCCGATAATTTTCAATAACGTGCATGAGATGGGGGCTGCCTCAGTATCTCGACCCCCTCTGGAGATAAGGAACTAGCCCTCATTCGGAAAACAGTAGCATCCGGGAAATTCAGTTTGTACGTATCCGCCGCCAAATTCCACATGTATAGTGCGGCTATCGGTGTGGCGCCAGCCATAACCGCTCCGCGTGACCTGCCCCCCCGCCACAGAACATATCAAACATGCGAATTGGCTTGCTTTTCATATTCTTGTCTGTCCCAATGAGTTTCTGGGCTGTTAGGGCTGATAAAAACCGCGAAAGAGATCGGCGACCGATTAGATGACGCTGCCTTTTCATCGAAGTTATACAACAAACCCCTCCTATTGCGCATTCGTTGGATCGTTCAGGCCACTGGGTAAAGACAACCTCCCGCGTTTGATCATTTTCTCACAGAAGGACCTGAGTAGGACCTTGGCCATTCTTGAAGGATGTGATTGCCCGTTCTCCCACCTGTTGATGGTGGTGTAACTGACGCCAAGTTCCCGAGCTAAGTCTTCCTGGCTCAAGGCAAGTTGTCTTCGGACTTCCTTCACTAAAGCCGGATAATTTCGTTCACGCGAAATCATGTAAGCGCACCTCACCGCTTGATGGCAGATCAAGAGCCTTCCTGTAAATACAATAGCGAGTATTATAGCAAGTAAAATATGAAATGTAAAGGAATTTTTGCGATCAAGTCAACATCAAGTCAACATCAAGTCTGCATCGAATTTCAGAACGAATCATGCACTATTTCCTAACAGAGAGCCTCCAAATTTATCATATAAAAAAGCATCTCTTATTTGATGTGGGCCTTAACCCGAAAATGGTCACATGAAATAAGACGTGGAACTCCGGGATCGTCATTTTAAATCATCTATCGGCAGGTAAGCAGTTCATTAATAACAGCCCTGGATTCAGCGTTCAGGCGATTGGCTGCACCAAGAAGCTCTTTTTTTCTAGCACTGTTAGCATTTGCAGGTCAAGCAATTTTCAGTGTATCGAGAAAAAGAGGAAAAAATACTGATGCCAGGCAATAACATGACAAAACAAAAGGTACTATTTCTTTGTAAACAGAAGCGTTAACGCAGCCCACCGGCAGAGGCATTTTTCGCTAAAACTTCATATTAGAGTTCAAATCCGCCGTTGTAGATAAAGATGCCTCTGTCCCGGTTAATCTCGAACTATTATAATGGGCTGATATCATGGAGAAAAGACACCGAAATGTCATTCATAGGAAATTTAATCCCTTCTCAGGGAACCGTTCAGGCCTTCGTCGGGTGAGTCCTCCGCTCTTTCACGGCTCGTTTCCAATCACGCTTGAACGTGACTTCCTAGACTACTATGCCTTCTGCTGAATTCTGCACAGCGGTCAGGATGGATTACTCCACCCTCAGTCTTTTCTAAAAGACACTGCACAGACCTCCCAGGGTAAGATACGTAACTTTCAATGCGTAAACGCCGGATTTATAAAGCACACCCCGTTGCAGATGGAGGACTTCGCAGTCACGCCTGCCTGTGCGGCACCGCACGCAGACAGGTGCCCGCTCGTCCCGAGTGGACCACACCTCAGATCCGGTTCCTGTACGTCGCCCCGCATCTTTGGATTGGGCTTCCTCCAGACCCCACCACTCTTTATCTTATCTGGAGGTTCCCCGCTTTCTTTCTTACTATAGCTGACTCACGATGACGCCCTTGCCCTTCTCCTAACCTTCGGCTCTGCGAATACCTGGTATGAGGACTCTCACCTCACTAGTTAC
>JAGYNZ010000068.1 GCA_018399745.1 Deltaproteobacteria bacterium | reverse complement strand
CTACCGCGGGCGCAGGAGATTTGAGAGGATCTGTCCCTAGTACGAGAGGACCGGGATGGACGAACCTCCGGTGATCCAGTTATCACGCCAGTGGTATGGCTGGGTAGCTGCGTTCGGATGGGATAACCGCTGAAGGCATCTAAGTGGGAAGCCCACCTCAAGACTAGATCTCCCGTGGCGCGAGCCCCTAAAGCCCCCTTGGAGATGACAAGGTTGATAGGTCGGAGGTGTAAGGCTGGCAACAGCCTAAGCTGACCGATACTAATCGGGCGTGAGGCTTGACCATATTTTCTTTTGATCATTTTGTCGTTGCACATGGTAAGACGGTACAATACATCCATATTTATTTATATTTTTCGAACACCAGGTTCCTAAAAGTTTCCGGTGGCGATAGCGAGGGGGAAACACCCGTTCCCATTCCGAACACGGAAGTTAAGTCCTTCAGCGCCGATGGTACTGCCCAATATAGGGTGGGAGAGTAGGTCATTGCCGGATATTTATATTCAGCCCCCATGTAAATGGGGGCTTTTTTTATCATGATTCATAAAGATGCTTTTTTGTATAGCGATGTTTCCTGTTGACGACCAAAACGCATGTTGTTAGATTAGCCAACGTCAATTCCCCGGTAGCTCAATGGCAGAGCGGGTGGCTGTTAACCACTAGGTTGGCGGTTCGAGTCCGTCTCGGGGAGCCAAGTAAAATTAAAGGCTTAGGGGTTTTTGTACTCTAAGCCTTTTCTATTATCCAACACTATACCCAGCAAGCGCCTTAAAAATATTATTAAACGAGTATTTTATTTCATGCTCATATTCGAAGGTCACAGGTTCAAATCCTGTCCCAGCTACCAGTAAAATTAAAGAGTTACAGGCTTTTGCTTGTAGCTTTTTTAGTTTTGTGCCCCTATTGTGCCCCTGATGTGATAAAACTGTCCGTTCAGCCATTATGACATTCAAATTTACCGGTAAATGTCCAAACGTCAGGAAGGAAAAGATTATTTATTTATCTAAAGAAAAAAGAGGGGCATTGAAAAACAGGTAGAAGAAGAGCCCTCCTTCTTGTGGTAAATCCGGTGAGCTGCTATCACTACCATGATGAGAGGCAAGCCCTGATGATGGATGTGGCGGACGCTCTATCATGATGGGCGGGGTTCTCTTAGTGTGAGAAGATGGAAAGGCAAAAGCTGGGAAACGTCCAGAACTGTCGAAAAATCAAAACGTATATAAAAAAGAGAAGTTTCTTGTAAGAATATGTAGTTACCTCGCTGACATTTTTCAGGGAATTTGGGTGAAAAAGCTAGTGCGGACTCGCTTGCCAAATCGTGCGGGGAGAGTGAAAGACCCATCCTTACCTGATTGTGCGGCGACCAATCCTTGTTCCCCCGAGAGTGATTTTGCCGCTTGATCGTGTTCAATTATGGAATTGAAATTGACCTTCCAGGATCGACTCAATCCTTATTGGGTGTCACAATTTCACATTTTTTGTTAGCTTGGCTATCGCTCAATGATGAATGTACCGGAGTCATAGCGACCTCCGCTATCAATGTACAAATTGTAGTTCCCTGAAATACTATTGCCTGAAAGGGTTCCATTAATATCTAAATGTCCACCATAACCTCCTGTACTCCACCTCATTGATAAATCAAGTATGTTTTCAGTGACTGGCCCAAAAAAGTCAGTAGTTACAGTCCCTAAATCAGTATTAGTTAGAGTTATGCTTCCAGTGACATTGCTATCGACTTGATTGATACTTGCACTGATATTGCCTGATACTGAGTGAATACTATACCAAGTTCCTGCCCAACTTCCGGCAAAATTGACAGTGCTAAGTCCAACATCTATAACATCAAATTTATATGTATAAGGATTCCAGCGGAAAGTGGCCCAGTATGTACCCTCAATTCCAGGAATCTTAAGGTTGTCAATTTTAATTGTATCTGAATAAATTACGCTTAGATTGCTACTGCTTAAATCAATCGGAATAGAATCTTCAGAAAGTACAATTGAACTATTAAATAAAATTAGAATAGAAATGACCAGCATAAGTAGCTTAAATACATTGTGTCCAGCTCTCTTCATAACAACGCCTCATTGTTTTTAAATCTGTTAATTTCTTAAAAAGTCACCTGCAATTCTTTCTCAAAACCGCTTTTGTTTTAAGCTGTCAAGCTCATCAGAGTCACCTCCTTATGAAATAGTCAAGCAAGAGGTCGGGTAGCCGCCTATGAGAAAATAAGTCAAAAAAATACTTATCCGTTAACAAGAAAAAGAAGATGATAAGAAATCGCTTTTTGTGGTTTTGACTGAAACGGCATTCGCAGGCACTACACAATGACTGGAACGGACGTTCCAAATCTCCCCATACCGATTTTATTGTTCGCTAACTTTTATATGCCTTGATGGGATAGCCTGTCAAATCCAATGGCAAATCTTTGCTAATTAGGGATACATTTGCCTTTACTTTCTTGAATTGGGGACTATGGAATTATTTTTATGAGCTTTTTCTATTTTACGAAACAAAAGGCTTTTTTTGATGGAATCCTTATCTTGATGTGGGACATAGAAACCATTCAAGCTTTCTGAATGATATGTCGATAAAAATTTTAGGTCCAACAATCTTTTTTATCATTTAATCTCGTTAGCCGGTGGCCGGTGACTAGGCCGGGCTCTGATTTCGTTGACCCAGAGGCCGGGAGTCAGTTATTTAAGGTATTGATGATCGCCTGTTTCAGATTGATATCTAGATAAGTGATCCATGCATAATATTTGTCCCGCTGATCCTTAGGTGTTATCACGAGCATGCAGTAACAGGGCGAGTGAGGAAGAAAGGAGACGTTACCAAGGGCTAATACAGAGGGATCAGCCTGATTCACATCGAAATAGGCGTCGTCGTCCAAGCACCGTGAAGGCAATTTCATCCCCAGTTCGATATTGACCTTTTCAAATAAATCATCTTCACTCCCGTGAAAAGATGTCCCATAGAGATCAGGCCTGTTCACCAGGTAATAGATGTTCTGCGGGTCATCCGAGGGGCAGTACAGGGCCAGGTGGACATCCACATCGCCCTCGAACGGACAGAAATCATAATGAAGTATGACAAGGTCTCCATCTAGGGCACAGGGTCCCACCGCCAAGGGCTTTATTCTGCCCGGGTCATGGCCTGTGACGACTACTGCGCCAGGCTCGTAAGAGAAAAACTGTTGGGACGTAGGGACAGGCATCCTGCCTTCGCACTCTATTCCAAATGACTCTGTCAAAAGATAGGCGTCCGATAGATCACCACCCTGCGGCGTGACGGCCAGGTAGACGGTGTAGACACCCTTAGAAATAGGCTGTACTGTTCCGTACAAACCGCCGAAGGTTCCGGATAACTGTAAATCTGTCTTTCCCGATGCACCTCTCACCAAAGGCGTAATGGGCAGCGTAAATTTGGGTCTTTGCTGCTCATCAAGGAGATATAAACCTGTGGTACAGGGATCTATAGTCCCCAAGTAGATATCCACGGGCTGCTCGAACGGACACAAACCGATGTGGTAATCTACCCTGTTTTTATCGACGTCGCTGTTATCAGCCACACCCCCCAGACCCAGTGGCCGAACTTGATTGATGTCCGTGCCGAAAACAGGCAACGACACGGAATCACCCGAGGGTAAAGCCTGCAATCCTGAGGGGAGGGGCAATCTGCCTCCAGCACAGGGATCAGTGATTCCGCACTTTCGGTCAATAAGATCCCTGGCATAAATATAGGCCTGATTCCAGCATGCCTGCGCTGTGGAAAGGGGCGGTGTTTCGACTTCGGCGGTGATCCGTGTTCTTTTTACGCCAATTATACATCCTTGGTAAATTGCCCATAGATTCAGAGAACCGTAATCGGCATTTTCTGAGACATAGGTTCCATCCTTTACCAGAAAGAAACCCGGAGCCGATTCGAGCAGAGTACCATAGTCATTATTTAAAACGGGTTGAATAATAGCATCACCCACAAAGGTATTCCATACGCTCTGAGCCTCTGAATCCGAAGCATAGGAGACAATTTGGATACTCAGCCAGAATCCATCGCATGGATAGGACACCCTCATGCATGTCCGCAATCCTCCTTCCTCACTGGAAGACAGATTCGGAAAACCGAGGGCACACATCAATGTGGGCTCATTATTTGCGAAGAAATCCTCACCCAGAGGCGGCGAATCCGTTTCCTCAGACCATGTGATGTGCCCACAGGCGACAATCTTTGGAGGAACCTGGAAAAGCAGCATCACCGATATAAAAAAGATCCATATTTTCAGTTTCATGATCGTCTCCTGTCTTCTATTTCTTCGAATCTCCATAAAATGGGAAGTTTGTATTCCCTCTGAATCAGGCTGTCAATAAATAAAACCAAATAATTCCCTTCACGGGAATACTGCCGCAGATTAATTTTTAAAATAACAGTAAATGACTGATTTTTAATGAAAAACGCCTCCTTCCCAAGTATAATTTGTTCGCCAAAACAGAAAAAGGAGACACCAAAAAGGTTCGGAAAAAAATTTTATTAAAAAAACAGAAAAAATACCAGCAAATTATTCCCAAAGAAGAATTCACAGGAAAGAACCTCACACGATTCGAAGCCGTGGGATTGAATACTATGTAGTTGTACCTCAACAGCCTGGGTACAAAGGCTTATACTTCATACAGATAATTGGCAGGAGATCCCCGGCAATCGTTCAATCGGCCGATTCTTTCTTCTTCTTGGGGAAAAACTTCGTTTTGTAGTCATCCGCAAGTTGGTACAAAGAGGAGAGTCTCCCAGAAAGCAGCTTTCTATTCTCAATGTTCAGGAAGAACGCTATGACTACCAGGTCATTGCCACAAACAGTGAGTTGCCTGGAGAGGATATCTGGCATTTTTATAACAAGCGTGCCTGTTTGCCTGCCTGTGCGTTGCACGCAGACAGGTGAGAATTTCATCAAAGAAGGCGTCTATGGATTTGGTCTGGACAAGAGTATTTGCAGGAGCTGGGCAGGAGCCAAGCTCTATTTTGAGCTGATCATGTTGGCCTATAACCTCATGAACTAGTTCAAGGAGACAGCTTTGGGAAATCAAAAGGAGATGGCAGGAACCATCCGGTGGAAAGTCATATGCATTCCAGCCAAGCTGGTCAAAAGAGGACATAGTTTCAAATTGAAATTGGCAGACTGGTGGACATATCAACGACAATTCCAAAGGGCACAGAAAGCTCTCATCTGAAGACACTTTACATTCCAGAGACAAAATGCAGAATATGGTTCATCTGGACAGGAAAAAAGCACTCTTTTACCAGCAGAAACGCAGCCCATAGGCGAGAAATTTCTTAAAGAAGTAGCCTTTGGAGCCTAAGCTCATTATTCTTGAGTGAATTGACAATAAAATTATTCAAAATCATGACAAGCAATCTACTAACAACTGTATTTTGCGTTTCCTGATAGAGAAGGGAATTATTTGGGTTTATAGATCTCTTAAGACAGGATACAGCTGAAGGAATAGTATTCTTCCATTTTTTTTTAAAGTGCTCAAAAAATTCCAGTGCCTTATTCTTTGAAGAGGCATAGAAGATGGAGCGCAGATCATCTGCTACTTCCTTCTTGAGTTTCCTGGGCACTTTGGCTAATACATTCCTGGCTACATGGACCTGACAACGCTGTACTCTGGCTGAAGGAAACTCTTGCTTAAATACAAGCCTCCAGACCAGATAATCCTTCCATAACGCCTAAGGTGACATTTTTAGGGTCAAGTCCTCTGGCTTTTAAATCCTTGAAGAATTCACGCCAGTTAGAAGCAGATTCCTTATCACCGGACTGGAGACTCAATACCAACCTGTGATCTGATTCTGTAACACCAATGGCTGACAGAATAGGAACAGTCTCAATGCTTCTCCTAATGCGCATGTGGAAATTGACTCCATCAATAAGCATGTACTTGATACATTCTGATGACAGGTCTCGCATCCTCCATTTCTCAACAGCCTCTGACAGTTCTGTATTGGCACTGC
>JAGYNZ010000067.1 GCA_018399745.1 Deltaproteobacteria bacterium | reverse complement strand
CAAAAAGGGCGATATAGGCCTGGAAAACGCCTATTTTTGGAACATGAGGCTATAGATATCAATTAGTTGACGCGGCCCGACCCTAATTCTACTGAAAAGAGAACGATGCAACAGCCTCGAAAATAAACCTTTTTAAATTGACAAAAAAGGCAGGTGTTTATTAGACTTATTGTCATGCAACCAAGGGCGAAAGCAGGCACTTTTGAACACCCTGAATTCGTGAATGAAATATCCTTCTTGAACGGATAACTCATTTGATGATTTGCTAGCTGAGCAAGGCTAGAAAAGACAAAAAAAATGAAATAAATGAAGTACTAGCCTCCCAGGCCGATTATATTTGAATGAAAATCATTAAAAAACAAGCGAAAATCATATGGGCCTAACAAAAAAACTCGCTGAATTTGTTTATAATACAAGTGTTCATGACATTCCACAAGATGTTATAGAAAAAAGCAAGTACACTATCCTTGACTGGTTTGGAAGCATATTGGGCGGAATAAATGAAGACGCTTCCCGTGTAATCATTGAATATGCAAAGGAATTCACAGGAAAAGGCCAGGCAACCATCATAGGAACAGACATAAAAACAGACCTCGAACATGCCGCGCTGGCGAATGGGGTCATTTCCCATGCCCTTGATTTTGATGATTATCACGGCAAGACGGTAATTCACGGATCCGCTGCCTGCTTGCCCGCTATTTTAGCTATCGCAGAAGACAAAAGGTCATGTGGGACAGATATCCTTACTGCATTTGTTTTGGCCATTGATATTAGTATCCGGCTTGGCCTGGGTTTAACAAACTCTCACTATGAAAGAGGCTGGCATTCAACTTCGACAGCAGGAGCGTTCGGCGCTACTGCGGGGGCAGCCAAGCTCTTAATGCTGGATACGGACACAATCATCAATGCATTTGGCATCTGTGCTACCCAGGCAAGTGGAATAAGGCAGGTATTCGGAACAATGAGTAAACCTTTCAATGCAGGAAAGGCCTCAATGAACGGGGTGATATCTGCCAAGCTTGCCGAAAAGGGATTTACCAGTTCAGATGATATTTTTGAAGGCAAATTAGGTTTTTTCCAGGTCTTCACTGATAATCCCGACATTGATGGCGTCTTGAACAGGCTTGGGTCTACATACTTTATTTCCGATCTTAGCTTCAAGCCCTACCCAACCTGTGCCTGAACGCACTCTACTATTGCTCTCCTGGAGGAGATCAGGGCTCAACATCAACCAGACATTGAAGATGTTGAGGAAATACAAATAAATACTGGCCCGATAGCATTTACTTCTGCCGGAATCACTGATCCTAAAATCGGTGTAGAAGGTAAATTTAGCCTATACTTCTTAGCAGCCCTTTCTCTCGCAGAGGGTAAGGTAACATTGGATAAATTCACCGACGAGAAAGTCAATGACCCTAAGTTGGTCCAGTTGAGAAAAAAAGTACATGCTACTCTTGTCCACGAGCTCAATCTAGGGGCTCGGGTTTCGGTTAAAATGAAGGATGGTACTATTTACAGCGGATTTCTAGAGGCACCAAAAGGCGATCCAGCAAACCCTATGGGATTTGATGAAATCGAAAAAAAATTTAGAAATACCGCAACACTGTCAATCCCTAAAAAAAATATGGAAAAACTGATAGAACTAATTAAAAGCTTTGAAAAATTAAGAGACATAGAGGAAATAATTGCATTATTATAGAAAAAATATTGGTTAAAACAATCATGGCGAGAAAAAAATGACTGATACAACTCAAAAGAATTCAAACCTCAAAGAGGTAACCGGGGTAATAATTACTACAATCATTGATAACTATGTTGATGTGCTTTTGCCTTCAAGCAATCGGGTAGAAAGGGCTCCTTTAGTTAAAGGAAACACTCGAAGGCCCCCTCTTCTGGCAGAACATGGCTTTAGCGTTCTCATAGAGGCAATAGGCTATAATGGCACCCATAAAATCCTTATGGATTTTGGAATTTCCAATATTGGAGTCCCACACAACCTAAAGATCCTTGAAATAGACATAGATACGATAGAAGCCTTTGTCGTCTCCCACGGACACCATGATCATGTAGGGTCTATTGCTGAGGTCTTAGGTGGGTTAGAAAAAAAACCTCGCCCTGTAATAGTTCACCCTGACGCATTTATAAGTACTCGTTTCCGTAAGTTACCTGATGGAAGCAAGATACCAATACCCGGGCTTAAAAAAGGCATTATTGAAGAAACAGGTAATATGGTAATTGATGGGCAGTCTCCTTTCTTGCTTGCCTCAGATCACATACTTGTTTTAGGAGAAATACCACGAGTTAATGACTTTGAAAAGGGCATGCCTTCAGCCTATTATGAGAAAAATGGGAAAATCTATAAAGATCATATCATGGATGACAAGGCCATCGTTTTACATGTAAAAGATAAAGGCCTAGCCATTATAAGTGGATGCGGCCATTCAGGAATTATAAACACAATACAACACGCTCAAAATATAACGGGCATCAATAAAATATATTGCGTGATGGGAGGCTTCCATCTAAGTGGACCTTTTTTTGAAACAATCATACCGCGGACAATTGAAGAAATGAAAAAAATTGATCCCGATGTAATTGTGCCCTGTCATTGCACAGGGCTGAAGGCCGCACACGAATTTGAAAAGGCATTTCCAGCAGCATTTGTCCAAAATGCCTCTGGCACAAGCATACATTTATAAGCCTATTTTTCGCTTGACAAATATTCCACTAGGGTCTAATTACGTACGGCAAATATTATTAGTAATCCCTAACCAAAGATTAAACCTAAAAGAATGGAGGTAGCAATATGAGCGATAAACGAAATTTTTGGTCAATCGTCATCTTTACGATAATTCTCATGGGACTATTTCTTGCGTATATCCCACAAGCTATTTCAGCCCCCAAGGAAATAACCTGGAATGTTTCCCTGTGGGGAGGAGAACGAGACTGGACTCGGCCTTTACATAGATGGGCCAAAGATATGGAAAACCGAACCAATGGAGTCTGGAAGATTAATCTTCACTATGGTTCTGTACTGTCGCCGTCCAAGGAGCATTTTGACGGCTTAAAGGCTGGCCTTTTCGAGGCATGCCAGTTTTGCGCCTCCTATGCGCCCGGAAAAACACCCCTTCATACGGTTTTTGAGCTTCCTTTCATCCTTCCACAAGACCAACAACAAATGAGCGAGATGATGGCTGCTCTCTGGGAGCATCCGGCCCTAAAAAAAGAACTTGCAAGATGGAATGCGCTCCCTTTACTCCCTGCTGCTATCACCCAATATGGACTTATGGGCAATAAACGCATCGAAAAGGTAGAAGACTTTCAGGGTGTCAGGATAAGGATATCTGGTGAAATGGCAAGAGTCGTAGAGAAGTTCGGAGCAGCACCTACCATGATCCCCGTATCGGATCTTTATGAAGCGATGGAACGGGGGACCTTGGATATGGCCACATTGCCGTGGGCATTCTCATTTGGGGCCTTTAAAATCAACGAGGTTTCTAAATATGTCACGACCAATTTTGCCCCTGGAAGTCAGGCTTGCGCATATGCGGTGAACAAGAATGCGTGGAATAAGCTGCCCGAAGAATTTAAAAAATATCACATGGAATGGTATGCCAAGGCACCGAAAATATGGGGAGATGAGTATAAAGAAGGTGATAAACGATGGATTCCAATTTACAAGAAGAATATGGAATTCGTTGAACTGCCTGATTCAGAGAGGAATAAGTTAGTGGCTGAGTCAGAAGCTGTCTGGAAAGAATGGGCGAAAAAAATGGAGGAAAAGGGACTACCAGGCAAGGAAGTCTTCAATTATTTTCTCGCGAAACGAAAAGAGATTGCAGGATATTAAGCGCATCATCTATGAGAGGCTTGTCACACTTTATTTTTTGAATGCTAGCGATTACTTTCTGTTGTCTTCAATTCGCGCCATAGCCTCTCCATGCTGCAATAAATCCATTGAAAACAGGAAAAATCGATATGGAGCTAAACAACAAAACAGCAGGAGATCACACGTTTTCTGGTAAAAACCAATTTCGTGTCTTTCGCTACCTGGATCAAGTGAGTGCTCACATCGAAACAGTATTAAATTTAATAGGTGTAGCGTTTATTTTTATACTTATGGTTTTAACTGCATCCGAAATAATTGCACGGTATGCATTCAATCATCCCATTCCCGGCTACGTAGAAGATGTTGAGTTAATGATGGCCGCCATAGTCTTTCTTGGTATTGCCTATACCCAAAGGGTTGAAGCTCATATACGCATGGATCTCGTGATTTCTAAGATCAAGGGTCGGTTTTATCACATAGCAGAGGTTATATCCCTGCTCCTCGGTCTCATTGGATTTTCCATCATTTTTGTATCCTCCCTTCAGAACACGCTGGATGCATATCAAATGGGGGATGTGACCGAATACCTCTACACACCAACCTGGCCCTCAAAATTGTGCGTCCCGATTGGGAGCCTTTTCCTCTGTATACGTTTTGCTATCCAGATCATTAGAAATCTTGCCCAGGCAATTGCCGGAGACAGGATAGAGGAAGTGGAGTAGAGACAGCATGGATCCCTTGGTTGCCGGCTATATAGGAGTAGCAATAATAACAGTGCTGATAATCTTGGGGATGAGGATAGCATTTGCCACTGCTCTTATAGGTATCATAGGCATTGCCCTCCTAAAGGGATGGGACACAGCCTATTATGTGGCCGGATATCTTCCCCATGGCATCGTTGCCCACTATTCTTTAAGCGTTATTCCCCTGTTTATCATTATGGGCTATTTTGGCTTCTATGCAGGCTTAACCTCAAAGGTCTTCCAGACAGCAAGAGAGTGGTTTGGTCATCTTTCTGGTGGCTTGGCCATAGCAACTACGTACGGCTGTGCCGGTTTCGCGGCCTGCACAGGCAGCAGCGTTGCATCAGCAGCAATCATGGGAAAGATGGCGATCCCAGAAATGCTGAAATACAACTACCAGGGACGGTTGGCTGCGGGAGCTGTTGCAGCAGGAGGAACAATAGCCACGCTTATACCTCCCAGTGTTCCGCTGGTCATCTACGGTATCATCACCGAACAATCTGTCGGCCTGCTTCTCATGGCAGGTGTCTTACCAGGCATCGTATCGGCTGTGCTCTATGCCTTTATGATCCAAATCCGGGTTAAACTTCATCCCGACTTAGCGCCGCCGCTTCCGGCGGCCTCCTGGAAAAAGAGATTTGTCTCTTTAAAAGATACATGGGGTATTTTTGCGATCTTGTTCATTATACTTGGAGGAATTTACACTGGCATATTTACCCCCACCGAAGCCGGTGGCGCCGGCGCAGCTACAACCCTTTTATTGGCATTGATGTCAGGTAAATTTACCTGGAAATCATTCAAAGCCTCTTTTTTAGAAACCGGTAAATCCACGGTCATGATCTTTTCCATTATCGTGGGGGTGCTTATATTTGTTCGCTTTTTAGCAATAACGGGCCTATCTGCAGCCTTTAGCAATGCCGTGGTAGCGCTGCCACTACCCCCTATAATAATACTAATCGGAATTCTCGGAATCTTTCTTTTCCTGGGCATGTTTCTAGATCTGATAGGAATGATGCTTCTGGCTCTGCCCATTATTTTCCCGGTCATTATTGATCTCGGTTATGATCCAATTTGGTTTGGAGTCATCGTTGTAAAAATGGGCGAGATCTGTTTAGTTACACCGCCTGTGGGTCTCAATGTATATGTGGTGAATAGCGTGGCTCCCACTATTCCAACTCAGGAAATCTTCATGGGTATCATTCCCTTTCTTATCATGGATATTACAACCCTCGCTATTTTAATAGCATTTCCCCAAATAACCCTTTTCTTGCCTTCTCTTATGGCTGCAGCATAACTTACCTGCTTTTGGTATATGGTACTTGTCCTGAACTCTCCCTTTTACTATCCCATATTTGTATGGTATACGCGCGTAAACCGTAAACCGGGACGTAAACCGGGACGTCCTTAAATAATAAAACAACTTCACATATTAA
>JAGYNZ010000066.1 GCA_018399745.1 Deltaproteobacteria bacterium | reverse complement strand
AGCGTCTATATCGATCACAAATAATTATTCCGATTTTCGTTTTTTTATCCATTGAAGCCCTCCGTTTTTAAAAGACGGTACGCATAATAGGTGATTAAGAGATCTTTGACAATGCATTAATCCCCTTTATTTGCTATTAATCATATCCTTGTATTTATTCATTAAGAGTAAAAAGGGACAAAGGAAATTAAAAATACACGTAATCTATAGTATTGTTGATAAGAAATCAATACCTTTTGAAAAGCACAACCCAAAATTGACCCCCTTTTATAAAGAAATTTTGATCCTTCATTGCTTTTAACAAGATATAAAAAGGAGGTTGAGTCACTTTATTCTGACCTACCCGCTATATGATCAGTTAAAAATATTTTTCTTTATGACTTGCCCCGGCTTTCCCCCTTTTATCACTAAAAGAAACACAGGCACGATAATCTCAAGTCAAGTTACTGCGAGAAAGAGACTGTTGTTTTTGGGGGATATGAGCGCAGGGAGTATATCCACTGGACAAAAATCCCTATTAGCGGTACTATAAATTTAATGTCTTTGAAAGCAGCTTATTTAACACTGAGATGGGCCGTGCTTGTTTAATGTCTCCTGATTAATGGAAACGTATCGTAATGTGCATATAAACGTTTATAGTAAGCATGAACGAAGAGGAATGAACCAAGAAATTAAACGCAAAAAGATTGCGGTGGCTTTTAAGATAGTTTCATCTAATTGCTGGTTCATGTTGGGTCACTGGTGCAATAGCATTGTTATTACTTAACCTTGCTAAGGTTAACGCAGCATGTGTACAAATACAACCTGAATGCAGCTACTCGATTTATGGAGATACCTTTATGAGTGATCCTGATGTATCGGATGTGCTATTGGTGCACCCCCCGGTTGCAAGCCCCACCATTTATCCCTGGGAACTGGCGTATACCGGGTCCTGTATTGCCGGCTGGGGAGTTTCATTAAATTACTATGACGCAAATCTTGATTTCTTTTTACATCACATCCTTACATCAAAGGCGCTTACCGGCTTTCTGGAATTGGTCAAGAAGAGAGAGGAACAGGGAGTTTTTAAGGAAGCGCCTATCAAGGCAAGACGCCTTGTAAACGATATTTCAGTAAACCGTAACAAATGGAATAAAACAATTTCTACGATTGACTGTAACCTGAAACGACTCAGGACTGGTGAATTCTACAAACCGGAACAATATATTTCTACTAGTACGGATATCAATGACTTGTTGATGCTTGTGTCCCTGACATTTTATCCCTCATATATTCATTGGAGCGGATTTTCAACCCCTGATGTGAAGGAGTTATGCCATATCGATACATTTGTTGAAGACAGGGACACAAACCCTTTTTTAGGCCTTTGTGAAAATGGCCTGGCAGGCAGGATTGCCGGTAAAGAATTAAAGCTTTTGCTACTACTTGTGTCATCACCAGACCAGGCGCCGGCTGCACTGACTTTGGCACGTTCCAGTAAAAACATCAGACCAGATCTGCACATAGCCATTATGGGAAATCATGAGTTATTCGGGACTTCAGGATATGTTGATAGTTTTCTTCAAGAGAAAGATTTAAAAAAATTTGTGAAGAGAACAATTCCATCGGGTGGGACTGAATCGCACGGCCGTGTTTCCATTCCCGACTTCACTGGCTTACCCCTTAAAGATTATCTTTCCCCGGACATTGTATTGCCCATAGAACTGAATGAAGATGTTATGGTGCAGTCGCATACTATTGTAGGATTTGCAGAAGGAGACGGACGAAGATTTGGGTCCACAGTTTTTCTTAACAGAGAGAAGCCTTTGCCCATGGACTTTATCAAGGAACTTACAAAGAATGCTACCAGCAATAAACCGTCAATTTCAATAGGGTTAACGTGTACTCTGGATGGATCAGCAGATAGCACTAACATGGATGAGGCTTATAGGACAGGCGTGAAACTTATTCAGTGGCAGGTCTCTTCAGAAGAAAGCAAGGCCTTAGCCGGAATATTATGGCATTCTTCAAACGCCGGAATATGGAATAATGTTATCATTCCGGAGAACATAAGCGATGAGAAGGTAACCCGATTTTTAGCAGATAATCCTGCTATTGCACACTCATGGACCCAGCGCTGGTCATCGATATCGAACTATTTATATCCTAATGACCGGGTAAACCAAGTGGCACCGTCATATGATGAGGTGGCAAAGTTACCAGGGCAGCCATTTTGGTACTGGTTGAGTGATCCGGTTCACATGCTTCTTTATGTAAAGAGATACGGCGTTAAAAAGCTGTTACGCTGGAGGGTAAATGAAGACGGAAAATCTTTGTACACAATAGGCAGCAGCATGGAATACCATTTTGTTAAGCCTCAAGAGCTGCCGCCTGGATACCTGGATGAGATATGTAAAATGGTTGAGGCCGGAGGCTCTGTGGGGACAAAGTGGGTCAGGCATAACCTGAAAAATGCCTTTTTAATTGGGTATGTAACAGAGAGAGGTTCCCTCGTTGCAAACTCCAGTTTAAAACAGCCCAGGCCTGAGTATGCAGATGCAGTGAGTGAGCAGTCAGGGATTGACCTCACCTACTACTTAGAGCGTGGTTACACATCAGTGCGCCCGGAATACCGGGGTATGGGAATAGGGACAAAGTTGCTGGAGGGACTTACGGAAAGGATAGGAGACAGAAAACTCTTTTCAATAATTGCTGAAGATAATATAGCCACTAAAAAGATGGCCCTGCGAAACAGAACTAAAAAGGTCGCTCAATTTTATAGTGATCGTGCAGGCAAGGAAATAGGGGTATGGATACCGGAATGGATGATTGAGAAAACATCCGGCCATTGAATATGATGAGACTGCCATGGGAATAACTACAGGTTTAATTACGGTCAGAGGCCCTGAATACCATCCTAATTTGCGTTTGACAGAGGCTGCGCGAGAACGGGGCCATAGAATAATCTTAGTACATCCATATCGAGTCTGGCCTGATCTTATTGGAGGAAAATTTGCCTTTTCAGGCATACCTGAAACGCAAATCCCGGACATAGTATTACCACGCCAGGGGGCCACTATAGGTGAATCCTGTCTGGCACTGATCCATCAGTTTTGCCTAATGGGAATACCGGTGGTGAACAACCTGGATTCCATCCGCATAAGCAAAAATAAGTTTCTCACCTTACAGGTGTTGGCTGCGGCTGGAATCCCTATTCCTGATACATTATTCGTCAACTCGGAAGAAGGTCTTTGGGACGCAGTCAAACGGTTAGGGGGAACGCCGTTAGTCGCAAAACAGGTAAGCGGCCGTCAGGGGACTGGAGTCATTTTATTTGATTCGATCAACAGCATTGCCTTAAGCATCAAAGACTATTTAGACAGGCGTTCAGGGTTGCTGATACAGCGGTTTATCCCTCCTGCCGGCCGTAAGGATATAAGGGTACTGGTTATCGGGGGAGAAGTTGCAGGGGCCATGGAGCTAAAGCCCAGGGAAGGAGATTTTCGGGCTAACTTTCATTTGAGCGGAGAAAGTTACCCAAAAGACCTGTCTCTTGATCTCGCAAGGATTGCTGTCAAGTCGGTTGCTGCAGTAGGGCTCGATATTGGAGGAGTGGATTTGTTATTAGATAAAAAGGACAGGGCGTATGTCATAGAGGTAAATTATTCTCCCGGATTTAAGGGATTGGAGTCTGCCACAGGTATAGACATTGCCGGCAGGATTGTGGACTATGCAGTTGAAATCTCCAGAAAGAATCGCGTATGACTTTCTTTTTCTTAATCATTTGTGAATTTCAAGAGACGGCTAAATGAAAATATGGAATTTGAGGACAATAAAAGACGAACAATCAACTCGAATTGCTGCTACTGTTGACTGGGAAGATAACGATAGGCCTTCCCGGGAAATCTTTATAGAAACTGAAAAGGAGTTCTCAGGGGATATTTCCTGCAATCCTGATGCTTTTTTAGTTGGTTGTATTGTTCCTGCCATACATCTCGGAGAAAAGAGAATTTTTTTAGATGCCGAAATAGATCCTATGTTACAGGAAGGGCTTTATGCGGTTATGGCCTTACTAAAAGAATGGTCAGGAGGCAAATACACTCCGCTGAAAATAGAGGTAAAAACTGATTCTATCCCTAAGTATGCCGGAAAACAGAGGGTAGCCGGCATGTTTTTATCTGGGGGAATAGATTCTTTGGCTGCCCTGAGAACTAACAGGTTAAATTATCCAAAAGATCATCCTGGCTCAATTAAGGATTGCCTAATTATTCATGGATTTGATATAGGCGGTGTTGTGGAAAGGGGCATGAAATACAATGTATTTGACAGGGCAAGGGCTGCTATGTCCATTGTAGCAAAAGATGCGAATGTTCGGCTGATACCGGTTTATACCAATATCAGGCATTTGTGCGATGAGAGGGATTTATGGCTGGACAAATTTTTTGGAGCTGTTCTTGCATCTGTTGGCCATGCCTTTGCCTCGAGGTTTGATTTACTTTACATAGCCTCATCATATGATATCCCACATTTAGTTCCCTGTGGCTCCCACCCCCTGCTGGATCCAGAGTATTCGAGTTATGAATTGACATTCAAGCTCCGGGACCTTGAATTATCAAGACTGGACAAACTTAGACTGATAGCTGATTGGGATGCTGCCTTTCAAAATTTTCGGGTATGCTTGGCAAATGTGGAAGACCGGTTGAATTGTGGAAAATGTGAGAAATGTGTGCGAACCATGACTGAACTGGTGGCTATTGGCGCCCTTGATAAAACAAGGGCATTTATTGAGGATGATGTAACACCCGAGCTTCTATCAAGCTTTAATATCCTAATCAGACACCGTGCATCATTTTATCAAGAAATGCTTGCCCCTTTGCAAGAAAGAGGACGGGGCGATTTAGTGCAAACAATAAAAGAGATGCTTGCAGGCTACGTTCCGCAAACATAGGCCATATAATCAGTCTCAGCATTGCTTCCCTTTAATTCCCTTCCTCAATGGGCAACAAATCAGGAATACTTTTTACAACAACCCTAAAACCAGTTGTTCTATAACGGCTGGCAGGATGACCATAGTTGCGATTTGCAGATCTGCATAGATGCATATCGCCAAACCAGCTTCCGCCTCTCCGAATTTTATTTGTTCCAGACTCAGGTCCAGCAGGGTCAACCCGATGCTTTGTTACGTATTCACCAAACCAGTCCCAACACCACTCCCACACATTGCCGTGCATGTCATAAAGCCCCCAGGCATTGGGATTGTAGCTTTTCACAGGGGCTGGGCTGTCAACAGGCAATCCCTTTGATTTGACAAAATCTATGCATTGCCCGGATTTAATGCTATTGTTGCTGTACATGGCCATGCTGCAATCAATATCATCACCCCATGAATAAGCAGCAGTTGACCCTGCCCGGCAGGCGTATTCCCACTCCGCCTCAGTGGGGAGTCGATACGACCTTTGCCCAAGGGCATTTAACCCTTTTATGAATTCCATGCAATCATACCAGGACACCTTTGTAGCCGGCAAATCATCCGGGCCCTTGATTTTTCCAAAAAGCCTCTCTCCCATAATGGTTCTCCATTGTTTTAGTGTTACTTCTGTTGATTGCATATAAAAGGGTGAGCTTATTGTCACCTCATGCTGCACCTCGGTTTCACTCCTGTATGGTTCGTAGGAAGGAGTCCCCATTATGTATTTGCCTGCAGGGATTAATACAAATTCCATGCCAAGGGAATTATGAATTATTTTTTCAAGGGCAAGGGTAGAGTGAAACGGAAAAATAATTATAGAAGATGCTGCCAGTAAAATAAGCATGCGATATTTTAGCCTGTTTATAGTATATTCCATAGAATTTCCTCCTTCAATAATAAAGATCTCATTGCTTATCTTAAGGTGAGGTTCGATTAAAGGTCTGTGTTTTATGCCTTGCCTACAAGCTTGTAAATCATTACATCTTCTTTTTTCCCTTTCACCCTGACTGCAGGAAGCTGCTCTGTAATAAAATTACCGGTCAGAAGGCTATATGTTGTCTGGCTTAATAAGATGTCACAGGAGTGCTGCTTCGTGAGTCCCTCAATTCTCGAGGCCAAGTTAACGGTGTCTCCTACCATGGCATAGGAGATTCGATCTTTGCTTCCAACATTTCCAGCCAAAACAGCACCTGTGTGAATACCTATTCCATGCCTAAATGCGTTGACTCCCTGTTTCTCGAGATTCTTGTTCAATACAATGATACGTTTTCTCATCTCTAATGCTGCCTCAACTGCCATATCTGGGTGATCATCAAATCTGACAGGGGCCCCAAAT
>JAGYNZ010000065.1 GCA_018399745.1 Deltaproteobacteria bacterium | reverse complement strand
ATGCAGAGGGTCGTATGGCTGCCAAGGCAATGGCCAAGTATGTGGCAGACAACGCCGGTTTTACCCCGGCCCTGAAGCAGAGCGCAGAGGAAATCAAGGCTGAGATCTACAAGCCGGTTGTACATTATTATGCGAATCACAAAGCGACTACGGACGACATGATCAACCCGGCCTACATCAGGCCTCGCCATATGATGGAGCGTCTGATGAAGTATACAGACGAGTACGGTGGTGGATGGTCCCCGTATTATATGACCAATGCAAAGCTTCTAGAAATCGCTATGCACCATCTAGAGATGCTCCGCGAGGATTCTGATAAGCTGGCTGCCAGCGGCCTGCACGAGCTGATCCGCGCATGGGAGATGAACCACCGCATATGGTGCGTGGAGGATCACCTGCGTCATATTCAGTTCCGTGAAGAGAGCCGTTATCCGGGCTTCTACTATCGTGGTGATTTCCCTGAAGCTGATTCCAAGACCATGGAAGAGGGCGGATGGAAGTGCTTTGTCAATTCAAAGTATGATCCTGAAACGGGCGAGTGGTCCACATTCAAGAAGCCTTTGCATCAGATCATTCCTGACTAATTCAGTATCTTTGTTTTAAGGTTGGTCGGGTGATTTAGACCTTGTAATAACAGATGACCAGGCGTCGCGATGGCGGCGCCTGGCATTTTTTTGAATTAGGAATTAGGAATTGAAAATGAGTAATAGTGATCTTGAGATATTGACCACTGCTTTCGGTAGCTAATTTTCAATTCCTAATTCCTAGTTTGGTATTTAATTAAATCATTTTTGAGGAAGGAGCGGGCATATGAGTGAAAGTATACTCGTGGTGGGTGGCGGTTTCAGTGGCCTTACGGCCGCGGTTGAAGCCGCTGAAATGGGATATGATGTCTATATAATTGAGAAGGAGAGTTATATGGGGGGCCGGGTTGCTCAGCTAAACAAGTATTTCCCAAAGCTGTGTCCTCCTTCTTGCGGGTTGGAGATAAACTACAAGCGAATCAAGACCAGTCCGAAGATCACCTTCTATAGTCTGGCGGAAGTGGAGTCTGTATCCGGGGGGCCGGGTGACTTCAATGTGAAAGTCAAAGTAAATCCGAGGTACACAACGCCACAATGTAATAATTGTGGACCCGGGGCCGAAGCGGTTACAACCGAGATGCCAAATGAGTTCAACTTCGGCATGAATATGCGGAAACCCTTATATATGCCCACTATGATGGCCTTTCCCAATCAGTGTGTGCTGGACCCCGCGGCAGTATCATCTGGTGACGGCCAGCGCATCAAGGATGCCATGCCGGACGGGTATGTGGATCTGGACCAGAAGGCAGAGATCATAGACCTGAATGTCGGGGCGATCATCATGGCAACCGGTTGGAATCCATATGATGCCACAAAGATGGACAAACTGTGTTTTGGAAAATACGAAAACATAGTCACGAACATGATGGTAGAGCGTATGGCATCGCCATCAGGGCCGACAGAAGGAAAGATTTTGCGGCCTTCTGACAAAGAGGAGCCGAAGACAGTGGGTTTTGTCCAGTGCGCAGGTTCCAGGGATAAGGATCACCTGAAATACTGCTCATACATCTGCTGTATGGCTACACTGAAGCAGGCCTGTTATCTGAGGGAGCAATCAGAGGATGTAGATATATATATTTTCTACATCGATATCCGTTCTCCGGGGCTGAAATATGAGAGGTTTTATAAAAAGGTCAAGGAAGACAAAAAGGTCCATTTCATTAAGGGCAAGGTGGCCGAGGTAAAAGAAGGATCGAGTCCGGGCAGTGTCGTGCTTATTGCAGAAGACACTATTGGCGGCGGCAAGGTCGAACAGGAAGTGGATCTTGCGGTATTGGCGACAGGGATGCAGCCGGCAGGGGCAACAGAAAAGATTCCAGGAATCGAGTATAACTCCGACGGCTTTGTGGTATCTAAAGAGGGCATTATTCCGTGCGGTTGCGCAAAGCGGCCCATTGATGTAGTTTCATCTGCTCAAAGTGCAACCGCTGCAGCCCTGAAGGCTGTTCAGACGTTGGTGAGGAGGGCAGGCTGATGTCGAAAAAAGTAGGAGTTTATATATACACTGGCGATGGTATTGCTGAGGCATTGGACATAGACAAGCTGGTAGAGGTTGCAACCGGACTCGGCATCGAGATAGTGCGTACTCATCCTGATCTGTATTCACCCGAAGGCGCTGCCATGGTGAAGCAGGATATTGATAATGAAGGGGTAGATGGTGTTGTTCTAGCCGGCATATCACCGAGATACGAGTTTAAAATCCTTAATTTTCCGGGTGTAATGGTGGAAAAAACCAGTCTTCGTGAGATGGTTACATGGAGTCATCCGGTAAGTGCGGATGACGAGAATGCCGAAGCTAAGAAAGAACACGTGCAGGAACTTGCTGAGGACTATATCCGCATGGCGGTTATCAAGGCGAAGAAGTCCAATCCGGTAGAGCCCTTTAAGGCAGAGGAGATCAACCAGCGTCTTTTAGTCATTGGTGGCGGGGTTACCGGTTTGACTGCCGCACTTGAGGCCGCTGAGGCAGGGTATGAGAGTATTTTGGTCGAGCGCGAGCCAGAGCTCGGCGGTTGGGCTACAAAGAACAGGAAACAGGTCCCTGTAGGCCCGGATTACTCTGAACTTATCGATCCCATTGTTCAGGGATTGATTGACAGAGTCAATGCCAGCGACAAGATAACAGTCAAGACCAGTACCGAAGTGGCCCGTGTCGGCAATGCCCCGGGTGATTTCAGGGTCAGCTTTAAAAATGCGGGGACCAAGAGTGAGTGGGATGCCCCGTTTCCACTGACTGAAAAAGAGAAGCTGGATGAGAGCGGCAACGAACTTTCAGCTGAAGATCAGAAAAAGAAATACGACGAGAAAAACGAGGGACGCAGGGGCTATATGGAAGAAGATCCCAACGCCGAGATTTGCGGAGCGGTGATCCTGGCATCAGGATGGAAGCCATACGTACCAGAAGAAGGTGAGTTTCCGCACTTGGCGTGGGGGAATCCCAATGTCATAACCAATTGCCAATTTGAAGAAATCGCCAAGAATGGCAAGATCGTCCGACCATCAGACGGAAAGGAAGTCAAATCAGTGGCCTTTGTTCAGAGTGCCGGGGGTTCCAAGGACGATGCTGATTTCCCCTATGCCTCAGTGGTAACAAGCCTTGTTGCCCTTAAACAGGCCAAGTATCTGCGCGAGGACCAGCCGGAAGACGGCAAGGCCTATGTATTGTATGAGCACATGCGCACTTCAGGTCAATATGAGTATTTCTACCAGGGCCTTCAGAACGACCCGGGGATCTTTCTTACCAAGGGGGATGTTACTGAGGTCAAGGACAACGGTTCGGGCGGGCTGACCGTCAATGTGGATAATACCCTTATCGGTGGCGACATCAGTCTGGATGTTGATCTCGCAGTGCTTGCCACGGGGATGGTTCCGACCACCAGAGACGACGCGGTAGTGAACATGGCATACAGGCAGGGCCCGGGCTTTCGTGACCTGGACCTGTTCGGAGGCTACTGCGACTCCAACTTTATATGTTTCCCATATGAGACAAGGCGGACAGGAATCTATGCAGCCGGCGCAGTCCACAGGGCCATGACCATGGAAGAGGCAATGGAGGACGCCGCTGGTGCAACACTTAAGGCCCTGCAGTGTCTTAAGGCCATTGACGAGGGTCATTCAGTCCATCCGCGTACATGGGATTTTGACTATCCGGATTTCTACTTCCAGCGCTGTACTCAGTGTAAGCGTTGTACTGAAGAGTGTCCGTTCGGTGCCCTGGATGATGATGAGAAGGGCACTCCCAAGCTTAATCCGTCGAGATGCCGCCGTTGCGGTACCTGCATGGGCGCATGCCCGGAACGCATTATTAATTTCAAGGACTACAGTATCGATATCGTCGGCTCAATGATCAAGGCAATCGAAGTGCCCGACGATGACGAAGACAAGCTGAGACTGCTCATCTTTGCATGTGAGAACGATGCGTATCCAGCTCTGGACATGGCAGCCAGAAAGGGTCTTTCCTGGTCACCACTTGGAAGGATCATACCAGTCAGGTGTCTTGGTTCAGTGAATGTTGCATGGATCAAAGACGCCATGTCAAGTGGAATAGACGGCGCTTTGCTTCTTGGCTGCAAGTTCGGTGATGATTACCAGTGTCACTTTGTGAAGGGCAGTGAACTTTCTGAGAGGCGTATGCAAAATGTCGCGGAGTCATTAGCCTCTTTGGGAATTGAGGCAGAGCGAGTAAAAATGGCACAGGTTGCCATTGACGAATATGATCAGATTCCTGAGATTATAAATGGCTTTATGGATGAAATAGTTGAATTGGGACCGAATCCATTCAAAGGTTTCTAGGAGGTATTAATTATGGCCGAACGAAATCAAGTACAGCCGGACTTGGAGTTCGTAAAGGGCGTCATGGAGGCAGGTGGAGACACGGTTAATCGTTGTTATCAGTGCGCAACGTGTTCCATAGTCTGCCCTTTGTCTACTGATGAGAGCCCATTTCCCAGAAAAGAGATGCTTTGGGCCCAATGGGGCTTGGGATCCAAGGTATCCGGGGATGCTGATGTCTGGCTGTGTCACAACTGTGGTGATTGCACAAAGTATTGTCCGAGGGATGCCCGTCCAGGTGACGTGCTCAGTGCGATCAGGATAAATGCCATACGACATTATGCCCAGCCCAAGGCGTTGGCTAATATAATGAATAGTGCGGGCGGCGTTATAGGTACTGTAATTACTTCGATGTTTGCAGTATTGGTTGTGGCTTTTCTCTGGTCTTTATATTCAAAAGAGGCATTTCCGATTCCGGAGGGCACTGTTGTGTATCATAAATTCTTGACTGTAGTGCCAATAGATGCCCTGTTTCTCTCCATTGCTGCCTTTGTGATATATGTAAGCATGAAGGGCGTGATACAGTTTTGGAGTGATATATCAAAGGGTGCCGGACTCCCGGTTTCCTTTACAGGTAAAGCCCCGACACCTGCGATAGGCCCTTTTCTGATAAAATATGTATGGCCTGCTACTAAAGAGATACTGACCCATGAGCGCTTCAAGAAGTGCGGAGAGGTGGCGGAGAGGTCGACAGGCCACCTCTGGGTCTTATGGTCATTCATTATATTGTTCATTGTGACCATTATTGTCATGATTCAGGCAGACGTGCTTGGTATTCTGTTTCCAGACGCGGGATTTGAGACCCCCCTTGTCCAGTATCATCCTGTCAAGATAGCGGCCAACATAGGTGCCATCATGCTCATTGTCGGGATCTGGATGCTAAGGAATATGAGAATCCGGAAGACGGCAGAAGGGACTATTACGAGTTCCACACAGGACTGGATCCTGATTTGGCTAATTTTTGCAGTGGGAGTTAGCGGTCTCGCGGCAGAGATAATACGTCTTGCAGATGTAGCATATTTGGCCTATCCTGTATATGTGTTGCACCTTGGTTGCGTGGCAACCTTATTCCTTTCTCTCCCCTATACTAAATTCGCTCATTTGCTTTACAGGGGTACTGCTTATGTTCATGAGCGCTGGGCAAGAGATGTGAAGGCAGGTAAGGCTGGTTTCGGACTTGAAAAAATGGTGACGGCATGGCAATATGAAGGAAAAGATATACATTAAGACCTAAAAGGGCTTGATTGCCTGAGTTAACTGCAGGGCGGCGCGGTCGTATGTGCGCCGCCTTTTTTTGTGATCAAAAGAGCTTGCTTTTTTTTAAGAGGTCACTATTATGGAGAGTTCAATTTAGCTGGTGTAGCTCAATCGGTAGAGCAGCTGATTTGTAATCAGCAGGTTGCGGGTTCGAGTCCCATCGCCAGCTCCATTGGAAAAGTACGGAGAGGTACCCGAGTTGGCCAAAGGGGACAGACTGTAAATCTGTTGGCGATGCCTTCGGAGGTTCGAATCCTCCCCTCTCCACCAATAAATTCAATGACGGTATGAAAATTAGTTGCGGGGCAGTAGGCAATTTTGACTGATTATATAATCTAGTTTATGTGTGTAATTCTTAATTGGTTTTCCTTTGGGCGGGAATAGCTCAATTGGCTAGAGCATTAGCCTTCCAAGCTGAGGGTTGCGGGTTCGAGTCCCGTTTCCCGCTCCATGGAGATGAGTGCCCATGTAGCTCAGTCGGTAGAGCACTTCCTTGGTAAGGAAGAGGTCACCGGTTCAATCCCGGTCGTGGGCTCCATGATAACGTGAATTGAAGCCGGAGTGAGACCATTTATCAGAAAAATAAATAAGTGTATGGGTCTCAAAAATATATCGTTTGAGGAGTAACAGAGAAAGTGGAGGATTATCGTGAGCAAGCAAAAATTTGAGCGTACCAAGCCGC
>JAGYNZ010000064.1 GCA_018399745.1 Deltaproteobacteria bacterium | reverse complement strand
CGATCTCCTCAATACAATTGGCCAGCTGTTTCCAATCCTCTTTCGGCAGTTTGAAATCAGTACCGAGGTTCAAGACAGTGGTCTGGCGAGGACCACGTTCTGTTCGAACAGAATCGACCAGTTTGTAGGTCCGATATTTCCTGTGGTTTTTCTTGTTCTTGTGCTCAACGGCGCGAATAAACATGAATATTCAATTACAAGAAAAATCATACGTTGTCAAGGCATGGAGTTACGATTTTGGCACTACGTTTGCCATTTGAGGGCATAAGTAGCTGAAATTACTAGACGGCATTTCCCAGAAATGGCCATTTTTCAAGTTTTAAGCTGAAATCTTCACGAATTTCGGTTAAAATCTTTCCTCACCTGAAGGATAGAGGGATAAGCATCCCTGCCGCGGTCAAGTCCGCGAAGTTTTTTTTAGTTGCGCCAGAAATTCAAACTAAGCCTTAAATGGGAGACCGTGCGCAGGAATGCTTAAGAGAGAACGCGAAACCTCACTGGACAAATATGGATTCGCTCAGGACCTATCGTGAGTTTACTTTAAATTTTTGATTTAATTAGTTATCTTATTAAAATTACATAAATTTTTTCTGTATACACTGAAAATATCGCTTGGAATTACCTTGACATTCAGAAATTAATAATAATTAATGTATCATTAATATTAACTGATAATTAGTTATCAGTGTATACAGATAATTACTTTTATTTATTTGGCAAATCAAGGTGTTACGTCATAAACTATTTTAATTATAGTAAAATTACACTAGATGAAGACCTTCTTAAATCCCGGATCGCTCAGAATAATCTCAATAAGTCTGTTAGTCATCTTGTAGGCCCTTTTCTCCAGGTTGTCCGGAGTGCGCTGATCGTCCAGCAGCGGAGGCTCGCTAATGACGTAGTGTTCCGCAAACACAGTTATTCCCTTTAGCTGGACGGTCAGATCGACCGAGAATTTCGCATCAGTGATCGATCTCAATGTTAACCACATGGCCGGTGCAGAAGTGTCGGGGTTATCAAGATTGGAGACCAGAAACCCGGCCTTGACCAGACCAGCATGGAATGAATACCAGAAATAGTTGTGAATAAAGGTGTCATTGCCATAGCTGAATTTCTTGTCTGGGCTTAAGTAGTACCAGATACTAGTGTTGTTGGCCTGGTTTTCGAAATTCATCAGGTAAACATGCTTACCCTCATATGCGCTCTGATCCATATTAAACTCAGGCTCAAAATTCATTAGCGAAACACGGGCGCTGCCGCAACCGCTAACCATAATGGCGATGATAACGCACGCTGCCGCGAAAACGTGCCCAATATGCTTACCGAATTTCATAATCCATCCTCCTCATTAAAAGGTTTATCTTCCGCATAACCATATTTAGGCACGAACGCACTAAAAGGTCAACGTCTATTTCAGTCTTCCAGCCCTGACGTTAGGATTTAATCTGGATTTACTACCAAGGCATAGGAACGTAGGAATATTAAATGCATTCCGAGTTTCCAGAACGCGGTCAGGAGGAATGTATCGGTGTCTGAAATATGGAGTTATTTTTGAGTGAGCCATAAGTTTACCTCCCGCGCATTTTCTATGGTTGCCAACCAAGTCGTTTTTACAATGCTCGTCTACAACCTTCTTCAACTTCACCTGTTAGGAGAAAAACGCAAGGAGCTAAACCAAGAGACCCTACCTCATATCCGTCAGTCACGCCAATGGAGTGACTGACGGATAACCACACAATCGTTTACTATCAGAACTATTATGCCTTGTTTAGACTGTTTGAACTTGCTCAGTTCGTAGTAGAACTCGCTGAAGAACCCCGAAAAAAGATAGCCCGGAAGTGCCGCTATGTCGGTCGAGAGTTAATTACCCTCATGAATAACCCGCGGCCACCTTAATCCACTGTTCTGAACCATCCCAAAAATAATACGATTCCGGCATCTGTCTTGATTGCCATTAGGATAAGCTATTGCCTCGAAACACGATTCGTCCCTCCACAGAAACTACAGAAACTAAGTCTATTATTAACCTTCCACGTTTTATCTGCAATATAGCTTGAATACTGCCTGAAGCAGCCTTTAGAACCAATCTCCCACACCTCCGGACCGCCAAATGTGCCTGTAGTTGCAGACTTGACGTCCTTTTTCTTGACATACAAGCCTGCATCTTCATATACTTACCCCAGAAAAAGCAAGTTCTTATAAAAAATTTTTTCAATCCTTATATCGTAATTCCAGAAAACTTGAAATTTTTCTTGACTTTGACAGGATAAGTGGTATTAATTCATACTATAATCATTAACTTACATCTTTTCTTTTTTTGGTGTGTTTCAATTCTGAGATACCGAATTTTTGATTTCGCTGGACGTTGTCGTACAAATTTAAATATTTATGTTATTTCATGGTCTTTACCATGAAAATACTTTCACTATCGCATACATCTCATTCCCTCGAAAGCGGGAATATAGATTGCCGCATGAAGTGTATGGATTCCTGGTCAAACGCTGCAGGATCCCAGTCATGGACATGACCTTGGCAGCCCAGAATGTCACGACTCTTAAGTGCTTGGGGAAGCTTAGTGCTCTGATTCGTAAATACGGTGACGTATTCTTTACCAGCTTATGCAGCCAGTTTTACAAGGACTAATTGGTATGAAGGAAGTCTCGATAGAATTCTGTGAAGATCTTCCTTCGTAAATTTCCATTTGAACGGTTTTGCGATTTCCTCATAGCGGTCTTGGAAGTCAAGCAAGCGCTGTTCCAAGGTTTCTAAGTCCGAGAAATCATTTGGAGTTAAGACTTTTCGTTGTACTACTGAAAAGTATATTTCTATTTGATTAAGCCAGCTTGCGTGTACTGGCGTGTGAACTTGAATCGCATGTGGATACCATGCAGACAGTCTGTCGATTGCTGTCTGGCCGCGATGAGACAATCCATTATCAGATACCCAGAAAACCCTGTCGGCTGACCGGTACGGTTCTTGTTGTGTGACCAGATCAACCAAGCGGTGATACGGTTCTGTGCCTGTGCTTTTTGTGCAAATGCCGAATACTTTCGCTCTTCTGACATCCCAGGCGGCCATGTAGGCTAAGGCCCCACCCCGTTGGTATACGAATTCGACACGCTGGCACCTGCCAGGAGGGGCAGCACTATGAAGTCCATCGCGGTTGCGGGCCTGTATGCTGGTTTTTTCATCTGTGCTGATCACGTAGTCATTTGGGTGAAGTCTTTTTCCTTCCCAAATGCCCTGATAAAGATCCAGGACACGATCTGCCTTTTCAGCAAAATGGGGATCGCGCGGAAATATCCAACTGCGATACTGCTATGGCTTTATGGCGTCTGCATTGAGCCACCGCCAGACCGTGGTACCGCTGATGAAGGCAACGATACCATCGCGCATTGCCTCGTGTGCGATATCAACATGGCTCATTCGAGAGAAATGGATATTTCTTTCACTCGGTAATTCACATGCAAGTGCTTTGACTTGCATCACGATTTTAGGGGGAAAAACGGCACGGCCTCCCGCGCCTTGAACGATCCTCAAGACCGGCGAGGCGTTGTTCAAAAAATCGTTTGCGCCATTTGCTGACAATTTGTCTTGGCATATCGACCCTAGTGGCAATTTCTTTGTTCTTAAAACCTTCGGAAGCAAGAAGGATAACTTTGGCACGCAATACTTCAAAGTACGGTGACGTATACTTTTGGGCCATTTTCTTTAGCGCTTTCTTCTCGTCAGGCTCAAGAACTATCTCATATGGGCTCTTTCTGGAAATATCGCACCTCCTTTTTTGGAGGAACGATATCATACTTGTCTCAAAATGTCAATCTTTTTACGTCATAGTATTTATGAATATATGTACTAAGGGATAAAGTTAACGGAAAGAGACAACTGTCAAAATGAACAACTTTCAATCATGGCTGATATTCACGGCAAGCTGAAAGACTGGAAAAATGCTCTGGACCCGGATCCAGGAGTTCTTGTCAAGCAAGATAAAAATCAAGTCAACGAATTATAACTTTTCAGGCTATATGCAAGGAGGCAATTATGTCCAAATTACATTTTCTAACGAAAATAGCAGGTATTATTGCGGTAACAGTGTTTCTTGCAGGATGCTCCTACTCCCTCAGCTATACCGTCAAGGATCCCGTTCTCTCCTCTATCGAATACGGCAGGAGTGATACCAAGCCGGTAACCTTAACCATCATTGACAAGAGAACCGGTAGCGATTCGGTTTTTCTCGTGAAGGTTCTGGGTCCAGGCGGCAGTATATCCGATTCTATGAGCCTTAAAATAGATAACATAGAAGATCCGATAAGCTATTTTGCACAGCAGATGGAAAGAGAGCTTAATAGCCGAAGAATCCGCATCAAATGTGTTGTGAGAAAAACGAGTGATAAAGGATTGGTACTGCTGATTAACAGGTACCAGATAGTCAATATTCGGGCCACGGGCTTTTCTCCATGGGAAGCATGTCACATATTTTCTGGCACCATTATAGATGATCAGAAAAAGCCAATTAAAGCCTATTTTTATAATGGAAAAACTCCTGTCTGGAGTATGAAGGAAGTGGAAAAACCGTGTTTTACTATACCCGTATCGATCATCATAAAAGAAGTAGCGTCAAAGATCAGTCGTGCCGTTTTCAAGCTTCGCTCATCAGATGAAAAAATAGACAAGCTAACCACTATCATCAACTCCGAAACCGCAAAAGAGGAAAAGGACCCTTATGACCGCCCATTCTGGAAGGTGCTAGAACTGGGTTATACCAATAATCCCAATGCCATGGAATCTCTGAAAAAGTATGCTCAGGACAGTGATGAATTCTTCAGCTCCTGTTCTCTGTCCGCTATGGGCATACTCGGAGCCGAGGACCAGATCGACTTCCTAATGCAGAGATACAGTTCAGGCAGCTTTAATGTCAAATACATGGCAGCAAAAGCAATAGGAGATATCGGAACTCAGGAGGCGTTACAGGTTCTACGCGATATGAAAAAGGACGAAGCCTACATAAACGAAGGAGGGCTAAAACACTGCCTTGACTTATATGCTCCTTAAAGTTCATATCTTCATTATACGTCTGTCTCACATGGGTCAATTAACCGAAATTCAAAAGGATTGGTCGGGTAGAAGAGGGAAATTGCTCTCCCCCACCACCCACAGATCGGACATTCGGAAGTAACGCATCCAGTTCCTCATGATGTGGACTCGCTGCGTGACTGCGGGCTTGCAAGGCTTGATCCTGGGAATGGCAACCTGTTTCGCAACCGGGTGAATCGTTCCCAAGTTAACCGCGATTTCTGCGAACGGCGATTAAGCCATTTACGCCATATCCCGTGGAACTCATAGTAAAACCGGGCTACTGCCGGAGAGTTTCCTCGAATAAAGTAGTACTGTGCATGCCCTCTTAACTTGAGAGCCAACATGATTGTCTCTGTGGCCCTGGACCGCAGGTTCATGGATGGCCAGTTTTTGTGGTGGCTCAATAGCAAGGGCATCATCTTCTATATCCCGGCCAAGACAAATATGAATGTTTACAAAGAGGCCCTTTCCCTTGTTAGTATGAGTATTGTACAGAGCAGGGAACGAAGGCGAACAGTAGGGGCCGGTAACAACAAGAAAGCTGTTGTTGATCACTGGGAAGTAGTAGGCATAGAGGAGTTGACTACAGCGGGGTTTTACGGGGAACTTGGCAGCGGAAGTCATGAAAATCGTAATGACTTTCTCCTCAACCTTATACATGCCGTAGCCGTTCTCAACGACCCCTACGTAGAGAACAATCCCAATTCTGACACCTTGGTCATTCTCATCAATGGTTCTGTGAAAAAACCGCTTATAGCCTATGATGGCTATGATGAGCGCAGTGAGATTGAGAACGGACTATTCCGGGAAGCCAAGCAGGCTTGGTTTATAGAGAGACCTGCCCGAAATACCACCAGTGCCTTTCGTGCCCATGTCTATCTCACCATCATCATTATGTCCTTGACCACAGCCTTTCGAACCTGGATGGACCAACAGGACAGGCTCGATAAAAGTGGCAAAGAAAAAAGCATACGCAAGTTCAGAGAGAAGGTCAAGCAGGAAAATGGCAATAAACTCATAGTGTTTGACGAATAACGCTACGCCATCTTTGATACCTATAAAGTTTTTATCCTCTGTGGCCGAAACGTAAAAAAACCTACAGGCGTGAGAGAAAAAATTTCCACGAAGGACATCTTGATCAAATATCTTGATCAAATACGGGTTTTTCTTGGAATAGCCTGTTTGTAAACCTTTTCCATTGAGCATGCCCTGCCCTAAACTTTGTGAATAGCAATTTCGTTTGGGGTTCGCCATCCAGCCCTTCCAGATAGAGTTGGTTACACCTACCAGGTTCAATATAGAAATGAAACCCACTCTTCCGCAGCGTGTGCTGGTTCAGTGCGCCCTATGCACCTTGAGCAGGCAGGGCCATTCCCCCTCACTCTAAAGTCATAATAGAGTTACACGTATTTTTCCTTAAATTACTTCTGCTGGTCCCACATACACTGTCATCGCAGTCATGGACTAAACTTAACGGCAAGCTCTTGGCATCTGAGAGCTTTCAGGTGCCTGTTTCCTTTTTATTTGCCAACCTCATTTTCACTTTATCGAATATCGAGTGCTTTTAACCCAAAATCCGCGATTGATTTTTCCCAAACCCCTGT
>JAGYNZ010000063.1 GCA_018399745.1 Deltaproteobacteria bacterium | reverse complement strand
ATTTGGATTCAACTAAATCTTACTAATACTCTGCCTTCAGCTATGATACGTCCAATAACTAAAGCCAGATTTGGCCCGTACCTTCGCACAGCCTCTGTCGTCTTACGCACCGGTAATCAGCAGTTTTACGGCAACGCCGGCCACTCTGAATAATCCGGGCGAAACGACCACGTTCAGCGTCTCCGCTGCAGATCCAAATGACGATACACTGACCTATATCCAATGATGTGGTGCCCCCATCAGTAAATAAATTGTCTGCGCACCATTCTTAATATCATTCAGTGCAAAATGTCCACGTGGATCAGGGTGGATCTATGGTTAAAAAAATTTATTAATAAGAAAAATTTTTTATTTTCAGAGTAACAAAAAGGCCTCTAAAGAGCTTGCGGAGTGGAGGGTGAAATTGCTTTATAATCTAATATGCTATTCTCTTTTGTATATACTGATATACGTCCTTGCGATGGATGATGCCAAGTATGAAAATCTCGTTACCAGATATCTTGAAAATGACCCGATAATTCCCGACTCTCAATTTCCAATAGCCTTTCAGTGTTCTACGCAATGGCTTCCCGTATTTTTCGGGATGACTGGCCAGACGATCTTCAACAGCTGCTTTGATTATTAACCGGTTTCTTGCGTCAATTTTGGGTAGATCAATGCGTTTAATGCCCACATGATACTTAAGGTTAAATCCCATTGTGTTGTCTTGTACGTTCTATTTCAAGACCAGATATCCTCGTGGGATAGTGCGGTTGAATCATCCCATGATTTTTCTCTTTCTTCGGCAAGTTTGGCCAGATAAATATCTTCCTGCGTCTCCAAGGCCTCCTTGAGTAAATCTTTTACCTTTGCGGATAAAGAAACATTATCCTTTTTGGCCAACAAGCAAATTTCTTGGTATAGATAATCATTCAATACTACATTGATTCGAGGATTCTTTGCGGGCATCTTTTTCTCTCTGATCTGATAATCAATTATTGATGTAACACTAGTGATACAGCATGTCAATCATTAATGACGTTCTCTCCGGACTTAAATTAAATACGTCTATTACCAAGGGATTAACTGGAAGTATGCTTGAGACGAAGGCACAACTGAATGCAACAACAGGGCCTGATAGATAAAAGCGACCTCACCGCCCGCTTCGCTCCAAACACAGAGAAAGGATTAAAACAGATGATTGCTGCCAATTTAGCAGCAACAGTGACGGTAGACTTGGAACAGGATTTTTTTTGCCAAAGCAGCCGAAAAGAAAGGTCCTTATAGTAGAATATACGAGATAACTGGAAAAGATTATCAAATTACTCTCGCTAGAGAATATGGCTGTGTGATATTATAATTATAATATTCACCTGAATGTGATAAAGGATAAGGTTTCGGTCCTCGCTTTCAGAATATGATAAGTTTCTTTTTGCCGAAAGTTCCAGCCTTGGAAAGATCATGAAAAGGCCGGGTGTTATACTTGTTTTGCTGGTCTCTACCTGCTTGATGGTTCAGCCCTGTGGGGCTTCATGCGTAAATTTACTCCGGTCTCTTACCACTACTTCTCTGACAAAAGGAGTTGCTGTCTCGGGGTCACTGGTCTTTATTGCCGACGGCGAAGAAGGCGTCAAAATCCTTGATGCGGGATCGACAGGCACACCTCTTGTCGGCTCATATGATACACCGGGCTTTGCGTTTGATCTGGCAGTTCGAGGGGATACTGTCTACGTGGCCGACGGCGGCTGCGGCCTCCTTTTACTTGATGTCACGTACCCGGAGGCCATCTCTCCCCTCGGGCACTACCAGACGTTCGGCATGGCGAAATCCGTTGAGGTGCAAGGGTCCTGCGCGTTGGTAATAGATTATGCGTACGGCTTTCAGATTGTCGACGTCAGCGACCCGACGGCGCCCTCTTATGCCGGACATTCAGCTGGCCTGGGTGACATATGGACCATGAGAATGGGCAAAGACGGATATCTCTACATCGCAGACATCGGCAATGGGCTGCGAATATGGGACGTTGATGACCCGGAGCAGCCGATCGAGCTCGGGCGGTTTGATACCGCGGGCTACGTCCTTGACGTTGCAATACAGGACGGCGTTGCCTATGTGGCGGATGGCTGGAATGGTTTTTTGTCTCTCGATGTGAGCGCTCCGAACAATCCGGTCCAGATCGGACACATCCCGACGGACGGATATGCCTTTGCAATCGACATAGTGAATGATCTTGCCTACCTGTCTGAAGGGCATGCAGGTATGCGTATCATATCTTTAGATAAGTTCCATGCCTCACAAGCCGCAGGGGCATTCAACACCGGATTTTCGATTTTCGATACTGCTGCCTTCGGGAAACTTGTTGTGGCCGCTGCAGGCGAATCAGGCACGATCATTCTTGATGCCTTTGAGGCCATACATCCGCATATCTCCCTGACAATAGGCGGCCTTGAACAGGTCACTCTGAAGCCCTGGTCACCGGTTATCTGGGACATAGAAATAGATCTCCGGTCTTTTTCCCCCGGGGGATTCTATGCGGACCGCCTTGGAGATGCCTATTGGCTTATGGTATCTGATAACGGAGACATATACAGTCTTTTGTCTGGGAATACCTGGCACGACGGCCTTGCCCCTTTTCTATCCGGGGTTCCAGTAAACGCCTTGAATTTTTCTCAAAAACCGGCCCCTGACGCAGCACAGGGGCTTCCGGGGGCCTGCTTTATACCGCAAAACCGGATGCAGGCTTTCTTCGGATTTCTCTCGGGAAGCGATGACAGCGGAGACGGTGTAGCAGATCTCTTCTTTGATTCTGTCGAGATTTCCTTTGAGATGGCACCGCCGGAAATCAGGGTTTTTGGAAATAATGACACAGAAGAAGTCTTAGAAGTATCAGCTGACGGGCATATCTCGGTACATGCAGACGTATTGCCAGGGGATTACCAGGAGGCCACAGGAGACGTGTACGTCTTACTTGCCATTCCAGAAATGCAGTTGGCATTCTGGCTCAATGGCGAAGGAGTCTGGGATTCAGCTATCGTCCCTTATCGATCTGACCTGCCGATAAAAGACATTGCCGCCTTATCCATAATTGAAGATATCCCTGCCGGCGCAATCCCGCCGGGTGAATATCAGTTTTATGTGGGACTCCAGCTTCCTCTTGACCATGATTGTGATGGAGATTATGACCTCTACTACAGTATGCTGAGAGTGATCGTAAAATAATAAACAGGGGCACAGAGCTGGTTTAAAGATAGTCTAATAATTGAGAGACTTATAGGAACTCAATAAAGAAAGAGACATTTACCGCCCGTTTCCTTAAGTCCATCCAGATGAAAAAAATAATTCTGCTCATGGTCAACCTGGATGCCCGGGTAGATATTTCACGTTATACAGCCCCTTCAGATCAGGATCGGAAGTGATGAGAAGAGGGTCATGGGCGAGGGCGGTGGCGAATACTGCCGCATCGGCCATGGCCAATTTGCGCTGCAGAGCAATGTCTGCGGCATGCAATGCCGGCTGTCATCCCCAGCCGCATGAATCCAGGAGGTACACTGCAAGCGGTCCTTCTTTTTTCTGTAGTCGTCAAGCCTGATCCCTGCAACTATGCCCCTGACTTTATCCAGTGATCTTTGTGCTCGAGCTCGAGTGAGTCCTGCCAAAGGATCTGTTGATATTGCCTTTTAATTTTACCCGGAGATGAGGAAGGGCCCTTAGGAAAGACTGAAAAAGTCGAGTCCCATGCTATATATAATGGCTTTATCCACCTGTTTTATAACATTATTTGACAATTCAGTAATCTTTGGAACTATGAGCCGTTTTTTATCAATAGTTCGAATCTGTGATAAGTTTACAATCGAGTCCTTTTTTAAGCCCCTTCCCTTCTTGACGACAACGCAAATCGGGTAAGAAGCCTTTTTTTCTGAATATTCCGTAATTATCGCTATAATGGTCGTAGGTGAGTATATGTTCCCGATATTGTTCTGGATCACAACCACAGGTCGGATTTTTCCAGTCTCATAGCCCATAACCGGATCAAGATTCGCATAATATACATCACCTCTTTTAATAATTATGTCCTCCATGTTCCTTGCCTTTCTAGAGGTTTTCTGCATCCGAATATTCAAAGTCACTGGAAATTTCTAAATTCTCTTGTGCAAGGTCCAGATATGCACCTTTCATTTTTTCTTCAAATACTCTGTTTTGGATACGCCTTAATTCCTGCTCGATGGACTCCCGGACCAGAACAGACATTTTTTTTCCTTCAACACCAGAGGCCCAAATCAGTTTATCCTTAAGTTCAAATGGAATTTGAACATTAAGGCGCACTTTTTTTGAAGATATATTTTGAGGCATAAACTCCATCTCCTTTATTTAATTTTGTTACATCATTAAATGTATCAACTTTATGTTGCATAATCAACCGATATTTGGGAAAATGCTCAATAAAAACAGATAGGAGCTATTGCTGCCAATTTATCAGCAACAACCCTGGAAACCAGGACCAGTGTTTTCAAATGAAATGTGCTAAAGGGTGGTAGTAATGAAAATGGGGGAAATATCAAAGAGCTGCTTTGGCAAGCCCTTGGTCCAGTGTAACCAGTTCCGCTCCTGTCTGTCTGGCCAGCCAGAGGTAGCTGGCGTCGTATATCGTAAGTCCCGTCTGCTCCGCAAGCAATACGATGCTCGGGAGATTGATCTCGATCCGCTCAATGTCCATGTCTTCGAACATAGCCAATGCCTTTAATATTACCCGGCGTTGCATCGCATGGCATTGAAGCTTCTTACGACAGATACCGGCCACCTCAAAGGGCATAAGATGGGGCGCTATCAGTCGGTCGCCCTCCAGCCTTTCAGCTATTTCAGGGCCTTCCGGTTCCCCGAACAGCAACGCACCTATGGCGGAGGCATCCACCACCTTAATGGCCATCCCGGTTCTCCCGTATCATTTGAGCTGATTCCGAAGGGGTACGCAGACCGAGGCGCTGGACTTCAGCAAGGACTTCCGCCGGACTTACTGGTGCATCATTATTTACGGCCTCCTCGATGATCGCCAGCAGCTCGCCTTGAAGTGATCTGTGATTCCGGGCTGCTCGGGCCTTGAGACGCCTGACCACATCTTCCCTTGCGTTCTTGATTGAAAGTGTAACCGGCATGACTTTACCTCTGCTTTTATTCCAAAATGGAACTAAAATAGTGCCAATATGCTGCCAAATCAACAGGAATTGATGAAAAAATAGATTTCATCGCCACTTCGCTTGAGTTCGCCAAGAAAGGCTTTTTATTAGAGGGGACGGGAGGCGCTGGAATGCGCCTCCCGCTTCAAATATCAGAATTATTTACTGGATGGAATACGTGACCTTACCATGGCCTGTATGGCCTTCAGCGTCGCTGGCAATGATTTCTATTGTATGGGTCCCTGATGGCAGCGCGATGCCAGGCAATGAGAACCTTACGCTGTTTTCGTCCATGCTGGCAATGGATGTGATCAGATAATTCACACTGGCCGCAGTAATATCGATGCCATTGTACATAAAATGGAAGTCGGTCAGATTTGAAAGCCCTTGTGGATCACTCACTGTAAATGCGAGAGTAAAAGGACCTTGCTCTACATCACCGGAAAAGGGCGTTATTACTATAGTGGGGGCGCCCAGGGAGACTATCCTGGTTATCCGGCCTGAACCGCCCTCTGCAATAAGCATGTCATTGCCGTACAGACCGCCCTCGGAAAAATGGATCTCCACCGGTCCGTCAAATCCATCGGCAAATGTGGAGACCGTTCCTGAAGGTGATATCTTCAGAATTTCACCTGTATTTTTGTCGCTGATATACAGGAAGTCACCAAAAGGCGTATTGTATCCAAAGGCCAGGCCGATAGGGCGAGGCAGGCCTGTTACAAAGACCTCAACATTTTTGTTCGGATCAATCCTGACCACCTGGCCGTCATCGGTGTTTGTCACATAGAGATATTCGCCAAATGCTCCTCCCCCGCTGAAGGCAAGCACAGAAGGCCGGTCCAGACCGGTCAGGAAATCAGAAACAGCCCCGGCTGCAGAGACCGTAACTATCTTGTTTGCATTGGCAGAGGCGACATACAGGTCTGATCCGAATGCACCGCCCGGTCCCCAGACCATGTCAAGCGGAGAATCAATACCGCAGGCAAAACCGGTCTTGGCCCCGTTAGGAGCCACTCTAACGATGTTGCCGTCAGTACTGTATGATTCACTGACATACAAGTGATGGCCAAAGGCGCCCCGCCCGAAGAGAATTGCCACCGGGTATCTGACATCTGTAGCAAGGACTGATTTCACCCCGGCAGGGCTGATCCTGCTCACCGTGTCCGCATCATATTCAGTAACAAAGAGATTGGCGCCGTACACACCGCCGGGATAAGAAATCGTTATGTCCTGCGGATTGGACAGACCGCTGTTAAGCACTACAGACCGAAAACCCGGTTCCATAATCGTAATTTCGGCAAGGGCCGGAACAGTAAAAAAGGTGCAGATAAACACACAAAAAATGAATTTTAAGACTGGATGCTTCATGAAAACTCCTCCCGAATATTCGCCGATGGATTTGGACAACTTTTCAATAATAAAGCCGTATTTTCAAACAGGTTTGCTATTACTGATCGGTTTCCAAAAGAAGAAACTTAAATAGGGAGGGGGTTTCGATTGGCTAACGATAAGCTCACCTGCCGCTGTAGGCGGTCAGGTGGAGTATTGGGTTAGGCGAACTTGCTAATATTACTAAACACTCACAAATATAAGACCACAAATTTATTTTGACGAATTAAGTGTTATGTCCCCCGAGTTACTCTTTTACCGAACCGTATACATCGGTATAACGTGAGGTAGCTCCCCAGTTCATGAAACGAGTATAACCTTTCTTTTCCAATTTTTTAGCCACAGACTGCGCCCTTCCACCAGTCTC
>JAGYNZ010000062.1 GCA_018399745.1 Deltaproteobacteria bacterium | reverse complement strand
TCTATGTCTTGATCTATTTCGATGGTAGCGGGGATCGAAGACCTGATCAGTTTTAATGCCTCCTTTACAACAAGTTGGGCCTTTAGAGGTCTTAGTTCCTGTTCGTTTTGTCGGCTGAAGGTTAGTATCTGCTGCACCAGGTCTTTGGCCCGTGTTATAGCCTTTAGGATCTCGGTCAGGTTTTTTCGGGCCCGACTATGTTCAGGCAGATCATCTACGGTCATCTCTGCATAGCCCATAATAGGGAAAAGGATATTGTTAAAATCATGGGCTATGCCGCTGGCCAGGGTTCCGATGGCCTCCATCTTCTGGGATTGGCGGAGTTGTGATTCGAGTTCAACTTCGCTTGTAACATCCCTTTTTACAGCGATATAATTAGTAGTCTTGCCATTCTCGTCAATGACTGGTGAAATAGTGGCCTCCTCATGGTATATTCTCCCGTCCTTTTTTTTATTGATAAAATGCCCCTTCCAGATTTTGCCACTTGTCAGGGTATCCCACATGTTCATATAAAAGGCCCTGCTATGTTGGCCGCTCTGCAAGATTTTTGGGTTCTGACCTGTTGCATCTTCCCGTGAGTAGCCGGAAATTTGACTGAATGCTGGATTAATATACTGGATATTTGCTTTTTCGTCGGTGATAACAACTGTTTCACCTGCCTGCTCAATAGCCATTTCAAGACGCTTGCGCTCTCTCTCCATCATTTCGAGGCTGGATATATCCCTGTTGAACCCTAAAACTCCTATGAATTTACCCCTTGTATCAACAAGAGAAACCGTCTTTCGCCATATATCAATACCTTCTTCATGCTTACATATGAATTTTACTCTTCCCTCGTGTTGATGCATATTTTTTAATTCTGGAAATTGTTTCTTAAATAGCATGTGGAATTTTTCAGGCATAAGTTGATATATATATTTGCCGACGATTTCCTCTCTTTCGTATCCAGTTAAACGTAACTCAGCGTCGTTGCAGTCAAGTATGATTCCATTTTCATCTAATATATCTATACCATCCGGCGCAGATTCAAACAGATAGCGGTAGTTTTTTTCTACTTCTAAAATTTTGGATTGTTTTTCTTTGGAGACTAATGCATATTTTCCAATTAAAATCATAGCAATACCGCCGGCGAAAAATGGGACCAGGTAGCCTTTCAGGTACAAGGGAAAACCTATTTGTATCTTTTGAAACGTTGAAAAAGCGCACAAAAGAGTCGAACCGACTAAGAAGTAAATAACGTAAATTAAATATCGTTTCATATTTTGTATTCTATTTAATCCGCGTCTGGGTAGCATTGGTAAAAAAATGGAGACCTCACTAAATTGTATTTACAATATCAGGAAAAATTTTTCTATTAAAAAATTCAACTTAAGGAAAGTTGGTTTTAGATGAAGCGGTCTTCAAGATAAATGTCGCAGAGCATTTTTTTGTGGATCCAGGCGGTAGTATTCAGCGACCAAGACGCGAGGACACGAAGAAAAGACTGATATCACTATAACAATACATACGTGGTCAGGTTTTCTCAATAGTAGTAATACGTCGCATATTAAGTAGACCCATCAACGCAGTAATTTCACAATCTTTATGGCTTAGCGCCTGGTTTAGTGTTGCCAATATACTTGGGTACTTACGATTTATGTATCAAAAGCACTCATAATAGTACCTATAGATGCTTATTATCTTTTTTAAGGCTATTCTCATGAAGAGTAGAGTGTATAAGCTCATGTACGTGCTTTTTCCCACGCACGCTCATTACATTTAGCGCGTTATTATTTTCACGGGTATTTTTTAGGGGTAAATTATCAAAGATGAGTCAAAGGCGGGCTTGACCTCATCTGCATACATGACCCTATCTACACGGAATCCACATGTAATATAGCAACACCTTTTCCTCCTTCTCCTGTAACAATACTGGAATTGTTATCTTCAGGGCTGTTCTGTTTAATAAAATGGGGGTTTAACATGACCAAGTTTACAGTTTCCCTGTTAACTCTTAACTACAGACGGGATCTTCGCTTCGCTTCGACAAGCTTTCTGAATTTCCCCCTGGCATTCTCCAATATTAGCCACAAGACACAGAGTCACGAAAAGGGATATGAATTATAAAACTGAACAGTCATAAAAGACATGGTGATGAGCTGAAGATCATCACCATGGAAGTAAGGGAGGAAGGTTAAAAATCCCTAAAATCATCATCCCCCGTAGGAATAACCTCCTCAGGACTCTTCTCCCTGCGGACTGTCAGCTCCTTTCCCCTGAGCCTTTTTACAGGTGATGCAACAGCCCTTCTTTCCATGCCTGCTTCTTGGTCCCTGATGCCTGCCCTGTTATTGCTCCTCCCAACCAGTGCCACCAGCTCTCCTACCATTGCCTTCATCTGCTCTGCCTGGGAGTTCATCTCTTCAGATGCTGCGGCAGATTCCTCTGCATTGGCAGCGTTCTGCTGGGTTACCTTGTCCATCTGGGTAACGGCTGTATTTATCTGATCTATGCCCTGGGCCTGTTCATTAGAGGCGGCTGCTATCTCTCCTAAAAGCTTACCTACCTTGGAGGCGCTCTCCGCCACCTCGGTAAAGGCATCGTTGGTCTCGGTAACGAGCCCAGAGCCTTCCTTGACCTTTTTTACAGTGCCTTCAATAAGGTCTGCCGTGTTCTTTGCCGCATCCGCAGCCCTTATGGCAAGGTTTCTCACCTCATCCGCCACAACGGCAAAACCTGCCCCTGCCTCGCCTGCCCTGGCCGCCTCTACTGCTGCATTAAGGGCAAGGAGGTTGGTCTGGAAGGCCACCTCATCAATGGTCTTTATTATCTTTTGTGTCTCTTCACTTGCATGAGAGATATCCTGCATAGAGGTGGTAAGCTTTGACATGGAGATATTTGCCGTATCTACTACCTGGTTTGCCTTTTTCATAAGGTTATCTGCCTGGCCTGCATTATCTGCATTCTGTTTGGTCATGGAGGACATCTCTTCAAGGGAGGAGGATGTCTCTTCAATAGATGCGGCCTGTTCGTTTGCCCCTTCTGCCAGAAACTGGCTTGATGAGGATACCTGGGTTGAGGCGGACGCCACCTGGTCTGCCCCTTCGTTGAGGCCTTCGATTGTGCGGCGCAGGGGTTTAATCAGATAATTGTTAATAAAAAGTATAAAGGCAAAGAATATTATAATAAAAACAGGGACCAATGATATGATAGAGCTATTTGTCATGTTTTTTAACGGCTTGGCCAGTGAGTCACTCTCAAAGTTTCCAGCAACAACGATCCAATCCTTTGGTTCATAGTATTTAAATGCAGCAACCTTATAGGTTTTTGTCTCAGGTGACAAATATCTATGATAACCATTTTTCTTATCAACGATATAGGAAATAAAGGGTTTGGAAATCCAGTTTTTTCCCTGGGCGATCTTGTGGGTCACCATGTTTCCATTACTGTCTATAATAAATAAAAAGCCAGTTTTTCCTATGGTTATTTTCATATTAATCGCATTGTCAAGGGCTGTTTTATCCATATCTTTATTAATGTCGATAAGACTCAATGCCGTAAAAGCTATGTCCTGAAGGTTAACCTTTGTGATTTCCTGTATCTCTTTTTTTACAGTCACCCTGTTGATCCAAAATATCAGAAAAAAAACCAACAGTAAGGCAACAGTGGTAAATAACAGCAGTTTGTTTTTTATTGTCATAGTCTATCTCCTTAGTTTCTAAAATTTCAATCTAAACCCCGTTAAGTTGTTTCCTCTAATTTTGCACTCTCTTCAGTATTCAATACCCTGTCTATATCAAGGAGTATCTTAACACCTCCAGACACCTTGGCCATGCCAAGGATATATTCGGTGTCAAGGCTCGTTCCGAATGCAGGGGTATCTTCAATGTCCTCCGCCTTTATGTTTAGTACCTCTGAGACTGTATCTACTATGGCGCCTATCTGTATAGTATTTTCCCGGGCATTTATCTCTACTACTATAATGCAGGTCCTGTCTGTATATTCCATAGGCTCCATACGAAACCTGAGTCTTAAATCTATTATAGGAATAACCTTTCCCCTCAAATTAATTACGCCTTTAACACACTCCGGAGTCCTTGGTACGGACGTAATAGGCATTATACCAATAATTTCCCTTATCTTTAGGATACCGATTCCGTATTCTTCCTCTCCCAGGTTAAAGGTAAGGTACTTGCCTTCCCTGTCTGCCATGGCCTTTACTGCCTGATCCATTGTTTCAGCTAATTCTGCCATTCTTTGTCCCCCTTCTATTCTCTTTACAATTTGATAAATCCACCCTCTGCGACACTCCCTTCAGGTCACTTTTGCACTATGTGAGTTGACCAGGTCTGCGCCTGCGTTTACGCTTTCCTTTTTGACCCAGGCTGGGTCTCCGCTCCGCTCCGGCAAGTTTCCACTTTCAATCCCGACACTAAGCATATTTTTCAACACAGGTGCAACCACTTTGAGATCGCTATCAGCATATCCCAAAAACCGGGGCCTTAATCTATGTCCCTCAAAAATGGTATCCTCTTTTCTGTCAGATAAAAGGAGGATAATGCGAAGGTCTCCAAGCAACTCACAAAGAGAAAAAATCTCCAGAAACTTTTTCTTATTCGTTGCAATGAGAACAGCAAGAGCAATGTCTTTTCTCGGAAGACGAAGTCTACTTGAAAGATCCTCTTTTGTACGGTAAGTCTCTATCTCTTCTCGAGGAACCAGCTTTTCTATCTCATGTTGATACCTTTCTCTTATTGGTTTCGATACTGGGGCATAAAGCAGCACACTCATCTTTCACCTCGTTTATTTTTCGCAGGCGCAATACACTGGTTCATTTTGTTTAGTAATACAATAAATGGGCCAATATTTTATTAATCTTATTTATTAATTAATTTCAGGTAGTTGAGGTATTTCTTGGTGAATCGGATGAACAAGAAAGGTTAGCCAATAGTATTTTTTTAATCCAGAAAATTGGACTGAGAAAGGAGACTCTAGTTTGACAGGGAATTCAGAGAGTCCAGAGATGCTGACATGTCCAGAAATTTGGACAAAATCAGGATATCTTCACTTAGAAATGGATAATCTGTGTCTTTTGAGGCGATCATACAGACTGGAACGGGACATACCGGATATGCGGCATGCCTCTTTGATGTTGCCCATGGTAATCCTGATCAGGTCCTGCAAGTATTTTTTCTCCATAGCTTTATGGAAATCCTGTAACATGGGAAGCGTCTTTGCAGGATTAGGGCCTTCCATCAGGTCTCCCTTTGCCGAGATCTCCTTTCTCAAAGAGCTCTGGGCAAACAGGACCCGTATATTTACTGGCAGATGTTTTTCAAAAAGGGTAGGAGCGTTTTTTGCAGCCGCGAGGGTACTTTCAAGGACATTGAACAATTCCCTTATATTTCCGGGCCAGCCGTAGGCCTCAAGGGCCTTAAAGAACCCGGAAGAAAAACCCTTTGTTTCCATGCCGTAATGCTCACAGAGCTTATATATGTGGTGAATAGCAAGTGGTTTGATATCTTCAGGATGCTCCCTCAGCGGCGGCAATGCAATTGTCATAGATCGGAGACGAAACAGGAGATCTTCCCGAAATAGTCCGTGTTTTACCATGTCATCAAGGTCTCTGTGAGTTGCCGCTATGATCCTGAAATCACTCTCTATTTCTCTCCTGCTGCCTAAGGGCCGGAAGCGGCGTTCCTGAAGGACGCGGAGGAAGCCCTTCTGAACAGAAAGTGGAAGTTCTCCAACCTCATCGAGAAAGAGCGTGCCCTTATTTGCCTGCTTGATCAGACCCTCCCTTGTCTTATCCGCCCCTGTAAAGGCCCCCCTTTCATGGCCGAAAAGCATATTTTCTACAAGCGCCTCAGGCAGGGTGGCGCAATCGACCACCACAAAATTGTTAGAGTGACGGGGGCTGTTTGCATGGATTGCCTCTGCAAATACCTCCTTACCAGTACCCGTTTCACCTGTTAAAAGAACATTGGCATCGCTTGTTGCGGCCTGTGCTAAGAGGTTAAAGCAGGCCCTTATAGGCGAACTGTCTCCAACAATCCCATTTAGTCTCAGGGCTACCGTAGATTTTTGGACCTTCTTCAGCGCATCTCGGTATTGGATTACACGTTGCAGGGGGAGAATAATTTTTCTTGGTGAATCGGTCTTCTGGATGTAGTCCCAGGCACCGTTTTTAATGGCGATTTCGGCCCCATCAACATTGCCGAATCCTGTCAGAATAATAACCTCCGGTGAGGAAGGGGTTTCACGGATCTTCGGCAGTATGTCCAGGCCACTCCCATCGGGCATCTGTACATCCAATAATACTGCATCGTATGGGTTGGATACTACCTCTTTCAGGCCCTCATTGAGAGTGTATCTGCAGGTAGTATCGTGACCTATTTCACTGACCATGGTCGACAGCATCTTGCATATGGTCTGGTCATCATCTATGATAAGAATACGCGCCATTTTTTTTGCTCATTGCTAGTCCAACACCTCCCGAATAGTCCTTGCAAGGTCCCTCATTACAAAAGGCTTCATGAGAAAGCCCATAATTCCCAGCACATTAGCCCTTTCCTCGGATATCTTCTCACTGAATCCAGTGCAGAGGATAAACGGTATATCTTTTCGAATAGCCTTACACTCACCTGCCAGTTCGGCCCCGGTCATATTGGGCATGGTCATGTCTGTTATAACAAGATCAAATTTATCAGGGGATGCCTTAAACGCCTCAAGGGCGTCAGTGCTGCTGGTTCGGGTTGTAACATCATAGCCGAGTCTCTCCAACATTACTTTTTCCATATCAACAATCTGGGCTTCATCGTCTACCAGCAGAATATGCTCATGGCCGATCTGCAACGGCTTATCAGATGCAATCTCTGATGATGTGTACATGCCCGTCTTTATTACGGGCAGATACACATTAAAGAGGCTCCCCTTTCCAGGCTCACTGTATAGCCTGATATTACCACCGCAGTTTTTGACTATGCCGTGGACCACGGCAAGGCCCAGGCCTGTGCCTTTGCCTTTTTCCTTGGAGGTAAAGTAGGGATCGAAGATCCTGTTAATGATAAACTGATCTATTCCCTGGCCTGTATCAGATACTGTTAAACAGAGATAAGGCCCTGGCGCTATATCAATACCGGTTACATCCTCAGTCGTTAGCTCCACTTCTTTAAGGCGCACCTTTAGTCTGCCTCCTTTCTCCTCCATGGCATGGTATGCATTGGTACATAGATTCATTACTACCTGATGTATCTTGGTAGGATCCGCCATGATTGGTGCGCAGTCCTTT
>JAGYNZ010000061.1 GCA_018399745.1 Deltaproteobacteria bacterium | reverse complement strand
GGGGGCAAAACTCCCCCATGGATACGTTGCTGAAAAGACCAACCCGAGAGCCTCGGAACTGAAAAAAAGTCCATCGTCTTTTGGGGATGGTGAAAATCGCCAAGTTTTTCAAAGGTCTCAATAGGATCATAATATATTTTAAAATCTTATTCGGGGTAGATATCTATTTTTGGTATAATTTGGATATGATTTCTTATTTCTTTGACATCATTGCAGGCAATAGAAAGGGATTACCAGTAATTATTATTTTATGTAAATTCCGTGTGTTATAAAGTACTACTGAATGTTATTCAATATACCTAATGATTGTAAATTAAATATAGATTAATAAAGTTAAGCACGAAAAGATTATTAATAGTATCAGCCAAAAAATCGTACTATAATAGAACTACTTTGGGTATAAGCCCAATGGGTATTTCTTTATAATAATAAGGAGGGTATCATGAATAACAAAATTTTTAGTATCATCCTTACCATAATTATTGGAGTAGCATTGATAGGGGGCTTTGGCGTGGCCAACGCTATCGCTGCAAAAACGACTAACCCTATAATTGTTGGCGCTCCTGTTCCTCGAGCAAGTGCCTACGGGCAGAATGGTGAACGGGGGATGATTTTGGCTGCAGAAGAGATCAACGCAGCAGGCGGGGTCAATGTAAATGGTGTTATGCGCCCCCTTAAGCTTGAAATTATTGATACCCGCGACGAAGAACCCGGTGTGCCTACCAGCGAAGTTCTCCTTGCCATAGAAAAATTGATTCTACAAAAAAAGTCGGATGTTATCGTTGGTGGTCCCTGCATGTCTGAGTGTGGGATGGCCGCTATTGACCTCTATGCCCGCTACAAAATCGTGGATATAGTATCAATAGGTTGCTACACACCTAGCTGGGAGGAGAAGGTGGCTAAGAACCGTGAAAAATACAAGTACTCCTTCAGGGCAAGCGGAAGTGTGAAATGGTACATCAAGGAGGCCCTTGACCTTCTAAGCAAGATCAACTCCGAATACGGGTTCAGCAAACTGTTCGTTTCCATTGATGACAGCCTCATGTGCCGCACGGCAGCAGGCATTGTAGAGAAGCTGGCTGAAAAAAGTGGATGGAGCATCGTCGGAAAAGATAAGCATCCTATCGGAACAACAGACTATTCTACGGCTTTGACAGATTGCAAGAAATCTGGCGCCCAAGTCATGTTCATGTGGGCCTACTCCCCTGAAACTAGCATCCTGCTCAAACAGTGGGCAGACATGGAGGTTCCGGCTCTTCCCCTTGGCTTTATAGGTGCGGGCGAAGACCCGGGCTTCTGGAAGGCGACAAACGGGAAATGTGAATACAGTGTGGTTACTTTATCTGAGACCGGCAATGTGCCAAGCGAAGCCACACCCCAGAGTATGGACTTCTATAATAACTTCAAGAAAAGATGGGGTGTGCCTCCCCGGAGTACTGGTTGCGTGAGTGCATACGAGGCCCTGTATATACTCAAGGACGCAGTGGAAAGGGCTGGATCTCTGGAAGATGACGCTTTAATCCAAGCCCTTGAAAAAACCAACCTTCCCACCGTCAGAGGAACTGCCCGTTTTAACGAGAATCACCAGATAATCTACGGTTATGACCCAAAGGAAAGCGTGTTGGGTTGTTGGGTGCAGTGGCAAAACGGCAAAAGGGTTCAAATCTTCCCGGATGCTGCGGCAACCGGCGAAATCAAGATGCCTCCATGGCTGAAGTAGTTGCAAAAGCAGGCCTCCGTGGTACAGAGATCACGGGGGCCTGATTCAGCATATCTCCAATAAGCCCCATCATTGCTTTTTTTACTTATGTTCGACTGTACAGAGGGAAACGGATAGTCTATCCTGCTGAACTCATGAGCAAAAGGGGACAAACATAGGGGCCGGTATATATGGACATATTAATATACGGTACAGTAAATAGCGTTACCTTCGCCCTAATCGCTCTAGGCTTTACGCTCGTGTACGGTGTAAGCAGAATCCCCAATTTTGCCCATGGATCAATTTACGTGCTTGTAGGCTTCCTGACCTATACCTTTATAAACGATCTCAATATTAATTATCTACTTGCGGTTTTCATCTCCTTGATCATCTCTTCCATTATCGGTCTCATTATATATCGCTTTATCCTTATACGGTTAAGGGGCTTGGCTGCATCCGAAATCATCGCTTCTTTTGCTGTAGGACTGATTATCCTGGAAGGCTTGCGCCTTCAGGGTATCGGCGGTTTCAAGGGTTTTATAGGTCCCTTCTACATGCTCCCTACTTTTATTGAAGGCAAAATTTCTATCCTCGGAGTATTCGTGAACTATCAACGCCTTATCATCATAGGCATAGGAGTGGTAACGATTTTAGGAATGTCGATCTTTACCCACTATACAAAACTTGGCCTTTCCCTCAGGGCTATTGCGCAGGATGAGCATGCTGCTATGATGTTGGGGGTGAACTCCGACCGCACTGCGATGATATCTATGGCTATAGGATCGGCCCTGGCAGGCTTGGCTGCTGTGACTATTCTTCCCCTAGGAAACATCACCCCTGAAATGGGTTATAAGGTGCTTATCTATGCCCTAGCGATTTGCATCATTGGAGGCCTGGGAAGCTGGTGGGGAGCGGTATTCGCATCTTTCTTGCTTGGTTTTTCCATGAAGATAAGTACAGCCTTGTTCGGGGCAATGTGGGAATCAGTGGTTCTGGTAGGGGGGATAATTTTTATTCTCTTGGTAAAGCCCTCTGGTCTTTTAGGAAAACAAAAGGAATTCGAGGAAAGAGTGTAAGATTGGTTGACGAAACCAGACGTAAAAAAAGGCTGGACAGAAGTATAAAGGTCCGCACTGAAGGCTTATATGCCATCAGCTCGGGGGCTGAGATGTTCTACCTGATTCTACCTAGGGCAGCGCTGATTGTTGGATTGCTCGCTCTTCCCTTGTTCCTAGACATGTACTGGCAAAAAGTCCTCTGTGCGGCGGGAGTCTATGCCCTGTTGTCCCTTGGCTTTGATTTCCTTGCCGAGTATGTGGGCTTGGTATGCCTTGGGGGAGCTTTCTTCATAGGAACTGGCGGCTACATATCGGGTCTATTGAACTCCTATTTTGGCTGGTCAGGCCTCCTTTGTATCCCTATCGCGACACTCGGTGGAGCCATATTTAGCACACTGGTCTTCATCCCTGCTTTGCGGCTGAGAGGGATCTACTTCGCCATCATAAGTTTTATGTTTCCCATATTTGCCAGAGACATTATCACTACTCTCAACATCTTCGGAGGGACAGAGGGGATCAGTGCCCTGGGTACCTTGCCCAATGTTTGGACAGAAATCTATCTTATCCTGCTAGCGGTTATTATTGCCCTTTTCGCAATCAGACGGCTCGTCAACGAAGATATAGGTCTCATTCTGCGTGGAATAAAGGACAATGATCAGGCGGTGAAGGCATCCGGAATTAGTATCACCTCCTATAAAATCAAGGCTATGTTTATTGCCTCACTTCTCGGGTCGTTTGGCGGCGCCTATTTGAGCCATAAGTACGGCTGGGTCGGAATATCGCTTTTTGCTATGGATTTTTCGATTCTCCCAATTGCCGCGAGCGTGATGGGCGGAATGGGAAGCCTGGCCGGCCCTGTGCTTGGCGCATTTGCACTGACCCCCCTTTCAGAGGCGCTACGGGGTTTCGGTCAGCTGCGGGTGGTGATTTATTGTTTCATCCTCATTGGCTTCATAGTCTATAAGCCAGAAGGATTGTTAATTTACTTCCAGCGCAAATACCATCAATTCGAACTCTGGGAGAAGGTGTAACCATGAAAGAAGCACCGCTTCTCAAGGTGGTAAATATTAGCAAAGCCTTCGGCGGAGTGCAGGCTGTGCTAAATGTAAGCTTAACACTGGAAAAAGGGGATATCCTTGGCATCATCGGTCCAAACGGGTCAGGGAAAACTACCCTTGCCAATCTCATCACTGGGTTTGTGAGACCTAATCGGGGAACTGTATTATTTAAAGGCCATAACATTACCAGGACCCCACCCCACAAGATAGCAAACCTAGGACTCACAAGGACATTTCAGGTCATGAGGCCATACAACAGCCTTTCGGCATACAAAAATCTTATTGTGCCCTTGAAATCACCACGGGTAAGACAGACACGGGGGGGAAAGCTAGGGGATACCGATGCGGTGGCTCTTGATATCCTCGAGGAAATAGGTTTTGAGCGAGATGCCCGCGTACCATATAAGATTGCCGGATCTCTGCCATTAGGGTATCTAAAACGCCTAGAACTTGGGCGGTGTTTTGCCCTTGATCCAGAGGTCATCATTTGTGACGAGATTTTTTCCGGACTGAGTATGTCAGAAATAACCTCTATGATTCCTCTCATGGAGAGGCTTCAAATAGAAGGGGTCACGTTGATAATGATTGAACACCGCCTGAGAGAACTCTTCAGGTTGGCTAATAGAGTGATTGTTATGAATTTCGGACAGAAGATTGCCGAGGGAATTGCGCAGGAAGTTATGGAGGATCCCAAGGTTAAAAAGGCATACCTTGGAAGGGAGAGGTCATGATGCCCGTGCTAGAAGCCAAAGACATGATGGTATTCTATGAAAACGCAATAGCTATCAACAATGTAAGTCTAGGATGTCATAGAGGCCGCATCACCGGGATCTTCGGTGCCAACAGCGCGGGAAAATCAACGCTCATGTACACTATTTCCGGAATTATTCTAGATGTGAAGAAAAAGGAGAAGATGCGAGGCGGGGAAAGGATCACTGTGCTGGGAAAACTGATCTATGAAGGAAAGAATATTATTTATATGGAACCCAGCATGAGGGCCAGAGAGGGTATTATTCTGTGCCCTGAAAGACGCAGGATTTTCAATGAGAGCAGCGTCATGGAAAATTTAAGAATAGGGGGTATACTGGCAACCAGGGACCAAGCAAAAAAGACCTTGGATAGGGTTTTTACCATGTTTCCAGCGCTCAAGAACTTGAAGCGCAGAGAGGGGGGATTCCTTAGCGGCGGGGAACAGCAGATGCTTGCTATCAGCAGGGCCCTGATGGCTCAACCAAAGGTGCTCCTTCTGGATGAACCCCTGCTTGGCTTGAGCCCAGCAATCGAAGAAGTCCTGACGGATGCAATAGTAGAGATCAACCGTGAGATGGGCATCACCATCTTGATCTCGGAGCAATATGCTAGATCCATTTTACCCATTATTCACTATGGTTATGTTCTTGAAAACGGGGGAGCGGTCCTAGAGGGGAATTCTCAGGAACTAATGGACAATCCCGATGTCAAATCAGCTTACTTCGGTATATAGTTCCCATTTTGGCGTCCTCCCTATAAAAGCTTATTTTTAAATATACGTCTCAATCAATAAATTGCTCATAACATAAAATGTATCTCTATGCTCGGCAAAAGGCTTCCATCACCCATAACCTTTAAGCAAAGCGCCGGGATCATTTGCTAAATTCACTGGCACCATTTCGTGCTGGAGGGTATGTACGTGGCTAAGTACCATGAACTATTGGTAGAGGTATTTGACAGGGCCGCCGCCGAATATCCGGATAAGACGGCTATCATCTACCTCGGTGAGAAATATAGCTATGCACAGCTTAGGCAACTCATAGACAGGTTTGCAACCGGATTGTACGAAATGGGGATCAAGAAGGATGGGAAGCTCATGCTTTATATTCCCAATTGCCCCCAATTTATCATTGCCTACCTTGGGGCTCACCGGATAGGGGCAATTCCAGTGCCAGTTTCGCCCATATATACCCCCACCGAAATGGAATACCTTATCAATGACTCAGAGTCTGAAACCGTTCTCTGTCTAGACACAAACTTCAGGTATATCCAACAGGTCTTTGCCCGAACCTGCCTCAAGAAGGTGATTGTTACTACCTATGACGAAATGCTCCCTTTCCATAAACGGCTCACAGGATTTCTCTTTGATAAAGTCCCTACCGGAGCCATTGAGAAAGGGCCTACCATTTATTTCTTCAAAAAGATTATCCGAAGATTCCCTCCACAACCTCCAAAGCTAGAACTCAATCCTGATGAACAGCTCTCCTACATACTCTACACAGGCGGTACCACAGGATTCCCCAAGGGATGCATTCTCTCCCATACAGGCATGGTCTCATTCATCAATGACATAAATGAAGTCGGCAAAGGCTTTATTTCGCAGGGGGAAGAGGTGTTTATAATGGTAAATCCTCTGTTTCATCAGATGGCTCAGGGCATCATTTTCGGTATGGTTCTCAGCAAGGGCAACACGGCCATACTGATGCCAATACCCCAGGTGGATCCCATCTTGAACGCCATCCAGAAATACAGGGGTACTCTCTTTCTGGGAGCACCAACTCTATATCGAATGATATTGGAGAACGACAGGCTGGATCTGTTCGACCTGTCCTCGCTGAAATACTGCTGGTGCGGGGGAGACGTCCTTCCAATGGAGGTCTTTAATCGATGGAAAGAGAAGTTCCATCTTTCTATTTACCAGGTTTACGGTGCCACAGAAGTGGGATTTACCACCATGAGCCCTCTGGACAGGGAACCGAACCCAGGCAGCGTGGGGTTACCTCTTCCTTCGAGGATGGTTAAGGTTGTGGACCCTCAGACCCTCAAGAGCGTTCCTCTTGGCACAGCCGGGGAACTGCTTGTCACATCAGAATACATCTCGAAGAGCTATTGGAAAAAACCGGAGGAGACGGCTCAATCCTATGTGGAGATTGAAGGCAAGACCTGGTACCGCATGAATGATTTTGTGAGGATGGATGAAAACGGCCAGCTTTATTACGTAGACAGAAGCGCGGATATAATCAAATACAAGGGTTATCGGGTCTCATGTTCCGAGATCGAAGCCGTCCTGCAGGACCACCATGCAGTAATAGGAGCCGCCGTGGTAGGAGTCCCGGACCCCAAGGTGGGTGAGCGTATCAAGGCCATCGTGGTGCTCAAAGAAGACATTAGAGGCGTCAGTGGCTCAGAGTTGACCAAGTGGTGCAGGGATAGGCTGGCATCTTATAAAGTGCCACAGTACATAGAATTCAGAGATATGCTGCCCAAGTCAAAGGTTGGAAAACTCTTGCGTCGAGAAATAAGGGATGAGGAGCGAAGGAGGCTGGATGAAGAAAAAAGACCGATTAAAGTGTAAACAAGCTCTTATGCATTATTTTTTAGTTTTTGTAAGCGGAATGTTGGTACAGAGTCTTCATAATTAATTGCCGCAAGCGGCATCCTATGAGCAACGAACTCGATGAAGTGAAGAAAAGTAAAAATAATCACTGATATCAATAAATAATAATACAAACGCAACATGCAGATAAAATGACTTCGTTGGAAGC
>JAGYNZ010000060.1 GCA_018399745.1 Deltaproteobacteria bacterium | reverse complement strand
TCTTAATTGTTAAAGCTCATTATTATATTATTATTCTGTTGAAAATTTTGAGGGATTTAGAAGTATCATCCTGCGAAAAGACAGTATAGAGGAATTTTGAATGAGGAAAAGGCCGACCTGTGAAGAACTGAAGAAAAGGGTCCGGGAGCTGAATAAAGAAGTTGCCACCTGCAAGAAGGCGGAAGAGGCGCTGAGAGAATCAAATCGATACACCAGGGAACTGATTGAAGTCAGTCTGGATCCTCTGGTGACCATTTCCTCTGATGGCAGTATTACAGATGTGAACCACGCAACTGAAAAACTCACAGGATATCCCAGGGACAAGCTCATAGGAACTCATTTCTCAGAGTATTTTACAGATCCCCGAAAGGCAGATCAGGGTTATCTGCACGTACTCAGAGAAGGACATGTCCGTGATTATCCATTGCAGATCACACATCGGGATGGAACAGTCACCCCTGTACTATATAATGCCTCAGTATACCATGATTCGAAAGGTGATATAGCAGGGGTGTTTGCCGCAGCCAGAGACATTACCGAGCGCAGGAAGATCGAAGAGGATTTGCGAAAAAACGAAAAGAAATTGAATTGTTTATTGGCTGAGGTCGCTGCCAAGAATGAAGAGCTTGATTCCTTTGTTTACAGGATCTCTCATGATCTCAAGACCCCCATCGTCACCATCGATGGTTTTGTCGGCGCACTGAGGGAAGATTTTGGTGATGTCCTGTTAGAGGACGGAGAGAGATTCCTGAGGTACATTAGCGATGCCGCAAGGAAAATGGAGATTTTGATCAATGACCTGCTCGCTCTCTCTCGCATCGGGCGCCTGCCCCGAAGAAAGACCAAGTTTTCTTTTGCCAGGCTCATAAAGGATGCCGTGAAAGCGCTTCAACCCCACATCAAGGCGCAGGGCATTGTGGTCAATATACAGAAAGACCTGCCGGTCATTTACGGTGAGAGAGTGCGATTGGCGCGGGTTGTGGATAATCTTTTGACAAATGCGATAAAATATATGGGGGAAAAGAATCTTTCTCCCCGCATTGATATAGGAGTTGAAGAACAGAACAGCCAGAAGGCATTTTTCGTCCGCGATAACGGCATCGGCATTGAGAAAAAAGATTTTGAAAAAATTTTTCAGGTCTTTCAGCGGCTCCCTTCCGCAAAAAAAGAGCTCGGAGAGGGCACGGGGGTAGGTCTGACCATCGTTAAGCGGATCATCGAACACCATGGAGGAAAAATCTGGCTTATATCAGAGCCCGGCAAAGGAACCACATTTTACTTCACCCTTAAAGACAAGGAGGCTTGAACATAGTGAATTATGAACCCTCTAATATCTTGCTGGTAGAAGATGAGGAGGCACATGCCGAACTGACCAGGCGGGCGATTCGAAAGGCAGGCAATGCGAACCGTATTGATGTCCTGACTGACGGAGAAGAGGCGATTGACTATATCTTCAACCGTGGCAAGTACAATGATAAGAAAAAGTATCCCCTGCCTGGCCTTATAATGCTGGACATCAAACTTCCAGGCATCGACGGCATAGAGGTATTGAAACAGATCAAGGAAAATCCTTTTTTAAAGAAGATCCCTGTAATCATGCTTACCACATCAGACCGGGAAGAAGATATCTCCCGATCCTATAGCCACTATGCCAATAGCTATCTGACCAAGCCGGTTGGTTATAAGGAATTCGAGGAAAGGATCATGCAAATCGATTCCTACTGGATGCTCCTCAATAAAAAGCCGTCTATCCTGGAAGCATGAGCATTTTCAGAAGCGTGAACTGCCTGGTTTCAAAAGTACTTAGGGAATGAATACATTAAAGATTGTGATTATCGAAGACGAAGAAGCCCATTTTCAGCTCATGGAGCGGGCTATTCACAAGGAATTCCCGTATGCTTCCATCGATTACTTCAAGGAAGGCGCCCTTTGCCTTCAAAGGCTTGAGGAGATCAGCCCGGATATCATCATCACTGATTACCTCATGCCCGGCATGAATGGTATCGAATTCATGGAAGCTTTAAATCGAAAGGATAAGGATATCCCGGTCATCATGATAACCGGCCAGGGGGATGAGAACATTGCTATTCGGGCCATGAAACTGGGTGCACGGGATTATCTGGTCAAGATTGCTAATTTCTTCACCCTGCTTCCAGGGGTCATTTACAAGGTGATTAGCGAACAGAAACTCAAGGAAGAACTGCGCCGATCTGAAAAAAGATATAGGATCTTATTTGATAATTTCATAGATGCAATAAACATTTTCTCTGAAGATAGAAGATTATTGGATGTAAACAAAAAGCTGATCCAGTTGAGCGGATACTCGAAAAAAGAGCTTCTCTCCATGAAAGTGGAAGATCTATACTCTGTAAACGTCAGACCCGCTATAGAAGAAAAAATCCAGAACATGCTTCGAGGAAAAGAGGTCCCTGTTTTTGAAAACTGCCTTTTTACAAAAGGAGGAGATAAGATACCGGTTGAGACGGGTTTTGGTACGTTAAAAAACTGTTACGGCCAGGAAATTGTCTTTCAGGGCAGCATAATAAACATCATCGAACGGAAGCGGGCTCAAGAGCAGGTCAGTATTCTTTCGCAACAACTGATGAAGGCACAGGAAGACGAGCGGCAAAGGCTTTCTCGTGACCTGCACGACCTGGTGGCGCAAGATCTTTCCGCCTTAAAAATCGGCCTTGACACCTTTTTTGATGATCAGCATGTAGTCTACCCAGACCAGAGGCAAAAGGTGGTTGAACTCTCTGAAATAGTCAGGTGGACTATAATGAATATCAGAAATATGGCCTATAGCTTACGCCCACCCAATCTCGATCAGCTTGGGTTTGCCAAGACTGTTCTCAACTGTTGTGAAGAATTCTATAGCAGTACAAAAATCAAGGTTGATTTCTCAGTAGCAGGTATGCACGGTTTAGAATTCGATTCTGATACCGAGATTATCCTGTACCGCCTGATTCAGGAAGGACTAAACAATGTTAAGAAACATGCCGATGCCACCCATGCGACTATCCGGTTGCTTGGCTCTTTTCCTGATCTTATTATCCGCATCGAGGATAATGGCAAAGGTTTTGATGTTGAGAGCCGGCTGGCGTCAGCAGTCAATGAGAAACGTCTGGGACTAAGGAGTATGGAAGAAAGGGTCACCCTCCTTGGCGGAAAAATGAAGATCCAGTCCCGTCCAATGCGAGGCACAAAAATTTTTATAGAGGTCCCTTACAGGGGTAACAATATTGGCTGGCAAGAAAAAAATCTTAATTGTTGATGACCATCCTCTTTTCAGGGAAGGTCTAAAATTCCTTATAGCACGCTATCCTAGGTTTGAGATAGTGGGGGAGGCCGGAAACGGGCGAGAAGGTCTGCGGATGTCCCAGAAACTCAAGCCGGATTTAATATTGATGGACCTATCCCTGCCGGACAAAAGCGGCATTGACATCACCCGCGATATACTGAGCCATCTCCCACAAACTCGGGTCATAATTCTCAGCATGCACTCCAAAATTGATCATGTCACTGAGTCATTTGGAGCAGGGGCTTCAGGCTATATAGTTAAGGAATCCGCTGCTGAGAAGCTTATACAAGGGCTTGAGGCCGTATCAAGAGGTGAGTTTTACCTGGACAGCTCTCTATCCTCCAAGGTGGTTAAAAGGCTTGCGGAATTACCGGAAAAGACGGCCCAGATCAAAGATATAGGATATGAGTCCCTGACCCCTCGCGAGCAACAGGTTATGCGTTTGCTGGCCGAAGGGATTTCCATTAAGGAGATCGCTGAAAGGCTTTTCATTTCCCCCAAAACCGTTGAGAACCATCGGACCAATATTATGAGCAAGCTGGAAATTCACAGCGCCATGGAGCTGATTCGTTATGCAGCCAGGCTCGGCTTGATCGATGTAGATCTTTGGAAAGGTTAATACGGGACAAATTCCCGCTCTCATAGTTATTTTTCCCACCAAAATGAGTTCCTTCCGTTATGGACTAATCAAATAAAATCATACATTCTCTATTTAAGTATTACAAAACCGGCAAAACTATTGATTTGTTTCTTTGAGTTTTGAACGAAAATCTGCCTTAATTAGCAGAAAACGCGAACAAAAAGGAAGGAGACAACGTGAAAGAGAAAGTGATTGCTCTTGAACCCCAAGATTATGATCAAAGTCTGTTAGCATTGCGTAATAATTCAATCCCGGCCTGTTTTTCGCCGAGGGAATATTTTTATAGTTATTATGGCAATCGACATCCCTTGCTTGAGGTATTTCTCTTTGGCTCAAGGCCTGAAGAGAAAGGAGGATGAAGGATGTGGAGGTGGTTATTGTTTCCAGACAGAAGGATTGTGGTCGTGGTTTAGTAGCAGTTATCAATGCGATTTTTCCTGAATGCGAGACCAGTATAGTCTTTTCTGATATGGAAAATAATAATGCGTATCCAGATGAATCCTCATCAGAATTCCCTTTGTCTGATGCAGAAGGAGGGATCATATCAGACATTTTGATCATGCACGACCAGCCAAGTATGCATGAGCTGTTTTCCCGGAAACTGGCAAAGGCAGTAAAATCATTATGAGTGGAGATGATGCAAAATCTGCCAAAGGACCGCTGAAATCAGAGTGGTTCAATGGATTGGCCTTGGGTTTGAGAAAATAGGGGGTATTGGAAATGGAAGTTCCTCAAAAAGCAAGTATTTTTAGGGAACCAGGACGGCTACCGAGTGCAAAACGAGAAACTTACAGGACGGATCAGGCAGCTTTAGCTAGCAATTTTGCGCAGGGAAGTCGAAGACGAATATTGGTTATTGATGACGATGCAAATGTTCGTGATGTCCTTTCACTGGCACTAACGTTCATGGGTTATGATGTAGCTGTTGCCGACTGTGGTGATGAAGGTCTAAATCTGTTTCTGAAAGGCCAATTTGACCTCGTCTTAACTGACTTAGATATGCCTGGTATGGATGGTTGGAACTTGGCCTTCCGCATCAAAGAAAAATCTCCTGGCACCCCGGTAGTTATGATAACGGGTAAAGAGAGAGAAGGCGTACTTGAAAAGGCGAAAGATGGTTCCATTGACTTTGCTATATTTAAACCCTTTAGATTGGACAATATTCAACAAATGATCCAGATTATACTCAGATAACAGACCGTGAGAGTGCGGGAGAAAGGAGACTATATCATGGCAAATAATTTTCAGATCTTTGTCTATAGGGATGGTAGGAGCCTCCATATGAAATTAATCGGTGACTTCGACGGAAATTCAATACACAAATTGCTTGCTGCCCTGAAGAAGAATTGTCATGGAGCCTCAAGGGTTTATATACACACCAGTTGCCTGGAAAAAATATCCTCTTTCAGACAAAATATGTTAAGTGGCACGCTCGATATTCTGAAGAGCAAATCTATATCGATTATATTTACAGGAGAGAATGCGTCCAAATTAGTCCCTGGGGAAAACTACTTATTTCAATCTATTTGGGCATAATTCCCCGAACACTTCTTAAATAGTCAAGTTTAATGATTATTAAGAAATTAATAGGATTGCAGAGATGGAGTGTGAAGAAATTTCGAATCCATAATTCAACGTTTCAAAAATAATTTTTTTAATACAATAAGTACAGGAGGACACAATGAATTTCAAGAATATGACCCTGCTGAGGGTTTTTCACTTTAGTACGGTATTTATTCTCGGTCTTTTCGTCATGACGCTCCATGCGGAAACGGGGGAAAAGGATATTAATTATGAGAAAATAGGAATACCCGAAGGCGTTGATCCCATTGCTGAAACGTACATGCCGGTAGTCGCTTCAGACTTTGAAACAGTCAAGGCAAAAGATGTCGAAGATAAACCGATGATTATGAAACGACAGAAGGATTTGCTGGAACGACGCTATGACTTAAGCAATATGCCGTCAGATGTGATGATGTCAGGAGGACGTAAAGCGGTGCAAAAGGGTGTGCGGGTCAAACTTCCCGAAGGTATGACCTGGGAAAAGCTCGCTGGCATGTCTCCTGCGGAGATTAAAGAAAAAGGTTTGTTTCCTGAGGGATTCTTACCGCTTCCTCATGCCAAACATGAAACCGGAGGGCAGGTATTTCCCCAGAACCATATTGATCAAATAATGACATTGGAAAAAAGAAGTCTGAAACGCTTCGATGTGGAATTCGATCTTCCCGATCACTTAATGCCTGAATTTCCACCTCCGATCTTTATCTCCACTCGGCCGGACCTGGGGGATGTCTCACAAGGCAAGCTGCTTTCCATTGACAACTATTACGAAATCATGCACGGCATTCTGACTCCGGTCCAGATGGAAGGGTTACGTCTGCTCTTGACCCCCTTCCCGCAGCAGCAGTTCAATCAGACCGATGACCGAAAAGTGGAGGCCCCAAGCCTGGGGGTAAGCTGTCTGGATTGTCATGCCAACGGGCACACAAATGCGGCATTTCATCTCAATCCTGATACCCGGCCCCAGATTGCCCGATTTCGATTGGATACGGTGAGCTTGCGCGGTATGTTCAACCAGCAGATTCATGGTTCAAAGAGATCATTACGGTCCATAGAAGATTTTACCGAATTTGAACAACGCACTGCATATTTCGATGGAGACCATGTTATTGCCGCAAAAAAAGGGGTAAATCTTCCCGACCGGGCCAGCCAGGTCGCTATGATGGCCCAGATGCAGAATATTTTTGATTTTCCTCCAGCACCCAAGCTGGATACCTTTGGCCGTCTGGATCCAAATAAGGCGACAGAGCAAGAATTGAAGGGTGAAGAGGTCTTCTTTGGAAAAGGCCGTTGTGCAGAATGTCACCCGTCTCCTTTTTATCTCGATGACAAGATGCACGATCTCAAAGTGGGCCGATTTTATAAACCGGAAATGATCAACGGCCAGTATAATATTTCCGACGGCCCGATCAAGACCTTCACCCTGCGTGGGATAAAGGACTCACCGCCGTATATGCATGATGGACGATGCCTTACCCTGGAAGACACGGTAGAGCTTTTCAATTTGGTTACCAGGCTGAACCTTACAAAAGAAGAAAAAGATGCCTTGACTGCATTTATGCGCCAGTTATAAACCTCAGAGCTGCTGTTAACAGAGGCATACTGCTTATATCGGTATGGAAGGAAGGAGCACCCAAAATGACGAAATACAGATGCACGGTCTGTGATTACATTTATGATCCGGAAAAGGGCGACCCTGATGGCGGTATAGAGCCAGGAACCGCCTTTGAGGATATCCCTGATGACTGGGTATGTCCCGTCTGCGGGGCTGCCAAGGACCAATTTGAAAAGGAGGATTAACTTGCAGGCACGGGAGATTAAAAAGGGAATCTACTGGGTAGGGGCAGTAGACTGGGACCGACGCCTTTTTGACGCTCTGATACCGCTCCCTGATGGCACGAGCTACAATTCGTATTTGATTCAGGGCAGTGAGAAAACCGCACTGATTGATGCTGTTGACCCGACCATGGAACCTGTGCTGATGGCACGCCTTGATGACCTGGCGGTAAAACAGATCAATTATCTGGTAGCCAATCATGCCGAGCAGGACCATTCTGGGTCAATACCGGCAGTGCTGGCCAGGTATCCTATGGCCGAGGTCATCTGCACACCCAAATGTAAGGGCCTGTTGATGGACCTGTTGCGAGTTCCCGAAGACAGAATTAAGACGGTGGCCGACAAAGAAACCGTTTCCCTCGGCGACAGGACAATGGAATTTGTCCATGCCGCATGGGTGCACTGGCCGGAAACCATGCTGACCTACCTGAAAGAGGAAAAGATATTGTTTCCCTGCGACCTGTTTGGCTCTCATCTGGCAACTTCTGACCTCTATGTTACCGATGAAAGCAGAGTGTTTGAACCAGCCAAACGGTACTATGCTGAAATCATGATGCCATTCCGAACCAACATTCAAAAGCACCTGGATCGGT
>JAGYNZ010000006.1 GCA_018399745.1 Deltaproteobacteria bacterium | reverse complement strand
AAGATAAAGTTAATGAGCCGGAACGAATTTCAGGACAGAGAGGAGGTGGTGGAAGCGACTTTGTTAAGCAATAACAAGGGGCAGATCTATAGGATAAAAGACGAGATATATCTGGGACATCCGGGCTACCAGATCCTTCCTGAAATCCCTGAAAACCTCATAGCAAAACCGACCCTCACCTGGCTTTATGACAACAGGAGCACGAATACTCATGAGCTGGAAGTCTCTTATCTTACCAGTAATATTAACTGGAAGGCGGATTACATCGTTGTTGTGAGTAATGACGATACGTCCGCGGACATATCCGGCTGGGTGAGCCTGGACAACAGGAGTGGCGCAACTTACAGGAATGCCGCTCTGAAACTGGTAGCAGGGGAGGTCCATCGGGTCAGGGAGGCAGTAGCCAGCGAAAGGGTTTATGCCATGGCGCCCAGCAAAGTGACGGGGGCCCAGCAATTTGAGGAACAGCCCTTCTTTGAATATCATATATATGACCTGCAAAGGACAACCACAATAAAGGACAACCAGACAAAACAGGTCAGTCTTTTCAAGGCCGTTGGTTCAAAGATTCGAAAAGAGCTGCTTGTTCAGGGGACGAAAGGGTATTTTATCAGAAGTTATCAGGACCAGAATCCAAAACAGCAGGTGAATGTCTATGTCACGTTCAAAAATTCACAGGCCAATAGCCTGGGCATGCCCCTGCCCGCAGGGATTATGCGCCTCTATAAGCAGGATGTTGATAAGAGTCTGCAGTTTATAGGCGAAGACAGGATAGAACACACCCCGAAAGATGAGGATGTGCGGCTGAAGGTTGGTGAGGCGTTCGATGTGGTGGCAGAGAGGACCCAGACAGACTACAGAAAGATTACTACCAGGCTTTATGAATCTGAGTGGGAGATAACACTCAGAAACCATAAAGAAGAGGATATTGTCGTGGGTATCGTGGAACCATTGTCCGGAAACTGGTCGGTAATCAGCAGCAACTACCCTTATGAGAAGATCGATGCCTATACCATTAAATTCGATGTAAAGGTCCCAAGGGATGGAGAGATGAAGGTGAAATACAGGATCAGGGTTGGTGTATAATCGGTTTGCCGCCTGTATTAATTAGGCACACAGGCGTTCCTGCTCCATTGTAAAAATATGTTTTTTTGATAGATTGGTTATTGTCGCACACTTATTCGTTGCGTTTGCTTTATAAATCGAGGAATTGGGTTAAGGTGAATTACCATATGCCGAAACAAAAAATAAACAAGATAGTCCTTGCCTACTCAGGAGGATTAGATACATCTGTAATTCTCAAGTGGCTGCAGGAAACATACGGCTGTCCTGTAGTTGCCTACTCCGCAGACATAGGCCAGGAAGAGGACTGGAAGGCTGTTAAGCAGAAGGCCCTGGATACAGGGGCCGCTGAGGTAGTGATAAGGGACCTCAAACAGGAGTTTGTGCAGGACTTTGTCTTTCCCATGTTCAGGGCGAATGCCATTTACGAGGGCACCTATCTGCTGGGTACCTCCATCGCCAGACCCCTGATTGCCAGGGAACATGTACGGGTGGCCAGGGAAGTCGGGGCGGATGCAGTCAGCCACGGGGCCACCGGCAAGGGAAACGACCAGGTCCGTTTTGAACTCTCTTTTATGGCCCTTGCGCCTGACCTCAAGATTATAGCCCCCTGGCGCATATGGGATCTCAATTCCAGACAGAAGCTGGTGGACTTTGCCATGGCCCATGGTATACCGGTGTCGGTAACAAAGGCAAGGCCTTACAGTATGGATGCAAATCTGTTGCACATAAGTTATGAAGGCGGAATCCTGGAAGACCCTTGGGCGGAACCGCATGAAGACATGTTCATGTGGACAAAGAGTCCTGAAAACGCCCCTGATGAGCCCTGTTATATTGAGATCGATTTTGAACAGGGAAACCCCGTGGCACTTGATGGGGAGCGTCTTTTTGCAGCAGATCTTCTGTCCAGACTTAACTCCATAGGTGCTGATAACGGGATAGGACGGGTGGATCTGGTTGAGAACCGTTTTGTGGGCATGAAATCCAGAGGAGTTTATGAGACGCCGGGTGGCTCTATTCTCCGTTCAGCCCATATGGCCCTGGAGTCCATAACCCTGGACAGGGAGGTCATGCACCTGCGGGACAGTCTGATTTCCCGTTATTCAGAGCTTATTTATTATGGTTTTTGGTTTTCTCCCGAACGTGAGCTGATTCAAAGGCTCATAGACGAGTCCCAGGCCAATGTGAGCGGAAGGGTTCGATTAAAGATATACAAAGGTAACTGCCAGGTGGTGGGAAGAAAGGCGGAGAAATCGCTATACCGGCCGGAGTTTGCTACATTCGAGGAAGACGATGTTTACAGCCAGTCAGATGCCGAGGGTTTTATAAGGCTTCAGGGTCTGCGTCTTAAAATCAGGTCTATGGTGGAAGGATCTTGAGAGAATAATATGAAGACAACATATAATGAAAAGCGCAAATACAGCAGGGTTCCATTCAAGACGGTTGCGTGCCTCTGGTCGCAGGAACAGGGGAACAGGGAGATACGCTGCGATCAGACAAGAGATATCAGCTTAAAAGGGATTTACTGTTACAGTGATGTCAAATTTTCTGTGGGCACTGTCTGTGACATAGAGTTACATGTTTCAGATAGCGATAAAAAACTCGTTCTCTTTTTAAAGGGGATTGTAGTCCGCACAGAAGAAGAAGGAATGGGGATCAAGTTTAAAGAGATGGATCTTGATTCTTTTTTCTCGCTGAAGAATATCCTTAATTACAATACTGGAGATCCTGAATTGATAGAGCAGGAATTCATTCAGTCTATAAAAGAAAAGAATGATTGAACTGTTTACGGTTTCAGAGACCAAAAAAATGAACATCGCACATTGAACATTTGAACTCGCATGTTTAATGTATAAGAATAATCCAGTAATGAAATTAACAAGGACTTGAATGACACAAAATAGAATATACTATAGATCAACCAATATCTCTCCGTTTACCCTGATTGCGCTTGTACTGTTCGCCGTGGCCGCCTTTTTTGTGGCCCTGCCACTGTTTCTGGGTGCCTTAGTAGTCTTTTCCGTTGCGGCCTTATATATGGCATGGCGCATTCGCAAGGTGATGCGCCAGTTTGAAAAGGAGTGTTCCAGGCGTCGTGATGAGGCCAATAGCGGTCTGGATGCCAGCTCTCTTATTATCGATGTTACTCCGGACCAGAGCGAGCATGAAAGAGATCAGAAATAGGTTTTCAAATCAGGAATGAACCGCTTTGATCCTGTAGCCCGCGTAATCGATCTTGATCTTCCCATCCCTTCTCTCAGCGACAACCGCAGTCACGAGGCACGTTTAAGAACGGCCCTGGAGAATATCCTCGGACAGCGGCCCTTGATTCCCTTAAATACCTGCAAAGTCCTGCCCTACATTCTTCCTTCCTCTGGCTACAGGGTTCAGACGCTGCTACTCTATGGGCGATCCGAATGGAAAGTCGTTCAGGTCAGCGCTGAAAGCAGACCCCTGCACCCTTACGGACTTGCTGTGGACCTTGGAAGCACCACTGTGGCCTTTTACCTGATGGATCTTTGTTCAGGCGAGATCGTTTCTACTCTGTCAAAAACTAATCCCCAGGGCGTCCATGGTGAGGATATACTTGAAAGGATCATTTTTGCCGGGCAGGGCAACGGATTGAACAGGCTGCAGTCCGAAGTCGTTGACCTTTTTAACTCCTCTGTACAGGAAATTGTGACAGGACAGGGTATGAGTGCAGAGGATATCTGCTTTATTGCACTGGCCGGCAATACCACCATGTGCCACCTTCTTTTAGGCCTTGACCCGGCCCATATCTGCAGGGAACCATATATTCCGGTGGTTAACCGCTTTGATCTGATCCGGCCCGGGGAGATCGGAGTGAATGTTCACCCCCAGGCCTGGCTCTATTGTTTTCCAAACGTGGGGAGTTATTTCGGCGGTGATCTCCTTGCAGGGATAATGGCTTCAGACATGCACCGCAAGGATGAGATATCCATGCTGGTGGATGTGGGTACCAATGCAGAGGTAGTGCTGGGTAACAGAGACTGGCTGGTGGCCTGTGCAGGGGCGGCCGGTCCGGCACTGGAAGGAGGTATCCTCTCCTGTGGCATGAGTGCACAGCCGGGTGCCATAGACAGGGTGGATATAGACCCGGACACCCTGGCTGTAATCTTCCACACCAAAAACGGCAAGGCCCCCAAGGGATTGTGCGGCTCAGGAATAATAGATCTTTTGGCGGCCATGTTTGTCGCAGGACTGGTTGATTCAACCGGAAGGCTGGTAGTGGATCGGGATAACGCCCGAATGCAGCAGTTAAATGGAGAATGGATTTATGTCGTGGCAGATCCTCATGAGACAGGTCATGAAAAGCCGGTCTATATCAGCCAGAGCGACATAAAAAACCTGATTCGTTCAAAGGGCGCTATGTACACCATACTGAACGTGTTAATCCAGAGCGTGGGAATCGATTTTAAGGATATTGAGACTTTTTATGTCGCAGGGGCCTTTGGCAATTACATAGATCCTCGAAAGGCCGTAATAATCGGGATGCTGCCAGATATACCCATTGAGCGCTTTAAGTCCCTGGAAAATGCCGCAGGTACGGGTGCCATGCAGGCCCTCAGAAATAGAAAGACCGGAAAAGAGGTGGAGGAGATCTGCGACCGGATCACTTATCTGGAGATGAATGTGCGCGGTGATTTTATGAATCAGTTAACCGCTTCCCTCTTTCTTCCCCATACCGATCTTTCCAGATTTCCCTCTGTATATGAGATGATGAAGGGATAATCCGCCAACAATTCCAAAAGGCTCTCACCACATCGTAGTAAACGACCACCCTGCTGAACAATTTTGAAATCGTTAGAGACAAATAGAGAGTCCTACAGGTCTATCATTCAGGATACATCTGGGTCGAGCTAAATGGATATCCCTTCTTAAATCAAAAAAGGTTAAGGTTACGGCCAGCAAATTGTAACATATCCATCAGATGTCCTATATGTTGCACACCCCGGGCTGCCATTCCCATAGAAAAACGTATGTGGTATAAGCCTTTTAAGTCTTTTTTCCGTTAGGCTGCTTATTTCTATGTTTTTTGTTTTTTCTTTCTGACCAACATCAACAGGATTAACATCTGTAAGCTCTCCTGCGTCATCAAATACCAATTCCACTTTGTAGTTAGGCATTTTTGTCCTCCTTTTTTGCGAGGGAATTATACATTTACAGCCACAATCAAAAAGCCAACGTAAGCCGTAAAAGAATAAGACGCTCTGGTGAAACAGTTGGGTTACGTGAGTCTGTATCCTGAAATTTAAAATCTTGGTCGAAAAGGTTCTTTGCCTCCAAGGTGAGAAATCCAAAACGATTCGGCAAGCGGTAACCAATACTTGTATCGACCACCCAGAATTGATCGTCATCATGTAAGGTCAGCGACATAAAAGGATCAACAAACACGCCATCTTGATCTACGTAAGTCAATTTCAGTCTCGCAAATAACCCTGAAGGATGGAAAAAGCCGCCGCCGAATTTCAGTCTATGGGTTTTAAGATCAGCGAATTCCTCCGTTCCGTAAAATCCATCTTTCCTGTCAAAATCTTCGTAACTATATTCGACACTTGTCGCCAGCCAAGAATGAGGCGTAAAGTAAAGATAAGCGCGGCCGATGTATTCCTCCCAATCCGCCTCGTTAAATTCAGACATGGGCTCTGTTACTGATATAATCTCATAGGGCACATCCATCTTTCTTTTATATAATTCTGCACCACCAAAAAGGCGGTTTGAGAATTTTTGATCGATTGCGCCCCCGTAAACCCAAGTATCAGTCCCCGGAACATCATCAAAAAATTGATTAAAACCTGCCACCTGTGTGGGTTCCAGGGTCTGATCGGAAATCAATGTTTTTGTGAGGATTCGGAATACGGCAAAACGTAAAGTCGTATGTTGAAACGGCTGCCAAATCAACCCAAATTTAGGGTTGAGCTGGTCACTATCTGTTTTGTCGTCGTCGAATGAGTCGTAACTGACTCCGGTTGTTAACGTTAATTGTTTCAAAGGATTAATTTGCGTGTATAGATACAAATTAGTGTGATAAATATCTCTTTTTTCACTGGAAAAATCTTCCGGAATATAGGGTACTGATGGAAGAAACCCGAAGTCCCTATCTAGTTCGGCATTATAGTAACCAAGACCGCTGATGATATTAAGGCAGCTTTTCCGGTATAAATGCTGCAGTTCTGCCAGGTAGCCATCCGTGTCCTGATTAATATCCAAACTCGCGATCTCAACCTCGTCATCTATACTTTCTTCTATATCCTGACTGATAACTGAAGCAATAACTTCAGAGTTAGGCGTGAAGCCGTGGTGAAATCCAAGGCGGTATGTTCTCTGCTTTAGGTTCTGCTTTTGGTGCTCTGAAAACCGATCCGGATCGAAAAGAATTTCCAGATCACCAAAATCCCTGTCGTTATATCTGATTTCTCCCACAATGCTTGTATTGGGCAAGGGGCTCAATTGCACAAAGGCGTTGTAAATGTCCTTGTCCTGGTCGTTATTATCCCGGAACCCGTCAGATTCATAGTGAAATTGTCCGATGCTATAAGACATCCTTCCCCAAACGCCGGATTGGACCAGTTCATCACCCAGAATACTATTCCCCCCCGCAACGCCGCTGGTTTGCAGTGCAAGACGGTTACGATTAAATAGCGGATTAAACTCATTAAATGAAGGATCCGAAGGTCCGGCTCCATCCAGAATAAACAAGTCACTCTCGGCAAGTTGAGGCTGAACCGGAGTAATATTAATAGGCTGTAGAAGTTGTGACTGAAGGAGTTCGCTTACCCTGGCGATCTCATGTCGTGGTAACGCAGCGTATGAGTCAGCCAGAAACCTGTGAACTGAATAATTGGTGGGATCCACGTTAAGTGAGTTCCAGCCTTCTGCAAGGGCCAGTTGTTGAAATCCCAGATCATTATATATTCGGGCCAGGCTGGCACTTCTTGCTGCAAGGTCTTCATCCAACATGAAGCGTGAACGGTAAACAGCCCGGTTGTCGTTCAGCTCCATGGATTTTTGTAGATCTTCCAAAGCCTCTACCGGCCTGTTAATGGTCTGTTTTCGAATCGCGTCATAGAACCAGGCTGTGGGATCATTCGGATCAAGCTTCTTTGCAATGGTATACTGTTTTTGGGCCAGCATATCTCGCTTTTCTTCATAGTACGCCTTGCCCAAATAGCTTCTTATAAGAGAATTGGCAGGATCAAGACTTGCTGCTATCTCAATATCCTCACGGCCCGCCTGCAGATCCCCCTGCCGGATCTTTGTCAATCCCAGTCCAAGTCGAGGAAGCGGAGCTGCCTGATCCAGCTCTATTGCCTTTTTAAAGGATCTTTTTGCATCCCTTATCTTGAACTGAGTAATATAAGAAAATCCTAAAACAGTCTGTGTCCGTTCAATGTTGGGATTTAGAACGACAGCCCTTTCTGCCGCCTCAAGTGCCTTGTCCAGATCTCCGAAAGACAGCCATAATTCAGATAGCCTGGACCATGCAAGAGCATTTTCTGGACCTAGTTCCACTGCTTTTCGAAGACTGGACAAAGCACTCTGTAGATCGAAATCGGCCTGCTGTGCGTATGAGAGCGCAACCTTTGCGCAAGGTGTATCAGGGGCCAGTTTCACAGCTCTTCGTGCCAAATCAAGGGCCTGGTCCTTTTTATTTTGGGCAACGGCGATGATCGACTGGAGGGCAAATGCCTCACTGTTTGATGGATCAAGATTGAGCGCCCTTTCAATATCAACACCTGCTTCATCAACACAGCCAACGGTAAGAAGCAATCCTGCGCGATAGATGAAAAAACGATGGTCCTGGATATCTTCAGGCACTTCCTCAATGCTGGAAAATGCACTGGTCAAGTCACCATTCCAATAAAACTCGATGGACCTGCGAACCTTGGCCTGCCAACCCGTATCAGAACCAAAATCGTCTGGGCGATACTCCAGGACAGGCGGATAATACAGAGCCCATTTAACCGCATCCATGGGATCTAGCACAACAATACGGGGAACAGGGGCTTGTCCTGCCTTAGCCACTGCTGATTCACCCCGCGACAGAACAAGCCTGCCGGCCTCATTTCGGACTTCCACCTGTCCTTCAAATATCGACAATAGAGTCTGGTCGCTCTCAACCTCTATATAGAATTCCGTACCTTCCACAAAGGCGTTGACAAAAGGTGTAAGCACTTTCAGACCCTTGGGGGAACGGCTGAAGAAGTTGGCCCCTCCGTTGATGATATCAATTACGGAGATAGTCTTTTTTTCCGGTGCTGGAACAATGATGGTTGACTTCTCGTCAAGACGGAGAATGACTTTGTTACTTAATATAATAGCTGCCCGGCTTTTTTCATGTGTATGGACAATATCACCGGGACATACAATGTCGTTTGTCTTGGCAGGTGTCCATTGGATTGTATTTGATCTGCGAATGCAGACTTTGCCTTGAATGGAAACAATTTTGCCCACCCAGTTTTCGCACGTTATTGCATGTACGACACCAGGCAAAACATAGCCTGCTAACAGGCACGTAAATATAGTTAGTGATAGACGGCTGATCGGAATTTGATTCATAAGCTCATATCCCGTGCCTTAGGAGTGAAAGAACCGGAGGAATTATCGTCTAATAAAAGTATACATAAAAATTAAGTTAATAATAGGATCACTTTCTTATTATATAAGATAATCTATTTATTGTCAAAAGAGATTAAACCATCCCACATTTCCCCTGGAGAATGATCTCTATACTTCTTACATAGCTTTAAATAAAAAGAAGAAGGTCCGTCCTGGCCATAGATTTCCAATAATTTATGAAATTCTTTGGTTGCTTCTTCCCATGATTGGCTCCTGAAGGCATTTAGGCCCTTGCTGAAAATCATACTAAGACGTCTTTGTTGTTCGCTGGATTCTTCAATACGGCATATCAATTCATATAAAACAACTGGTTTTGATTTACCCTTTAAAAGAAATTTACCGAGCTCCCTGGTCAGGAAACCTTCAAGTTGATACAGCACCTCCTCTGATAACAGGATACATGTACCCAGGTATTTGTTTAACCCTTCTATCCTTGATGCCGTATTGACGATGTCTCCGATTGGGGTGTACTCATAATGATTGACGGCACCAATATTACCAAGCGACATATATCCGGAGTGCAAACCGATGCGGGTCGAAAGCTTTAAATTATCATTTTCCGAAATATCAAGTGCAGTGAGGCATGCATTGGTCCGGAGAGCGGAATCAGGCTGTGCAGTGGCCCATATCGCCAGCATGGAATCTCCGACAACGTCTGATACTAGACCTTTGTGCAGCTTTACCGATTCAAATAGAACTTCATAATATTTATTCATAAAGCTGCTAAGCTCTCTTGGATCCATATTTTCAGATAAGCTGGTATATTGTTCTGCATCTGTAAATAAACAGGTCCCATGGACTATTTGACTGTTTGATTTTATATTCGTTATGTTTTGAGCCAGTTGGTCCACGACATTGTTCGGCAGGTAATATCCAAAGGCATTTCTGATATTACGACGTTCCTTATTAACCTCAAAATACTTCCATAAAACAATGCTGAAATAAGCTGCAGGTGCTTGCAAAAACAAAGGTGTAATGAGCGGATACCATATTCCCATATGCTTAAATTGATAATAGACAACTGTCAGATAAAGAGAGCCAAGACCTATTACACTGAATGCAGCGATGAATGCAGGTAAAAAGAGACATACAATGCCAAGCATCATCCCCCAGAGAAAAATGCAGGCAAGATGCATACGAAAATCGATTAACCGTACGGGCATATCCTCTAATAGATTTGCAAATGCACTGGCTGCTATTTCAACGCCACTGATATCTAATCCGCTTGGTTGGGAAAAAACGGTATGAAATCCATGTTTATGTTCTGTACACAGGCGCCTTGAAAGTCCAACGAATACGGCCTTGCCATTAAGATCAAGTTGTTTTTGATATCCATTATTCCCCTTGGGTTGCAATAATTCATAATATGAAACGGTTGTAATCGTGCCTGGATAACCATAAAAATTCAGATAACGGCTTATGTCACCCTGATACATTTTTATAAGTGATTTAAGGAGTTGTCTTTTTTTTATGTCGGCGGATAATAAATTTGAATTCCGAAGCTCTTCCAGCATTTTTTCTGCGATCAACGGGTTCTTCCCAAAGATATCTCTCAAAATATATATAATATTGTCTATACTTTTTGTTTTAATTACAGTGTCCCTGTCGTGAGGCAACATGTCTGCCTGAGAGGGACTGGTCCCTTTCAACAAACTGACAAACTCATCGTATATGTCCATGGCGAAAATCTGGAAAACCACGACTGGTACAGTCGGCGTGTCTCCCATACCTGTTTTGAACATCCAGCACTGGCTCAGCTGTACAGGGATTTTGGGCAGGGGAAAAGGCGCCAAGGCGACCGCAGACTCTGCAAGAGGAGGTATTGGCGGCACCAATCTTTCCATTCCCAATGTCTTCATTGACATCCCCTTTTTGTCAGTTAAACGAATCTCCTCTCTTTTTAAGCGTTCGCACAGGACAACATTCCCTGCATTTTTTATCGCCTGGGCAAATAAAATGTCTTGCTCAGGGGAGCGGACTTCGTCAAAAGTCATACAAAAGACAATCACTTTTGCGCCTTTGCTGACGATGTTTTCGACGAGCTGGGCATGAAGGCCGCGGGGCCATTTGTCAGGTGCGAGCGGCAGGTTTAATTTATCGGCTGATGCCTCATCTACGGTAACTATCATGACCTCGGACGGGGCTTTTCTCGGCCCCCTTATTTTGAACAGCCAATTCAGGCCGAAATTTTCCTCCAGATCATAAATGCAGGGGATACAGGTTACTGTCAAACCAAACATGCCGATCAGTAAGCCCAAGATTAAGGCTTTGGAAAGACGTGACATCCTCTTTGTCCCCTCTACAGATTTGATGTCTTAAAGGCAATTATGCCCGGCAGAACCAGACATGTCAAACCATATACCTTTGACTTATGAGAACTGTGGCAGCTTATCTTATAGAGGGTTTAAGCGGCGATTATTTGGTCATTTGATCTGTCATCTCACCTGCCGTCCGTTAGGTAAGCCCCACTGGAATACATTTATTCGATGAGGTATTGATTTTTTCTGGAATATGCCTTTCTCTTTTTAGATGTAAGGCCTATATCTCTCCTAGTACGACGGTAATATTGTCTCTGCCGCCGGCTTTCAGCGCGGCATGTATCATCGAGTCTGCCTTGGATTTCAGGCCTTGCCGAGAACACATAATGGAAGATAAAATTCCTCTGCTGACTTCACTGTAAAGTCCATCAGTGGTCAGTAAAATCAAGTCTCCTTTATCAACCTCAAAATTGGCGGTAACAGGTTTGCAATCACCACAGCCCACACATTGTTCCAGAAGATTTCGTGATGGATGTATATCAGCTTCTTCTTCTGTGAGTTTGCCTTCGGAAACAAGCAACGCAGCCATATTCTGGTCCTTCGTAATCTGGACCAGCTTAGAACCATGCAGAATATATAACCTGCTGTCACCGACATGGACCCAGTATACAGTATCTTTACGCACCAAAGCCGCCGTGACCGTAGTACCCATTCCTTCCAGGGACGGTATCTTTACGGCCTTTTCAAAGACGGAGCGATCCGCATCTCTTACCAGGGCCACTAGGTGGCGCTCTACGTTTTCGGAAATCCTTCGAATACCGGAAAGTTTTTCAATCAATATTCTGGCCGCATATTCCCCTCCAGCTCTTCCACCCATGCCGTCCGCTACGGCGAGCAGAGTAAAACCGTCAGGCATTTGCCTTATCAGGTAAAGGTCTTCATTGTTTTTCCTCTCTTTTCCAATATGGGTAAGGGCAAATGTTTTCATGTTATCAACTTTACGCCTGGTCGTATAAGAATTGGAAAACGTGATGATTTCTGTCGAGGTGAGAGTCTGTAATATTCAGGGCCAAGAGTGGACCATCTTATCCTTAACCAGGGTGGAAGTGCAGCTTTAGCAGGTATACTGTGAAGGACGATTAATGAAATTTTGCAAATGCATCAACACGCAGCCGGATAATGATTTACTGGGGTTCATATGTCGCTGAATTCAGACGCCTTCAATGTAACACCTAATTTTTTGACATTTTTACTGAAATCTTCCACCAGTTGACGCAGGGCAACCTGTTCGGAATTGCTATATATAAGGTGGAGAGTGGTTATTTTTTTCTCTTCCCGGAAAAGCTCCTTTTCATCCAAACCTAATTTTTGGGCAAGGGGGTGCAATTCCCGCATCGCCTGATCAATATTTCTGTATCTTTCATCAGGGTCACGGCGACAGCACCTTATTATAAATGTCCTTAATTCATCCGGGATATTAGAGACTGCCTCTGCGGGGTCCGGGATTTCCTGTTCCACATGCATTTTCAACAGGGCAGGTAAGTTCTCTTCCGGAGAATAAGGTCTCTTGCCAGCAACCATCTCGTAAGTAGTTATACCTAAGGCATAGATATCAGTACGTTCGTCTATCACGCCACAATTGATCTGCTCAGGTGACATATAATAGACTGTCCCCTCCATGCCGGCCAGCTCACAACCACAGGAAGCTGCCAGGCCGAAATCCAGAATCTTGACCCGATCCTTTGGAAGTACAAATAAATTGGCCGGTTTTATATCCTGATGCACAATCATGCGTTTGTGGGCATAGGCCAGACCCGCACATACCTGCGTCAGTATATTTAGTACCCGTTTAAAAGGGAGTCCGGGGCTATTCTTTATAAGATATTTTAGAGAAACTCCCTCCAGATATTCCATAATTATGAAAATTGTTCGATAAAGCTCTTCTATATCAAATATTCCGACTATGTTGGGGTGCTTGAATGCCGCTATAGTCCTGGCCTCATTTCTGAAATTTTTCTGAAAGTCGGGTTCCATTGCCAGGTCATGCTTAAGCATCTTGACGCATACAGGCATATTAAGTCCGGAGTGCATTCCTTTATACACTATACTGTAACCGCCATGCCCTATGATATCTGTTATCAGGTATTTACCAATTTTTCGTTCTGCTGTCTCCTTACAGGACGAAAACCTATGGGCTACGATATCGGTCAAAAAATTTCGAAATTCAGTAAATTCTTCAGCTATTTCCTCGAATTTTGCCTTTGTAAGATACCAGAGCTTCATGTCGGTCTCCGCCTCAACATGTGCGCTTCTTGGTTCCCCTGTAAGAAGTGACATCTCTCCCACGATATCTCCCTCGCTGCATCGGGAAATAGGAATTGTTTTTTTACCCTTTTCAACTTTTATCACACATGAACCACTTTGAATCAGGTAGGATTTGTCACCTTTTTCTCCCTGGGTAATGAACCTTTCTCCAGCCTTTACGTATTTACAGACAATGTTATTTAGAACCGGGCACATGGCATCGCTGCAAATATATTTTACCGGTCTGGTTCTCAGAAAAAATTCATAGTCCGACGGCAATGGAATCTTGCCTGATGATAAGATACCCTTCCATAGTCCCTCTGAATCTGATTGCTGTTTTTGAAATTTAACTCCAGCATTAAAGTAGCCAAATTTTGAAGAATTCTGCCTTGTCCATTTGACTTCTCCCTGAAAAGACACCCATTTTTTGGCTTGGGCATCATAGATGCGCAGATATAATATGGTAGATGGTTTTATTTCCCTTTTGGTCTTAATGGCAGCGCCACCCTGATTTCTGTTGATCACATCTGCGTAAAATACTTCACATAAACCCTCATCATATTCCTGGTCCAGCCTGTATAAAATAAGACCTACCTCGGGTGAATCCAAAATTGTTCTGGGGAAGCGCCTGTTATTTTTTTGGAGTTTCATGGCCGCCTCTTTATTGCTTTTGTGAAGCTGAATCTCGCCAGTCAGGGTCTTTGAACACTATACTAACCATAGTTTAATCCATTCACTTATCACAAAATCTATAAAATATATAGACCATTATGATTCTGTAGAAAAAATTGCCTGGTAAATTCTAAAGATCGATATCCTGCTGTCTTCAGGAGAAGATATAACTATTTAAAAAAGTCTTCATGCAATCATCAAGCTTTAAAAATCTTTCGCCCCAGATCTCGGTTTTGCCGGACAGGTGAGCTTCTCTGTTTTGTTCGTCAATAAAATCCAGTTCTATTTTTATCGACGTTTCTAATAATGGTTCCTTCAGGTATTCGGCCCATTCGATGATTATTACGTTTTTTCCATCTAAATAGTCTTCAAGACCTGTCTCTGTGATGTCTGCATGAAGACCAAGCCTGTACAGATCTGCATGAATTAGAGGCAGGTGGCCGTGCAGGTGTTCATGGATGATGGCAAAGGAAGGACTTGTCACCTCCTTTTTCTCTATTCCAAGGCCAGCGGCTGTTGCCTTTGTCAGACTTGTTTTCCCGGCCCCCAGATCTCCTGATAGTAGGATAACGCTTCCCGGTTCAAGCACCCTTGACAGGCAATTACCCAGGGCTTCAGTCGCCTGTAAACCCGTGAGTGTATATCGTAGTCTCACAGTATGAGCCTTCGCCTGATAAGCACAATGGCAATCCAGGCACAGAAAAAGGATAGACCAGCTATGACGAGCGCATGAATAAACCAATCAGGGCCGATTCGACCATAACAAAGCATACGAGAGAGATTGACCGCATGGGTCAATGGCAAGGCCAGTGATATTTTCTGTACAACAGGGTCCATGGTGCTTATGGAGAAAAAGATACCGGAGAACAGGAAAAGCGGCGTTATAAAAAGTGACGTGAAATAATTAAAGAATTCATAATCACTGGCCAGAGCAGTCATTATCAGTCCCAGAGATGCAAACAAGATCCCTTCCAAAAAGAGCACTGGGATAAGGGCCAATATCCAGGTGGAGGGAATCAGACCAAAAAGCGGTAAGGCAGCAAGCATTATGAGCCCTGAGATCATACCCTTGGTTGCCGCCCAGACAATTTCTCCCAGTGCGAGTTCTTCAACGCTCACAGGGGTCATAAGTATGGCCTCGTAAGTCCTCTGGGTCGTGAGTCTGGTATATGAACCATACATCGTCTCAAAAGAACCGCTGTACATGACCGCCGAAGCCACCAGGCCAGGACCTATGAATTGCAGGTATGTGACTCCCTCTATTTGAGGTATTTGTCTCCCGAGGCCGAAACCCAGGGCCAAGAGAAAAAGAAATGGCTGGCCCAGGTTTCCTATCAGGCTTGCCTGGAGATGCTTTCGCCATACCCGGGCATTTCTCAGCCATATTTTATAAAAAAGAAGCCACATCAGTTTTCTCTCAGGGTCCTTCCCGTCAGTTTTAAGAATAAGTCTTCCAGATTTGCCGGCCGTTTACTGACGTGACGAAGGGTAATAGCCATGGTATCAAGCTCAGCGCACGGTTCACGTACATATATGAAAAATCTGTCTGCGGTTTTCTCGATATTCACTTTGCATGAACGAAGGGCTTCTTTGAGGGCGGTAAGATTTTTCGGGCTGTCCACTACCTCAAATACCTCCGATCCTATCAGGTCTGCCACCATTTTTTTGGGGTCCCCCTGTGCAACTATTTCCCCTTCATCCAATATCAAAACCCTGTTGGCCAAGCGGGATACTTCCTCCATATAGTGGCTGGTAAGGAGCATGGTAGTGCCCTGAGATATCAGGTCTTCAAGTCGCTCCCATATAAGGTGTCTTGCCTGGGGGTCAAGACCTATAGTGGGTTCATCAAGGATTAGCAATTCCGGATTGTTTATCAAGGCCCTTGACAAAAGAAGGCGCCTGCGCTGACCGCCTGAAAGATGTTGAATGATCTCATTGCTTCGATTTTTCAGTGCAAAGAAATCAAGGAGATCATTCGCTCGCTTTCTGGCCGTCGAACGTTCTATTCCAAAATATGATGCGTAGACAATAAGGTTTTCATATACGGTCAGATCCGGGTCCAGGTTATCCCCCTGAGATACCACGCCTATCCTCAGTTTTACCTGTTTCAACCGTTCTGGTATGGATTCACCAAAGATGGAGATTTCACCTGATGTGTAACGGACAAGGCCGAGAAGCATCTGTATGGTGGTAGTCTTTCCCGCGCCGTTAGGACCGAGCAGCCCAAGACACTCTTTGGGGTGTATGCAGAGATCGAGATCCTTGACCGCTACCCTGTCGCCGAATCGCTTGGTTAGATTTCGGATTTCTACAAGGGGAGTTTTGGATGTCACTGTCATGTCGATTATTGTAATGACTGATTCCTTGACTGCCAAGGATCACAACGAATTATTTCGGCAACAGGGAAATGATAAAGATCGGCCTTAAAGGGACCTGGAAAAACTCCATTATAAAATGCTGGTCTGGATGTAAGAGTTATAAAATAAGCAATATATCGCTGAGGTCATATTTTTTCAGTGTAGTCTTCAAGCAGCTTTTTGTGAAAACCAAAGGAGTATACAATGCCTCCCAACAGGCCCGCTGCAACGTGTATGGCAAATACGCTCAAGCTAAGAGTAAGGGCCTTTTCGGCAGATATACCTTTCAGCCCCAGGAAGTATATAAATCCACCTTCCCTGATGCCTATACCATTAAAGCTGATAGGAAGTATTGTGGGGACTGCTACCAAAGGAAAGGCCGCAAAGTAAAAGAGCAAAGGGGGCCCGAGTCCCATATCTTCAGCCAGAAGGGCCACTGCACTTATACCCAGGACCTGAAGAACCAGAGATAGGCTCAAGGCTGCACACAGGGACTTTGGCTTTTCCCAGAACACCAGGAGTACCGCCAGCCTTTTCCCCAGCTTCGGCCAGATAATGCCGAGAAACCTGTAAAGCATCGGCATACCCATAAGTATTGCGATAACACACATTCCAGCGACACAAAGAAGGTGCTCGAAGTAATTGGGAAGTGTTCCCTGTCCTATGAGGACCGCACTTGCTCCAAGTAAAAACATTGTAGCAAGCCCAAATAGTCTATCAGCCAACAGGCTGTAAGTGGCTCTCAGCTTTTTGGGTTTTCCGCGCGAGATAAGGTGCATCTTAAACACATCTCCACCAACACTGGTGGGCAGGAAAAGGTTGAAATACATACCTACAAAATAATACTTGAGGTATGTGAACCAGGGTCCGGAAAAATCAAGGGCATGAGCCAGGAAATACCAGCGGATACTACCTATAACCTGGGAGATCATATACATTATAAAGGCAAAGACCCATGTATAGAAAGACAGATCAACTATGGCTTCTAGAAGATCATCCAGATTGGTCTTTGATACAAGCCAGGCCAGCAGACAGACGCTGAGACCTATCCTTAGCAGGAACTTCATTGTGGTGCAGAGCTTGGCTCTCACCCCAATACCTCCTGTAGTAAAGATATCCGTTTTGGATCAGGGAACTTTTCTTTCCCTCTATCAACCGGAGGCTATACCGGAATAGCTATATGAGTTGAAGAGATTTTAAAAAAGGATCCGAATCCGCGGTAACGGTCTATTAATAACATTTTGTATTCTCAGCAACCATTTGAGTTATTTTTTTATTAAAAGAGATAAACAGATTCTGAAACGGTCGGCTCGGTATTTATTCTCTATTTATCTGTTTCTGAAAGCCTTTCAAAAATTCTTCCGTTGTATCGTTTGCCTTTGCGTATATCACATCTTCCTTATTTTCACCGTATTCCCCCCAGTTACCCATCTCGCTGTTTATTCTTCTTACAGCAAGTTGCGAGCTGATAATGATCAAGATAAATACGGCACAGATGGCTCCAAAGACAAGCCATGAAATTTTTTGATTCAGTTTGTGTACTTCGACACTCGCTGTGACCAGCAGATAAGTCATCCAAACAAGGTTCAGGATAGGTCCCAGAAAAGGTATGATCCCCAGCACTGTGGTAACGGGAACGATTCCACCTGCATATGCACTGCACCTGTAAGCCGTCTCAAAAGACTGCTGAGATCCCATTATCTTCCAAATGATAAACAGGATTCCGGCGCCAGCGAACCCAAATATGCCTGCAAAAATCGGGGCTATGATAATGGAGGCAATGGCCTGAGAAAATGATATTGAAAAACCGGGTCCAACAACCGCCATTATAACCCGGATAATACCAGCGATACCCCCTATCGCCATCATAAAAATAAGAGGCTCCACAAACCCTCCGGTCTTGTTCATATCATGGAAAAATCCTGCAGGGTTTGAAATGACTTCTACTGCTGTGTTCAGAATTGTCTTAATGTTCTTTTCTATAGAATTTTCCATTCTTATCCTCTTCATTCTTGTATGTAGCAATAAGTCTGCCAATGTTTTGAAAGACAGATATGAATAATTGAGAGCTCGTGCTTAAGGGTTTGGGAGTCCACTTTCGGGACAATTTCTGTGATAGCTATCATTAAATCTCTTTTTTTCTCACCATTTGCATGGCCTTATCTATAATAAATTAATATTTTAATCCAATTTATCCTGACCCGCATGATATTTTAGTATCTGTTTCATGCCGTTGCTTAAAGCACCTGATTAAAAAGTTCATGATAAGTTTTTTAGTATGGGAAAAAGATGGGTGAACTGGTCTAGGGATTGGAATATAAAATATATTGGACTGAGAAAATGACTGCATAAAATAATTCAAGGGGCCATTATGAAAATTAAAATTGGATCGTCAATACTGGAGTTGGTGCAGGGTGATATCACACAGCAGGATACCGATGCTATAGTCAATGCAGCTAATCGCACACTTCTGGGTGGAGGTGGTGTTGATGGTGCGATTCATCGAACAGCAGGACCGGAGTTGCTTGCTGAGTGCCGAACCCTTGGAGGCTGCGATACAGGAGATGCGGTGATCACTCGAGGCTATAAGCTCAAGGCACGGTACGTGATCCATACGGTGGGACCGGTCTATAGGGGACCGAGCCCAAATGCAGAGCGTTTGCTTAAAAGCGCATATCAAAGGAGCATGGAGGTCGCTATGGCAAAGGGGATCCGTTCGGTGGCCTTTCCTGCTATCAGCACAGGGTCCTATGGATATCCCTTAAAAGACGCTTCTTATGTGGCCCTTCTCACCATCATTGATTTTTTATGGAACTATTCTGAAATAAAACTGGTCCGGTTCGTGCTGTTTAATCAGAGGGCACTTGAGGCATTTGAAACATCCCTTAAAAGGCTTAATCCGGCAGAATCATGAGACCTTGAATTTATGTGCAGTCCGGACTTTTTTCATAGACTGTTCTGAATATGGATTTCAAATTATTCCCCGCAGCGTCTTTGGTAATTCGCTAAACATAAAGGAGAACCATTCCCTGTTATGCCGTTCTATTATCTTAGTTCTTTGTAATGTGATTCGCCTGAGACAGGCAGGAAAAGTCATTGGTCATTTTATATACGGATACGGCGCCATGTTGGATGCGGTTATGCAGGGCAATGCAACTATTTTTTTTAAGCACTGTCTCTTGAAGAGAGATATTTTTTTAGAAAATTCAGGTTGGTGTCTTTCATAAATCCAAAACTTAATCCTACTTTAAATCCTTTATACTCCTCCGCATAATCAAACCAAATGACTTTAGCCGGAATATTGATTAGATTTTTTGGTAAATAGATTTGGATTTCAATCTCTTTGGATCCAATATCTTCCAAAAATAGATGTTTTCCATTAAGTAATACAGTGTGGGTAATAATACAGCATCCCTGGATCGAAAGGTTAATGACCTTGACTGGAACAAGATATTTTTTAGTCACATTGCCATTTTTGACCTCGACACTGATTTCAGCATTCAGCTTTACAGGCCTTCTTCTGTATCGACATTGCTCTAAATACTTCCTCATCCTCCGAACACCTGAGTCTTCGGAAGCCGCTTTTTTCGGCGAAAACTGCCGACTATTCCGGAAATAATTTTAATCACTTAAAATACTCCTCTGGCACCTCACATATACTTACCATATCATAATAGCTAACCGTTGCCAAATAAGACGGTCACGGGTTTTAATCCTGATTTTTTTCCGGAGCCGGCGAGGTTTCAGAAGTGTCATCTCCTTGGATACTGGTTAAAAGCTTGTCGGCCAGAAAGGCTTTGGGCTCACTTAAATGCAAAGATATTTTTAGGTCCTTGATCCGCTCCACGCACCTCAATGCATCATCTTTTTTGCCTTCCTTTAGATAAGAAAATCCGGCCTTGTAGTACCAGTCGGCGGCTGTTCCACCGCTTTGAAGCAGGCCCTTGCCGCGGGCATAGGCGACTGCCAGATTGAACTGGGCCTTTGCATGCCCCTGTTCAGCGGCCTTGAGATACCATTTTACTGCCTCGTTATCGTCCTTCTTAACGCCCTTGCCGTTAGCATAAATCTCTGCGAGACCGTATTGGGCCTTGGCATATCCCTGTTCAGCCGCCCTTCGAAACCATTTTGCAGCTTCGGCATGGTCCTTTTGAACACCATTACCGAAATTGTACATCCAGCCGAGATTACATTGTCCCTTTGCATGCCCCTGTTCAGCGGCCTTGAGATACCACTTTACTGCCTCAGTATCGTTTCTTTGGACGCCCTTGCCGAAGTTATACATCCAGCCTAATATGTTTTGGGCCTCTGCATATCCTTGTCCCGCCGCTTCAAGATACCAGTTTACTGCCTGGACATAATCCTGTTGAACGCCTATGCCAAAGTAATACAATTTTCCTAGAATGTATTGGGCATGTGGATCCCCCTGCTCAGCGGCCTTGAGGCATAAAGGAAGGGCCTGTTCATATTGACGATCTTTATAGGACTGAATACAGCTATCAGCCACCCCGCCTGCCGAGCCTGGGTGTGTCCATCCGATAAGCGCCAGCCAGCCAGCCAGTGTCAGTTTTAAGAGGGCATTTTCCCCCATCATCAATCTCCGATTTCTGTTTTCCGTTCTAAAAGAGGATTAATCATTACTGACCACAATACAAATGTACAAACTGGAGTTAAGAGGTGAACTTGAAACGATAATATCCTCATAAAGTTTCGATTCAATTAGCATGGTAGTACATTCTGCATGTTAACTGCGAAGAATACAAGGCCAAACTGTGTTCATAGAGCTATAATCCCAGCAAAAAATTCAAATCATCGGAAATACTTAAGTTTATTATCTGTGCATTGGACGAAGACAGATCACTTGAGCATGAATGAAGCAATTATTAAAAGCAAATTTTGTGCCTGTCACCTCAAATTTTTTTGAGCGGAGTCGAGTTTCGTGTATTGTATAGTGCAATCCGGATTGTATATAAAAGACAAAGTAGTAATAGTTTTGGGTTAAGAGTTTATAACCGGAAAAAAAACGGTATTAATAAGGATTGGGCCACGGTTAAGTGTTTGTTATCAATCGACGGAATCAACAGCGTTCAAGTCAAAAAATAAGCACAAAAAAGTATCTGACAGACCGCCGGAAGATGTTGGTCATGCAAACTACTTCTCAAAGGTCTTTGTCAGCCCCAAATGAGAATAGTGATAATTGAAACACTCAGGAACGGACGCAGAGGGGCATAAAAATCCTCAAGGATTTAAGGTAGTTTTTGAAATTTTTTCGAGATAGTTATCCATAATCTTACATATTTTGAAAGAGAAGGAAATCGACCATGAAAAGGACCGTAAGAGGTTTTTTAATTCTTTTTTTGTTGGCAATTGTTGCCATGCCTGGTTTGAAGACTGCATCGGCCACAGGTCCCTGTATAAATGAAGAGGATTATACTGACTTTACCACGCGGATATGGGGGAAAAGCAAACTCGACCAGCCGGGGGTCCGTACCGCGACTGACAGCCTATCTTCTGTATTCATTTCGGATCTGTTTAACTCCCCGATTATACCTATTCCTGCCAACTGCCAAAGCTTCACATATTCTCCAGAGACATCACCAGTGTTACGTGCTGATGCTTCCCAGGCTAAACCGATAGGTATTGGGACTGTTGCTACAGGAGGCGACACACTTAGTATAACATTAAACACTTATCAGTTTTCAGGTCCAGTAGACATTTATTTTGGCTTATATTCACCGGAAATAGACCCTGACAATATCTATCTTTTGACGTCGAATGGTGTCTTTGAAGCGTTATCAGACACGGTGGCACCATGGAAGGCAGATATAACCGGACCCTTAAATGAAACTTTATTTTGTGATATACAGGCTTCAAGTCTTCCTGTAGGGAGCTACCATCTTTACCTTTTGGTGACACCCACCGCCAATTTAAACAATTATTATCTTTGGGAAACCTCATTCAGCTCCTGTAATTCTCTCAGGTTCACCCCTGAAGTACAACCTTATTCTGTGATTCAGTCGAGAGTTCTCTTGAATTTGGTAACTCAGAACAGATTACCCTCTTTACAACGGCCTGTGGAAATCCGGTTAATGTGAGCAGCGTGGCCAAGATTCTGGGAGGGGAATGGTTGTCTGTCAGCCTTGGGGGAGGGTCCAAGATCATTCTTAACCTGAATGCAGGGGCCTCTGATGTACAAGCAGGTTCTACCTATACCGGGCTTGTTAGGGTGGCCGTCGGGGGCATGACTGATGATATGCATGTTACATTACAGGTTCCGGAACAACATGATGCGACTTCAGCTTCAGTAATTCCTTCCTCACTCTACTTCTATGCATATGTGGGGTGGGAGAATCCCAGGGCGCAGACCATTCGTGTGAAAGACAACTGCGGTGATCCCGTATCGGCTACCGTATCATCTATGCCTGATTGGCTTTTGTTGAATGAGACCGGCACCGGAGAGTTTTCAGTCTCGTGTGACAATTTATACCTGGGGAAAGTCAGTTCCTATTCAGGCACAATCTATTTGAGAGATGATGAGTACGGTCAGGAGCTGGCTGTGTCTGTAATTTTAGAAGTTGATGACAGCCCGACAACCGTGGCCTCTAAACACCAGGGTTATTATGACATCGGAGCCGGCCAGGTGCGATATTTCAAATTTGTGGCGGGGGTCTTGGACTGCCAGAATCCAATTCAGATGGGCAACGCCTCGATGGCAGACCAGCCGCGGACAGTGCATATGCTCATAAAGAGGGGAGGCATGCCCACCATAGCCGAATTTGAAATGACCTGGTTACTGGCGCCGTCTGACTATGACTGCACATCAGGACAGTGGGTACCGGCAAAAACCTCTTCCAAGGACCTTTACTGGAAGTACAACATTGGTTCGCAGGCCGAGTTTGTGTCAATAGGTGAGCCCATGGAATCCGATACGTTCTATATCATGTTGTACAACAATGGAACAAGGATTGTTCTCCATCAACGTCTTACTGTGAGTTATTAGATCAGGCCAAAGTCTTTCAACGTATACTGGTCCTAATTTATTTTCTAAAAAAATGAAAAATGTGAGCTGAGTTTGTCATGGTACAGATGAATGATTCGAACAAATTCAAGGTCCTTACCGCCATTTACTCCTTTTATGACCTGTTCCTGAAAGATTTTTCCCTGGCCTGCCGAAAGGGCTGCCATGTCTGTTGTACTGTAAATATAGTTGCCACTTCAATCGAAGCCAAATACCTGCTGGGTTCCTCTTTTTTTGATAATCCTGATCCTAAAAAGCTGCTGGCTTCAATGGCAATGGGATCTGTTTACAGGCCGAGTCTCAGCACGAATCAAATAGCGGATTTCTGCCTCAGGCAGGAGGAGTTTCCTCCCGACACAGGAAAGCACGGTGAAGGGACTTGCCCGTTTTTGGATCGGGTAGGACTTTGCAGTGTCTATGAGCGCCGTCCCTTTGCGTGCAGGGCAATGTCGTCGACAGAGGTCTGCCAAAACGGTAGTGAGGCAGATATGGAGCCCTTTCTTATTACGGTGAATCTTGCCATTCACCAAATCATAGAGCACCTGGACAAAGAAGGGGTATCTGGAAACCTTATAGACGTATTAAATAAATTAGTAAATAATCAGGGTATAAACACTGATTCGAGTGATAGCCTTGTCTCCAACAGGGCATTGCCTGGTTTTCTTGTATCTCCAGATGAACAGGAACGATTCAGGGCAGTCATGCGTCGTTTTGCAGATTTTCAGGTCGGAGATACTACCTTGGGATCTTTTTTCTGGGACTTTTTATGACAGTCTTATAAAAACCAAAATTTCAGGCTGACCTTAACCAGCCCGCCAGGCTCAGACCAAAGTAAGTCAAAAGCCATCCGACAAGGAGCGAAAAAGGTATCTTCCTGTTGCTGACCCAGGGTAGCAGTGAGAAAGCGATCACTGGTATCAGCGGATATAGAATTCCAGCTCCGAATGGCGGAAAAAATCGCAGAAGTTCCTGTATCCCCAGAAAGAACCACGGACCTTGTATCAGGTCTATATTTTTCCCGGGGAGGTCTATCGGGGCATGAAATAGAATGGCTACAGTAATAGAAATGCCTAGAACGCACATAAAAATTTTCCGGCTCAGGATTACCCGATGGGTGTGATACCAGGTGCCGAGCCCCCATAACAGGGCAGTAAGGACCAGATGCAGAAGGTAAATACGGCTGAGGCCCTCATCTGTACTGGCCATCAGGAAACGGTTGAGTCCGTAGCCGATCAGCGGGATCTTTAGCAGAAGGTGCTCGGCAATTGTGCCCGCAGCCTGACCTGTGCCATCATACCGCAGGACATATCCGGTAAACAGGGCAAGGATGGTCATGGGCAAGGTGAGACTCAGAACAGTCCACTGCCTGCGACCTGAAGGTCGCATAGAAATTTTGGCCAGATCATCAATACTTTGCCAGGCATGATAAGTTAGGAGAAGGAAAAATGCCTGGCTGGTCCAGAAGTGAAGGGCCCTCCAAAATGCACCAAAAGGGAGTATCGCTTCGATGGCGACGCTGGTTATAAAGGGGTCTGCAACCTCATACTGATAGGCTATAACAAAGCCGGATCCTATAGAGGCCAGCAGTGCCGCAGTAGTCATTTGGCCGACTCTGTCAAAATTCAGCATTTTAGGTAAGAAAGGACCGTTTATTCCGTGACAGGTTTCAGGACGCTCTTTTTCATTCCAGTCATCAAGGGTACATGCATAGCGTCTCTGCCGACGAAATCCGGATATAACCCTTGACTGTAATCAAATTCCTCTGGGAAGTCAGCTGTGAGGAAATCTAAAAGATATCCTCTTATTTCCTGTGCGGTAGAGAATTCAAGAAGGTCCCGAACCAGGCTGCTGCATCGGTCCTGGTTACTCATTCTCGTCAAGCGCTTTATCTTTGGTATATCTAAAGCATTCATGCTCAGTTCATCCACACCCATGCCAATAAGTATAGGGAAATACATGGGTTCTCCTGCCATCTCTCCGCAAACTGCCGCCTCAATTCCTGCTTCATGTGCGGCCTCTATGGTACGATGGACCATCCTCAAAACGCCGGGATGTAAAGGCTCGTATAGATGCGCTACATATTCATTGCCTCTGTCGATTGCCAAGGAATATTGAATGAGGTCATTTGTACCGATACTGAAAAAATCTACTTCTTTAGCAAGTACGTCCGCCAAAAACACGGAAGAGGGGACCTCTATCATAATGCCTATATCTATGTCCTCGTCAAAGGCAACTCCTTCTTTTTGCAGCTCATACTTTGTCTTTTCCAAGTGTTCCTTGACCTGAATTATTTCTAACCTGCCGGACACTAAAGGAAAAAGAATCCTCACATCACCATAGGCACTGGCTCTAAGTATTGCCCTGAGCTGTATGCGAAACAGGCTCGACTCTTTCAGGCAAAGCCGAATTGCTCTCAGCCCAAGGGCCGGATTTGTTTCATGGCATTGCGAGACAGACGACAGGAGCTTGTCCCCGCCAATATCCAAGGTCCGAATTGTCGTTGGAAAGGGCGACATACGCTCTACGACTTCCCTGTAAGCCAAAAAAAGCTCCTCTTCAATGGGAAGTTCTTTGCGAGCCAGATACATGACCTCGGTACGGTATAGCCCTATTCCCTCAGCGCCGTGGGATATTACAAAGGAAATCTCCTCAAGAAACTCTATGTTAGCCTTGATTTTGAACCTGAATCCGTCCTGTGTCTCAGCGGGGAGATTGCTATATTGGATTACATCCAAACGATATTGTATGTAATCCTCCTGTTTCTCAATGTAATGTTTTAAGAGATAATCATTCGGATTTATTACTACATCACCACTTAAACCGTCTACAATCAGAGTCTCTCCGGAAAGTATGGAAGACGTGGCGTTTTCCAGACCTACAACTGCAGGAAATCCGAGTGATCTGCTAAGAATAGCCGTATGAGATGTTCGGCTTCCCATATCGGTGACAAATGCCAGTATCTTTTCTTTGGCCATCTGGACCGTATCAGCGGGAGACAGATCGTGTGCCACCAGTATAACCGGCTTCTCCAGCTGGCTGAAATCCACCGAAGGACTTCCAGACAAAAGCTTTTGGACCCTACGTACTACGTACTCAAAATCTCCGACACGTTCCCTGATATACTGATCTTTAACTTGTTCAAACAGCGCTTTGACATAGTCAAGAGCAATGTTGAGTGCCCACTCCGCATTAATTTTCTCTTCAGAAATTAACCTTAATGTCCTCTCATAGACCATACGGTCTTTCAGCATTAATAAGTGGGCTTTAAAAATTCCTGAATGTTTTCTAAACTCTTTGGGGATTTCTGAAATCAACTGTTTTATCTGATTTTCTGCTTCAGAGACGGCATTTATAAAGCGTCTTTTTTCGTGGTCAATCTCAACTTCCTCAATTTGTCTTTTCGGGATCTTAACCTTATGGTAATCAAGCAAGAAAGCAGGACCAATGACGACCCCGGGCGAGGCCCCTATTCCTTTTAATGTTATCGAATCACATTCTTTTTCTGGAATCATGATCAATCCAACTCGCCAAAGCGATTTTTTACGAGAGTTTTAAGATTCGCCACTGCCTGATCTGCATCCGGACCAACTGCCCTGACCGTCAGGACGCTGCCATGAGGACAGGCAAGGGTTAATACCTCAAGAATATTTTTTCCATCTACTTTTTTCCCATCTTTTACAAGCAATACAGTAGAATCAAATTCACTTGCCTTTTGAGCGAAACGGCAGGCCGGCCTGGCATGAAGTCCTAGACGATTAAGTATGGTTACAGTATCTTCAATTTCCATGACTTCACCGATGAATTATAAGTCGTGTCAAAATAAAAGTTACTGACCAATCTAGCCAAGCTGGCCTTGGACAGAAGCCGCAATATCACTTACATTTATAAATCATTTATCTTCAAAATTCTATACGCCGATATGGATCTCACTGTACAAACAAAAATCGACATGTACCAGTGCCTTGGATGATCTTATAAAGAAAAAGTAAGCTTTCATGGGATTAACGGGGTATTTAAGCTGGGTGTAAGTAAGGTTAGTAACAGAGAATCAACTGTGGATGGTGACCCCATAAACTCTGACAATTTACAAAAATAGCTGATAAGTAATCAGGCAGGGCTCAGAAAATGTGTGGCATTTGTGGTCTTTATGATTTGGAAGGTAGCGATTTAGGAGATGGTTGCGAAGAAATAGTTCGGGCCATGGTAGAGCAGTTGCATCATCGCGGGCCTGACGAAAAGGGATATTATTCCCACGGCCCAGCGGCTATGGGTCATGCACGTTTGAGTATCATAGATCTCACCACAGGCCAACAACCCATGAGCAATGAAGATGATTCCATATGGATTGTATTTAACGGTGAGATCTTTAACTATATAGAATTACGGGCTGGGCTTGAGGGTAAAGGCCATATATTCCGAACTACATCTGATACAGAAGTGCTGATTCATCTTTATGAGGACTTGGGTACGGATATGTTGTACCGACTAAATGGTCAGTTTGCCTTTGCCGTTTATGACAAAAGAGACAGATCACTGCTGCTCGCCAGAGATCCCTTTGGAATTTGTCCCCTGTTTTACTTTGAAAACACAAAACTCCTGGCATTTTCTTCAGAGATAAAGGCACTGCCTGAGGTCCCTGATGTGGAACTTGCGCTTGATCCTCTTGCCTTGAGCCAGATTTTTACATTTTGGTCGGTGCTTTCCCCTCGCACTGCATTTAAGAACATAGTGTCTCTTCCGCCTGGAAACTGGCTTAAGATCAGACCTGAAAACGGACTTTCTTCTCACAGGTGCTATTGGCATTTGGATTTTCCAAAGCAGGGAGAAGAAGATAATAAAAAATCAGAAGCAGCCTGGGCGGAAGAAGTTGAAGATGCCTTGGTTGCATCAGTCCGCCTTCGTCTCAGATCAGACGTGCCGGTTGGAGTATATCTCTCCGGTGGCCTGGATTCCTCCATTACCGCCTCCATAGTTAAAAAACTAACATCAACACCAATAGAGGCCTTTTCCCTGGCCTTTGCAGATGCATCCTATGACGAATCTGCATTTCAGCAGAGATTAGCTAATTCAATAGGGGTACACTATAATGCGGTAAGGGTAAAAAACCATCAGATCGGTCAGGTCTTTCCAGAAGTGATCATGCATGGCGAAAGACCGATCTTAAGGGCAGCTCCGGCCCCACTGTTTTTTCTCTCTGAGCTGGTGCAAAAAGCGGGTTTTAAAGTAGTCCTCACTGGAGAAGGGGCAGATGAGCTTTTTGGAGGCTATGACCTCTTCAAAGAAGATAAAATACGCCGTTTCTGGGCAAAAGCCCCTGATAGTCTTCGAAGACCTCAGCTTCTGAACCGCCTTTATCCGCATGAACCTCTGGCTAACACAAAGGCCGGGCGTATGCTCACGGCTTTTTATCACAAGGACCTTCTTCCTACCAATACCTTTGGCTATTCCCACCGTCCTACATGGAACAATACCAGGGCACTTACTGCCTATTTCAGTCAAAATCTCAAGGAATCCATCGGGGATTACGATCCCGTTGAAGAACTCAAGGCCAGTGTGCCCGATACCTTTTTCTCATGGCACTCGTTACATCAGGCCCAGTTCCTTGAAACCCGTTTGCTCCTGTCAGAGTATCTTTTGAGTTCCCAGGGGGAAAGAATGACCATGGGTCACTCGATTGAAGGAAGATACCCTTTTCTTGATCCGAATGTGATATCTCTGACAACACGAATTCCGCCGCACTTAAAGCTTAGGGGCCTAAATGAAAAATATATATTACGCAAGGCCTTTGAAAAGCTTCTTCCTGTAGAGATAGCAAGTCGTCCCAAACGGCCTTATCTGGCTCCAAACAAGGAAAGTTTTTTAGACCGACCGGATGTCTCTAAGATTTATGAAATCCTTTCACCTCACAGGCTATCCAGAAGCGGTTATTTTGATGTGTCAAGGGTGGGCAAACTTCTGAATAAATGCGCTAAGGGTGGACAACTGGGTTTCAGAGACAATGCCGGATTTTTGGGGATATTATCTACGCAGATATTGTGGGAAAAGTTCCTGGCTCAGGAGCCACTTTTCTAATATAGAATGCCCTACTTTTTTCTGACTGTCGTGCGTTCTACTACTTTGCGGTAATAGATCTGATCCTTTTCCAGGTTGACGGGCCTCTTGCGTGACATGTTGATTTTGGTAACCATAAGGTTTACTTTCTGGGCCTGTCTGTAACGTTCCTGCTCATCCTCCAGGCTTTCCAACAGGTCTATCGCAGTCTTGATTTCCTTTTCGTTTTGGAGCTCCGGGGGTATAAAACCGGCATTTCTGAGTATTTTGTATGCCATCCGGAGATCTGGAGGTATTAACGAGTCGTCTTCAAAGACCAGCGGTTTGCCTTTACCCTCAATGTCGTCAAGGTCTCCTCGCTCAATAGCTTCTTTGATCCGGTTTTCTGCTATTCTTTGAAAGTTGAACATTGCCGGATATTTCTCCGGGTTGTTATTAAGAGAGCCGTAGGGTAATAAATTATTTATTAAGATATTATAAAATAAGTTGCTTGTAAATTACCGGCTTTTTATAGATTTATCTGCTTTTTAATAATTTACAACCATGTTTTCAGTAGCCAGTGCGGCGGTTCATAATCCGGCAGTCATGTCAAAACCAGCCCAGGAAACTGGCCACACCCAACCCCATCAGCAACAGGCCTGAGCCGAACTTGGCTGTACGTTCCCAATTACGGCGCGATTCGCGGCCAAGCCGCATACCAAGCCACGTAAACAACACGGAAAAAAAGGCAATGGTACTGGCCAGGGTTAATGGTTCGACCTTGCCGAGACCCAGACTAAAACTTACGATTAGATTGTCAATGCTCAGCCCTGCTGCCAGCAATATCAGTCCACGCCACCGTGTAACATATCGGGCCAGCTTTTCGTCTTTCCGACGATTGAGGATAGCCCCGATCACACCCAGCAGGCCAAGTCCAAAAAGCAATACGCCCCCAATGAAGTTAGTCTGCAAAGCAATAGCCCTGGCCGCCTCAGCACCAAGCCAGATGCCTATAAGGGGCACCCAGAACTCAAACAGACCGAAGACCAGCATCACTCGATATCGTTTCGATGCCTGTCCCAGGGCTCCCAGGGCCAAAGCAACGGCGAGATTGTTCGACCCAATAACAATGCCGATGATTACCAGATCAATTATAGTCATGCGAACCGAGAGAGATGTAAACGAGGCCTGGAATGACAGACAAAAGCGTGAAACACGGGATCCATCTTACATACAATGTCAAAATAATAATAAACAATATCGAATACAGGCACTGGCATTATTTTTCCCTTAAAGGATGGCTTTAACCTAAAAACAGGTAGAACTTCGGTCAATGAAAAAATCATAGGCCTCCGATTTCAGGTATATGGTGCTTTTCAGACACTGAATTTTTCCCGAAAGAAAGCTACATAAAAGGCCCATAATTCTTTTTCTTGAGACTGATGCTTATGGGAATGCCGCCCCCATCAACCGTTTCTTTGGGGGCGGTGAAAGCGATACGTTCCTTTGCATTACTGAATATTCTGTTGACAGGTTTAATAAAATAATCTAATTAACTGTTGTCATGAATAAGTTTAGAATATCTTTCGGTTTTGCAACATGGATTTGCCCGCTTTTGTCTGTCGCGCATAGCCATGCGCTTTTCTGCCAGACACCACCCTGATCAGGATTATCTCTGCCGGAAAAAGTTAAACAGTTCTTAGTCCAGGGAGAGATATAACTAAATTCATCCCTTTGTTGTAATCAAGGGTCTGTGCCTTCAGTCTAGTCGCGTGTCCGAACAGATCCTTCGTATTGAGGGGCAGAACGGGCGCCTTCTCGTCATGCCAGCTTCCGACTTGGGTTGCTGTGCCGTCTTGGGCTATCTGTATGTACCGTGTGTTTCTTTTGAAACGGGCATAATCTGCGACCATTAAATTTTTACGGCACGTGGCGATCTTGGCCGCGGAAAAGCCGACACCTCATAAAAACATAAATATGAAAAGCCTATGTGACGTATCCTGCAAAAAAGAAATCAACCGTCGCCGTACCTTTGGCATTATCAGCCATCCGGATGCCGGCAAGACCACCCTGACCGAAAAACTGCTCCTGTTTGGCGGCGCCATCCAGATGGCGGGCTCGGTTAAGGCTCGAAAGGCCGACCGTCACGCTACTAGCGACTGGATGACCATCGAACAGGAGCGCGGGATATCAGTGACCAGTTCGGTCATGAAATTTAACTACCGTGATTTTGAGATCAATCTCCTGGATACGCCCGGCCACCAGGATTTTTCCGAAGATACTTACCGGGTGTTGACTGCTGTGGACAGCGCGGTCATGGTGATAGACAGCGTAAAGGGCGTGGAGACACAAACCCGAAAGCTGATGGAGGTCTGCCGGATGCGCAATACGCCCATCCTGAGCTTCATCAACAAGCTTGACCGCGAAGGTTTGGCCCCCCTTGATATCCTGGATGATATCGAAGAGACCCTGCAGATAGAGTGCGCACCTCTTTCCTGGCCCATCGGAATGGGAAAACGCTTCAAGGGCATCTACAATCTTCATCGCAGGGAACTGGTCCTTTTTAACCCCGGCCGGAAAAGTCTGCCGGAGGACACGGTTACCATACATGATTTGAGTGAACCGCTACTGGATGAAATTCTGGGCAGACAGGCAGAAGAACTGCGCGACGATGTGGCCCTGCTGGAGGGTGCGGCCAACTCTTTTGAGCTGCAGGAGTTTCTGAAAGGCAACCAGACTCCTGTTTTTTTCGGTAGCGCAATCAACAATTTCGGTGTGCGTGAACTGCTCGACACCTTCGTAGAGGTGGCTCCATCCCCAAAACCCAGGTCGACCACCACCCGCATAGTCTCACCTGAAGAAGAGGAGTTCTCAGGATTCGTCTTCAAGATCCAGGCCAACATGGACCCTGCGCACCGCGACCGGATTGCCTTTCTGCGCATTTGCTCAGGTCGCTTTCAGCGAGGCATGAAGGTGCGTCATCACCGTCTCGGCAAAGACATTCAAGTCGCCAATCCGGTCATCTTCATGGCCCAAGACCGCTCCCTTGTTGAGGATGCCTGGCCCGGCGACATCATCGGCATCCATAACCACGGCACGATCAAAATCGGTGACACCTTCTCAAAAAAGGAGCCGCTTAGTTTCACCGGCATACCGAATTTCGCGCCTGAGCATTTCCGCCGTATACACCTCAAATCGCCACTGAAGTCCAAACAGCTCCACAAGGGGTTGATCCAATTGGTTGAGGAAGGTGCAGTGCAGGTTTTCCATCCACTTCTGGGAAATGAATTCATTCTGGGGGCCGTTGGTGTGCTTCAATTCGACGTGACCATGGCACGGCTCAAAGCCGAGTATGGCGTGGATGCTGCTTATGACCAGGTCGATTATGCCACCGCCCGCTGGGTTGGGTGCGAGAACAGAAAACGGCTGGCTGAATTCAAAAGGGCGAACCAGCGCAACCTGGCATTGGATGCAGAAGGCAACCTGACCTATCTGGCGGATGGAGAATGGCGGTTGGGATTCGTGCTGGAAAAATGGCCTGAGATCAAATTTATGAAAACAAGGGAAATCAAATAAGCACTGAAGGTGAAGTTTAATTAGGTGGCCTGGTTATCATAATAGCAGATGGTTTTTTGTGATCCCGAGGACCATATACTGATTTCCATGGCACGATTACAGGCTCCAGACCAGGGAATTTTCAATGACGATATACCTTAATCAGCACAGGAGAATCAACCTGTTTCTATGATCCGGAAACTACTGGAATCGGCAATATTTTTACCATCAAGAAAAATTAACACCGGAAAGAAAGACCGTCAATTCACGGTTAGGGGCCTGCGCCCGGCGCGGCGACGCAGCCAATTGACCGAGCGTAGAACTGAATGCCTGGAAACCATCCAGCGTACGAAGCCCTGTTTGCCCGGAAAGTTTATAAGTATTGCCCCTACCAGCATAGTGAGGATACCCTGGCCGGGTAACACGAGCATAACGATTCCTACCCCAATGAAGATATATCCTATGACGTTTTTGGCTATCAGGTAAATGATACGCAGCACCTTCCTGTCATAGAACATCGGTGGCCTCTTGCGTCCGTCCTGCAAATAGTAATCGTCCGGGATTCTCATTACCAGACAGGGTATGGCGATTAGCGTGCCAATAAACATTGCGATCGACAAAGTGCCCAGCCACCACACCACCTCCTGGTTATTTTGAATCCATTCTAAAATCATGATCTGGTCGTATTATGAGAATTATTTTAGTTTATAATCAGATGACATAGACTAATGAGACTGTTGCCCAAGGCCGGCTGCGAATATTGAAACAGCACGGAACTATAACAATGACATTCACTATAGCGTCAAAAAGCCAGCGCAAAATAATCTGTGGTTTACCTGTATCAGGGCAATGTTTTTTTGCTGAACGAAATTCGCTCCATCAAATGAGAAGCGGTGTTTCTGCGTTCTGAGAAAAATGTGGTAAATTGTCAGCCAAATTCCAGCCCTGATTGACATGTATCTATCGCTGAGTTCTTATTTTGATTTCCATTTTACCTCTATCTCTATCTCGCTTTTGCCTTTCTCTATTTTGAAACCATATTCCACATCCATTACATCTTCAGGTAATTGGATTCGTTCTTCTCCTATGGTTACTTCCCCTGCCTCAATCTGTATAACGAGATTCTTAAGGAATTCAGCAAGCTGTTGTCTGTTGTGTGAGTACTTTTTTTCGATTTCTTTCTCAGGTTTACTCATTTCTTAAATCCTCCTATTTTTTTTAGACTCATAAAATATCCGAATGTTCAGCATGCGCGAGATGCTATTATATAAATTACCATACCAACAGATGAAAAATTGATATTTTTATACCGCTTGAGCCTTATAGAGCGACTTCTTGTAATGTCGTTTAAAGCCGTTTTTTTGCCATTTTTTAAAATATTGATAGTGCTGACAGGAAGGGTCGATAGCAAATCGCTTTTTACGGTTCGGACTGAAAAAGGCATTTCCATGTCATGTTAATTTTTCCATAGTACTATTTGAAGCTGCAGGCCAAGGAATTATCAATGTGTCGAGAAGGAGAGTACTGTATATAAAATCTCAAGATTCTTTATTCTTCCAAAGAGATGACCGGATTAAATCAGAATAAGCAACGTTTTTCAATCACATTATGCAACCATCCAATGGTCTTTCAATTTCCAATTTCAGGCAAACAATTCTTTGAGCAATTTCCCTTTGCAGAGTAAGTGATAATGGGTTAAGGTAGTATATAATCGTATCTTTGTTTAGTTTTTTTAGTAGGTTGATCAATTTCAATATACTAAATCAAAGCTGCTTTTTCAATTATTTTTTGTTTTTTTTCAGTATGTTGAATGTCTTCTCAATCGTTTTTTCCAACTGCGAAACTTCAATCAGATCAGATTAAATCCTTAAAATAATGAAACATAATGAATAGCCGGAGGGAAATTTGGTTACGGATAACTGTCTGAAAACAGATGATATTGTTTTTCAAAACCCAGACACCGAGGACGGTAAATATTTTTGGGAAATCGCAAAGGCATCTAAGACACTGGATGTTAATTCAATATACCATTATCTGATCATGTGCCGTCATTTTGGCAGCACATGTATAGCCGCCAAAAAGCGGGGACAGGTAGTCGGATTTGTCACTGGTTACATTCCGCCTGATTCACCGGATACGATTTTTGTCTGGCAGGTGGCGGTTGATGAAAGGCATCGCGGACGGGGCCTGGGCGTCCAGATGCTGGTAAATGTCTTTAATAAAGCTAAAGCAGTCAATGTTAAAAATCTGGATGCTACTATCACCCCCTCAAACCTGGCATCTGTCAATCTTTTTAAGGCCACGGCCCGAGTGTTAAATGCGCCGTTTGAATTTGAAAAAGAATTCTTCTCCGCTGAGAATTTTGGAAAAAATGTTCATGAGCCCGAAATCCTTTTTCATATAGGCCCGATTTCGAATTAATTTTTAAGAAAAGGAGTAAATTAATGAGAATTTTTGAACAGATAGAATCACGTGTCCGTGGATATGTCCGATCCTTTCCGGTAATTTTCGAATCCTCAGAGGGTGCAATAATGACCGATGAATCGGGCAAACAGTACATCGATTTTTTTGCCGGGGCGGGAACTCTCAATTACGGCCACAACAACAAGCGCATTAACGATGCATTGATTGAATATATTAATAACAAAGGGCCGCATCATACCCTGGATATGGCAACAACCGCAAAAAAGAGATTTTTGACAAAGCTTTATGACACCATTCTGCAGCCGCGGAATCTGGAATACAAGGTCCAGTTTACCGGTCCTACCGGCACCAACTCCGTGGAAACTGCGATTAAACTGGCCCGTATGGTCAAAGGACGGTCAAACATCGTTGCTTTTACCAATGGATTTCACGGGCTTACCATGGGTGCTCTCTCCATTACCGGAAATAACTTTTATCGAGATGAGGCGTACATCAGCCGCTCAAATGTCAGCTTTATGCCCTATGACAGTTATTTAGGACCGGATTTCAGCACTATGGATTTTTTCCGGAAAATGCTTACCGATAACAGCAGCGGGCTTGATCTGCCGGCTGCCGTGATAGTAGAGACCATACAGGCGGAAGGAGGAGTTCACATTGCCAGTGCAGAATGGCTTAGGGAGCTGTCACAGGTGTGTTATGAATTTGATATTTTGCTCATTATTGATGATATTCAGGTGGGTAATGGGCGGACCGGTGACTTCTTTAGTTTTGAAGACTCCGGCATCAAGCCGGATATGGTAACTCTGTCCAAGGCCATCGGCGCCGGTCTGCCGCTGGCGCTTCTGCTTTTCCGACATGATCTGGACCAGTGGAAGCCGGGTGAGCATACGGGCACCTTTCGGGGCAACAACCTGGCGTTTGTGGCATCCTATGAAGCCCTTCATTACTGGGACAATCTGGATTTGAGCAATGCCGTTAAATACAAGTCAGAGCTAATGAGAAAAAAAATTAAGGCGATTGTGGAAAAATTTCCGGAACTCGATGCAACGGTTCGGGGACGCGGTATGATATTCGGCCTTGAGGTTCCGGAGAGGGGATTTTGTTCACAGATTTCGGAAAGATGTTTTGAAAACGGTTTGATCATCGAACTTGCGGGTGCGGACGATCAGGTTGTAAAATTCCTGCCGCCTCTGGTCATTGATGAGGAAACCCTTTTAAAGGGAATTTCAATTGTTGAACAATCCATAGGTGAACTCGTCGCAGAAAAAAAGGAGAAACTTACAGGGGAAATGTGATGATTGTAAGGACATTGGAAGAAATTATCGAATCTGAAAATGACATTTCCTCAAAAACCGGGACATGGGTTAGTCGTCGCCTGCTGCTCAAAAAAGACGCAATGGGATTTTCGTTTCATGACACCACGATATTTGCCGGAACGGAGACACTTATCTGGTACAAAAATCACTTGGAGGCGGTCTATTGCGTGGGTGGTGAAGGAGAGCTGGAAGTTATTGAAACCGGAGAAATTTTTAAAATTCAGGATGGTACCATGTATGCGTTGAACGCACATGAGAAGCACTATTTGCGGGCATTTTCGGACATGCGGATGATCTGTGTGTTCAACCCCCCGCTGACCGGAAAAGAGGTCCACGACAAGGACGGGATCTATCCTCTGGTAGGAGACTGACTTTTTTGGTTACGTCAAGGCTGAGTTTGAGTAATGATAATCGAAAAAGAATCATAGATGGTAGATACCCGAATCACAAATTCGGTTCTCTGGAACCTGTTTCTTATCACCGCCGGTTCGTTCATTATTGCTCTGGCGCTGAAAGGGATAGCCTTTGAACACGCCTTTATTCCCGGCGGGATTTTCGGTGCGGCATCTCTGGTTTATTTTGCCGGTGGCCTGGGGCACCCCAGTATCTGGTATCTGTTGTTCAATATTCCGCTATTTATAATAGCCTGGAAATTTATCAGCAAACGGTTTCTGCTATATTCCTTTTATGCCATGATTATATTTACCGTCATTTATGCACTTTTGGAGGTAACGTTTAAAATCCATAACCAGCTTTATGCGGCAGTCGTCTGTGGAGCAATGTCAGGTCTGGGGTGCGGCATCGTGTTGCGGTCGCTGGGATCCAACGGCGGACTTGATGTGATGGGCGTATTGTTTTACCAAAAATTCAATATCGGTCTCGGCAAATTTTATTTTTTCTTTAACGCTGTCTTGTATACATTTTGCTTTGTATACTTTGAAAATGACCTTGTTATTGCCTCCATGATAATGCTTTTCTGCAGCTCCTTTGCAATGGAGTATGCCCTTTCCATGTTCAGCCAGAGAAAAATGGTGCTGGTTATTTCAGACAAATCCAGGGAGATTTCCGCCATGGTCAACCAACATTTCAAAATGGGGTCGACTCTTCTCAATGGGGTTGGAGGCTATTCCGGAGCACCGAAACAGATTGTTTTAACAGTAATCAATAATATTCAGCTCAAAAAACTGGAAGAAATCGTGTTTACCATTGATCCGGCCGCTTTGTTTATCGCTGAAAATACATTCTCTGTCATCGGCTCGAATCTGGCCCGGCGGAAAATTTACTGATTTAACAGGCTCTAAAAAACTATGGACCCTGGCTACACTGCTTTAAAATTTGGCTCAAATGTTCGTTTATAGACATAAATTCTGATATCGAAAGCATGATGGCACAATAGAGAGCAAAACTATGTTTTGCTATACACATTTCAACAGCTATAATTCAGCATGTTTGTCTTAGGATTACAGGGAAGCCCACGCACCAAAGGGAATACCAGTATTTTACTCTCGGCATTTTTAAATGCGGCTGCAGATATCGGTGCTCAAACAAAGTATCTGGATGTAGCCCATATGGCTATTGCTCCATGTAAGGAGTGCGGCATTTGCGAAAAGCAGGGCTTTTGTCCCATTGATGATGACATGCAGCAGATCTACCCCCTGCTCCGCAGCGCAGATCTTGTTGTCATGGCTACCCCTATATTTTTTTATGGTGCTACAGCCCAGATAAAGGCCCTTATTGATCGATCCCAGGCCCTGTGGGCGAGAAAATATATACACAAGCTCAACGATCCGCGTGGAAATTGGCGCCATGGTTTTCTTTTATCCCTTGGGGCCACAAAAGGAAAGGATCTCTTTGAGGGTGTGAGCCTTACGGCCAAGTATTTTTTTGATGCGGTAGGCGCGCATTTTAAAGGCAGCCTTACCTATAGACAGATTGAAGAGCCTGGAGATATAAGACAACATCCCACGGCCCTTGCAGATGCAAGTAAAAAGGCAAGGGCCCTTGTGATACCCTCAATCAACAGGAAAAAAATCCTCTTTATCGGCACTGGTAATACTTGCCGCAGTCAGATGGCAACGGCATTGACACAATGCTGCTTTGGAGACAGAATTGAAGCCGAGAGTGCAGGGATCCGCCCTGCAGAGGAAATCAATCCGCTCATGGTAGAGGCTATGGAAGAAAGAGGAATTGATATGGCCTTTCGCAGACCAAAATCCATTGAACAAGCAATCCGCTATGGAAAACCCGATCTTGTTATATCCGTGGCCTGTGCAGAGACTTGTCCCACCTTACCAGGAGTACCTTATCAGCATTGGTCTGCGCCTGATCCTGCCGGCAAGCCGCTTGAAACTATGCGGCGGATAACGGATGAAATAGAAGAGAAGATTAAAAGACTTGATTTTTGAAGGAGCACCAAATGAAAATCTATCCAAGTGGAAGGATGGGTTTTTACAAGATCGAGCAATGAGATTTGCAGTCCACCAACCGACTTTTTTGCCTTGGCCAGGCCTGATTTACAAGGCAATGCAAGTAGACGCACTGGTGTTCCTGGATCTGGTTCAGTATCCAAGGGGATTTTCCTGGATCAACCGGAACCGCTTAAAGTGCATGAGCGGGCCAGTTTGGTTTACTATTCCGGTGGTCAAAAAGGGACAGGGCCTCCAGCCCATTGACCGGGTCCGGGTCTTGGATGCACACGGTTGGCGGCGTAAGCACCTGATGACACTGAAGCACTGTTATAAGAACGCCCCGTTCTTTCAGGAACACTTTGCTTTCTTTGAGCAACTCTATACCAGAGCGCCTGAAAAGTTGCTTTACTGGAACATGGCAGGCATTGACTACATTTTTCGCTATATTGATTTGCATAGCTCTTACCTGCTTCAGTCAGAGATAGGCGTCAAGGCCAAGGGAACAGGTCTTCTGGTTGCCATTGCCGAAAAACTGGGTGCGAGTGAACTGATGGCCCCCAGGGCAGGGAAGGGTAGGATCGACATTTCCCTGCTAAGGGATGCAGGTATCACTGTCCATTGGCTTGACTACCACAGTCCTGTCTATCCTCAACTCTGGGGGGAATTTATCAAGGATCTGTCGGCTATGGATCTTCTTATTAACTGTGGCCCTTACAGCAGGAGGGTCTTGGAACGGGCCCAAAAGTAGGGCATGCACTTCGATGGTTTGTCAAATCTTATTATAGGATGTGAGTTACCTCAGATATGACAATGATAATCAGAGCAGACTATGCGGATCCACATCCACTTCCATTCTTACGCTGGATGGTACAATCTCCGCTTTTCTTGATAATAGAATAGTGCAGAGTGCCCTTAGTTTCGAAAGTGAGGATGACTTTAAAAGTATCTGCCATCTATAGCGGTCTTTGATTTTTGCTCTTGGTGATGGAGCCGGTCCCAGGACTTCAACGTGAGAGCCCCCATCGCCCTTGATGCCTGCTGCAAGTTTCTTTGCCAGTTTCGCAATGTTACCTGCAGTATCGCAGACTTGGGCCTTTTTCCGGCCGGAAAAGCGAAGATTAATCAATCGTCCAAAAGGCGGATATCCCAAAGTCTTTCTAAGCTTTGATTCCTTTTGATAAAAGGCGTTGAAGTCATGGGTGGTCGCACAGTCCAGAACAAAGTGATTCGGCAACCACGTCTGAATTATAACACGGCCGGGCTGTTCCCCTCGTCCTGCTCTGCCCGCCACCTGGGCGAGGAGCTGGAAAGTCCTTTCAGTTGCATGATATTCGGGAAAATTCAGGGATAAATCTGCACATAATATACCTACAAGTGTAAGACAGGGGAAGTCATGACCTTTGGTTATCATCTGAGTACCCACAAGTATATCAAGATCTCCATTCCTAAAATCGAGCACAATTTTTTCCATATGCCTTCGGGCTTTTACTGTATCCCTATCCAGCCGTGCAATCCTGGCATTTGGAAAAATCTCTTGAAGGTCGGCCGCGATTTTTTCAGTGCCATAGCCAAAGGCCTTGACCGACTGTCCCATACATTCCGGGCAGACAGGTAGAGCAGTCGATTCCATCCCACAATAATGGCAGCGAAGCACCCCATCTTTTTCACTGTTTGTTCTTTTATCGCTGCGATGCCAGGTAAGTGTGACCTCACAGTGGGGACACCTGAACACATATCCGCAATCAGGACAAAAGACGTACGTTGCAAAACCACGCCTGTTGAGAAACAGCAGGACTTGCTCCCCTTTTGCCAAGGTAGCTTTAATCGCCTCTTGAAGTTCTTTTGAGAGCCATTCTGGTCTTATTGTTTCTGATTTATGCTGTTGCTCTTTTTCCCCCTTTTTTCTGCGATCCACTACTACTACGCTTGGAAGAGACCTTTTTGCTACTCTTTTCCCCATGGTAATAAGCTGATACCTGCCTGAAATGGCGTTATTAAAACTTGAAACGGAAGGCGTGGCAGATCCCAGAATCACTGTTGCGTCTGACATGCGGCCACGTAATAAGGCCATATCTCTTGCCTGATATCGGAATTTTTCAGACTGTTTATACGATGGATCGTGTTCTTCATCTACTATAATAAGACCAATATTATGTAAAGGCGCAAAAATCGCAGATCGGGTCCCGATAACTATTCTGCTTTCCCCCTTTTTAATCCTAAACCATTGATCACGTCTTTGGGCCTCTGTCAGACCGCTGTGGAGCACTGTTACCTCATCACGGAATCTGGAAATGAACCATCCCGCTATCTGGGTTGTCATGGCAATCTCAGGCACCAGTATCAAAACGCTTCGGTTTTGTCCGACGCACTGTTTGGCGGCCTGAAGATAGACCTCTGTCTTCCCGCTTCCGGTCACTCCGTGTACAAGTATAGGGTGATAAGACTTGGTGGCAAGGGCGTTACAAACGGCGTTAAACACAATCTCCTGCTCTTCGGTGAGTTGCCAAGAACTCTCGGTCGACCACGGCAGAAACTCCGGTCGGCAGTCCCTGCTATTTGGCAAACCGCCATTTATTTTGTCTATACGTCGATTACGAGCGGATAGAAGTCCAGGAGGCAATGCCTCGGCTATCACCTGTCCTATAGGATAGAAATAATATGATGAGGTCCATTCAAGAAAACTGATAAGGGATTCAGGTAAAAGAGGTCGTTTATCAAGTATCCTTTTGACGCTTTTTAAATTCACAGAAGGTGGCTTTTCTGTGGGGGTTCCCCATGCCACGCCGACCATGTTTCTGCGACCTACAGGAACCAGGACCCGAGCACCTTTAAGGGGGCAAATACTATGTCCTGATAATATGTAAGTAAGGACCGTATATATGGGTAGGGGCACTGCAACATCTATAAGTCGATCGCCGCCCTGGGAATTGAGCTCAAGAGTTGTTTTGTCCCTTGTTATGGAAGAATATTCCTCATTCATCCAGACTGGCGACCAGTTTTTGAAGATACAACTTGAATCTTTCAGCAAGATCCGGATGTGCAAGGGCATAATTCACAGTAGCCTGGAGGTATCCCATTTTGTCTCCAGCATCATATCTATTGCCCTTGAACTTATAGGCATAGAGCCCCTGTTCTTTTCTGAGACAGTCCAAGGCATCCGTTAGCTGGATCTCACCGCCCACACCTGGAAGAGTCCTTTTAAGGCAACTATATATCTCAGGGCTTAATACATACCGGCCGATTATGGCGAGGTCGGATTTTGAGGTACCAGGAAAAGGCTTTTCAATCAGCCTCTCTACTTTATAGACCCCTTCTGCCACTTCTTCACCCTCTACTATCCCGTATCTGTGAGCTTCGTCCAAAGGGACCTTTTGTATGGCAACAACAGATTTCTGAAATTTATCAAATACCTTTAGCATTTGGAAAACACATGGAACCGTTGCATCTACCATGTCGTCACCGAGCACGACCACAAATGGCTCATTGCCTATTACCGGTTCTGTGACTTTTATAGCGTGTCCAAGGCCCAGAGGCTCTTTCTGCCGGATCGAAACAACCTCGATAAGACCTGAAATATGTCGAACCTCCCTGAGGAGATCCATCTTACCCTTTTGGGCTAAAAAAGTTTCAAGTTCAAAGGAATAGTCAAAATGGTTTTCAATAGCTGCCTTTCCGGAGGCGGTTACCAGAACTACCTCTTTTATGCCGGATGCAACTATCTCTTCCACAATATATTGAATGGTTGGGCGATCCACCACAGTCAGCATTTCCTTGGGGATGGCCTTTGTGGCGGGTAAAAATCTCGTACCGAGGCCTGCTACCGGGACTACTGCCTTTCTAACATTCATCACCAACCTCCTTGTCAATTCTGAGGCCCTCAACTTAAAAGCAATCAGAATTTCAGATAGACTCAGATTATTAAGATTTTTTCAAATTTATGAATAATATATTATGTAAGAATATTCTTCTAAAATCTGGGTCATATTTAACTCGATAGCGCAGGGTTTTCCATTCTAGACAAGGACTGTAATGATGGCAATGTATGGAGCCGGGAAATCCGTGTGAGAGTTTTTTGTTAAGTTCGTCTGAGGGACGATAAGTTCATTTTATAACGCATGATTAGAACATAAACCGATATAATGCGTATGTCACGTTGCTATCATTTTTCTGAGGCACTTACCAGCCTGGACTCTACAACCAACCAGTTAACTCTTGCCAGCCAGGCATCCAGATAAGCTATTGGTTGTCCTATAAAATCAAGTACGTATGCATGTTCAGCCATATCTACGACAAGCAGTGGATCAAGCCCCACGGGCCATTCTGAGTCATTGTCCAGCCCGAAAATTACAGGTCGTCTTACTTGATTGTCCCACGCAAGTACTCCCCAGGCCCTGACTGCCAGAGCAGTGGCCCTGAATTTTATCCACCACTGATCAAAGGAACCGTATGATTCCTGCAGGGCCTTGGCGATTTTTTGGTCTGGTTTGACACTTTTAGGTGTCAATGCGTCAAAATACAATTCATGAAGTCTGACTGAGTTGCGCAGTTCGACCCATGCCATGACGTGATCGCGCCATCTGCAGGAGAGGGGATTGGCTGAAGCGAGATCAATTGTCCGATTACTGGACTCCACCTCAGAGAATTTCTGGCGATATCTTTCAAGAAGGGCCAGATGTTCCCGAATAATCGTTGCGGAGAATCCCCTAAGCGCTCCAATTAAACCCCTATATTTTTGGATATCTGAAGTAACTGTATTTTGCCCGGCCTTTATCGTCGTCGCTGGCGGCTCTTCTGCTGAGGCCTCTGAAAGTCCAGCCGCCATGACTGCGGCGCCGGCTAATCCTCGTAAAAAGCTGCGACGGTCAAGGTTATGTTCGTCCATTATGCACCTTTTCTGCGGTGAGGGCCTATCCACAGGGTCCTCAATTTCAAGTTTCAATCCGTGAACGTTAAGCAAATAATCAAATTTTATAAATCAGCTTAATATAAGACACGACAAATTCAAGTGAAGGGTATTCAAATGCCTAAATTTAAAGGCATCTAAAGATATGGAATGTTGGCGTTTCTGATACCGGTCTATGCAGCGATCTGATTTATGCAGATGCGCTGGCCTATGTATTGTAGAGAGAATAATAGGATTGGAAGTTCCAATGAGAAAGTAATATTATATAAATCTTTAATGCCCTGCCGTATACTTTATTTATTAGCTTTAGTACTAAAACATCTCCTCTTCCACCTTGGCCTTGCATTCAAAAAAGACCTTGTAATTTATTTCTTTGGCCTCCAAGGCCGAGGGGATAATTTGCGAAAGATTTCCTATGTCAGGGTGACTTAATGTTAAATCTGATCCCATTGAAAAGGCCTGTGCGGAGTCAAGACGATTTCCCCCAGGATGAACATGGGCCACGAAGATTTTTCTGCGTATGTCCATAAGAAGAGAGTTTACATATTCCTGTATATTTGTGAGATCGTCTTTTGCTTCAGGTCCATTTTGATATAAAAGAATAAAATCATATAAGTGATATCTAAACCTGGATATGATATCATTTTGTTTATTGATAAATCTCACCTCATACCCCAGACCGGTCAGTTCTTTTTGTAACTGTTTCTTTAATTGGGTCTCAGGACAATAGACAAGTGCTGTCTTGGTGCCAGGCTCAAAAGATTCAAAGCCTTGCGAATCAGTAGTGTAGGGCTTTTCACCTATAGATACCGCAATTCTATTGGAAGGGACCTCAATTTTTATTCGTTTCTTACAGTTTGGGCATGTAAAAGATGCTACTCTGCTTGAGGGTAACTTTTCTTCAGCTATTTTGTAGTGTCTGTTACAGCCGGTACAAATTATATCCACTTTATTATCTCCTGGACTCGAAAAGATCCTTGGGTTCATTGTCCCAATCGACATCTATGCTCAATCCATCGATATCAGATGTCTTCTCGCCTCTCCGACTCTTGATCATATCAATACCCCGACGAGCGCTTGCGCGATTGCTGGCGTATGCCAAAGATGTATCCTCTTCGATCAGGCCTTGTTCGAAGAGCCTTACGATATGCTGATCAAAGGTCTGCATATTATACGCTTGACCGTTTTCTATGATATCGTAAAATGTCTTTCCTTCGCTTTCTCCATTTATGATAGAGTCCTTGACACGGATGTTAGTCTGCATTATCTCAAAAATGGCGATTCTCCCCCCGTTTATTTTAGGCAACAATCTTTGTCCTACCACCCAGCGTAACGAATCAGCTAGTCGCGATCTGATCTGTTGTTCTTCCTCTGTTGTATACATGCCTAAAATACGATTGATTGTGTTACCGGCGCTTACCGTGTGAAGAGTGCTGAATACAAGATGGCCTGTCTCTGCAGCGTTAAGGGCCACATCCACCGTCTCTCTGTCACGGATTTCTCCAACCAGTATCACGTGGGGTGCCTGGCGCAGGGCTGCTCTCAATCCGCTGGCAAAGGCATCAACGTCTTTGCCAAGCTCTCTTTGATTAAAAGTGGCCTTTTTATGAGGATGGACAAATTCAATAGGATCTTCCAGGGTAATTACATGCAGTTGTTCTCTATTATTAATTTCATTCAAAATGGCGGCAAGAGACGTAGTTTTGCCCGTACCTGTGGCACCCGTAAAGAATATGATTCCATTTTTTTCTTTAGCCATTGTCTTGAAGCAATCCGGCAGACCAAGGTCCTTAATGCTCGGGATTTTGCTCTCCAGCTTACGCATTACGATGCCATAGTTACCTCTTTGGGAAAACACATTTACACGAAATCTGGGACCATTGGGCAAAACGTAGGATAGGTCACATGAGCCATGCCGAAATAGATCTGCTAAAAGGCGCCGGTCGTCATTTATTAAAGTCAGGGCCAGCTGCTCTGTCTGAAAGGGGACAAGGTAACTGGTGGCAAGATCCATAACAACAGGATGAAGCTTACCATCTGCGGCTACTTGATATGGACGGCCAACCGTAAAGTTTAAATCAGATATCCTTGGATGGGCGCTAAGCATAACGGTTAGAATTCTATCCAAGTCCGCCTGTTTCATCTTAGGCAACCTCTGTAAAGTCAGCGGGTGCGCTTTTGGCAAAAGGTTTAAACTTAACCTTGTCAACGCACTTGTTATAAGCTTCGTCAGGGTCTATTCTTCCGTTTTGCATGAGATCCATTATGGCATCGTCCAATGTCTGCATGCCGAATTTTTTGCCTGTCTGCATGGAAGAAGGGATCTGATAAGTCTTTCCCTCCCGGATAAGGTTCCTGACAGCCGGAGTGGCAACCAAGATCTCAAAGGCAACACATCTGCCTTTTATATCAATTCGCTTGAACATGGTCTGAGATATCACAGACCTCAACGCATCAGCAAGGGTCGCCCGGACCTGAGGCTGTTGGTTGGTAGGAAATGTTTCAATAATCCTGTCTACAGTTTTTGCTGCGCTTATGGTGTGCAAAGTACCCATAACCAGGTGGCCGGTCATTGCCGCCTCAATGGCCAGAGAAATTGTTTCCAAATCTCTCATTTCCCCCACCAGAATTATGTCAGGATCCTCACGCAGGGCCCCTTTAAGAGCTGTACCAAATGATCTGGTATGGGAACCAACCTCCCTGTGATTTACAAGACACCCTTTATTTTCGTGTACAAACTCAATAGGGTCTTCTATAGTGATGATGTGATCCTTACGATTACGATTGGCATGATCTATAATTGCTGCAAGGGTGGTGGATTTCCCACTTCCAGTCGGCCCTGTAACCAATACCAGACCCCTGGGCAGCATCGACAACTTTGTCATGATAAATGGAAGTCCCAGTTGTTCCGCGGTCAAAATTTTACTTGGAATTTCTCTGAATACACCACCGATGCCGTTTTTTTGCATAAAAAAATTGGCCCTGTATCTTGCAAGACCTGGAATTTCATATCCAAAGTCAACATCTCCTGTTTCTTCAAATACTTTTATCTTGTTTTCAGCGGCGATTTCATAGAGCATCGCCTTTAATTCATCATTTTCCAATATTTTGTATTTTATACGCTGGAGGCTTCCTCTAATACGAAAAATGGGCGGAGATCCCGATGCCAGATGGAGGTCAGATGCCCCCTGTTCGTTCATCAATTTAAAAAAAGCGTCTATTCTGGCCATATAAAAGAATTTACCTCCTGTTGAAATATCACAACATATTTATCTGGCTACTTTATCGGATCAATGTCTTGAAAGACTTTAATGAAGGAAAATCCCAAAACTTGAACTGTGAACCTGTAAATTTCCGCGATGAAAGTTTAACTCTTGATCGCCGGTTCTCTGAAAGTTATACTGCCCTTTGTTTTCGAATCACTAGAAGGCCTCTATTTTTTTGTACCTCCAATAAAATTCGCTTTGGGGGACTTTTTATGTGCCACTAAGGGGGCATAATAGGCTGTTTGGTAAAAAATTTATAAGTCCAAACAGAATTCTGACAAAATGTATTTCAAATAATTTAATAGACTGCATAAGTCTGAAACATTATTCTAATAAAAAAGCCGAGATGCCCGGCAAAAATTTTTAGGCAATATAAATTATTTAATCGCATGCACAGGTGATCTGTGTGCGCTTAATGCACAGGCAGGCTGAAAAATTGAAGAAACCCGGCAAAATGGGTTTTCCATCAGAATCATAAGAGGTTTTTACATATTTTGCCATGATCTCTCTTGAGTTATCGATTATTCGATTTAAAGATGTTTTTAAAAAATATTCGCCAGAAAATGTTATTTTTTCCGGCATTGATTTGGAGATAGAAAAAGGTGAATTCGTTTTCCTGACTGGTCCCAGCGGTATAGGAAAAAGTACTATGCTACGCATCCTTTTTTGTGCCGAGCGTCCAACATCGGGAGAGATATGGGTGGACGGTGTGGCACTTTCATCTCTTTCAAATGCCCAGGTGCCATATCTGCGTAGAAAGATCGGTGTAATTTTTCAGGACTTTAAGCTTCTTTCAAATCGTACCATATTTGATAATGTTGCCCTGAGTTTGGAAGTGATTGGTCTAGGGAAGAAGCAGGCAGAACAAAGAGTAATGCAAGTATTGGAAGGGGTTGGGCTTAAGGGAAAAATGAGTCAGTATCCGTTGCGGCTATCAGGAGGAGAACAACAGCGCGTGGCTATTGCTAGAGCGGTGGTAAATAGACCTGCTATAATTCTTGCTGACGAACCTACAGGAAACCTGGATCTGCAAAGGACTGAAGAAGTAATGATGCTCATGGAAGAATTAAATGCCAGAGGGGCAACTATTATTTTTGCAACTCACGATGAAAGACTTTTTGAAAATACCCATCGCAGAGTGCTAAGATTTCATAATGGGAAAATCAGGATCTGACAATGAGTTTGGCTATTCTTTGCCGAAGGGCATTTTTTGACCTTAGACAAAACTTTTTTGGTCAGCTTATCACCACAATGGTGGTAAGCCTCTCCATCCTGATTTTTGCCTTTTTTTCTTTGCTTTACTTTAACCTTCAGGATTTTGTTGATAGATTCGGTACAGAGCTTGGCCTGACAATCTTTCTTACTAAAGAGGCACCAAAAGACCGAATTCCATATCTCTACCAGAAGCTCACAGACCTGTCGGAAGTTGAGAAGGTAACATACATATCTTCAGAGGAGGCCTTCAGGAGGTTAGAGCATTTTCTGAAGGAAGAACAGGATGTGCTTGAAGGAGTTGATGCGGAATTTCTTCCTCCTTCTTTTGAAGTTCAGATCAACAGGGCCGTATTCCAATTGGATAGAATTAAGCAACTGGCCGGCGAAATAGATAAGTGGCCTGAAGTATCCAAGGTCCAGTTTGGACAGGAGTGGATAGACAGACTACATGTTTTTTCAGGTCTTGTTCGAACCATTGTGACGATAATTGGGATTCTTTTATTGTTCACGGCTGCTTTCGTGGTTACAAATACCATAAAGCTTAATGTTTATGCCAGAAAAGAAGAGTTGGAGATAATGCGCCTCGTTGGGGCAACAAATATGTTCATACAAGGTCCTTTCCTTGTTGAGGCCTTTCTGCAGGGTCTTCTGGGCTCGAGCCTTGCTTTGGGAATCGTCTTTGCCGGCTACAGTTTTTTGCAAGGATTTGAAACCAGGTTTGAGTTGCTCAGAGGCATGAACATCTGTTTTATCCCCTGGCATTACACCTTCGCTATAATAGCAAGCAGCGTATTGCTTTGTGTAATGGGTACCGCCTTGGCCATGAGGAGGTTTTTGCGCTTGTGATAAAGCGAAACTTGTTGTGGCTTATTGCTATGGCGATATTATCAATTCATGTTTATGCATTTGGCGAAGAAAATCTGATCGAAAAAGAACTTGAAGTTCAACAACAAAGGCTCAAATCCCTTCAAAAAGATATAACAACTTACCGAGAAAAGGCATTCGACGTAGAATCGGGTAAGCGCTCATTAATCAAAGAATTAACAGAACTGGATGAAAAAATAGCTCATCAATGGGAAATTCTTCAGAAAACTCGACAAGAGTGGACAATAAAAGAGCTTGCGCTTATTGAAATCCAAAAGGATTTCATCTCTCAGAAACAGTCCCTTGATGCACTGAAGATCCAGGTAGAGCGTAGACTCATGGCACTAAGAGAAATGGGCGAACTGGGCAGTTTGAATATTCTATTTGCTGCTGAGACCCTGCCAGAACTCTTGTCAAGAGAGGCCTATTTAAGGCTTATACTGGATTGCGATAGAGAACAGAGACGCCTTTACAGGCTACGTATCAAGAAACTTGCCCAAGATGAAATCAAACTGGAACAACAAAGAGAGGCCCTTAAAAATGCTGCTGATGAAATTGAAACCCAGACTATGCTTTTTAGAGAGCGAAAACAGGAAAAACAGGCCTTTTTGGACGAATTCAGACAACAGGGAGAGCTTTATGAGGCGATGTTAAAAGAACTTGAATCTGCTGAGCGATCGCTTCAGGGTATTATAAAACATCTTAGCATTAAAAGTGCCAGGAACCTCGCCTCAGGTCCGGTTTCACCAGACATGTACGACTTCAGCCTACAGAAAGGAAAACTCAGCCCTCCTGTAGTAGGAAGGCTATCCAGGGCCGATGCGGGTGACTGGAGTAACGACAGGGCGTGCTGCCCAGGGGTAATATTCTCGACATCCAGAGGCAGTGAAATCAGGGCAATTTTCGACGGCACAGTCGAATATATTAATATCATACCGGGTTATGGAAAGGTCCTGATAATCGATCATGGAAACGACTATTTTAGTCTTATAAGTCAGGGTACACAGTTCTTTAAGACGGTTGGACAGCAGGTTATAGAGGGGGAAGTTATAGGTCTGGCTGGTGGGGGCGCATGGGTCAAGGACGGCATATACTTTGAAATAAGGCATGGTGAACAACAAGAAGACCCACTTGAATGGTTTGACCCGCGAGCCATAAAAGTAAATTCTTCTGAATAGGTTGCTGCTTCCCTTTTAATCTACAATTTTTTTACTTTATTTGTCTCTCATCATCACCCGTATTTTCCTAATGTAGTTGTAATATTTTAATAAAATATTGTGATTGCAGACCTTGGCGGCGCAACCTCCTGTTGACTTGATTTGTGAGGCTTGTTTGAGACTGCCTCGTTTTCTTAGTGGCAATTATATAAAGATTTTAAATGAACTACCCCGCCGCAAGCAGCGGGGTATCCCAAAAAGCATTGAACGCCCCAAGGGGCGGGGAATACAACCCTGAAGTGATTAAAGTTAAAACTCAATACCAGCTTCCACTAGTCAGTGTAGCCATCACCGTCAGAGTCGCCGTCAACCTCTCCATCATGGTCTATATCTTTATCACTTTCCGATACTGCAAAACAGATCCTGGAGGTAGCAATTAGACCCTGAAATCCTTCGTACCAGTCCTCAATCTTAAGAGGGTTCATGCCTGGCTTCGTGAGAATGAGGGCGATCTGATAATTGCCTTCTAAATTTTCACAAGTTAATCCATGTTCCGTCAGATCAAAATTCTGGATTATGTGCTGTTGATGTTCCTCAGATCCTTCCGGGTGGACTGGAGGGGGATCCAGCTTCATCGGAAACATTGCTACGTCGTCAGAAGACGCGTCCACAGGTATTTGAACAACGATATGGGCATCTGCGTCTCCTTCCCAGTATGCCTTCAGGCTGTGTGGCAGGACGACACTCAGGGAGAGAACGTCCTCGTCGCAATAATAGACGTGTTTATTGGTCTTTATGAGACCGCTTCTCGTTCCGGGTTTGTGCCTGCACTCATGCTTGGCGTGATTCTGCGCTGACTGGTTTATCGCCGGGCTTTCTTCGTTATTATGATTATGGGGTGCTGCAGCTTGATCCGGCAAGCTTACGTGATCCGGTGGATCGGCCCAGGTGACCTGTGATGAAACGAAAAATGCGAAAACAACCGCTACAAACAATAAAAATTTCTTCTGTATCATAATCTTTCTCCTTTCAACAGAAAAATGATAGTCACATTCACTCGCCGGATTTTCGGTACGCATTCATTATATTCCCAGAGGCAAGTACTCCAGTCGTATAACTTGCCGATCTGCACCGAAGACCCTTGTGACTCCTTATTTATATACAATGCAAATTACAACGCAAATGTCGTGCCAAGAGATGTGCATACAAGTCGCGTTACAGGTCTTTTAGAAATTTTATCATTGATGAATAAATGTCACGGTAGAAAAGGCCATTGAACTTACCAAAACCGAAAAAATTTATTCATAGAGGGAAACATTGCAATTCCCTGTACGAGTGATTTCCCTTAACACCCAATTAATGTAGGGAAAATCCTTCATCGCCCCTGAATGAAGTTGCCGTTCGGTTTCCGCTGACTGTTCTCCATAACCCTTATACTTAATTTTTCGTTTGTCTTGGTAAGGTGTGGGCTATAAATATGTCAGTTCACTAATTACATTCCGCAGACCTCACTGCCAGGCAAGTACTGAACGGACTGCATCCAGATCCTCCGGTGTGTCTACTTCCAGCGGGGCCTTTTTTACCCTTACAACTCCAATGGCATATCCATTTTCAAGTGCTCTGAGCTGTTCAAGTCGTTCTATCTGTTCAAGTTTTCCTTGAGGTAGCGTGACAAAGGTCTGGAGAAAATTCTGCCTGTAGGCATATAAACCCAGATGCCTGAGATAATATTGTCCCGATCCTTTGGGCAGATTTTCAAGTATATCGGCATCTCTATAATATGGAATCATAGCCCTGGAGAAATATAGTGCCTTTCCATTAATGTCCACTACGACCTTGACCCGGTTTGGATTCAGGGCCTCCTCGGCCTCAAGAGGACATGCGGGAGTTGTCATGGGATATCCGTGCTCTTCCAGTAGCATTTTTATAATTTCAACTACGGGCTGCGAATCAAAAAGGGGCTGGTCACCCTGAATATTAACCACCACATCATCGTCTGTAAGTTCAAGCAGCCTGGCTACCTCTGCAATCCGGTCCGTTCCAGACGGATGCCCGGGGTCTGTCATAAAAACCTCTCCACCGGCCGTCTTCACGCAATTTGCAATACTCGAATCATCAGTTGCTACCACTACCTGGTCAATACCGGGGACCTCCAGTGCCCTTTGGTACACATGGAGAATCATAGGGCTGCCCTGAATGTCAGCAAGGGGCTTCCCGGGAAATCTGGATGAAGCGAAACGCGCCGGGATAATGGCAACCACTTTAATTTGGTGATTTGATGATTTGGTGATTTGATGACCGGGCATATTCATGTTATTTACCTAAAATTAAAAGTGCCTAAAGTGAGCTAAAGTTCTGGCCCTTCCGGTAATTTACCGGACTGGCTGTATTTATGTTTGACCTCTAGGGCAAGCGGATATATCTCGCTTTTGGATATGCCGGTAAGCCGCACCAGAAGATCCACACTGTCCTTGATTGACATGCTCTTTTCTGAAATCAGGTGTTGAAGAACTTTTTCTAATGCCTGCGGATCCGAGCAGGATCTTCCATGTCTTATTTCCTCTGCCCCTTCTATAACCAGGGTAATTTCACCTTTCACGCGTTCTTTTGAAAGCTGCCTGATAATAAATGATACTGAGTCGGATAAAACAGTCTCATGAATCTTCGTAAGTTCCCTGGCCATTACCATATGCCTGTCCCCCAAAATGTCCAAAATATCTGTCAGGGTATTCATCAAGCGATGAGGTGCCTCGAAAATTACAATTGTATAAGGAGTTTCTGCCAGTTGCTCAAGGGTCTTGCGTCTTTCCGACTTTTTGCTTGGAAGAAAGCCGGCGAAAAAGAACAGGTCTGCCGGCATTGCTGCTACGCTCAGGGCCGTGATGATGGCAGATGCCCCTGGTACGGGTATTACACTGAAGTTGGCCTCTCTGACCAGTTTTACCAGCTCTGCTCCAGGGTCTGAGAGTGCAGGGGTCCCGGCATCTGATACCAGTGCCACATCCTTTCCTTCTGCCAGCGCGGTGATTACTTTTTGGGCGCTGGTCCTTTCGTTGTGCTTATGGCAACTCAAGAGCCTGGTCCTTATTTTCAGATGAGTAAGCATTTTCCTGGTGCCCCTTGTATCTTCCGCAGCAACAAGAGATACCTTGGCAAGGATCTCTATTGCCCTCATACTGATATCTTTGAGATTTCCGATGGGAGTGCCTACTATATAGAGGACACCTTTATTTGGTGATATATCCGGCATCTTTAGTGTATTATCTCAATGACTGGAAAATTGTAGCAGTATCGCAGATCGATTCATTGCAGCAGGATCATTTAATCGAACTTGATTGTCTGTATACGTGGAAGATGCGCTGAAGGGCAGTTATATGGGAAAAAACTGCAATAATTACCAGAACCGGATAAATCCATCCAAGAATAAGTCCTACAGCAAGAATTAATATACGTTCAAACCTGGTAAGTATACCCACTTTACAGTTAAAGCCCAGGGCCTCGGCCCTTGCCCTGGTATAGCTGACGAGAAGCGATCCGGTCATCGCGGCAAGCACAAGGGCCGCTTCGATCAAGCCTCCCTCCCTTTGCAGCATGAGATAGGCCATGAGTCCCAGAAAAAGAAAGAATTCAGCATATCTGTCCACTGTTGAGTCAAGAAAGGCACCAAAGGGACTGGCCCGTCCCTGTTCTCTGGCGAGCAGTCCATCAACAGCATCCAAGGGGCCGAATACAGCAAGCATCCAACCGGCAGCTACCGGATGACCTATGCCAAGTATCCAACCGCTTGCTCCATAGGCAATTAGCCCGATAATGCTTACCATGTTGGGAGAAAGACCCAGCTTTCCAAAAAAACGGGCAATTAAAAGCAGATAGGGTCTGAACCAGACACGGCAACAATCACTGAAAGACCAATTAATCACCAGATCACCAGAATTTTAGCCACAGATACTACATACGGCCATGGACTATTCAATTACCAAATTCCTCAATACCCTGGCGCATCGGCCACACACATCAGGCCATGAAGGGTCTTTGCCTACATCTTCACTCCAGGTCCAACACCTGGCGCACTTTTCTCCCGCTGCCTGTATAATCTTGACACCAAGTCCTTTTATCTCATCACTCCGCCATACCGTACCGTCCCCTGAGTCAAGTTCTTCATCCACATCGAGCTGAGAAACAATTGTAATAGTCCTTAGCAGTGGAACGTGTTTTTTCAAGAAGTCTCGCATGTCTTCAGAAGGACGTATAAGCACTTTGGCATCCAGGGCCAGACCTATCCGTTTTTCCTTCCTGGCAAGCTCCAGTGCCTTTGTAACTTCTCCGCGGATTTTCCATAGGAGTTCCCATTCAGCCTGGAAGGATTTATCAATGGAAATTGACGGAGTATCCGGCATCTCAGCCAGGAAAATACTATTCTCATTAACAGCGTCCGGCATATGGCCCCAGGCCTCTTCAGCAGTAAATGAAAGTATAGGGGCCATAAGAAGCAATATATCGTGAGCAATACGATAGATGGCTGTCTGGGCAGAACGACGGATATGGTCCTTTGGGTGCTCACAGTAGAGTCTGTCTTTTAATATATCCAGGTATAAGGCGCTCAGATCGACTATGCAGAACTGTTGTATCTGGTTGAACACACTATGGAACTTAAACTCTTTATAGGCGCGTTTGACATTTATGGTTATTTCTCCCAGCCTCATAAGTGCCCAGCGATCAAGGGCATCCAGTCGACAGAAATCCACAGAGTGGTTATCAGGGTCAAAGTCGGACAAGTTGCTAAGAAGATAACGAATTGTATTACGGATTTTTCTATATGCCTCAGTCAGACGCTGAAGTATCTCGTTTGAGATCTTTATGTCATCCTGGTAGTCCTCTGCTGAGACCCAGAGTCTCAGTATCTCTGCCCCGTATTTTTTGATGATATCGGCCGGCGGGATGACATTGCCCACTGACTTAGACATCTTTTTCCCTTTTCCATCTACAACAAAACCGTGGGTGAGTACTGCCTCGTAGGGTGCCCTGTGTCTGGTTGCAACGCTGGTGAGGAGTGAGCTTTGGAACCATCCTCTGTGCTGATCACTTCCTTCCAGATAAAGGGCAGCCGGAGAGCAGAGCCCTTTGCGGGTCTCCAGGACCGCTGCATGGCTCACCCCTGAATCAAACCAGACATCCAGTATATCAGTCTCCTTGTGAAATCTTGTGCCACCGCACTTTGGACACTTAGTCCCCGGAGGAAGGAATTCCTGCGCCTGTCTTGAAAACCATGCATCAGAGCCTTCTTTTGCAAAAATTTCTGTCAGGTGATCCGCTATTGACTGGTCCATTAAAGGTTCTTTACAGTCCTCGCAGATAATGACTGTAATGGGAATACCCCATGACCTCTGTCTGGAAATACACCAGTCAGGCCTATTTTTTACCATCCCGTAAATACGTTCTTTCCCCCAGTCCGGAATCCACCTGACAGTCTCAATAGCTCGCAGGGCCTCATCACGCAACGATCTTGCCTTCATGGATATGAACCACTGCGCAGTCGCTCGAAAAATCACCGGCTTTTTGCAGCGCCAGCAGTGGGGATAGCTGTGTTCAATGGTTGTATAAGCCACAAGACTTTCATTGTCTTGTAAAACTTCAATAATTTTGCCATTTGCATCAACGATGTTCTCCCCTGCGAATTCCTTAACCTCTGATGTAAATCTGCCGTAGTCGTCTACAGGGGAATAGATATCAAGGCCGTATCTGATGCCGCTTTCATAGTCATCAGTTCCGTGGCCTGGAGCAGTGTGAACACAGCCTGTGCCTGTATCCATCGTAACATAAGGGGCAACAATAAGCAGACTGTCTCTTTCCAGGAATGGATGTTTTACCTCCATCCCTTCAATATCTCCGCCCCTGAATGTACCGAGGACCCTGACATTCTTCTGCTCAAGACCCGCATCTATCAGGGTAGAAAGCAATCTTTCATCCGCCAGCAGCCAGATTTCTTTTTTACTGCCAAGGTGAACTTCAACAGCTGCGTAGTCATAGTCAGGGTGCAGAGCCACTGCCAGATTGGCAGGCAGAGTCCATGGAGTAGTGGTCCAGATAAGTGCAAAGGCGGGACCGGCCAGGATTCCAAAACGATCCGCAAGCCACTGTTTGAGGACCTCGCCGGCCGCAAATCTCACTGTAATGGAAGGAGATTTGTGTGAAGCATACTCTACCTCAGCCTCTGCCAGCGCAGTGACACAAGTGGAACACCAATAGACGGGTTTTTTACTCTTAATGACATGACCATCCATAAATATTCGGCAAAATTCCCTGCATATAGAGGCCTCGTAGTCATAAGTCATTGTAAGGTAAGGGTTATCCCAGTCGGCCAATATCCCCAGCCTCGAGAATTCTTCTTTCTGTATACGTACGAACTTTTCCGCATAGCGCCGGCATGCTTTACGCACGGCCAGCTTGTCCATCTTGAATCTCTTGGACCCCAAGTCTTTCTCCACATTATGCTCAATAGGCAGTCCGTGGCAATCCCACCCAGGTATATAAGGTGTATCAGACCCCATCATATGGTGAGATTTTACAATTATGTCCTTCAGAATCTTATTGATTGCATGACCCAGGTGTATATGACCGTTTGCATAAGGAGGTCCGTCATGGAGTATGAAACGGGGCCGTCCCTGTCCTTGTTCTTTCATGCGCCCATAAAGGTCTATGGCCTTCCAGCGCTTGAGCATTTCAGGTTCTCTTTGAGCGAGATTTGCCTTCATTGAAAAACGTGTTTTGGGAAGGCTTAGTGTATTTTTGTATTCCATCATTTAATCCTCTGATCGACTTTTCTGGTGTTGTTTTGTACATAGACGTTCACAGGTTCAGGGTTCACCGTTCAGGGTTGTTCTTTTTGATAATCTTTACTAACCTCGCACCTTGAACCTCTCAACCCAGAACGGTTACTTTTGTCCTGTTTTGCGGGCGCATATTACACCAGCATTAATCCGATCTCAAATACGGATTAAAATAGCCGAACCGGAGCTGGGGAAATCGCTTTTTAAGTATTGTTATCATACCCTTTATCCCTGTCCGGTGACCTGTATATTTGTAATCTATTCCATCTAAATACCAGTCAGGATCAATGTTGTGATTTCTGAGCTGGATAAGATCAAGACCCAATTCTTCTATCAGGTCTGAGAGCCGGTCTATCTCTGCCATTTCATCCGTAAGACCCGGCAATACAAATAGATTGAGGGAGACAAAGCGTCCGGCCTTCTTCATAATTCTCCATGAAGCCAGTACATCAGTTTGATCATAACCCTTGGGCCGGAAGTAGGCATGATAATATTTTTCCCGTGTACTGTTGATACTGATCCTCATGCTGTCAAGCCCTGCATAAATCAGATTTTCCACTTTCCCCGGCAGACTGGCATTGGTATTAAGATTAATAGTGCCTTTATTCGTCTCTTCTCGTATCTTTATTATAGACCGCTCCAGTAGTTTTGCCTGTAGCAGGGGTTCTCCTTCGCATCCCTGTCCAAAGCTCACCACAGGTCTTTTTGCCCTTTTTAAATGTGGTACCGCGACATCAGCAACTTCTTCTGTTGTAGGTATAAAGGTAATCCTGTCCTGGCTGGCAGGAGGTATGCCTTCTGATTGCAGCGATATACAACCGAGACAGGCCGCATTACAGACGGGTGAAGTGGGAAGAGGTGCCTCCCATCTTCCCAGGAAGAGATTTTTCGCAGCGGGGCACCCGTAGGTTAAGCTGCATTTCCCAAGGTGTTGTATAAGCCTGTTCTCCTTTTTCTTTTTAAGCATGGCAATGGTTTTTTTGCGGACTTCTTGCGGACGGAAGTTACAAAAATCCTGACGTGTATCCAGATCACTCCTGAAGCCCGCTGCCCAAAAACGTCCCTTCCACCAGCCAACCGCAGTATAGGTAAAGAGAGGTAAAATGGGGATGTCCAAACTCGACCTGTAAAAGGCGGCAAGAGCGGTCTGGGTATAGGCAGGGGCCATAAAGGCGGCAACTGCACTGACGTTTCCCTCGGCGTTGACAGGATCTTTATCCAACACCACCATATCGTCCTGATCCTGGTCCCAACCCACAGGCAGGCGGTCAGGGAGCACAAAGAGCTCGCTCCCCTGAGGCAGGGGAATAAGATCCTTAAGGTCTACCGGATGCAAAACACGGCCGCTTCTTCCTGCCATCTTAAGTCCAGGTAAGTCATAGATCCGGCCCTCAGAATCAGCATAGACAAGGGATGGCATTTTTTCTGGATTTTTCATGAAACTAGTCTAAAGTAAAACGTATTTAGTGCGTGCATACAGGAATTCTTCATTCATTTGTTTATACTTTTACCGAAGTCGAAACTGGAAATTTGAAATTAGGAAACGCATCTAAATACTTGTTTTTTTAAAATTTGGAGGTTCAATTTTCACTGCCAAGACATAAAATCAACAAAGTGTATACTACTTCACCCTGACCACTATGACAAAATCTTCTCAAAGGAATTCAAATAGGTTCAAAAGTATCTGTAAAGTTCATTCAGAAAGAGTTCCCTGATTCCACTTTTCTTAGAACAGCCCTTTGTGACCTGCGGAGTTTAAAGGGTCTGTCCATGGAGGTCATGAAGTACAGATTATCCCGGCGGTCTGATTTTCCACGCCCCATTTGGTCGCAGAAGATCACAGGCTGTTCATCAGCCAATAACTGAAACGCCACGAAATTATTGATGATTGCCTCCCGTACCGCTGTACAGAACCAACGCGGATGGTCTGCTGCCGAAGCCGATTATGCCTTACCATAATTTATAGGTATGACAGTCATAGATGTAATCGACAAAACCTTCGTGGTCATAATCAGGTTCGGTTAAGATCTTTTCTACTGAGGCTTGTTTATTATTCATGGTTTTTTCGTTTTACGACATACCGGTGATCGTCAATGGTGCACAATAAACGTACAGAATATTATCAGATTTAATAAACGTTGATGACTGATTTCTTCTAGCATAATATATTGCGTAGAGTCTAATCCTTTCAGCCCTTCTCGGACACGGGTTACCGCGTGGCGCATAGATTACACCGTGACAATCAGTAAAATCTGCATCTAACCAGCTGTATTTGCGATTAAAAAATCCGTGTCAGTTTAATTCCTGTTGACCGATCAGGAGGTACATAATGGGTGTAAATACTGTGCGATTGAATATCACGCTCCAAAAGAACTTGTGGTGTCGCTAAATAAGCTGGCCGGACCAGGAAAGCGCAGTCGTTTTATCAGAGAGGCCATAGAGCAACGAATTGAGAAAAAAGAAATGGAAGAACTGGAAAGGGTTCTGGAAGAAGGTTATCGAGCCATCGGAGAACAAAGTCTGGCCATCATAAAAGAATTTGAAGTCTGTGATTTGGAGGGATGAGATGAATATTAGGAAAGGCAGCTGTTACCTTGCGGCACTTGATCCAGCCATAGGACGTGAAATACCCAAAACAAGGCCCGTAGTGGTCGTTTCTAATAATAAAAACAACGAATTCTCAGAAACAGTGACGATTCTACCTGTAACCTCTAAACATATTAAGGAAATATACCCTTTTGAAGTATTGTTGACCAAGGGGATCGGTAACCTTCCGAAAGATTCCAGAGTTAAGGCCGATAAAATCCGGGAACTTGATAAGAGGTGGATCGTGAAATTCATTGGTACTTTAGAAAAGGGAAAAATACACCGAATAGATGAGGCCATGAGGATTCACTTGGCTCTATTTTGATTGTACAAGCGGGCTCTTTTTAACCTTCACAAAGACAATTCAAGAATATATAATAACTATTCAGGGTTCAGCTGGGTAGGTTGGGTTGAGGCACGAAAACAAAAAAACGAAACTTTGGGTACACACGGATAAATACTATTAATAGAAGATGGGGTGGAACATCAAAGGTTTAAGCAAATCTTAAGTAAGTTCTTAATAAGTCCGGGTAAGATGTTCAGATTCCGGCTTTCGCCGGAATGACGTTTGGATGTAAATGCCAGTCATTCCCGCGAAAGCAGGCATCCATTGAATAGTTGAATAGTCGCAAAATATGATTTGCCAGGATTTATTGAGAAGTTACAATCTTAAAGGCGTGCGGGTGGGCGGTGAGTGCGGGACTTATTGCCCGGAGAGTTGCTGAGGAAGCTCCATCAGAATTATTACCATTGCGAAGAAATCTACGTGGCGAAGTTGAACATTGAAGAGGTGATACTATGGAAGCCGTGAAAGATCAGGTCATACAGATAATCAAGCAATTGCCTGACAGTGTGACAGTAGACGATATTTTTTCTGAGTTATACTTCAAGCTTCAAGTCGATGCAGGCTTAAGGGAACTTGATGAAGGCAAAGGTATCTTGCACCAAGAAGTCAAAGAGCGAATGTCCAAATGGGTGTCACAATAAGGTGGTCTCCAAGAGCGGCCTCTCACCTTGAGCAAATCTGTGAATATATTGCTATAGACTCAGAGACTTACGCACGTATCTTTGCAAAGAAAGTGCTTTCATTAGTCGAGAGTATAGCCTTGTTTCCTGAGGCAGGAAGGATGGTTCCTGAGTATAATGATTCGAAGCTGCGTGAACGAATTTGCGGCAATTATCGCATAGTATATCGCCTGAAAAATGATACGGTTGAAATAGCAGCAGTTTGTCACGGGTCACGACTACTTGAGAGATTATTGTAATTTACGTAGGGCAGATTTAATCCAAAGAGCAAATTGTAACCATACACGCCTTCTTTCCTGCCGTGGAAGAGGCTAAATAAGCTAATAGCTAAAGGCTAACCGCTCAATTTATGATTGAGGCACACCATGGAAACCATCAGTTCATTCACCTCTCTAATCAATCTTTTCCTATTTATGAATTAACTGCCAGGATTTATCCTTGCCATTACCAAGGTCCCGAAGCTGAATAGGGCTGGAAAGGTGTGGTTTATATAAAACTATGTCAATCGCCCCTCATTTTTGGGAAAAACCAGGGACAGACGGATTAAAAGGTTGGATTTCTCTCCAGCGGAGGGGTATAAACTCTTTTTCTCACGACGGATGAGGCCCTGTTTGCGCTTCCCTCGCCTTCGTAAGATGAGAGCCCTGGTAACAAACAGAAAAATGCCTTGCTGGTCTCATGGCCTGAGAAGTAGAAAATGGCAAAGGCCGTAGTGATCGGGATAAGGTTCTCCGGCTCTAATACTGGTCCTGTGATTTTCGGACAGGAGAGGCTTCAGGCGGCATGACGTGTTCCTTGCGCTGAAGTATCTGCCAGAGATGCTTCGCGGCAACTCGGAGTTGCACTGCAGACTTTGCGCCGAATTGGCGGGGACGCATTCGATCAGTCCGGAGATGAAATTGCGGCTCGGCAAGTTCTGTGGCAACGAACCGGGTCTGTGGCTACGGATGCAGCAGGAGTATAAACGATGGCACACAAAGCAATGCCTACGGAAAGAAACTGAGAAGATTCCTTCTCATAATATGTGTCTCCATAGAAGCCAAAAGAAGCCCACAGGTCGGATAAAGCGGCAGCGAAACCAAACATTCTGACTCAAAAAAACTAACAATGTCCACGCTCACAGGACTCTCTATGGAGTTACTGAGCATGAATAGCTTGATCCAGGGTGTCAGCAACCCATTTGTTGAGGCTTTTGCCGCTGGTCTCAGCTGCTGTGGCAATTGCGGCATGAATACTGGGCGGAATACGGAGCGTCAACTTGCCGGAGTATGGCTTATTCGGTTTTTCTCCCAGTTCGGCGCAAGTATCAAGATAATGGTCAACAGCTTCTTTAAAAGCTGTTTCCAGCTCATTCACTGTCTCGCCGTGAAAGCTGATAATGTCGCGAATGCCTGCAAGGCGGCCAAAGAAAATACGGTCTTCTGGATCAAACTCAACACGGGCGACATAGCCTTTGTAAGTCATGGCGTTTTTCATGGCGTCACTCCTATCATTTTGAGAAAATCGCGAGCGGCAATCACCCGGTAACGTAAGGCCTCTTTACCTGGATGCGGTCTGTGAAAGGTGGCTTTGCCGCCTTTATGCAAAATAGTAATACGGGAGCCACCGCTCTCAATAATTTCGCAGCCCACAGCCTTGACCAAGGCTTCGATTTTCCACCATTCAATATTGCCGGAAACCGGATCAGCAAAAACGTTATTCAGAGTTTTTCGATGGTTCCTGTTCATACATATTGTATGGTATCATTTTTTGCCACCAAATCAAGAAAAATTAATCGTTTGACTTTGAACGTTCAATTTTTTGAGACTTCGTATCTTACTTATATTCTACGCGGTCACAAATCGCGCTTTTTGAATCAATCAGAATTACAAAAAAAATTTTACCACGAAGATCACGAAGACCACGGCCGTGACCCTGTATTTTTATGAAATCTACTGTGGCCGAAAGGAAATAGTTGAGAGTAGAAATCTAGTTTCCGGAATGGCACTTTATTTCCATATCGGCCTCGTTTTTTTAAAAAAGACCCGCATTAACAAGTATTTTTGTATTTATATTACCAATTAATCTTGTATAATTCTTGCTTACATAAATGAGAATTCAATCATTTTGCCATTCAAAAAAGCAGGTTTGTTGTGAGAGGGAGCTCAAAAATGAATAGATCTAGGTGGAGGGCAGCGACAATTAGTCTTTTTTGAGCGTATTAGGATTTATTTTCCTTGTACCGGTTCTTGTTGAAGCGCATCCCAAGGATTTTACAGTCCTAATTGAAGAGCCTGCCGATAGTTCACCCTTGGGTGACAGAACTCCACTAATATTGATTCATGGTATTCACGGCAACCAATGGCCAACAAAAGAAGATGATGTCAATAACCCGTTTTTATATTATTGGCAGACATTTAGAATGTTTTTTTATTCCTGGGATAAATCTGGATTGAAAGACAAATATAAACTCTATTCTTTCTGGTACGAGAGCGATCAAATAAGTGTTGATGAAATCAGCCAGGGCTTAAGAGATTGGATTGACGAAAGAACTTTTCAGGAACCAGGGACGCCGGACAAACTTGACGATAAGCCTTTTGTGATTGTTGCTCACAGCATGGGTGGCCTGGTAGCCAGAGCCTTTATGAATCAGACTCTGAACATTGGACAATGGGCAGGGCATCCAGGGGGAGAAAGGGTAATAAAATTGGTTACACTGGGAACTCCTCATCATGGAAGCCCAAGTGCAAATGATGAGGATGCCTTAGCAGCATATTATGCCAGTGGAGTTTGGGACCAGATATCTTCACTTTCTCAATTTTTTTATAATGTAACGTCTGCCGCATGGGCCTCAAAATGGGATGTAACATTTCACTCTACCCAGCCTAACAGGTCGGATTTGAGATGGGACGGTAAGCTCTGGCCGTCATTGCCTTTTGATGATAATGCCTGGTTAAGGGATCTTAATGATAATATGAGCTATGGGATGGCACAAAAAATCATAGCATATTATGGGTATATAAATCCTGAAAGAGAAGACAGATTATATTGGGAAGATCCTGGTAATATAATTTTCTGGTATCCGTCTATCCCGGATTACGGATCGCACACTAAATTGACCATTGCTAGTGCTGTAATGGATGCTGGATTGGGCGGAATATTTCCAAGGAATGATGGAATGGTGCCGGTTGAGAGTGGGAGGCTGGATTATTTTGACTTGTATGCCAGCCGTGAATTATTTGATTTCGACCATGCGGAAATGAAAGGGGATGACCTTTCCCGACGTATTCGAATTTTTGTTGCGTGGTGACTTTGATGATGATTGTGATGTAGATGGCTATGATTTGGCTGAATTTGCCTTCGACTTCAGGCGAACCGATTGCGATCTGGGTGAAAGATGTGAGGGTTATTTTGATACTGACCTGGATGTAGGGGGTTCAGATCTGGCCGTATTTGCACCCAACTTTGGTATAACCGAATGCCCTGTGTGCGAATAGGCCATAAGGTTGTGTCGCTTCGGTTAACATAGGCTAAGCGAGCTTAGGCAAGGTTGCACGATTAGGCTTGAGAAAAAACCGATTTGTTCTGAAGTCTGATATCATCAAAAAACTCAACATATAACTAAATCGGGCCTTGGGGAATAAAAAGGTATGAAATCTAATTACTCAAAACGAATGAAGCGTGTGCGCGCCATTCTGGCCGGCCGGGGGCTGGACGCTCTTCTTGTCACGTGTCCTGAGAACCGCCGATATCTGAGCGGGTTTACAGCAGAGGACGTTGGTATATCCGAATCAGCGGGTGCGCTTTTGGTCCTTCGCAAAGAGGCCGCTTTGCTTACAGATGGACGTTACGAAGTCCAGGCAAGGGATGAGGCACCTGACTGGGACCTGGCCATATACAGGCGCGGAATGGCCCGTTCGTTGAAAAATCTTATGCAGGGCTGTGGTGGACATAACCTCGCCTACGAACCTGATTATTTGTCTTGCCAGCGTTTGGAGGCAATTAAAAAGGCCCTGCCTGAAATCAAGTTAGTTCCACTAGGGGGCCGGATCGAGACTATGCGATCGATTAAATCCTCTTCAGAGATCGAGTCCCTTAAAAAGGCCGTCTTCGCAGCGGAGAAAGTTCTGGGAGGTATATTGAGAGACATTGTTCCCGGTATGACCGAAAGGGAGATTGCCTGGCGTATCCTCGAAGGGCTATGGCAATATGCAGAAGGGCCCTCCTTTTCACCCATTGTGGCTTCCGGACCCAATGCCGCACTGCCGCATGCTGTTCCCACAGATAGACCGATTGCAGAGGGAGAGCCTATACTTATAGACATGGGTGCCAAGCTGGGGGGATACTGCTCGGATATGACAAGGACTGTTTTTCTAGGTGAAGCGAAATCGCCCTTCAGAGAGATATACACTATAGTTCGCAATGCTCAAATTGCCGCCCAGAAGGCCATCAGGGCCGGACTAACGGGCAGGCAGGTGGATAAGGTAGCCAGAGATGTGATCAGGGGTGCCGGTTACGGCCCAAGGTTCGTCCATTCCCTGGGGCACGGAGTGGGGCTTGCGGTCCATGAGGCGCCTATTCTCTCACAACGATCACGGAAAAAGTTAAGGCCAGGGATGGTTGTCACTGTTGAGCCCGGGATATATATCCCGGATCAGGGTGGCGTTCGTCTTGAGAATATGGTGCTTGTAGAGGCTGAGGGGGTTACAATACTCAGTAAAAATGACTGGTTTTATGAATTTTAACAGGGAAACAATACTGCCTGCTTATTGTCTTCTTTTTGCCGTCCAGGAAAAAACGAGTCTTGCAGAGCACCTTATTGAATTACGCCGGCGTCTGATCATTTGTTTTGTTACCGTGTGTATAGGATTCGGCATTTGCTATGTTTTTATTGAGCCGATTTTTGCCATGCTGTCAAAGCCACTTGAGGCGGTCCTGCCACCGGGAACGAGCCTGATTTTTACATCATATCCCGAGGCCTTTTTCACCTATATCAAGCTGGCCTTTACATGCGGGATCTTTGTAGGGAGTCCCGTTATTCTTTATCAGATATGGGCATTCGTGGCCCCCGGGTTATATGAACATGAAAAACGCTGGACCTTGCCTTTTGTCGTATGTTCGTCATTCCTGTTCGTCGGGGGCGCAATCTTTGGATATATGGTGGTTTTCCCAACTGCTTTCAAATTTCTTGCCGGTTATTCAGGTGAAACCCTTCGGCTATTGCCAAATGTAAGTGAATACTTCACGCTCACGATCCGCCTTCTACTGGGCTTTGGAGTTGCATTTGAGCTACCGGTTTTTATAGTGTTCCTCGGCCTGATAGGTCTTTTAGACGCTCATTTACTTAGAAAATACCGAAAGTATGCTATCCTTATAGCATTTCTCGTAGCGGCAATCCTTACCCCGACACCTGATGTCATCAACCAGATATTAATGGCCGGACCACTACTGCTCTTATACGAATTCAGCATTTTACTGGTTTGGCTCATAGGCGCAAAGAGAAGAAAGATATGATATATCTGATATCAGAATGAATTATCTATGCTATGTCGGGTAATTATAACACTCTCTCGCAACAAACTATATTTTTAGCGAACCTTACAATTCATCTTGCCCATTAAATTATTGGGTTGTATTTCAGTGTAATTACTGATGCCCTCATCTTCACAAAGGAAAAAGGGGCGGTCCGAATAATTTACCTTATTAGGCATGGTGCTTAATCCACAAAATCTTTCCCCAGCCACTTGTGAAGTGTGGAAATCTGGTTTCCATATTGTTGAAATAGTCAGGGGGGAAATTTCCCTAATAGTCTGAGAGCACTTTATCCTCTTTTTCCCAAAAAGCGTATTTGAGTCATACGATTGTATAAATGAATGGTTAGGCCAAGGCCTGAAAATAAAATACATTAGCTTGGAGCCGACGATCGTAGGCCAAATGGTAATAACCCCAGAGACCAGTGAGAACCGCAACCACAGGAGCCCTAATAAGGATGATGCCTATTATTTCTCGCATTACCGCCTTCTCCTATGCCTATGCCTATGCCTATGGCTATATATTACAAGTATATACCACCAATCAACAGCACCTCACTTCAGTATAAATTGACCTTTTCTCTCTACTCGACATCTTTATAAATTTGACAACCCGTCCCCTCAAGGTCCATATTAAAAATTAGCGAACAACAATGATCGGTATGGAGGGATTTGGAAGGTGCGTAGCTGGCCCAGATATGAAGAACCAACCATAATCTTTCACTGGAAAAGGCATAAAACGGCCAAACGGGTTAATCTGTGCTGAAAGCGGTCGGCCGAGGACCCTTTTCCCTTAACTCAGCTCAAAAAAGCCTATTTAATTTCTTGACAGCCCGATTCCAATCGTGATACACGATTTTCCTGTTATAGGAATTGTAGAAATGGAGTCTGAGGAGATTTTTGAATCCACGATTCACCGGTTCCTGATTAATCTGCTTCTCAATCCCTGGAAGTGATTTACTATCAGTATTCAGGAAACTGAAAAGGCGATTTTCTATTACTTATCAGCTCATTTGCAAACCAAAAAGGAGCAAATATGAGACCTTGCATAAAATTATTAAAAGCATTTATTGTTTTATTGCCTTGTTTTTTTTGTATTATTCCAATTAGTCAAAGTAATACGTATGCCCAGTCCTTTAATCCTCAATCCTATGAGATCTTTGATTTACTTGAAAAACTTTATCCCAACATTCTTTCACCACAAGCAACATACATTCAGAGGTTTGAAGATTTAAATCTTATGGAAAAAGGAACTTATCTTCATGATACTGATAAAGATGTGAGGCTGCTCTATAGGCGTTACAAAGATTTTGATATAAAAACAGACCATTTCAATCTATATCTTTATGACCACAATAATAAATTGACTAATTTCGGTTCAATTGATTTATGGCTGCCTTTTTTGAAAGCAGAAGTATTGTTTGATTGGTTTGAAGAAGAATATCCAACAATATTTTCACCGCAACAACAAGGTACAAAATTCGAAGCTGAAATATACTATCGGTCTTATGCGGATACCAATATTACAATTGGAATACACGATAATCATGTATATTTATTAGATATAAATGGTTTATTGAGTGATAGTCCTCCTGCACTCCTGGATTTTGGAACATTAGATTATTGGATAACAGAAAATGCTATGAAATATCATGAGTATATTTTAGGAGGTGTATATACAATACACAATAAGTTCACCAACCTCTGTCTTTGCGCCGGTTCGCCTCCACATCTACAAACAGCACCTTTCCCATATAATTTATGGGAAGTGGCTAAATTTCTATTAATACCATTAGGCAACTATCATTATAAAATACAGCCGTATGGCATGCAATCATATGGCTATTTTGGCTATTATCTTTATGGCAGTCCGTACAAATCTCGTAATTACAGAGTAATATCTATCGATCAAGATTGGGGAGATGCAGTTACATGGACAATAAGGAAATTGCCCATGAAAAACAATGAATATAAAATACAGCAAAAATCCAGCGGGCGTTTTATGTATGACAGTCCATATCACGGCCCTGTCACCATAGATAGCGACTGGGGAGACAGCATTACATGGATTATTGAACACAACCCTTATGATACCGGACTTTATAATGATGATATTATGGAAAATCATGAATATTTGAATGATGACATGGAAATTTACAGTATAGAGTATTTATTTGATCAAACAACGATCAATAATACAAGACTTGTAAATCGTGCCTGCGTTACTTCGCCTGATCCATATGCATCCACAATTACACTTACATACAAGGAGAAACATACCGAAACTTCGTTTTTCCAGCATACTCAGGGTTATCAAATAACCGTAGGAACAGAAATATCCATAGGCATCCCAAAGTTAGCAGGAGGTGTCACTTTATCTTTTGAGGTGAGCAAAGAAGAATCAAGGACATGGGGTGAAGAAGAATCAAGTTCTAAAGAGTGGGAGATCACCAATTCAATTGAAGTTGATCCGGGCACACGAGTACAATTGTGCGGATACATAAACGAAATAGATGTGTCAATTCCATACATCATGCTATATAAGTCGAAATCAATTAATGTTGTTCATCAATCAAAAGGTATATGGAGGGGGAAATTAGGTACAGATGTAATCTTTGAAACAAATTTATTGGATTAAATTACCGGCTCGTGAGCATGCGGCCCACGTCGAGCAGGATCAACTCATCGTCGTCGGCGATGCCGTCGGGATCAGCAATGTTTATCAAATCTACGTAGCCGATTTTTTTAACGACATCCCCAGATGCCTGGGACAATTCGATCAGGTAAAGCCGTTTAAACATGGCGTGCCTGAAGAAGCAATCGGAGCGTGCCGTACCGGTACAAGGAAGGCCCGGATCGCTTTCGTGGGGTCTCGATTCAAAGAGCCTAAACCGGGTCATGGGCCTGCAGTCTTTTTTCACGACACATTGAAAATTCCTGACCTGCAGCTTCCAACACTGCTATAGAAGTTAGTATCTGATGCTTGGAAGTGCCGTTTCAGTCCAAATCCCAAAAAGTGATTTCCTATCAATTTTCCTATCAACCATTATTAAGCAATTGAATTTAATGGTCGATAACAAATTAAGATCAGAAAGTATGTTTCATGAAATTTTTCATTCGATGTTCAAATTTAAGGGAAAGGGGCCAAAATGCTTAATCAGACTGAAAGCAGAGAAGGGTTGATTTTCGAGACTGCGCAAAGCCGTTTAACTTCAGAACGATTTCGGCATTGGAAGACAAAATTAATGCGTCAGGCTATGGATGCGAACAAAGAGCTGTGGCTGATCTTGTCCATGTTTTCTATTATTGGCATCATGGATTATCTGTTGACCGCCCAGCAGATGCTGCTGCAGCTGTACGTAATGCCAACCATTTTTTCCGCCTATTTTTTCGGACGTCGCCATGCCGTTTTGACCGCAGTGGCCAGCATCTTACTAGTAGGTCTTGTTTTACACTTCAGCTCAGATCTGTTCAACGAGATGAAACAATTCAATTCAGTAAGCGGCCAATGGTATGAAACCTTGGCTTGGGCCAGTAGTTTAGTGATAATTGCATATTCAATGGGTACTCTTTATGAGCGTCAGGCATTACAGATGCATGAACTCCAGAAGACCTACCGGGGTCTTCTGGTAATTCTGCGCCATTTCATTTCCAAAGATAAGTATACCGAAAATCATTGTTACCGAGTTTCTATCTACTCAGCTAAAATCGCAACCTATCTCGGACTAGCTCCTCAACAGATTGAAACTGTTCGTGCCGCTGCCTTGCTCCATGACATCGGAAAAATCGATATAGGCCGGGAAATTCTTTACAAGGCAGCGCAATTAACCAGGGATGAGCGTGAAACAATGAAAAAACATGTGGAACTGGGTGCTGATATTCTGGATTTAGTAGAAGCTCCTCTAGGTAAAATTATTCCTATTATTTTGGCTCACCATGACAAACATGATGGAACCGGCTATCATCCAATAAGGGGGGAGAAAATCCCTATAGAGGCCAAAGTACTCTCCGTGGCAGATGTATATGATGCCCTGGTGAGCGATCGTCCTTACCGCAAGGCAATATCTCCATTTGAAGCCAAGGAAATAATCATTAAAGGTTCGGGAAAGGATTTTGATCCCAAGGTCGTCGATGCTTTCATCGGAGTTTTCCAGAATGGAGAAATGGAAGTTCCAAACCTGATAATTTAGTATTTTTTCAGCAACATGTATTTAGACAATATCAGGCTGCAAATCGGGAAAAATATTATATTAGAAACTCTTCTAAAGGAAGGTGAATAGTGAAAAATCAGGTTTGTTCACATAAATCAAGTTCAATCCGATCTTATCCTTGGATCCAGGGCGTCTCTCAGTCCCTCTCCCAACAGGTTATAGCCGAGTACGGTCACGAGGATTGCCAGACCGGGGAACATCGAAAGCCACCATGCTATCTCCAGATTGTCCTTGCCTTCAGTGAGCATGTTACCCCAACTCGGGGTAGGAGGCTGTACACCGATTCCAAGAAAACTAAGGGCACTTTCAGTCAGAATTGCTCCCCCTACGCCGAGTGTAGTCGCCACAAGAATAGGGGCTACTGCATTTGGTAAAATATGTGAGAAAGCTATCCTTGCATTGGAGGCACCTGATATTTTGGCAGCCATTACGAAATCGCGCTGCTTGAGACTCAAAAATTCGGCCCTTACAAGCCGGGCCACTCCCATCCAGCTTGTGAGACCTATCACGACCATGATGTTTAAAATGGATGGCTCAAGAAAGGCAATAACAGCCATTATGAGAAAGATTGTTGGAAAGCAGAGTATTATGTCTACGAAACGCATTATCAGCCCGTCTATCCATTTACCATAGAATCCGGCTAAGGATCCGAGGATAGTGCCGATGACTGTTGCAATCCCGACGGCTACGATTCCTACCAGCAGTGATATCCTCGCCCCATAAATAAGCCTTGAAAGACAGTCCCTTCCAAGTGCATCCGTACCAAACAGATGGGCCTTTGAAGGTGATTCCAGAATATGCCAGGTATCTATTGCCTGTGGGTCATACGGGGCAAGCCATGGAGCGGAAAGGGCGACGATACAGAGCAGGCCGACTATTAAAAGCCCTGCAACCGCTAAAGGGCTGTTTCCCAGCTGACTCAAACATTTGATTTTGTTATGTGGTGATCTCGTGATTTGCTGACTGACCGCTTTCATAATAATCTAAAGTACTAAAAATAGAACAGACTCTGTAATTTCTTTGATCCTCTAATCATCTATCTTAACGCCTGTGCGAATTCTCGGGTCTGCCAGGGCATAGCCAATATCGGCTAACTGGTTCCCCAGTAATGTCAATACGGATACTATGACCAGGTTTCCCATGAGCAGAGGATAGTCTCTGGCCATAACGCTGGTCCACATGAGCTGACCCACTCCAGGTATTGCAAAAATGGATTCAAAAATTACACTGCCGCCTATAAGACCTGGGATAGAGAGGCCCAGGATAGTTATGAGAGGTAAAAGGGCGTTTCTTAAAGCGTGTTTGTATATCACTTTTTTTTCCGGCAGACCCTTGGCCCTTGCCGTGGTGATATAGTCCTGTCTCAAAACCTCAAGCATTGAGGATCTGGTATAGCGAGACAGCCCTGCAAGTCCGCCCAGAGCAGATACCAGCACAGGCATTATCAGATGACGGCACCAATCCAGCAGCTTTTCCCAGCCGGACATTTGTGTATACCCCATAAGGCTGTGGAGTCCGGAGATAGGCAGCCACCCCAGGTATACTCCAAAGTAAAGCATAAGCAGGAGGGCCACCCAAAAGGCAGGGGCCGCATAGGCCACAAAGACAAGGACCGTAGTAATCTGGTCAAAGATGCTGTTATGACGCACGGCCGCAGCCACACCAAGAGGGACAGCAATGACAAGTATCAATCCTATAGCCAGTATGTTTATCAGCAGCGTAACCGGTAGACGTTCCTTGATTTTGTCCCACACGGGTCTCCTGTCCGGAGAAAACGACAGACCAAGATCCAGCACGGCCAGGCCCTTAAGCCATTGAAGGTACTGTATGTACAGAGGACGGTCCAGGCCATACTGTGCCCTCAGACGATCTCTCATCTCCGGGGTCATTTTGGGATTGAAGTCGGTCTGTAGGTTCATTGGTTCACCCGGGGCCAGGTGCATCACCATGAAAGATATGAGGGTTATACCCAGAAAGGTAGATCCAAGAGTAAAAATTTTTTTAATTAAATATGGAAATATCGACATATTAAAAGTGATTGTACTGGAAAAAGTGATTCTGCTCAAAATTTTCCAGTCTTGCATTTTGTGAACTGGCCATTATTATCTCAAGTCTTTTAATGAAAAAAATATGCATTAATGAATAGATATGAGGGATATTTTCATGGATTAGGGTTTTGCACTGATTGTTCCCTTTGTCGCGGCCATGATAGAGATTTTTAAAGGATTTGCTTCTGTCATTTTCTCATACCATTTATGGCCATGGTGATTAATAAAAATGCTTTGTGATAATATGAAAAATATATATTGAAATGCAGAAAATGTCTTAACAAATTTTTAAGCAAGGGATCTTCATGAAACAAAATTGTGATAATAATTATATCAAGGAAAAAGAACAGTTTAAAAAACTTTTCAAACAGGAGAATATTGATAATTTTGAAGAAAGATTCAAGATCTTTGAGGTTTTTCTACGAACCAACCGTCATGTTACGGTAAATGAACTGCTTGAACTTCTTAATGAAAACGGTTATCAATTAGAGCCCTCTTTTGTAAGGGATACGCTGAAGCTCATGTGCTACTTCGGTTTTGCAAAAAAAATTCGGTTTGAAAAGGGGCCGGTGTGTTACGAACACTGGCATCTTGGGAAACATCATGACCATATGATATGCACAAAATGCAAGAATATAATTGAATTTCAGGACCAACGACTTGAAAACCTCCAGATACAGATTGCTTCAGTACATGGATTTCATATGCTTCAGCACAAAACGGAAATCTACGGCTTATGCTCTAACTGCCTTAAAACGCGTATACATCCCATGTCTCTCGTTATGGCCAAGCAAGGTGAACGATTCATAATCAAAGATTTCATGGGAGGCGCGGGCGCGCGCGTGCGTTTATTGACCATGGGTCTCAGAGTGGGAGACGAGTTAGAGGTCATTACCAGTCCCAGTAAGGGACAAATGGTTATTGCAGTGGATTGTAGGCGATACGTCATAGGGCGCGGAATGGCACAGAAAGTATTAGTTGAGCCAAGGAAAAACTGAGGGGAAATTTATTTATGCTGTTAAGCGAAATGAAGGAAGGCCAGGCCGGAGTGATAAGCCGTGTCGGTGGAAATGGTGCATTGCGCAGAAGGATACTTGAAATGGGTATCCTCAAGGGTTCGGAGATTTATATAGAAAAATACGCACCACTACAAGATCCTCTCGAACTGATTGTTAAGGGCTATCATTTATCGCTCAGGGTTGAAGAAGCTGCACAAATAACCGTCACAGATGTAAAATAGGAATAATGGCTCATGTCTAAAAAGGTTCTTACAATAGCCCTGGCAGGTAACCCTAATTCAGGTAAAACAACAATATTCAACAATATTACCGGAACCAGGCAGAAGGTCGGAAATTGGCCCGGTGTAACGGTTGAAAAAAAGGAAGGTATTGTAAATAGACATGGATATGAGCTTAAAATTATCGACCTTCCAGGAACTTACAGTTTAACACCCTTTTCCGTAGAAGAGATTGTCGCACGGGATTTTGTCCTTGATGCCCGCCCTGATGTTGTAATCGATATTATTGATGCCTCCAACCTGGAACGAAGCCTTTATCTGGCAACACAGCTAAGGGAAATTGACTGTAAGGTTTTGTTTGCCCTAAACATGGCCGATGTTGCCCGTGCACGCGGAATCAAAGTCGATGCAAAAAAGCTGTCCGAACTTCTCGATCTGCCTATAGTCTTCACGATCGGTAATAAAAATGAAGGCATAGAGGAACTTCTGAAAAAGGCCATAGAACTGGCTGAATCGAATATAGATAGCAGCGGAAAGCGTAGAGTCAGATATAACAAGGACATTGAAAATTCAATTTCAGAACTCCGGGACTTTATTGAAAAAAATTCCGGAATATCAATTCCTTATAAAACAAGATGGACAATAATAAAACTCCTTGAAAATGATAAAATCGTTAGAGAACGCGTTCTCCAAAAAATGGGAGATCAAGGCAAAAACCTTATTCAACAAGTTCAATTACATCGCGAATTGCTTGCGGATCGCCTTAATGATGATCCTGAAATCATAATGACGGATGAGCGGTATGGATTTATTGCCGGAATAATAAAAGAAGTTCTTACAACCATTACAAAACAGCGTGTCGACATATCTCGCAACATAGATCTGGTCCTGACGAACCGGTTCATCGGGTTTCCTATCTTTATTTTCTTTATTTGGGCAATGTTTCAGCTAACCTTTTCACTTGGTGCCTATCCAATGGAATGGTTAGAAAACAGTGTTAGCTGGTTTTCAATATCATTAGACGCTATTCTTCCGGATGGTCTTTTTAAAGATCTTTTTATAAATGGAGTAATTGCGGGCGTAGGAAGTGTTATAGTCTTTCTGCCAAATATCCTGATACTTTTCTTTTGCATAGCTCTTTTTGAAGACACAGGCTATATGTCAAGGGCTGCATTTCTTATGGATAGAATAATGCATCTTATCGGGCTTCATGGTAAATCTTTTATACCCATGCTTATGGGGTTCGGTTGCAGTGTACCGGCCATCATGGCCACTCGCACCCTTGAAAGCAAAAAGGACCGCATCCTTACCATACTTATTACACCATTTATGTCATGTTCTGCCAAGCTGCCGATTTATATAGTACTTACAGGTACTTTCTTCAGTGCCAAAGCCGGTAATGTTATCTTTTGCATTTATTTTGCGGGAATTATACTTGCCATTTTAACAGGTCGTCTGTTTCGTTCCACTCTCTTGAGAGGAGCCGATGCTCCCTTCGTCATGGAATTGCCTCCTTACAGGGTTCCAATGGTGAAGAGCCTGATAATTCATATGTGGGACCGCAGCAAGATGTTTCTAAAAAAGATGGGCGGTGTGATACTTATTGGGTCTGTTGTTATCTGGATACTTTCATCATTTCCCAGAGACATACAATATTCACACGATTATGTTGCTGAAATCAATAAGGTCAAATCTTTATATAACAGTGAGATTGCAACCGCCGATATTACAGAAAGGCCATATATCCATAAAAAACAGGATGCTGTTATAGCAGAGCTTGAAACGGCCCGTAAATCAGAAGAGGTGGAAAAGTCCTATATGGGTCGTATCGGGAAAATTCTCGCTCCTGTATTTGCTCCTTTAGGTATAGACTGGCGAGGCAGTGTAGCCCTCCTTACCGGTTTTGTCGCTAAGGAGGTCGTAGTAAGTACCATGGGAATACTTTATCTTGCTGGAGATGAGGGGGCAGGCTCTCTTAAGAACGCCCTGTTGTCATCTGACATGACACCGCTTTCGGCTTTGGCAATGATGGTCTTTGTCCTTCTATATCTGCCATGTATTGCGACAGTAGCAACGATCAAGCAGGAGACAAATTCCTGTAAATGGACTTTATTCAGCATTACATATACCACATTGCTTGCATGGGTTGCGGCTTTTTGTGTCTATCAAGGCGGAAAGATAATAGGATTTAGTTAAGCGTTCACAGGGCACCGCATCTGTCTTGTTGTCTGTCTGCCGTTAGGAAGGTCGGGTACCTTGCAGTACATGAAGTACGTCGGCGCACCGTTCTGCCTTGCATCCGCAGTATACTGTAAACGCTTACAGTTCGGTTTATTGTGGTAAAACAGGCGTTGTAATTCCTTGAATGGTTATGGATTTAGTTAATGACATGCGAGTAGCCACGGACATCGGAGGCACTTTCACGGATGTGGTTACGCTTGAAGGCAACCAAATACGGGGATGGAAGGTCCTTTCCACCAAGGAAAGTCCTGACCGGGCTGTCACTGAAATTATCAGGGACCTTGCGGATTTTTCATATTTTTCACATGGCAGTACCGTAGCCACTAACGCACTATTGGAAAGGAAGGGCGCAAAAGTTGCTTTTATCACTACCAAGGGGTTTAAGGACCTTCTTTTAATAGCACGACAGAAAAGGCCAAGGCTCTATGATTTTGATTGCTCCAGGACGACCCCCCTGATAAATCGCAACTTATGTTTTGAAGTTGCCGAGCGTCTTGCCCCTGATGGTACTGTTATTTTGCCCTTGTCTTTAAACGATACTTTTGCGCTGGTGGATCATGTTATGGAATCCGGCGCAGAGGCCGTGGCAATTTGTCTCCTGTTTTCGTACAAAAACCCCGCCCACGAAATTCTCCTTGAAAATGCCCTTAAAAAGCGTGGCATGCCAGTATCCAGGTCTTCAAAGATCATCCCGGAATTCAGAGAATTTGAAAGGGCGTCAACCACTGCCATAAACGCCTTTATTCAACCCATTGTCCAATCGTATTTGCAGGAAATCCATAAAGCTGTAAGAAAAGCTGGAGGACCTCCGGATTACGATATTATGAAATCCACAGGAGGTGTGGCTGCATCAGGCGAAATCCATCCAGTTGAAATTCTGCTTTCCGGTCCGGCCGGAGGCGTGTCCGGCGGGCTTCTGCTGGCCGGACTCACAGGAAGAAAAAACCTGATTACCTTTGATATGGGAGGTACGAGCGCCGACTTTTCGGCCATCGTCGATAATAGCCTTTTATGGACGGATGAAGGCGAAATAGACGGTCTTCCGGTAAGTATTCCTACGCTCGATATTACCACCATTGGTGCGGGCGGCGGGTCAATAGCCTGGATGGACAGTGGAGGAGCGCTGCGCGTGGGTCCTCAAAGCGCCGGTTCTGAACCCGGACCGGCCTGCTATGACATGGGTGGAGTCCTGCCTACCGTTACAGATGCCAACTTTCTTTCCGGACTTCTCCATCGCGAGTCTTTTACAGGAACTGGTATTATACTCGATCCATACAGGGCCAGCCAGGCATTTTCCTCTCTTGCATTATCGTCAGGTCTTAATGTGGAGGTGACGCTGCTGGGTACGCGTTCCATAGTTAATGCCAATATGTTGCGAGGTATTCGAAGTGCTACCGAGGGAAAGGGTGTTGACGTGAGAGATTGCACCCTTCTGGCGTTTGGCGGTGCGGGTCCGCTTCATGCAGCCGAACTCGCAAAAGAACTTGGTATAAAAGAAGTCCTTGTTCCTCCTCTGGCCGGCATGTTTTCAGCTCTGGGGATTTTGCTTTCCTCTGTGCGGCTTGATTTTGCGGAGACTGTTTCTGTTGAATGGCATACCGGAACCAAGCAGCTCGTAGATCTTATTTTACAAGGTTTTATAAAGAGATCATTACAGTCATTTAAGCGCCAGGCGCTGAATATCAGAGACGCAGTATTCAGGCCTTTTCTTGATCTGCGTTACAAAGGACAGAGTTTTCATCTCGCCATTCCTTATGATAAAAAGGCTGATATGGCCGAAAGATTTTACCATGCATTTGAAAAACGCTACGGATACGCCATTGGGAATGGGCATGCTGTAGAAGTGGTTAATGTGAGACTTTCAGCCATAATACCAAGAGAGGATATTTCTTTGCCGGGAGTTAAAAACGTTTCCCCTTTGCCGCCTGTTGCCAAAAGAAACATTTTGTTGTCTTCCGGGTCTGTTTCGGCACCTGTGTACCAGCGAGAAAGCCTTTGGCGATCTTTTTTCGCCAAAGGACCAGTAGTAATAGAAGATGAAGGATGCACAGTTTTTGTGCCTCCTGAATGTGATGTGTCAGTAGAGGAAAATAGTTGTCTTAGGATAGATGTGAGGTGAAAAAGCATGTCCATCCTTGATCCAGTAACGCTTGAAGTCTTCAAGCACCTGATTCTGGCCATTCCCGAAGAGATGGGGGCGAACCTCAGGCGGACGGCCTTTTCGCCGAATATCAAGGAGCGTATGGACGAGAGTTGCGCCTTGTTTGACTCCAGAGGTCGTCTTATCGCTCAGGCCGAGCACATCCCTGTGCACCTCGGGGCCATGCCATCAGCTGTTAGTGCCGTTATGGTTGATTTTCCCAAACTGTGTCCGGGGGATCAGGTCATTGTAAACGATCCATACAGGGGTGGATCACATCTGCCGGATATCACCTTGATTGCGCCTTTTTTCTGGAAAGGCAAGCTTAAGGGGTATGCCGTTAACCGGGCGCATCATGCCGATGTAGGCGGGGACACACCCGGATCTATGCCGGGATCGAGCAGTACCCTTTTTGAAGAAGGTATTGTCATATCCCCTGTACTCTTTGTGAAAAGAGGTATCTTCCAGGATCGTGTGCGAATAATTTTTGAAAAAAAGACGAGAAATCCTGTGGAACGTATGGGAGATTTGAATGCCCAGGTGGGAGCAAACCGCTTGGGCGTATCGAGGTGCGCTGATTTCATTAGCCGCTATGGGGAAGAGGCCTTTGACGAATTTGTAGAGGCCATTATTGGCTATGCCGAATCCAGGATGACCACCCATCTTTTTGATTTGCCTGACGGAGATGCAGAGGCGTATGACTATCTGGATGGAGAAGACCATCCGATTCCCATACGTGTAAAGGTCCGGATTCAGGGTGCGGGCTTTGAGACGGACTTTACAGGTACGGCCTCCCAGAGCAGGGGAAATGCCAATACACCTCTTAGCGTAACCAGGTCAGCAGTATATTATGTTTTAAGGTGTCTTTTGCCTTCTGATATTCCGCCCAACCACGGATGTTATGCAAGCGTTAAGGTTACAGCACCGGAGGGTTCTCTTCTTAACCCAAGGCCACCGGCGGCAGTCAGCTCGGGGAACGTGGAGACATCCCAGAGGATTGTGGACGTGCTTCTGCTCGCATTAAAAGATTTATTGCCTGATCAAATCCCTGCCCAGGGACAGGGCACTATGAATAATCTTGCAATCGGATGGAATAAGAAGACCTATTACGAGACCATGGCCGGCGGCATGGGTGGCGGTCCGAAGTCCGACGGAGCAAGTGCGGTTCAGGTCCACATGACAAATACCGCTAACACGCCGGTTGAAGTGCTTGAAGGCGTTTATCCTATAAGGGTCCTCAAGACTGCCCTTAGGGAAGGATCAGGAGGGGAGGGGATCCATCCGGGTGGGATGGGTCTTACCAGGGAATTCTTCTTCCTTGAAGATGCGGTTGTATCCATTCAGTCCGAAAGGAGGCGCTTTCCACCAAAGGGAATAGGGGGCGGTTGTAACGGGAAGTGCGGGTCAAATTTGTTAAGGCGAGTTGATGGCACAACGATAGGGCTTCCCGGCCGGTGCACCTTAAATGTTGCGAAAGGTGAATGCTTGATCATAAATACGCCTGGCGGCGGTGGGTTTGGGCAAAAAATGGGATCGCTCTAAGCAAATAGAAGACATCATTTGCAACCATTCAGACTTTTTTGGAGTAGCTAATACTTGGTATATTTTGACATCATACAACCAATAAAGTAACTTAATTTCATCAAATACACCGTAACTTTAAGGTTGGCTTTTTGAATCACCCAAAAGATTTACAGTAAGTTAATCATGGCAAATCCTATATCTCAAGAGACTCTTCATCAATTGATGGCGCGTTGGGCTACTCCTCGTTCTGAGAATCATCGGTTTAAAATTTTCACAGATACTTCGGATTTTTTCCGTGTTGGATATGGAAGTGTGGTAGTTCTGGATGAGAAGCCCTTTCTGATTCTGCATAATGCAAAAGAAGGACGTTTTGGGCTGGATGACGAGGAAAAATTTTGGGTTAAACGATCAATTGATTTGACGGATGGAAGCAGGAAGATCCTGAAGCTTGTTTTTTATGAAAAGTTTATGGCGAATATAGGGGGTGTTCCGTGGGAGTGCTTTAGAAGCCCTAAAAAAGAGGCGCGGATCTTGAAGCTGGTAGCCGGTCACAAGAATTTCATGCAGGGATACGCAGTAGAGGATGAAAATGGAAATGTAGTCAGGGTGTTGGATGTAGTTAATGGAAAACCTCTCCATTCTTATGTGCAAAGTTTAAAGTGTGATCATAAGGCCTACTTTTATGAGGTGTTTCCAGATATCTTAAATAAATATATTGAGTGTATTAAGGCAATTAAATTCCTGCACGAAAATGGTGAGAAGCACGGCGATATTCGTAGAGATCATATATTGATTGACAGGGATAGCGGAAATTACACCTGGATAGACTTTGACTATAATTATCGCCAGAGAGAGAATATATATGGCTACGATCTCTTCGGGCTGGGTAATATTTTAATTTTTTTGGCAGGAATGGGCGACGTAATGATTACTGACCTGCGGCAACAAAATCATCCCGCCTTAAGTTTACTGACAGATGATGATGTGAATATTGTTTTTCACGGTCGTTTGGCAAATCTAAAAAAAATTTATCCTTATATACCTGAAAACCTTAACAGGGTGCTCATGCATTTTTCAACGGGAACCAACTGGTTCTATGATAATACCAGCCAATTGCTGGAAGATTTACAAAAATTTACAAGCACGATTAAAACACATTAGCTCTTGCAAGGGGGGAAGGCATGGACAAAAAGCATACTTTCAATAAGAATATTCTTATTGCAGTTGACGAATCAGAGAATGCGCGCCGTGCAGTTTTATATGTGGCCCAACTTCTGGAAGGCGCAAAGGGCTTTAAGGTTACTATCCTGCATGTAATTAATGAACCGGAAGAAGATTATTTTCCCACATCAGATGAAAAGGAAAAGTGGCTCAGTCAGTATAAAAAGAGAGTTGATAAAATGCTTGAGGACTACCGTCAGATATTAATACAACAGGGTTTTGATCCCAGCGTGGTTTCGGTTCGTTCTACTCTGCGCTATTGTCCATCAATGGCACAATGTATTCTGGAAGAGACTGACCAAACCGAATACAGTACCATAGTCGTCGGCAGGCAAGGACTTTCAAGAAGCGAGGAATTCCTCTTCGGCAGTGTCTCCAGTAAAATAGTTAACTACGCTCGAAAGTGCACGGTATGGGTGGTTCAATAAATTACAACGGTCATACAATTACTGTCATTGATCTGAAAATTCTTTTTGAAAAGTGGATATAAGGGAACATTATTTGCGGATTGACCATAACAATAATTCTTTTACGACGTCGTTTTTTATTGAACCGGCAAAAAGATTCCCTGGGCCTTCATCAGCCACTGTTTCTAGTGATTGGCAATGGCAACCCTCAACTAACGAAATCAAAACATATTAAAACTGCAAGTAATACCAGTTTAATATTTTTCATATCGGTTTTTAATATCTCTTAGTTTTTTCCTGATTATAGCCACTAATGTTGCTATGTTCATTATAAATATGATAAACATGACTTATGGCCGGAAAAATCATGCTTTTAATGTATAGGATGTTTTGCGTATTCCTTACAGACAAATAACCGCATTATTTTAACACCGATAAGGAGCTATTATGATGAAGGTGCTTATTCTGAGTGCAGATGAATTTGAAGACAGCGAACTTCTTTGTCCCATGTACCGGCTTAAAGAAGCGGGCTATCAGGTTGACATAGCGGCGCCTGAGTGGGGCCAGATAAAGGGAAAGCGGGGTTATACAGTGACTGCCAATCTGGCTCTGGACGACGTGCAGCCTGACGGCTTTAGATTGCTTCTTCTGCCCGGTGGCAAGGCACCGCCTCAGAAACTTCGCTCGATTTTACAAGTACAGGAAATTGTGAGGGCGTTTGCGGACAAAGAATATCTCGTGGCCGCCATATGCCACGGCCCACAGATCCTGCTGTCGGCAGGGGTCCTGGTCGGGCGGAGGGCCACCTGTTACAGAGATGTGGCAACAGAACTGGAGGCTGGCGGTGTATTATATGAGGACTCCGAGGTAGTGGTAGATGGCAATATCATAACATCTCGCCAGCCTTCGGATATCCCTGCTTTTATGGGCGAGATCATAAAGGCCCTTTCCTATTACCCAAATCGCTAATGACCGTGAAGACCACACCTGTTGCATAAAGCCATTATTTACCTCCGGGACGCAAAGCAAGATATAGACATTGCAAGTTGTGGTTATCCTGGTTCAGAGGCAAGGCCTTTATGTTTTGATGGGTTTGACGAAATAAACACCGTTTTTTGGGGCTGGTTTTGTTACATTATCCCGGATCGATTCAATTGCCCGTGAGACAAGGTTCTTTACGGGATATTAATGATCTTGGTTCTAAATACAACAATGTAAGGGTTAACCAGTCATAAGAAGTGGTTTGGTGCAACGATATAGAAGCCGTATCTCTCACTTGAAGGAAAACAGAGAAACCGGAGTCTTTTCGCAAAACTTATTTTACTGAAATTTTTAGTTTTTTTATATGATTTTGGTTGTATTTGTGACTCAGTTCGTTGTTAATCACATAATATAAGGGGATATTATGGAAGCTGTAGAATGCATCAAAAAACGTAGGAGTATTAGGGCATTCAGACCGGAAGAAGTTTCAAAGGAGCTTCTCATGGAGGTATTTAATATCGCGAAATGGAGCCCGTCATATAAGAATAGCCAGCCATGGGAAGCTGTTATTTTATCAGGTGCAAAAAAAAAGATGCTTTCCAAAATGATGATCGATCTTATTGCAAAAGGTGAAGGACCAAAACCGGATTTGCCAGAGCCGCAGTTTTGGCCATCGGCTGAAGAGTCTAGAATAAATCATTTATATAAAACAAGAGCTGAAGCGGCCGGAATCGACCTGAAAGCCCCTGAAGTGGTTCGAAAGTCTAAGGAAACGAATTTCAACTTCTATTACGCTCCACATGTGATATATCTCTTTCAGGATAGCTCTCTTAGTCTTTGGTCGCTTTTTGATATGGGGTTATTCGCCCAAAGCCTTATGCTGGCGGCCCACGCCAAAGGTCTTGGCACCGTTCCACAGGCGTTTGCAACAGATTATGCCAAGCAGATCAAAAACTTTCTCTCGATTTCCGAGACCAAGCGACTCGTAATTGGTATATCAATCGGTTATCCTGATTATGAATCCCCTGTAAACAAATTCAGAACCGATAGAGTTAAGACAAAAGAATTGGTGTCTTGGCTGGAGTGATTAAAATCGCTCACTTATAAAAAGAGTACCTTAATCGAGTAGATGGAAGTTTCTCTGCAGTATTATATATTTTTTTAATTTATTCCAAATTATTAAAATATTTTTTTATTATGCGTTAAAATTTTTTTCTCCATTTTTCAATATTTTTAACCTGATTCCTGTAATAGCGGAGACATTTTCTGAGAAAACGGTTCCGCCCCGATTTTGTGGACAGATCTTCTCGCTCTACAGGGGCATCCCAGCAGGCAAGAGAGATCAGCTTGGGTGCAAGATTGAAATGCAACAAACAATCTATTTTGCTCTCATAATAGTCAATGAGGGCTTGAGACCTAATTTTCTGGTTTTTTGTCAGATGAGTTACTGGCAGATCTGTTTTACGTGCTAAATTGCTTATTTGCATTTTTAGACCCCCCCCCATATTTCAAGATTTTGATTATTTGTAGTTTATTGATGCAGAATTGGTGCCACTTTATTCGAATAAAATCCATAGCCGTTAATTGAAAATTTCTTAATAGCCGATAGGTACTCTATGAAAAGCGGTTATTCTGTCATCACAGAGTCCCTGGGAAGCAACTCAGCTACTCTGCTTGATTTGAGTATTCAACGTCGGCGTCAAGAAATAATCAAACGCCTGGAATTTCTGCCTCCATTACCTACTGCGGCTCAGGAGGTTTTGTCTATCGTGGCTGATGATCCAAAGGATATCATCAGGCTAGAACAGACGATACGTCATGATCCGGCTATGACATCTCAGCTCCTCAAAGTTGCCAATTGTGCGGCTTATGCTCCTCGAACGGCCATTGATACAGTGCAAAGGGCAATTGTATATCTGGGTTTTTCGAGAGTTCGCAACATTGCACTCAGCTTGAGTATATTTGGCCTTTTTAAATCAAAAAAAGCCATGAAAGGTCTGAAGCAGGAAGAGTTCTGGACTCATGCCATTGCCACTGCTACGGTTACCAGAATGCTGGCATTGGAACTGGATGAAGAAAGCACAGAGGTTTCTTTTACAGCTGGACTCCTTCACGATATTGGACGCATAGCTATAAGCGCTTGTTTTCCAGAAGAGTGGGCCGATATTCTGAAGTATGCGGAAGAAGAAGACTGTCCGCTATTAGTTGCAGAGCGCAGGGTCGGTCTATCTCATAGTTTGATAGGTGCATGGTTGGCCAGAAACTGGGGGCTGCCTGAGATATATGTAAAAACCATCGCTACTCACCATCTGCCTGTCAGGCATCACAAAGCTACCCATATGGGCGCCTTAGTTCAGCTTGCGGATGACATTTGTCACAAAATAGATATGGGCATATTTCCTGCCCCAGGGATACAGCGGCCGGTCCTGATTGCCTACCTGGGGTTAACTGAAGACCTGGTCGATGAGATTGAAAAACAACTGGGAGAACTGGAAGAAATAACCAGGAGCATAACCGATGTGATCGGGTGTTAGAAAATCGTCTTTTGTGATTTATGCTCAATTTTAAAAATTGGAAGCATACCAGTCTTGATGAATTCACCAAGGCATTATTTCTCGTGTCCTATAAATCAAAGACAGGGCTCCATAAGGCATTGCAGGCCAAGGGTGAAATCAAAGGGATGGTCGGTCCATATAGGAACGAATTGGCAGGCTCCAATCAAACGAAGAGATATCATCCGGTAACCAACTTCTAGGTCGTCTGGTCGGTAGTGAACACTTTTTTTAATTCATCAATACCAATTCGATCGGCAAACTGCGCAGTCCGCTCCCTTTTTTTTGCATTATCGCGGTAATAAACAAGCAATTTTTCAGTCATCTTGAGTAACACGTCTTTTTCCAGATCTTCTGCCAGTACGTCCCCAATTCGTGGTTTCCTGCCTGAATTCCCACCGAATATCAAGGTCCAGCCCTTTTTTTTCCCCACAATTCCAATGTCTCTTACATAGCTTTCGCCGCAGCAAAACGGGCAGCCAGACACCCCAATTTTAAGCTTGGCTGGAAATTTCATGTCATAAAAACGCTTTTCAAGGTCAATTCCAAGCCCCAGCGAATCCTGTACGCCATAACGGCATAAATCGGTTCCAGGACAGGCCTGTATATAATGAAAACAGAGTTCTGTCGCCCGGCCGATATCCATATCCAGATCCCGCCAGACAGAATCAATTTCATCTTTTTTAATCCCAACCAGCGCCAGCCGATGACCGGATGTAATTTTTATTACAGGAATACGGTATTTTTTGACCACATTGGCAAGGGCTTCCAATTTTTCCGGAGTCAAAACCCCGGCCGGAATTCTTGGCACAATGGCATAGGTGTCTCTATCCCTCTGTAAAATAGAACCTTTAAGATCTTCAGCCACGTGTTTTGTCCTCCCTAATTATTCAACTAAATTCTGGAATTTTGCAGTTGGCAAAACCATCGAGATGTATTTAACATGTTAAAAAAATAACAAAAAATAATTAAAAAAGTAGCTCCAGTTTAGTTACATTTGGCATATCCGGATTGGTTAAAATGCTAAGAACACTAATCAAAGCAGCTATTATAAATTACTTTAAACTATTATCACTTTCTCTGCAAAAGGAAGCTACACGGAAAAAATTTTTGCTGAAATCAAAAGTTGCCAGATCAGTCATATAAATAGATAGCTTCGGTTTTAAGACCATGCTTCATGTGGAATGGTCAGTTCTTGTTTTGATCATGCAAAGCGAAGGTTGATTTTAAATAATCGGAGCCCTCGGTTTGTCTGTCCTGGGAATTTCAATTTTTGTATTGCAGCTGCGTCTGACATACTTATAAAAAACGTGATAATCAGTGTACAAAAAAGATTGATAAAAGAATAAATGCATGGAGAAGGCGCGAAAAATGGATTTTGGCTTGAACAGCGCTCCCATTTTGTTATCATTGACCATATTGAAGTAATGTAATAAAGGTACAGTATAACATCATGACCAGCTTCAGAGAAATTAAGGATCATTACTGGTTTTCCCAGCCCGAGATAGAGACCCTGAGAGAACTGGTTCCTGTAATAGAGCCTTATGTTAAAACTATTACCACTGATTTCTATAACTTTTTAAGAGAGATGCCCGAAGCCGCCCGATTCCTGGAAGACCCAAGCCGCGAAGCCCATCTTCGTCAGACCCACCAGGACTGGTTATTGGAGCTTTTTCAGGGATCATTTGACGAGCTTTATCATAAACGTCTGCAGCGCATCGGCCATGCGCATGTGCGCATCGGTCTGTCGGCCCATTTTGTCTATGTGGGTATGAACTTCATACGGGAGCGTCTGCAACAGGTCATTGAGACGGAAGTTGATTCTGACCTGCAAGCCTCTGCATCTCGAGCGGTGGATAAGATTCTGGATATCAACCTGGATGTGATTGCCCGCACTTACCACGAAGAAGAATTGCGTCGAGTCTTTTTAACTTTTAAGTTAGATGACCTGGTGATCCGCTTTGCGCATCGCTTTACTTTCGGGCTTAACATGACCTTGGTGATTGGGCTGCTGGGCCTCTCATTGGGTGCTGTAGCTATGATTGTCAACGATGTAATAGGGGTCTTTACGGGTCACTTTGAAAAAGGGCTCATCGGTGCCCTGGGGTCTTTGCTGATCCTTTGGCTGGTGATTGAATTGCTGGAGGCAGAGATCGACCGCCTGAAAGGTGGGGCCTTTAAACTGCATCTGTTCGTAGGTGTTGGCCTTGTCGCCTTTATCCGGGAAGAATTGATTTCCTCCATATCTCACAAAGACATCAGTATTCAGGCGCTTTATATAGGCGGCATCCTGGTTTTAGGGTTTGTTTATTGGCTGCTTTCGCGCGATGAAGCACGCAAATAAGCCTTATTTAAAATATTATTTTTCGAGGACAATTTACGTTTGTCGGCTTTTAGATTGTTACGGAAGGCTTATTTGAGCCAGGCAGGGTCAGGTCAGGTCAAGGGACAGGCCTTGGATCTCAGCAATGGTGGCTATGCCTGCCTGTTTTAATTGAATATTGGCTAAACGCCTATTGCTATTCATTTAGTCAGTAAGAATTTCGTTTACCTTGGTACCCAGCCCTCTGTGTCAATATAAGTGAGATACCTATCCCTTGAGAAATTAGTGCAGGGTTGTGTAGAATTCACATCATGAAACATCATGTAAAAATCCATGAACGTTTCTATCCACAAGACAGATAGGTCCCCCAGCTTAGGAGATGCTGACATCAGGCCTGATCCTGAGTTTTCAGGGAGATTGGAGCGTTTGGCGGACATGGTTGCTTACTGCCGAAATAAAGAAAGATGTCGACTGTATGAACTATGAGAAGTTGAATTGCCGGATCGACTTCTTTTCACGGGGGCAGAATGTCACTGCCTATGAGTTCTGGTACCTGATTCACAGGTAGATACACGAATATTTCAGGGAGTTTTCTGATTGATGAAACTGCCGGCCTTTTTCCCTTCCCATCGCTCTGAAGCCGTAGTAGAAAACAGGCATTCGCCCGCGAACTCAGGAGAGACTTCCCGCGCATCGTGATGATACTACAATCATATTCAGGAGAAAGTGCATGGACAAGATACTTATCGGCAAGGGGGAGCACCCCGTTTGTCTTCTTTCCAGGTACGGTAATCGCCATGGTCTGATCGCCGGCGCCACTGGCACAGGGAAAACAGTTTCGCTGATGGTACTGGCAGAGGGTTTTTCGCGGATGGGTGTGCCGGTGTTCATGGCGGATGTAAAAGGCGATGTTGCGGGTCTGGCCATGGCGGGAACCCCCAATGAAAAGATCCGGCAGCGGGTGGCCCTGATCGGTATGGAAGGCTGGATCAATGAGGCCAATCCGGTTTTGTTCTGGGATGTATTAGCCACGTCAGGGCATCCTGTACGTACCACGATAAGCGAAATCGGCCCGAGCCTGCTGGCTAGAATTCTTCAGGTTAATGACATCCAGGCCGGGGTGCTTGAGATCGCCTTTAAGTTGGCCGACGATCAGGGCCTGTTGTTGCTCGACCTCGACGATCTGCGCGCCCTGCTCACGTTTGTTGCGGACAATCGCAAAGAGATATCAGCGCAATACGGTCTGGTAAGCACGCAGTCAGTGGCTGCTATTCAACGGGCTTTATTGACGTTGCAAAGGGAGGGCGGCGAGTCTCTGTTCGGAGAGCCGGCATTGGAGCTGAACGATTTGCTGCGCACCGATCTCAGCGGCCGCGGGATTATCAATATTCTGGCGGCGGATAAGCTTGTCCTCAAACCGGGGGTCTATTCGAGTTTTATGCTCTGGCTGCTTTCCGAGCTTTTTGAAAACCTGCCTGAGGTGGGCGATCTGGGCAGGCCCAGGTTGGTCTTTTTCTTTGACGAGGCCCACCTGCTGTTTGACGACGCACCGGCTATGCTGGTTCAGAGAGTGGAGCAGGTGGTGCGCATTATCCGGTCCAAGGGCGTAGGGATCTATTTCTGCTCGCAATTTCCCGACGACGTGCCAAACGATATTCTGGGACAGCTTGGAAACCGCATTCAGCACGCTCTGAGGGCCTACACGCCAAGGGACCAGAAGGCTGTGAAGACTGCTGCGCAGACCTTTGTCGAGAATCCACGACTGGACGTGGCACATACCATATCGCAACTCGGTGTGGGGGAAGCGCTCGTCTCCACGTTGCAGGAGAAGGGTGTCCCCATGCCGGTGCAGCGGACAATCATCTGCCCGCCGCGCTGCCGCATGGGAGCGGTAACGGCTGAAGAGCGCGCTGTCATACTCGCTCGCAGCCCCATAGGCGGAAAGTATGACGTACCAGTCAACCGCGAATCAGCCTATGAGATCCTCAGCCGTCGGACAATAGAGAAGGAAAAGGCCGAGTCAAAGTCGAAACCGCCTGGTGAAGATAAAGCATTCGAAGAGAGGGGGCGGTTCGGTGATTTTCTGTGGGGTACCAGGCGCCGGCAGGGGATGGTGGAGGCCATGGCCAAACAGGCGGCCCGCACTGTGGGGAGTCAGATCGGTAGACGGATCATGCGTGGCTTACTCGGCGGCATATTGGGCCGCCGGTAGCCTTCAGAAAATTTAGCAATACTGCTGTGGCTGTCATTCATGGCTCACAACGCGGTGCGCCTGATTATTTGTCAGATTTCTGTATTAACGACCTGCAGCGCGGCAAATTAATAAGAGTATTAGTGATTTCATAAAGGAGGTGTCCCATGGGAATTCTGTCCTGGATTGTAATAGGTTTAATCGCAGGTGCACTTGCAAAATTTATCATGCCGGGCAAAGATCCGGGAGGTATTTTCATTACCATTCTTATAGGTATAGCTGGTGCTTTTGTGGGCGGTTTTGTCGGCTCTTTTCTGGGGTTTGGGCCAGTTACAGGATTTAATGCAGGGAGTCTGATAGTGGCTGTCGGTGGGGCCGTTCTTTTGTTGTTTCTGTATCGCCTTGTAAAGAAATAACTCCTTTGTAACATATTTGGTGTAGCCAGATGGCCTATAAATGCCTTACTTGGCTTAATTTCGCGCTTGCGTAAAAACGGAGATGATTATGAGGATTTTATTACTTTTTATTCCTGTCATCCTTTTCGTATTCATGGGTTGCAGCACCATGTATTATGGGGCTATGGAAAAGATGGGAGTACATAAACGAGACATAATGGTCGATCGGGTAAAGGCGGCGCGCGACACTCAGAATGATGCGAAGAAGCAGTTTCTGACGGCCATGGAACAGTTCAAGAGCGTTGTCAATTTCCAGGGCGGGGACCTGGAGAAGGAATACAACCGTTTCTACGGGACACTAAAGAAGACCGAGGCCGAGGCGGCCAGAGTGCGTGACCGTATCCATGCGGTTGAGGATGTCTCTTCTGCGCTGTTCAACGAATGGCGTTCGGAAATCAAACAATACAACAGCGATACCCTGCGCAAATCGAGCCAAAGGAAGTACGACCTCACTAAAATAAAATACAAGGAGCTAATTGAGGCCATGAAGCAGGCCGAGGCTCAGCTTGAACCTGCACTGATCCCCTTACGTGACCAGGTTCTGTTTATGAAACATAACCTGAACGCCAGAGCTATAGCCGGTCTGGACAGTGAAGTGGACAGTATTCAGGCCAACGTGGACAGGCTGGTCCACGACATGGATGACGCCATCGCCCAGGCCGATTCGTTCATAGCATCCCTGAAGGAGGAGTGATTTTTCAGCATTTTCTTTGAAATGATAAATAAGGATTGAGTACCGGGTTTCTGAGAATAGGGCCTTGACGCTTATATATCGACGATGCATAAGGCTGTGAGAGCCGCCTCAACAAATTCTTCATTATATTTAGTTATGGGCCATGGGCTGATCCTTTCGGATTCAATGCCAGAGATTATAAGCAAGAGAGATACAGTAATCCTCTTACCTAAAGCCATCAGAACGCTTTAAGCTCGAAAAAACAGTATAAATTTCGTGTTTTTCCGTTTCTTGCTTTTCGTAGTAATTGTTTAACTTACTGAATCCGCTGATCCTTAAATATCCAACTGATTTTCAGATCTGCGTTAATCCGCATTCCGGTTATTTATCTTACCAGCAGTACCGGATTCTTAATCATGCTGATGAACTCGCACAGTGGCCCATCACACAGAAACTCCATATTGGTGGGCACCACGACCGGCCCCAGACCCTGGACAGCAAAAATCAGTCTCGGCAGCGTGGGCCTGATCATGATGCGTATCTCGCTTTCCTGACCTCTAACATTGAAATGCTCGCGTACCGAATTGGCCAGTTTTTGTGCCGATGCGGCGTCCGATGCCACTACGAGAACCATCAGACTTCCGTCCTTGAGCCAGACCAATTGCCCGGCTGCTTTCAAGGCTTTTTCCCCCTGGACCGAGCCATCGTAGACGGCTACCACGGGGAGGCCGAGGGTGCAGCTTTCATGGAGGACCAGGGTCAGGCACCGTCCTTTAAACACAACCGTCTGGGTCGTTGAGCCCAAACGTTTTCCCATGGGCCAGCGGCATTTTCCGACAATCACCAGATCCGCCTCCTCTTCGGCAGAAAGGATTTCCAGTGCCACTTTTCCCCTCACAATACGAAATTCCCAGGTAAGACCAAGACGTTCTGCTACGTTCGCCAGGGAATGCCGCATGATAGCCGCCTGTGCGCGAAACTGTTTTTCCAGCTCCGGTATCTGCAGCCGCCTGGAAAGCCGCGACAACGGCCCCACTTCCATGGCAAGGGGCAATTCAGCCACCCGCAGCAGCGTGATATCTTCCACGAATAGCCCTATCAGTTCAGCCCCCAGCCGACTTGCCATTTCTGCAGCCGTTTCAAGGGCAGGCCGACTCAGCGAAGAGGCGTCAAGGGCGACCAATATTTTTTGAATACTCAATTTCCCTTCTAATTCATTCACGATGCAGCCTCCTGTCCTACAGAGGCTGAGGCGCTGAATCGGCGCTGTTTCTCCGCCATTTCTGCAAGTCTAAAGCACACTTTGCCATGTATGCTCTCTTCCGGATACTTCCCTTTCTTGTCCGGCTCTCCTGCTTCGGCGCCTGTCAGGATTTCAATGCCCTGGTCGATGGATTCAACGGGGTAAATATGGAATTTTCCTTCTTTAACGGCATCGATGACGTCTTGTTTAAGCATCAGGTGTTTCAGGTTTGATGCCGGAATAAGCACCCCTTGTTTTCCGGTGAGACCTC
>JAGYNZ010000059.1 GCA_018399745.1 Deltaproteobacteria bacterium | reverse complement strand
CATGAGAGTATCAACCACTCTGAAACGGGAAGACGGCAGGATCGTCCATATACGGAAATCATCCAGGGCGGAGTCAAATCACAAGGAAATCTATGATGCCCTGGATTTACCCCAACAACCGGGCAAAACACTGAAGGCGATCATATAGAGAGCATTCAAATGTGTAGTGCCAAAATAACAATGTTGCAGCGTGTAACATGTTGATAACACATAACTATTTTTTTAGGGTCACGAATTTCGGTTAAATCATGAATTATTTGACAGGAGGAATAAGGTGGTTCATTGCCTTGGCAATACTGATCGCAGTGGGCGCAGCCTTTTGGTACGGTCTATCCAGGCTTAGGGTAGATAACGATATCACTGCGGCGTTGCCAGAAAACGACCCGGTGGTGGCAGCTGCCAGCCGAATCGTCAAGCATCACCCAGCGCTGGAAAATGTCTTCGTTGATATCAGTCTCACGGGCTGGGGTGAGGACCGGGACTGCCTGGCCGATGCCGCAGACCTGATCATTGCCGAATTGGAAGAGAGCGGAATGGTCAAGGTGGTGACCGGCCAAGGCGGGATCCAGTATATCTTGGCCATGCTGAGTACGGTGACGGAAAATCTTCCCCTGTTTATGAGAGAGGCAGATTTAAAGGGGCGAGTTAGAGATCTTCTTCGGCCGGGTGCGGTAGAGAAGTTAGTACGAGATGAGTATCGGCGTCTGTTTGAACTGGGAAACATTGGGCAGGCCGAATATCTGGCCAAGGACCCTCTAGGCTTAAGGAATTTGGTACTGGCTCGGCTGTCTCCCGCGATGCCTTTTCAGGGTGGAGCCCTGCACCGGGGACATATCCTTACGGAAGACGGCAAGCACCTCTTGATCATCGCCGAACCCCTGAGCCCAGCCCATGACACCTCTTTTGCCCGCCGGATGACTGAAGTGTTGGAGAATGCTATGGGCCGCCTGGAGGGAGTCCATACTCCGCCGGGAACGAGGCTCAAGATGGTTTATGTCGGTGCCTTCCGAGCGGCCCTTGACAATGAACTGATTATCAGGAGAGACATCTCCCGGGCTCTGACCGTGGTCATGATCGGTTTGGCTTTCTTGATACTTGTCTCTTTCCGACGGCCTTGGATCGGGATACTTGCAGGGGTGCCTGCCGTTGCGGGTGTCATGCTTGCGACATTCGCCTATTCCCTGATACAGGATTCCATATTTGCGTTATCCATAGGGTTCGGCGGGGCATTGATCTCTATTGCCGTGGACCACGGACTGGCCTATGTCCTGCTCCTAGATCGGCCGTATGAAACCAATGGCTTGGAGGTCTCCGGGGAGGTGTGGTCTGTTGCCTCGTTCACTGTCCTTACCACAGTAGCGGCGATGCTCTGTTTGGCGGTGACTGGGATACCTCTACTCACCGAGGTGGGTCTTTTTGCAGCCCTGGGTGTTGGGCTGGCTGCGCTCTTCGTGCACTTGTTCTTCCCCATCATCTTTCCCAGCCTTAAGGGCTCAAAGGGAGTAAAATCCACGCTCATGGAGCGTCTCATGAGCTGGCTAAACCGCTCGTCCAGTTGGAGGACAGTGGCGGTTTTCACGGCTGTAGCACTGGTCATGCTCCTTTTCATCAAATTAGAGTTCAGTGTAGACTTAGCATCCATGAACACAATGTCCCCCCAGAGCCTGGAGGCCGAGCAAACCATTAACCAAGCCTGGGGTAATCTCTCCAGCAGGCTGTATATCATGGCCACAGGCTGTACCGAGGAGAAGTTATGGAGGGAGGCCGGGCGTCTCCGCAATTTCCTTGAGTGGGAAAGGGACGGTTCAGTTCTTGCAGGAGTCATGCCAAGTGCCATTAGGTTCCCTGGCCCAAAGTCCCAAGAGGCCAATCTCAATGCCTGGCGGACTTTCTGGACACCAGAGCGTGTGTTGGGACTGGTGAAAAATCTCGACGAGATAGGGTCCAAATTGGGGTTCAGGGCCGGCGCCTTCCAGCCCTTCCTGGAGATGGTCCGAAAACCTAAACCCGGGCCAATACGGGTTCCTAGTGAGCTCTATGCCCCTCTGGGGATCTTCCAGGACCGGGAAAGAGGTGGTTGGCTTTTGGTGGGCGAGATTACGCCGGGTCCAGCCTACCGATCCAAGCCCTTTTTTGAGAGGGCAGACAGGGAGAATTTTAGCGTTTTCGATCCTGGATACTTTTCCCGTCATTTGGCCGGGGAACTCAACACGTCCTTCGTCAACATGCTCCTGATCATCGGGGGGATCGTAATCTTCCTCCTGTTTTTCCTTTTTGTGGACTTGCAGCTTCTCATGGTCTCTCTCACTCCGCTTGCTTTCTCTTTAATCGCGACTCTGGGAACCATGGGTCTCCTCGGTCTCCCACTGTCTATACCTTCCCTCATGCTGGCACCGATCTTGATCGGCCTGGGCATGGATTATGGACTCTACCTGGTACGTTCCTATCAGAGGTTCGGTGCAGCATCCCATCCCAGCTCCGAGGCATTCCGGGTTGCGATTCTGCTCGGCGGGCTCTCGACTCTGATCGGGACGGGATCACTGGCCCTGTCTGGTCACGCCGTACTCAGGTCGGCTGGGGTGAGTACCTTCCTAGGCATCTTTTACGCCATGATTGGGACCTTCGGGATTATACCGCCTATGCTCCGACGCCTTTTCGCCTCTGAGCTGGGTCCTAACCACCAGGTTGCTCCCGGATCAAAAGAGCATACGAGACTTGCGCTTAGCCGCTTCAAACATCTGGAGCCCCATCCCCGGTTGTTCGCCCGATTCAAGATTCAGCTTGATCCTATGTTTCCTCGGCTGGCCGACTTCGTGAAACCCGGCCAGACGCTGATCGACGTGGGGTGCGGGTACGGGGTACCGGCGACCTGGCTTCTTGCCCTCTATTCGGACCTGAGGTTGATTGCCTGCGAGCCCAGCACAGCGCGAGTGCGAGTTGTAGATAGAGTGTTGGGGGGTAGGGCCGAAGTCCTCCAATGCGGAGCAATTGAGCTGCCGTCGGAGACAGAACCAATGGATGCGGTTCTTCTTCTGGATATGCTTCATTACCTCACAAACGAGGACCTGGAAGAGTTATTAAGCCGCTTAAAGATAATGCTTAATAGCCGGGGACGGCTGATTATCCGGGTGACTATCCCTGAGGATAAATTCAGTTTTCAACGCTGGGTCGAAACCACCAAGATGAGGCTTAAAGGATTGCAGCCATATTTCAGGTCCGAAGATGAGATGAGCCAGGCCTTGAACCGAGCGGGGTTCAAATTAGAACTCGTTGAGTCCACGGCATTGGGCCGGGAAGAAACCTGGTTCATCGCTGGAGCTGGCATTTAAATATCACATCCTTGCTAAAGAAATTCTGACGATTTCTTGGTGGACGGTTTTGATTTATTTAATAGGCATTGATCCTCAGGATTGCCCATAAAGTAGCTTTAAGGCGACAAGGCCATATCCGGGTTATCCTGGTTTAAGATTGGAGTGATAAAGCCTTCCCACATCATGATGGTTGTGGAGATGGATTGATAAGAACCAAAAAAATGATCAATTAGGCTAATAAGCTTAACGCCGGAAGCTGCGCATTTTTTCTTGACACCCAATCATGATCTTCGTATGATTTCTCCATGAAAAAGCGAGTTCTTGTAACTGAATGATCAAAGTATGAAATTCTTAATGGTTAGACCGTATCAAGGAGAAGGATCATGATGAAGATACCGGCGCAATATCACTTGGTATGGATCGCGGTGATGATACTATGTCAAGGGCTTATGGGTTGTACAGCATCTATCAATAAAAAGAATATCCAGGGTGAGAGAACCTATACAAAAAAAATGGACATACGGGCAGGCGGTTTTCGGCGCAGTTACCGGACCCACGTTCCAAAAGGATACAGCCCTGAGACGGCATTGCCCCTGGTGGTGGTAATTCACGGTGCCTTCAGCACGGCAAAGGAAATAGAAAAAGAAACCGGTTTCAGCCTCCTGGCTGATCATGAAGATTTTGTCGTTTTATATCCTAATGGCATGGGTATTTTCGGGTTCCTCCAGCATTGGAACGCTGGCCACTGCTGCGGCAAGGCAGCCGCAGACAACATCGATGATATCGGCTTCGTTTTGGCAGCGATTGAGGACGTATGTAGCCTGCTGAACGTGGATCGCAGCCGTATATACATGGTTGGCTTTTCTAACGGCGGAATGTTAACTTACCGTTTTGCTGCCGAGCATTCACAAATGGTGGCGGCGGTTGCGCCTCTGGCTGCATCGATCGGCGGGAAGCCTTCTCCGGAGTCCACAGAGTGGCGCATTCCATCCCCAGAACTACCGCTGCCGATTATCATATTTCATGGAATGGCTGATGATAATGTGCCATACACAGGGGGTAGTGTCAAAGGTAAACCCAAGGCGCGCCAGTATGTCTCGGTTGACGAATCAGTGGGCTTTTGGGTAAAACACAACGGCTGTAAAACGCCTTCTTTGGTTCGAGACCTTTACCATGGAAGTGTCAATCAAGAGATATGGAATAACTGCAAGAATGGAAGTGAGGTTCAACTCTACACCTTGAAAAACTGGGGCCATGTCTGGCCCGGGAAGCATTTCACCGCAGAACTCGATGTTGATAACCCCATCAAGGATTTTGATGCCGCTGAAATCATCTGGCAATTCTTTGAGACTTACCGGCGCGGATTATCACTGGATTAGATTTAAGCTGAAGTTCCCTTTCCTAAAAAGCATAAATACCCTGTAAATACATATTATTACAATTCAACTCGGTTTGAACCTACTGTCTACACTCGTATCGTCTGTAGCAAATCGAATGCCTTCTGCTGCTTGGGGTTACGTTTGGTGGTCATCGTAAAAGTGGCAGATATATCTTTTCCGTCTGAACAGCGGCAGGTGGCACGGACTATTGCACCGAGATGGCCGAGAAGGCTACGGAAGGAATAAACTTTTGAGCCATTGTCGAGTTGCTTGGTCCTTACTTTTTTCATCGCCGAATCAGAGCATTTTGCAGGGACAACCGGATTACGCAGGTCTTTGGCTTTTTGATCCTCATCGGCATAAAGCAGGGACCTCCATGCTTCCATCATATGCCACTGCACATAGTAGGCGAGCATGCACAAAAATATATGAGCCCGGACGCGTTTTTCGATGCGGTGGCGAATGGGACGTGCCATGAGATCTACGGTCTTGAAGGAACGAAACGCCCTTTCGGCCTGGCTGAGTAATTTATAGCTGCGCACTGTCTCGTCCGTATCCATTCTCTCTTTGGACAGGTTGGTTCGTACGATGTATATTCCATCGAGTGCAGCCTCTTTTTTGACCTTGTCTTGATTTATTTCGAAGCTGAAATCGTTGTCACCAATGTCGAGATCGAAATGCTTGCCAACCTTGTATTTGTCGATAACCTTGCCGACACGTACACCAATCGCGTCCTGTCCATGCAACCATCCCCTGTCGACCTTCCGGCTAAGCTTTTCCAGTTGCCTGGCGATAGATTTAATGTGACGTTGACTTCTTTCAAGGCGCTTGTCTATTACCTCTTGATTGCCATTGCTCTTTGCCGTTACGTCTGCAATAAGTGCGTCTTTATTGACTTTGTATGTGAACCCGTCTTCGCGGATATCGAGGTCAAAGTGTTTTCCGATTCTGTACTTTTTTAGTATTTCTCGCACCCGTATGCCGATGTCTTTCTTACCACGTACCCGACCTCGCCAAACCATGCCCCTGACTCTATCCAGTTCCTTTACAGTGGCCTGAAGCAAGCTCTGTCGCTTTATGGCTCGCCTGTGAGCCAGTTGTGTGTTCCGGCACGCGATCAGACGTTCTCCCGGAAAGTCCGGATGCTTTAGTTCGAAGAGGTTACGCTCATCAAAAAGCCCCATTTGAATGGCACCGTTAGTGGCGAGCTTCTTGATTGCTTCGGGACGAAGCGCACCAATCCAGTCAACACCCTTGATACCATGTAATTCATCGATTTGTTTTTGGGTCAACATCCCCCGATCGCCAACCATCACAAACTGCTTGATGCCAAAAGCATCCCGCATTTTCTCAACCTGTGGCATGAGTGTGTTCGGATCACCTGTGTTGCCTTTAAAAACCGACACTGCTACAGGGATACCCTTTCGATTGGTGAGCAGTCCATAGTTGACCTGAAGCTTACCCTTCTTCCCGTCGCGGTTATGTCCCAGGGCAGCAAGCGGGCATGTCTGGCCTTCAAAATAGCTGGAGGTCAGGTCGTACAGTGCCAGGGCATCGTTTCCAAGGTGGCGGGCCGCCAACTTGTTTTCAATGTGGCCCTGACGCGCCAACAGCCAGTCCATCGCGTCGTAAAGGTCGTCTTCATCAGCATCACTGACGCTCATTATCTTAGGCAGTGTTGTATCCGCCCACCAGAGTGTGGTCGCCAGTTTTGATTTGGGCTCAAGGATGCGTGCCGCAACCATGGCAATAACCAAATCCCGCTGGCGAGAACGTGTCGAAGAAATAAGTCCTGAGAAACCCAACCGCCTCATGGCTGTCATTACGGCATCGACGTGACCATGCGCGGGAGATCCGTCCTCAATGATTTCAAAGGCATCGGTAGAGAGAAGGTTTTCGCCCTTAAGGGAACGGCGCAGGACGTCAATGGAATATGGCGTCAAACTGGAAAGATTTGCCAATGTGCGATTTTTGACCTTTCCTTTTTCTCGATAACTTTCGCGGAGTAAAATGGCCGGTGGTGAGCTTCGATTTGGTATTGTGGCAATATACATGCCTACCGCACTTAGCATATTATTACATATATGTCAAGGCATATTTTGAATTAAAATGCTTTTATACATGACTACGTTTTAAGGCCTTAAATCACGTGGATTGCTATGTATTCCATGTATTATCAGCGTGGTAGGGTAGTCTCAGGGTTTAATTGTGGCGGGAACTTCAGGCTAAAGCCCCCCTTTGGTATTTAGAGAGTACATTCAATGGAGATGAAGAAATAGAGAGAAATAGAGAGATAATGAGCGTTTTTTAAAGGAAAATGAATAGGATCATGTGTAATGGGTTATAATTAAATAGGTTCTTGTGAGATGAAATAGGGACAGTATGAAAAGGAGAATAATATAATTCCGTGGTTGGCTCCTGACCTCATATTTTTTAGCTAAACGTTCGCGCTTCCGGTAGAAACGTTTGAAATAGCATCAGGAATGTTTTCTCCACTCGGGAGCTTCTGTCAGTTGGCCTTTCCTTTTGTAATACATACTCTTCTCCCTCTGAACTTTACCGGTAGTAGTTTAGGTTTTCGTTAGATTTTGATAACTTTTTTGTTATAAGGATATCACAAACTGCGTTTATTATTCTTGACCAGGGATTGAACAACAGAGTCTTAGCGTGATGTATAAAAATGAGTAGCTCAAGTATCGGCTACGTTGTGGAAAGAAGTGAAACCATTATGCATGGTAACGGCTGGATTTCTTAGTTTCTTATCAGCGGATTAACGTAATTGCCCTTTAAAATAATCTAGCCACAGGCAATTTGTTCATCCCCGGCAATATTTTCGCTTGACATGTTATAAAACTTTTCGTATTCAGATAATTATTATTTAAATACGAATATTTTTACGCATTAATTGGCTACGACAAGAATTAGGTGGACATGGGCAATTCGGAAAAAATCATAGAATCGAGATTTGTAAATAGGGACAATGAATGTGCCTATCTTGAGAGGGAATATCTTAAGAAAAAGGCCGGTTTTTTAGTCCTGTACGGAAGGCGAAGGGTCGGCAAGACTGCCCTGATCCAGGAGTTTATCAAAGGAAAAAAGGCCATATACTTTATGGCCGACAAGCAGGTTGAAAAAGACATGACTGGAAGGCTCCAGCAGACCATGGCCAGGGCATTAAAAGACACCTTGATGGAGAAGCTGAATTTTAATTCATGGGAGGATTTGTTTGAGTACTGGATTGAAAGGGAAGACTTTTCAAAAAAGATTGTGGTTGTACTCGATGAGTTCCAGTATCTTGCAAAAGTGAACCCTGCCTTTCCTTCTATCTTACAAAGACTGTGGGATGAAAAGATCAAGAAAAGGAATATTTTTTTAATCCTGTGCGGCTCTCTCATAAACATGATGTATGCCACAACCCTAAGGTATGACAGTCCACTGTATGGCAGGCGCACCTGCCAGATGAAACTTGATCCTGTCACCTTTGATAATTACGAGAAGTTTATTCCCGATATGGACCCTGTAAAAAGACTGGAATTCTATTCTATAACAGGCGGGGTCCCTAAATATATTGAAACGTTGTCACCAAAACGCTCCCTCCGGGAAAATATAAGCCGCAATATTCTTTCAAAAAACAGTTATCTTTACAATGAATCAAGATTCATCCTTAATCAGTAACTTCCG
>JAGYNZ010000058.1 GCA_018399745.1 Deltaproteobacteria bacterium | reverse complement strand
TGCAAGTATTGCAGCAAGATCGGGATGCAACCTTTTCTGATTCCAGTTTTGGATTTAGGCCAAAAGGGAAGGCCCCCGAAGCGGCCTTGCAGGAGGAGGCTTCAAACCGCCTGAAGCTGCTGTGGTCAAAAGCCATGGTGGTGAGCGTTAAGGAAAAGGCGAGGCAAGACCTCGTCAGGTAGGTGCCATGGAGACGAACACCAGTGAATTGATCACATTCGTCGTATATTTTATGCAGTTTCCTGAGCATCAGGTAATCTTCGCCAATCAAGCGGAACTTGACTACTTTATTCAATTTCCCCAGAGTGTTGATGACCCATGGGTCTTTTTGATCAGTCTTGTTGTTGCCATTACTTTCGACGACACGGAACTTGGCAAACGCCTCGGCATTGACATAGTTTGTTCAATCTTGTTTAGCTAGATCCTTCTTGTAAATGTATACCCCTCCGTCTATGGGATCTATTCGATTAAAATTGCAAATTTTTTCAATATGGGCCTGGTGGATGGAAGTATTTGCCACCAAGAGTAGCCTAGCACTGGTTGTCATTAGGTTCCTGGACAAGATCATCCCTGGTTCCAGTTTGGAAATGGGGATAACTATCTCAGTTTCCATAACCGGGTTAAAATTATGTAACACATCCATAAGAGAAAATACAATTTCCGGATCAAACTCATAGCCACTTTTCTTTTTAATGCTATTCAGAGCAACCTCGCGAGGAAGCCCCAATTTTTGAATCATTTCATCATAGGCGCTGACTACATGAATGATTCGTGCTCCCACATGAATCCCTTCATTCTTCAGCCCATCCGGATATCCCGATCCGTTAAAGTTCTCGTGATGAGACCTGATCAGGATACTTGCCTGCTGCAGACTTTTAATGCGATTAAAGGCCAGATAACCCAATACAGGATGTTGCCGGTAGATGGCTGTCTGATATGGGGTCAACTCTTCCTCTTTTTGTTTCAGAATTTCACGAGGGACACCTATAAGACCGATGTCATGCAATATCGCTGCGATTTCTATAAGCTCGCAGACTTTTTTATCCAAGCCCTGTCGCTGGGCTATGGTCTTAGAGAGAGCGGCTACCCTCTTGCAGTGCCCACCTAGGTTTGGGTCGTACATCTCCATTAATTGCCCGAACACCCGTATGGAATCAAAGAGGTTACTCTTAACTACTTTGTATAGTTCCTCCATTTTTTTATTTTTAAGCTGTATCTCCTGGGTCCTTTCTTCTACCTTTTTTTCAAGATTTTGATTTAAATCAAGCAGTTCGGCATTCTGTTCCTGAGTTAACTTAAATAGCCTCTTGTTTTCATTGATTAGCTCATAATATCTAAGGGCATCTCTGATAATAAGTTTTATCTCTTCGTCATCCCAGGGCTTAATTATAAATCGATAGACCTCTCCTTTGTTAATGGCATCCATGGTCGCGTTTATATCTGAATAGCCGGTAAGCATAATTCGGATGGTATCCGGAAATAGTTTTTTTGACCTCCTCAATAATTCCGAGCCGGTCATCTTCGGCATTCTTTGATCGGATACAATGACCGAAATTTGCCTCTCGTCCAATTTTCTGAGGCCTTCCTCCCCACTGTTGGCAGTCAATATATCATAACCTTCCTTTCGAAATAAACGCTCAAGGGAACTTAATATATTTTTCTCGTCGTCTACAAAAAGAATGGTATGTTTGTGTTTTTCCAGCATATTTGCCATGCCTCCGCAAAACAGAAAATAGAATATGTGACATCTTTATCTATTATCGGCAAAAGACGCCGTTTTATTGAACACGATTTTCTTGGGGCAGCAGATTCCTAAAACAGTGCATATTTCCCATTTCAATTAAGCTTCCGTTACAAAAATGTCGAAAAGAAAACCAGGATGTTCTTGTATGCATTGTGTCTCTCATCTGATCATGTTCTTCAGCTAGTTAGTTATAGCATTTCCAGATGGAAATATTGCGAACAGGGAGCTACGAACGAGAGATTCAAAGATGTGAGTTAAAGGTGATGGATGACTTCATTAATTCTAAAGACAAAGAAATCAATAAAAAAGGGGCGGGGAAAAGACGTATATCAAAAAACTTGCTAAGGATAACAAAAGGCAGCAACAGGAAACGGGGGATTGCCTGCGGCAGAGAGGAGCAGTACAGGAAAATAAGGAAATGTTCCGAATGATATGTACCTTAGCCCAAGATGCTATTGTTATGTTGGATAACGAAGGCAATATCTGTTATTGGAATAAAGTCGCTGAAAGCTTATTGGGCTATAGGATTGAACAAGTAATTGGCAAGAATTTTCATGCGCTTTTTGTCTCAAAGAAACATCAAGAAGCTTTTAGAAAGGGATTTAGCAGATTTAAGGAAACAGGACAGGGTCCTGTCATTGGACAAAGAGTTGAAGTAACAGCTATCAAAAAGGATGGAACCGAGTTTCCGGTATCACTTTCCATTTCATCTATAAAGTTGAAAAACAAATGGAATGCAATAGGGATAGCAAGAGACATATCCGAGCGCAAACGGATAGAGAAGAAAATCAAACTTGCCTACTCAGAACTCGATCAGATATTCAACACCGCAGTAGACGGTATGCGTGTAATTGATACAGATTTTAATATACTTAGGATCAACAAGACATTTTCCACTTTATCAGGCATAGGCGTAAATGAATCAAAGGGCAGGAAGTGCTATGAGGTATTTTCCTGCTCCTTATGTAATAGTCCTAACTGTCCATTGGTCCGAATTCTCGACGGTGAACAGCGTATTGAATGTGAGATAGAAAAAAAAGGTAAAGATGCTAGCGCAACCTTTTATAGTTTGGCAGCAACTCCCCTTAAGAAACCTGATGGCGCAATAATTGGCATTATCGAAGACATAAGGGACATCACGGAAAGCAGGCAGATCGTTGGCCAGCTTTTACAATCTGAAAAGATGGCCTCTATTGGACAATTAGCCGCAGGCGTGGCCCATGAAATCAATAACCCTACCGGATTTGTAAGCAGCAATCTAAAGACCTTGTCGGATTATCAGAATGATATCAAACTGCTCATAAAACAGTATAGAAGGCTGAACACAGATCTCAAAGAGACCATGGCAATAGCAGAATATCCGATTGTCATTTTAGAACAACTGAAGCGTATTACCGACCTTGAGGCTGAAGTTGACATAGATTTTGTCCTGAATGATATTTCTGACCTCGTCAAAGAATCCCAAGAAGGAACCGAACGAATCAAAAAGATTATCCTTGACCTGAAAGATTTCGCGCATCCAGGGAAAGACGAGATCAAGCTTGCAGATATCAATAGGAACATGGAATCAACCTTGAACGTCGTCTGGAACGAACTCAAGTATAAGGCTACCGTTACAAAAGATTACGGGGACCTTCCCGAAGTAGAATGTTATCCCCAGCAACTGAATCAGGTCTTTGTAAACCTCTTGGTAAATGCGGCCCATGCCATAGATAATGAAGGGGAGATCAGGATTGTAACCCGGTCCGTTGATGGATATGCAGAAATCAAGATAAGTGACACAGGCAAAGGCATCCCAGAAGAAAACCTCTCAAAGATATTCGATCCGTTTTTTACCACCAAGGAGGTGGGTAAAGGGACTGGTTTGGGCTTAAACGTAGCCTATAACATTATTAAAAAACACAACGGTACCATTGATGTAGAGAGCACGGTAGGCACAGGGACCACGTTTACTATTAAGGTTCCAGTGCAAAAAGGTGTATGATTATCATGGATTCAAAAAAATTTTATCAAAAGCTTGATCGTGTCCTGGGTATTCCGACCCTGCCCGTGGTGGCATTCAAGGTAAACAAAATGATCCAGGACTACGATATATCCATCGACGAATTGACCAGAATCATAGAAAAAGACCAGGCCATTGTCTCCAAAATATTAAGGTTGGTCAACTCGGCCTTTTATGGATTTCAATCCAAGATCGAGACCGTTTCCCATGCGTTGATTGTGTTGGGTTTTAACATGTTAAGAAACGCCGTTCTTTCGGTGTCGGTCATAAAGACCTTTTCAGGGACAGATACCTGTAAAGGTTTCAACATTAAAGACTTCTGGAGGCATTCGATCGGCGTAGCCATAACCGGCAGGCATCTTGCCAAACAAACTCATCTTGAAAACCCTGATGACTGTTTCATTGCCGGCCTACTCCATGATATCGGCAAGGTGATTCTCTCCGAGTATTTCAAGGAGCCCTTCGACCAAGTGTTGACATCGGTCCGGGATGACGGCCTGTCCTTTTATGAGGCGGAAAGAAACCTATTGCCTCTCAACCATGCACAAATCGGAGGTCATTTAGGTGTCAAGTGGCAGCTTCCACTTAGCCTGGTCGATACAATCAAGTATCATCACGAAGTCAGAGAAGGCGTCTCTAATCTTAATCAACTGATGATCGTGCACGTAGCAGACATCATTGTGAATACCCACAATATTGATTCGGGAAATGCCTGGGACTTTTCGAATATCTACCCCAAGGCTGCAGAGATTATGATGCCTCAATTGGAAAGCGTGTCAGACTGGTTTACATTAGTTGCAACCGAAATAGAATCGGCCTGCGAAACTTTACTTAATGAGGAATAGTGACAGAAGGTTTTGTGAGTGAAAATGAACGATTACAATCATACGATCCTGTGCGTGGACGATGAGAAAAATATCTTAAGCTCATTAAAGCGATTGCTCCGAAAGGAGGACTATCGTCTGCTGACAGCTTCAAGTGGTGTCGAGGGCCTGAAGCTCCTTGAAGAAAATAGTGTTCACCTGGTGATCTCCGACCAGAGGATGCCCCAGATGGACGGCATCCAGTTTTTGGCTAAGGTAAAAGAAGGATATCCTGACGCCATTCGTATCATACTTACAGGTTATACGGATATTGACTCCATTACCGGGTCGATCAACAAAGGACGTGTCTACAAATTCCTTCTAAAACCGTGGAACGATCAAAGTTTAAAGTTGGAGATCAAACAGGCCCTGAAACAATACGACCTTATTCAGACCAACAAAATACTTAATAAAAAAGTCCTGGAACAAAATGAAGAATTAAAAATAATGAATGAGAATCTGGAGGCACTTATTTCAGAAAGGACAAGGCAGCTTGTGATTCAGAATCGGGCTCTCGAACTCTCACGTGCCATCCTGCAAGATCTCCCCTTGCCGATCATTGGTATAAGCTCTGACGGGATGATAGCAGTAACCAATCAAGAGGCGCAAGCGCTATCATGCAATGGCCACGCCATTGAGGTAGGAGGCGAGCTTGCGGAATACTTTCCAACTGACGTTCAACAAAATGTAGCTGCTGCACTGGAAACGAACAAGATACAAAGCCTTAAGGAATACCGGCTGTCAGATGGAGCATACAACATCGATGTCAGCCCTCTTTCGGGACGTTTTCGCGGAAGAGGGGTCATCATAACGTTGAGGCTAACTCACAAATAACCAGTGACGCGACCATAGGGCATAAATGGAAAAAATACTCGTTATCGACGATGAGCCTCAGATCCTGAAAATGGTAGCCAAATATCTGGGGGCCGAGGGTTATGATGTATTGACAGCAAAAAACGGTAAAGAGGGCCTTGACGTCTTTCAGAAGCAAAGGCCGCCGCTTGTGATTACGGATGTAAAGATGCCAGTTATAAGCGGGCTTGAGGTCTTAAAGGCGGTTAAAGCAATAGATAGTGCCACAGAGGTAATAATCGTTACAGGTGAAGCAGATATGGAGACATCTATAGAGGCATTGCGTCTTGGTGCCTCGGATTTTATTACAAAGCCTATTGAGATAGAACTCCTCTATGTCTCCATATTAAGGGCCCTTGACAGACAAAAAATGCAAGAACAACTCTCGGAATATGCAAAAAATTTGGAAGGGTTGCTGGAGAAAAAAATAAAGGAGATAGAGTATTCCCAGGTCATGCTTCTCCAATCTGAAAAGCTGGCATCTATCGGGCAGTTGGCAGGCGGAGTTGCACATGAGATCAATAACCCCATTGGGTTTATCTCAAGTAACCTCAATACATTGAGTAAATATTTAGAGGATATTCAAAAGCTTATGGCGAGATATCAAGAGGTCCATTTGCTCAATGACGGAGAAAGAACAGCGCTTCTTAGGGAAATTAAATCAGTAGAAAATGAAATAGATATTGAATATATCCTCGATGATCTCGACCAACTCATTGAAGAGTCAAAAGAAGGTATAGATAGAGTGAAAAAGATAGTTTCTGATCTCAAAGATTTCTCCCGTGTCGACCATGGGGAAAAGGAATTCTTTAATATCAATGCCGGATTAGAAAACACTTTGAACATGGTGTGGAATGAATTGAAGTACAAGACAGATGTTTTAAAAGAATATGGTACCATTCCAGAGATAGAGTGCTATCCCTTGGAACTCAATCAAGTCTTTACGAATATCCTCGTAAACGCGGCCCAGGCAATTGAAGAGAAGGGCGAGATCAAAATTTCTACCAGATTAATCAACGATGATCAATCTGCAAAGGATTGCGTGGAGATCAGAATTAGCGATACGGGATGCGGGATTCCCGAGGAAAATCTTTCAAGAATATTCGATCCTTTCTTTACCACCAAAGAGATAGGCAAAGGAACTGGCCTGGGGCTGAATATAAGTTTTGGCATTATTAAGAAACATGAAGGTACTATAAATGTGAAAAGCAAGGTGGGAAAAGGAACCACCTTTATTATCAGTTTGCCTTGTTGTACATCACGTCATTAATCGTTACGCATTTTGGAGTACAAGAACGAACCTGAACCAGAAGAACTTGAGTCGGATTCATCCGAAGATTCAGATGACCTTAAGTCTCGATGAGCGTTTGTGCTCGAAACAACTGCTCGGCTTTAGCCGGTAAGTCATTAAGTCAGTATATTTTGTCAATGGCCATTATTTTTGACCCATTAGCGGACAATAATTTTGACCCACCCAGGCAGTTATTTAAGCTCATTAATCGAGGAAAATATACCTCCTTTCTTCGATATTTTTTGCCTTAGTGGTCCGCTGCCTTACAAAATGCCTCTGGCGGGGGGGTTCTCTGAAAAAAGAGATCCATGGGGAGACTCAGCTTAGCTTGTCTCTTAAGCGGTAACTCTCACCTCCTAACATGAATATGTGTGAATGATGGATGATCCTGTCCACTATGTGTACCACCACGTTATCATTAAAGAAAAACTCACCCCAGTTGGTGGATCCTTGTTGGTGGTGGTGATGATGAGGGAGCGATACTCATACATGGCATTTATAAGCTGAAACAGATTATACATTCCCTGTTTGTTCATGGGCAAATATCCCAGTTCGTCCAGGATCAGCACATCAACCTTAAGAAGACTGCCTATCTTTTTCTTGAGCTCGCCTTTGAGTTCGGCTATCTCAAGGACTCCTATCAGGGAGGCAGCATCAATAAAGAACACCTTTAAGCCATTGGAACAGAGTACTTGTTAGACTGCCAGGAAATAAGTCCTGTCTTGTGAACCTTGCGGATCTCAGGGGGACCAGCTGTCTTTTTTATACAAGAAGGCGTAAAATAAGACTTCATTACACCCAGTTCCTCTACTTCGTAAAACTGCCTGGGAACCTTTCCTGTCGTACCATGCTTGCGGGCATTGGCAGTCTCTTCAAGCCAGTTTGAAAGATAGGCCTCAAGATCAAACCAGTCCGAGAAGGTCTCAGCGTAAAGGGCATTGTTCTTGACGTATTTGACCCCAGCCTCCACCTTTCCCTTGCTCTCAGGATCATATCCTTCACAGACCAGGATCTGAAAACCATGAATGTGGATAAAAGGCATCCGTGTCAGTGGGGCGAGGAGAGGCCGTTACATACATCAACCTGGAAAATGCATCCCACCTTCTCCTTGAGCTTCCTGATCACCTTGACCGCACTGAGCCTGGGATAGGTCTTGAGAAGATGAATTATGTAATCCCGCTAGTCATCAAGAACCTTGTGGCGCTCACGGTTTTCCTGCATATCCGTGATAGCTGCCTCGTCTAACCGCAAATACTTACGAACAGTATTCCTGGCTGCCCCCAGCTCATTTGCAATTGAACGAATCGAACTTCCCTTTCCGTTATTGTAAAGTGCTTTCATCTTATGAATCATGACCCACTCCTTCATTGCCTTCCTCCAGAGATCTAAAATCAAAGGACGAAAAATAACACACTGCTACTTTGTAGCTGGACTTTTAACCCTCAGGAGGTGGGTCAATTTTATTGGCCATTAGCAAATTTCAACGCAATGGAAATAATTAACGAGGAACGAGTAACGAAAATGGCAAATATTCTGGTCGTAGACGATGAGAAGTTGGTACGGAATTTTCTGAGACGGTTGCTTGAGAAGAACAGATTTGAATATACACTAGCCGCCAATGCTTCAGAGGCTCGCAATTGTATGAAGGATCGAATTTTTGATCTGCTTCTTTGCGATATCATGATGCCTGGAGAATCAGGCATTGACTTCATTCGTTATGTCAAGGCCGATTTTCCGAATACGGCCATCATCATGTTGACCGCTGTCGATGATCAGGATACTGCAAAAGTTGCCTTGAGAATAGGCGTTTACGGATACATCATCAAACCTTTTGATGAAAATC
>JAGYNZ010000057.1 GCA_018399745.1 Deltaproteobacteria bacterium | reverse complement strand
ACAACAACAAAGGGTGTAATCGACCGATATATGTCTCCCATAGTAATCTCTGGAGGAACAATTGCTCTCATATAAAAAAGGTTGAACCCAAAGGGAGGAGTAATATATCCCATCTCGGAGTTAATAATAAACAAGACACCAAACCACACCGGATCAAATCCCAGTGATTCAACAATAGGAAGAAACACGGGCATGGTTATCATAACCTGCCCAACTGGATCCATAACCATACCCAATAACAAGTATATCACCATCATCATGCCGCAAAGCATTGCGCCGTGCAAGCTTTAAAAGACCAAAAAATTTGACTAAAACCCTTCACGGCTTTGTAACCGTGTCTAGGCCAACGGAAAACCTTTTTTTGGCAAAAAAGAAAGGTCAAGGGGCTGCCAGAAATACTATTCCAAAAAAAATTTAAGCAATCAGGGCTACGTATTCTATTCATCAAAAATGCCCCTATTTTTAAAATCCTCAGCAACATCTACCAGGCCTAACCTTGCAAGCGTATCTTTTGTAGGAATTCCTCTTTTTTGTTCCCAACCACTTTCGTTATAATAATCATTTTTGATTTGCTCAATATCTTCTTCAGTGAGGTATTTAATTCCAAATTGATCCTTCATACGAAATTCTTTGTCACCGATTTTCAAATTATTAAAAGCAATTTTGGGGAACTTAGCATCTTCTCTTGACTGACCTTCTCGCACATTAAGCGCAGCAAGCATATTCCAAGCCCTCTCACCGGCTTTCTTAAGCTGGTCAGTATCCTTTTCTATGCCAGTCACAGCCGAGTAAAGATCAGCTAACTTATCAATATAATAAAATTGTGATAAGTGGGCTCTTAAACACAAACCTAGAGATGAACAAATAGCAAAAAAATCTTGGCTATGCCGTAGATGCCGTCCTATGTTGATTTTGAAAGGAGAATCTAATATCAGAAATATTTTTTCTTCTGGAATGCCTATTCTCCTTGCAAATTTTTTAAACAAACCAGGGCTTGATGAAGCTATAAATGCACCTGAATGCCTCATTCTTGTAAACCCTCCTTTACCACTAATAGGGCCCATTGGGTTTAAAGCAAGATCTAGTTGCATTGGGCTAAACCCGCTGCTTCGTGGATTAATCCAGCAGTCAGCGCCCTTGATGTAATGTCCAAGTGTTTCAACAAGTTCTGTGCCCACTCTTTTAACAAATCCTTCGCGGCCATCAGCTAGCAATCCTCCAATACCTTGTTTATAGACTGTCTTTTTTAACAAGTTCCTAGTGCTTTCCCAATTTCCAAATTCAAAACCTTCAAGCTCCTTCTTGGGAATTATTCCTTGTTCGTTCAGATAATTTAAAAACCCCATACCTTGAGTCACTGCCATCTTATCAATTCCAAATCTTTCGCAAAGATCAAGGTAATTAGCACCCTCTTCTGCGCTTTTAAGTTTAAGCTTTATAGGATAATTATGGGTAAAACTTTGATGATATGCTATCTGTCCTACATATTCCCCTTCTCTAATTTGCTCTATATCTCTACAAGCTGTAGGACAGCCTGGGCATGCCAACCTTGCTTTCTTAATCTTCTGCTGGTAAATATTAGGGCCAAATTTTTTTCTAGAAGTTTCTATATCAATATTTTGATCAGTAGGATAATTTGGAATTACAATAGAATAAAAGTAGCGGTCAAAATTTAGCCCCATATACCCTTTTTCAAGTAATTCATCTCGCAAGGGCCAATCTCTAACTTCTTTTAACATTTCATCGATCAATTGTAGAAATTTTGTGTGATTATAAATTTGTACTCTTTTTTTACCACCTGTAATTATTGCCTTTAGTTTTTTAGAACCCATCAGCGCCCCAAGTCCAAACCTGCCTATTGAACCTTGTTTATCGATGAGAGCGAGGGAAATCTTTACAATATTTTCGCCAGCTTCACCTATAGAGATAACGCTATTTCTTATCCCATATTTAGCCCAAAGTTTATCTGTAGTTTCATAAGTATCTCTTCCCCAAAAATACCCTGCATCGCAAATTTCAACATCTTCATCTGATATTTTTATATAGACTGGCGTATTTGATTTTCCTGTTACAACTAAGTGATCATATCCAGCATACTTAAGATTACCGCCAAAATTCATTGGTCCGCCCGCAGGTCCAATAGTGCTGCTTACAGGCCATTTTGACCATGCTGTACACCTTGATGCTCCTGGCATCAACGTTCCCGCTAATGGCCCAGCTCCTATTATAATAGGATCTCCCATAGAAAGGGTCTCTATTCCGGGTTTTATTAGATCATAAGCAAGTTTTGCATTAATACCAAAATCCCCTATGAAGCTTTCGGCGAGATTAATATCCAGCTCTTCTTCATGAATAGATCTATTTGTTAAGTTAACATATAAAATTTTCCCCATATATCCATTATAATTCATGCAAATGCCTCATTTAATAATGTGATAAGATTCATCAGGGTAACTCAATTTCTCTAATCAATAACCCTGCAAGGTTCACGCTAGGCGCAATTGTTCCTTAGGAATCCCAATCCTAACACGCTTTTTCTAACTATAACCTTTAAGCTTAGTAACAGAACCATTTGTTAACACGTTATTTCAGTTTTTATTTACCCTAGATAAAGCGCCATACATACAGGCCTTGACGCAAAGACCACAATTATCACAGCCTTTATTAAAAGAAATCTGAGATTCACCTGGCGGCACAGATCGGTCTGGAGGAACAATATTTATTTTAGCATAATTAGGATTACATGCTCCCTCGTACTTAAAGCTACACATTAGAGCACACCGCAAACAGCCGACACATTGTGCCGGGTCGACTAGAATAGGAAGATCACACCACAAGCATCTGTTGGCCTCTTGATAAGCCATTTTTTCATCAAGACCTAGCTCTACTACAGCAAATCCTGAGAGCCGTTCTTTTAAAGATAACTTCGGTATATCAAAGCGTCGCCCTACCGATGGACCATGAATCATTATTGGTAGCTCTTCATCATGTGATACTTGGCTTACCTCGCTTTGATTACCATTGAGATATTCATCTATGGCGTTAGCAGCCCGATGTCCTGCAGCAATGGCATTTATAACATATCTAGGACCCGCTATTACATCACCTGCTGCAAAAACTCCCTTTCTATTTGTACTTAGGTCCTTTGAAACCTTGATAGTATTTTGTTTTCCCATTTCTAAACCGAATTGTTTGGGAATGTCCGGAATCCTATCAGCAGCGACTATTATGGAATTAAAATCCATAGAAACTTCACTGCCTTGAATTGACCTTTTACCAGAATCATATTCGCCTTCTTTCACCTGTATGCAAACTAAATTCAACCTATGCTTTTCCCAACTTATTCTTTTTGGTTTCATTAAGAAATTTATTCTAATTCCTTCATAAAGAGCATCACTGACTTCCTCAGAGTCAGTTTGCATCATGTTCCTTGTTTTGTCGGAGATTATAGTAACTTCCTTGGCACCTAAACGAAGGGCGGTTCTACCACTGTCGATTGCTTCATAGCCCCCGCCTATCACTGCTACCCTACCTTTCATATTCACAATCTTACCTAATCTTACTTTTTTTAAAAAATCCAGAGAATCTATTACCTCAGGGCTATCTTCTCCTTCTACCATCAATTTAATGGAGCGGTTAGCCCCTATCGCCAGCAAAACAGCATCAGAACCTTGATCCAGTAATTCATTTAATGAATTCACCTTAGTGTTTACTTGAAATTCAATACCTATTTCAGTCATCTTCTTTAAGTCTTTATTAAGTACCTCAATAGGCAATCGATATTCAGGAATGTTAACGCTCATCATGCCGCCTACCACTGGTAATGCCTCAAAAACTGTTACTTTATGACCAAATTTTGCCATAAAGTATGCAGCAGTTAAACCAGCTGGACCTGAGCCAACAACTGTCACATATTTACCAGAGGGCTTTGCCTTAATTGAATTGCTTGATTCTGGTACTCGATCAGCAACATAGCGCTTCAAAGCCTTAATATGAACTGACCCACCTACATGATGATGGTGGACTTGGCATGCTGCTTCGCAAGGATGCGGGCAAATATATCCACAGACTCCGGGGAAGGGGTTTGTTTCAATTATAACTGATAATGCTTGCTCGAAATTTCCTTTGCTTATTAAGCGGATGTAACGGGGAACATCGACTTTTGCTGGACACGCCCTCTTACAAGGCGGATCCTTATCAGGCTGTTTAAAAAATTCGCTCATAGATACCTCTAGCTGAAGCCAAGCCAGTAAAACTATTAATCAGGAGCACATCGCAACAGATTGTCAAATTTTTGGGAACCACAACAGTTATCTCCTATTGCTCTTTTCCCATCACATCACTTAGCCATTTTTGCTGGCAACCACAGTGCTATCTGAGGGAAAAATATTACTAGAATCAAGCAAGCTACCTGACAGAAAATAAAGGGAGTAATTGAGCGGTATATATCCACCATACTTATCTCAGAAGGCACGATAGCCTTCATATAGAAAAGGTTAAAACCGAAGGGAGGAGTAATATATGCCATCTCAGAACTGATAATAAACAATATTCCAAACCATAGTGAATCAAAGCCCAAGGTGGAAACTATCGGTGAGAAAACAGGAATGGTTATCATTAGCATACCTACCGGGTCCATGAACATACCCAAAAAAAACCAGATAAACATCATAATTCCGATCATAGCGATAGGTGGAACGGCTAAATCACTTACCAAACCCAGTATGAATTGCGAAGCTCCCCCAACAGTATAGATAGCTTGAAAAGAAGCAGCCCCGAATACAATCCATACAGCCATAACGGTAATGTTAAATGTGCGCAAGGTGGCAGTTTTAACATTCTGCCAGCTGAGCTTGCGGTAAATAGCACAACAGATTATGCTACCAAAGGCACCTATGGCTGCCGATTCAGTTGGAGTGCAAATACCGAGATAAATAGTGCTCAAAACCAAAAAAATAAGTATGAATGGAAATATAATACCCTTCAGTGATTGTATCTTTTCTGGCCAGGTAAACACTTTTTCTTTTAATGATGGTGCCAATTTTGGCTGAAGTAAGCACCGCACGGTTATATAGACAATAAATAAAACTGCCAGCAGGAGACCCGGTATTAGCCCACCCATAAATAATCCTCCAACCGAAGTGCCAGTTATGGAGCCATAGAGAATGGCAATTATACTTGGGGGAATAAGGATACCTAAAGCCCCGCCAGCAGCAACTGTCCCTGTTGTCAGCCTCTTATCATAGCCATGCCTAAGCATGGATGGAATGGCGATTAGCCCCATAGTAATGGTAGCCACTCCACTTATTCCTGCCATGGCAGCAAATACAGCACAAATAATAACTGTCCCCGAAGCTAGTCCACCAGGGATATTGTGTAACCACCGGTACATTGTATCATACAAGGCTTCAGCTATCCCTGAAGCCTCAAGGAAATTTGCCATTAATATAAATAATGGGACAGCTGTAAGTATAAAATTCATTCCCTCCCCGTGGAGAAAAGAGCTAATCATAGGCAAGCCTTTACTTCCCCACAGTAATAGGGTAAAAATAACGCCTATCCCCCCTAGGGTGAAGGCAATAGGCAAGCCTAAGAGGAGTAAAATAATTAGAACACTAAAAATGACTAAGGTTGCTAACCATGGTTCCATACAATTTTCTCCTTTTTTCTACTATCCTCTGAGTCCACCCTTACCAGGAGCGACCTTGCTTTTAAACTCAATCCCTGTCAAAACAGTAATCCAATCACGAATCCACTTAGCCAAACATTGCAGACCAAGAAGAATACCAGCTATGAAAACCATAAGCCAGGTTGGCCACAAAGGGTATTCCCAAAGACCAGAGCTAACCTCGCCAGTTTTCATCATGCTTAAGGTGGTTTCACCTCCATACCGTATCAACACACCAGAAATAATAAACACAATGAGATAGGTAATCAAATCGACTATTGCCTTTGCCCTTGGGGAGAACAAACTATAAATGATATCAACGGTTACATGCCCCTTATGGAGTAAGGTATATCCTCCTCCCAGGCAAACAATGATTAATAACAGAATTTCAGTTGCCTCGAATCCCCACACCGGCGGATTTTTAAAAAAGTATCGGGTGCAGACGTAGTAAAAAACTATAAACAACAGGATAATCACTGTGAAACTAAAAATCCTCCCTATCCATTCATTGATAGTTTCAATGATGAAAACAAATTTAGTCACTATTCCCCCTTTCCACAATTTTCAGCTGTAAACATAGTCAGAGGGGTATGCTAAGCCCTATTTATACGATTATTTGAAATATTTATTATACATGTTTATTAATTCGAAACATGATTCATCCTTCTTTTCTTTAGCATACGCTTCAAATACCCCCCTTGCTGTCGCCCTAAATTCCTTCAAAACTTCATCAGATAAAAAGACAATCTTTATCCCCTGCTTGGAAGCATTCTCAACCGCCCATTCATCTAACTCATCGGCGCTCTTCAAGTATTTATCTTTTACGATCTCCATTGCAGTCTCGGTCAAAATGGCTTGGTATACTTTGGGAAGCTTATTCCAAGAATCTAGGTTAAAAATGAGGTTGCCATTGCCAAGTGCAGCAGGAGGCAACATGATATATTTCGTAACTTCAAAAAGCTTGTAAGTTACTCCAGTATAAAGTGGGTAAAAACAGCCGTTAAAGGTCCCTCTTTGTAAGCCAGGATACAAATCAGCTGGGTTATAGGATACCCCTCTCCCGCCATAATGCCCAACAAATTTAGCAGCTGCTCCTGAGCATGGTATTATCTTACCCTTAAAATCAGCGCCGCTATGAATAGGAAAATCAGTCATAAAAGAAACACTAGCAGAGTTTAGGGGGCTGAAATAATAAATGCCATGCTTAGCATAGGCTTTACGTAGAATCTCATACCATTTACTTTCAAAAATTACTGGATAAAAACTTTTATGATTTTTAGCTACAAACAAAGGATTATTCTCCAATGGACCTACGGGAATCGTGCCACCATAATAGGCTCCTCCTGCTAGCACCCCATCAATTGCCCCTGTTTTACATGCCTGAAGAACTTCTGTCCTCTTAAATAGTGCCCCTGGGATATAAAGCTTAATATCTAACTTACCGTTGGTCTTTTTGGCAACTCTCTCAAATAGCGTATATCCCTGGCCATATGTACTAAGATTCCCGGAAAAGACTTCTACTGGTGGTGGGTAAAGAGATTGTATTTTCCAATGAACCTCTGGCAGTCCAAGCATAGAACTTTTTTCCTCAGCATACGCTGATGGAGATAATGCTGCCAATATCAAGATTAGGAAAACCATACTAACCAAAGTTAATGCTCTTTGCTTTTTCATTCTGAGCCTCCTTATGTTATTTAAATCTCCTGATGCTTCACACAATTAATCTAATAATCCCTTACCTCCTTTCAGCTCTTGTTTTTTTGTTCATTTATTTGTGTATCATGTCATAGGCACAAAAATAGCTATTTTATGCCTACTTCTTTCCGAATTTCATCAGCACTTGCTATTTCACGGCCAAGCAGATCACAAAGCGCCTTTGCAGTTTGAAATGACTGCAAATTACTTTGAATCTTCTCATCACGGTGAGGATACCGCCAGATTGTATCCTCGGTTCCTACTCGAACACCCAATCCCATCAGTATGGCCAGAGTTGCCAAATACATTGAGGCCCTCCCCGATGCACAAACTGATATTTTGCACTCAGGATCTAACTCTTTTAGTCTATTAACTATAAGGGTGAGCCCCTCGACCATTGCACGCGGGTTAGGCATATAAAACATGCCTGGAAGATCAGACACTATGCCAAAATAATATGGTTTCCGCAGTATCCCAGGCCGAATCAAAAACCGGTTTATATTATCAATGCTCGCTGTGTCATGAACTGAGACCTTAACTTTTTTACCCAAAGCTTGGAAATATTCAGCTTGAGCTTGAATAGCTGGTGGAGAGAGGTATCGCACATTGTCACCAACAAACGTACACACCGGATTTACAATACCCACTTCAAATAATCCCTCCGTCACCGGGGCACATGCTTCCTCAAAATTTTTGCCAAAAAGTGGGCAACCATCGATAAGAACTTTATCGCCATATTGCTCTCTAACTGGATTAATAATTTTTTTATATTCTTCAACATCCCCTATATTGCCACCTTTTTCGTCGCGAACATGAAAATGAATCCATGTTGCACCCGCTTCGATACAGGAGATTACTTCCTTTAGTATCTCTTGGGTTGTTATCGGCTGGTTGGGATTTTGATCCTTGCCAATGAACGATCCTGTCACTGCTACTCCCAAAATTACTTTGTCCGGTATATCCCATTTAGGCATCGATGTTAAATCACAATAAATGTCCTCGTTGTAGCGGATTACCTCAGTTACCTTCAGGTCACGGTACTTTTCTAAAATGTCTTTTGCTGCCATAACTCTACCCCCCTTACATTATAATCTTATTCAAATCTTAGTTCAATTTTGCCAAATGCTTTTCTGTGCTATTTGAAAGCAAATATAGTCTCTATTGAGAGAATCAAACCCAATTTGTCCTAAAAGTTATAAATTTTAGCGACTTCCTTCTCTAATAAAGAGCGCTCAAACCAGCTTTACTACATGCAACGTCTTCCTCCCCTGAACCGCCACTAACACCTATTCCACCCATTATCTCGCCATTGATTTTTATGAGAAGCCCACCTCGGATAAAGACCGGCCTGCACTCATTCGTAAAGTGCAGCGGAAAAGCTGGTTCTGAGGGCTGGGTTTTTTGTTGGTATATCTCGGTATCTCCTTGAAAGGCCACCGCTGTCCAGGCCTTATCAACCGCAATGCTGATATTGCCTATTTTACCCTTGTCAGATCTCTTGAAGCAAACCAAGTAACCACCGGAATCTACGATTCCTACTGAAATGGGCTTTCCAAACTCTTTGGCCTTTTTAAGAGCTGCCTCTGCCATTTGATCAGCAGTAGTTAAGTTAAATTTTTTCATCGCTCAATCCTTCCATGATATTAAGTTGATCGAGAAATTGAAGAAATTTTAGGCTCATTTCTTCCGGAG
>JAGYNZ010000056.1 GCA_018399745.1 Deltaproteobacteria bacterium | reverse complement strand
TTGAGAAAAAAGGTGTCTCCTTCTGATATCTTTTCGCAATCAGAGTGAGTTACAACAATTCTTACTTCTTTGCATGGTTCCAATTTCATTATTGCCTCCTTCGGGGAATGGGAGAAAAACCCTCGCCTTTTAGGCGAAGACTTTAGTTTAATAATTTTTACTGGTTAAGGCACAAAGGGGCAAAGTGGCAAAGGCACAAAGAAGAAATAATACGCCTCAAAAACTCTGTGCCTCTAGGCCTTTGTGCCTTTGACCCTCAAGCTATCGGCTTTAGCCAATACTAGTTGACTTCATTTTGTAAATTAAAGTGGCGGTGCAGCAACGGTATAGCTCTCCTTGCTTAATTCCTCGCGAATCGCTCTTACGATCTCATAGGCATTTGGCGTATCGGAATGTAAACAGACAGAAGACCCTTGTATATCTATCTCAGTTCCCTCTGTAGTACTAACTCTGCCCTCTTTGACCATTTTAATGGCCTTTTTAGCAACGTCCTTTGGCTCACGAACATCGTGCTGTCTAGTAATCACCAAATTGCCTTCTCCGTCATAGTCTAAATCAGCGTAAAGTTCGTGGACAACTCGTAATCCCATAGCCTCTGCAATCTCAGTTGCATGACCTTTGTTCATAGTATAAAGATACATATTATCATCTATTTCTTTGACTACATCGCAGATAGTTCTTGCGATATCTTCTCTCCGGATAGACAGTCCATACAAAACACCGTGGGGTTTTATATGATGCAACCTCAGCCCAGCTATTTCAACGAATGCCTTCAAAGCACCTATTTGATAAATAAGGTCATCGTGAATTTCTTCCATTGTCATTTGTATTTCTCTCCGGCCAAAGCCCTGAAGATCACGAAAACCTGGGTGCGCACCAACTTGGACGCCATATTGCTTTGCAAGGGCAACTGTCTTTTTCATGACCATTGGGTCACCTGCATGAAATCCACATGCCACATTTGCACTTGAAATATATCTCATAAATCCTTCATCATTTCCCATGACATACATGCCAAAACTTTCACCCATGTCAGCATTAAAATCAATATTCATAGCATCCTCCCTTGTTCTCTAATCGTTGAAACACTCGCCTTACCCATCCCAAAATAATGTCATTATTATCTTAATATCACGTTTGTCCAAAATCGGTTATTCTTTGGGCAATATTTAGCCCTTTTAAGGATAAGGATTTCTTTTTAGGCTATTTGCAGTCCTTATAAACTCTCTACTAATGGCTTAAAAAGCCTTTTTCCTTGGTTTTTGGCTTATATCATTTGACATTTGTGATTTTTAGACAGCATTAGTATTTAAAGATAACCTCAATCTTTGTTAGCAAATGTCATTAAGTGCAATCAGGTACTTATCTGTCCGAAATGGGCTATTTTCATCTATTTTGGACAGTAGTGTCTTAATAATGTATTAATATAGGCAGTACCACCTAGTTTAGTATTTAATAAAACCTTCAAGCATGCTAATGCCGTGGAGAATCCCATTGGTAGGATTCCTTATATACATTCTTATTTTCTGTCAAAATATACTTCTTATACTACTTTTGAAAGTCTTGCGCAGTATCGTGAAACCGTTGTGCAATTCTCTGGAAATCTTTAAGTACAATAAAAAAATTCCAAATTGCATATCCAATAAGCACAATAAAACTAGAAACTATAGAAATCCAAAGAACAATATGTGTTAAAGCAAACATTTTTATCCCTCCTCTTTCCTTAATTTTTCAGTTACCTACACTATGTTCTTCTTTTAAGTATATCAAAATCAAAATCATCAGGTGCTATGGCACTGCCCACTAACACGACAACCGCAGCGCTACCAAAGGCAGCAATCATAGCCCATCCCCACATACCTAGCCCTAAGAACATATACGTTCCTATAGCGAATCCTATTAATCCTCCAATGAAAAAAGGCCAGGCTGATATACGTTTCGAGTATTGTGAATGGATAAAACCCCAGACAAAAGGAGCACAATACATTGGCATAAAAAGGAGAACTAGCAATATCGATAATTTTAATAACGAAACTGCAATTACGCCAACAGTAGCAAATAAAACAATCCATCGAGCAACCTTCTTAATTTGATCGTCTGTAGCATTCGGATTTATATATCCTTTATAAATATCATGGCTTATCATGTTCCCTATTGCAATCATGGCTGCGCCAACAGTACCTACAGTTGCTGAAAAGATAAGCAAGATAAACAATATCTCAAATCCCATGGGGAGGAACTGACCAACAAGAGCCGGATATACTTGACTTGGCGCTACCTCAGCCATTGCTCCAGACTTCATCAATATAAGCCCCGCAAAACCGACAGATCCAGAAATTAAGGGCATAAAGAACCACCAATTTCCTGCGTGACGAAAAGCCTTCCCTACTTCATGCTTATTTTTTACAGCAAAGGCAGTCTGCCAAAAATCCTGCTGCATGGGCAGAGAGAAAAGTGCCCAGGCTAATACCGGGATAAGGTAATTAACCAATGCGTCTGGTCGAAAAAAGGTGAACATCTCAGAGCCAAGTTTCCCTTGATCAAAGAGCGACTGTGCTGTTTCTATAATCGGAACCGGCCCTCCTATAGCCCACCATGCGGCTACCCCTACAATTGCACAAATAGGCATGGTAATAAGCGAAAACAACCACGTAGAGATTAGGCTACCCCACAGACCCGCCACCACTGAATAAATTAGAACTGCAAAACCTAAAAACAGTACACCAACCCAATAGGGGACAGCTCCCAAGGTCAAACCTTCCATCACATGTCCACCCGCAAGGCCTTGACACCATGCACCGCTAAAGCTTGTTGCTATAGCAGCAAATAAAAGAAGAATATGGGTCTTTTTGTCAAACCTGTGCCGGAAGTATTCAGTGTAAGAAATAGCAAAAGGAAATATGTCACGTAATTTCGATGCCCATATACCAAATACCCAAAGCCCTACAGCGTACATAGGATATATCCACACCCCAGAAAGACCATTATTAGCCGCTCCCTCTGCTGCACCCATCACTGAAGAACCCCAGATAAACATGGAAGCAACAGACGCCATAGCCAGTGCCCAATGAGCACTTCTTCCTGCAACAAAGTAATCCTCGGAAGTTTTAACAAGCCTCCATTTCCGTACCAGTGCAACAGCAATTACTGGAATTACTATTGCCACAGCCGCTGATAAAATTGCTACAACAGGATTCATCCCTACAGCACCCTGATTCATTTTGCCCTCCCTTTTTTTAAAGTATATACCGACAAACTCGTAAAAAATAAATTAGGACTTAAGCTAGATAATGCATATTTAATGTGCTAAAAATTTATATACTTCCATTTTCAATAAGATAACTCCCATATTTTTGTACGCTTACTTTTTTTGCGGGTGGAACTACCACTGTGGTTGTCGTTTCTTCAATGATGGCAGGCCCCGCGAGTATGTTTCCATAATGGAGCTCACTTCCTCGGTAAACTGTAGTTTCTGCTGTCCCATCTATTGCTTTGAAGTATGCTGGCCTTTTTCCCATTATGGCTTGTGAAGCCACATCCTTCCCACTCTTTTCCTCCTCTGCGAATTTCCCAATGACTGATGGCTGGCCAATCGCTTCTGCCCTCCAGAAGATGCACTCTACATAGGCGCTAGGCTCTTTGATTGCAAAAACCTTTTCATGTTCCTGGTGAAACCGCTCAACCATTGCCTTAACTCCTTCTTCCTTGCTCAAATCCAAATCATGGATCATGACTGGCAACTCCCAAACCTGATAAGGATAACGCGCTTCAACAGTCAGCTCAATACGTGCTCTGGATTCTGGAACACCATGCCTATCCAAGAAGGCCTTTGCTTTATCTTTTATGTCTTGCAGTACATTTTGCACGCCTTCGTAATCAAAATTTCTGCTTTCCGTATAAAAACTCGTGCTATACTCAGCCACCATATTGGCAAAAGTACCTCCTGATGCACTAAGTGCGCCGGCCATTTTTGGCACAACTACTTTCTTTATTTCAAGCATGTCAGCAATGGGGCAGATATGAATTCCAGCAGCGCCACCGCCAGCAACACACACATGGCCTCTTGGGTCAATACCCTGCCAAATAGTAATATTGGTCATGGCTGCGTACATATTGGCATTCACTGCAGCATAGATTGCGTAGGCAGCATCCATCATATCTACATGAAGTTCCTTTGCAATCTTACCTACTGCCTTTTCAGCTAAGCTTTTATCTATCTTCATTCTACCGCCAAGGAAAAAATCAGGGTCTATATATCCCATCACCACATTGGCATCCGTTACCGTCGCTTCTTCACCTCCTCGGTTATAGCAAGCGGGACCAGGTTCGGAGCCTGCACTCTTAGGCCCAACGCGGATGAGTCCACCCTTATCAACCCAGGCTATACTTCCTCCACCCGCTCCGATTGATCTGCTGTCCACTTTACTAATACCCGGAAGTTCATTTCCAATTTTAACTTCGCGAGATACAGCAACTACACCGTCTGTTACAATGCTGACATCGAAGCTGGTGCCACCCATATCTACAGTGAGCACATCATTTATATCCAATTCATCTTTCCCCATCCTTCTCCCAGCTATCGGCGCTAGTGCTGGCCCACAATCTATGCTATATATAGGTCTTGCCTCAAGTTCAGCTGTTGATAATATTCCCCCATTTGAGCTGAGCATCCCCAGCTCTCCTTTAAACCCAACGCTCTTCAGTTTGTCTATAAGATGCGAAATATAGCCGATTACCATCGGTTTCAGCGAGGCATCAATACAAGCAGCTACTGTCCTTCTATATTCCCGTATACAAGGATTGACTTCAGTACCAAGAACCACGGTTATTCCCGGCCATTCTTTCTCAGCCATCTGTTTTATCTTTTGCTCATGCACCGGATTTGCTACCGACCATATGAGACTTACTGCTATGGCCTCAACGCCCCACTCCTTGAATTGCCTGATGGCATCAAGGGCTTCGTTCTCATTGAGCGGGATTTCAACCTTCCCTTCTGAATTTATTCTTTCAGTAACAGGTAGTGTTAAATAGCGAGGTATAAACGGCTCCGGATAGTCTATTTGAAAATCAAATGGGTTTTCCTTATATCCCTCCCGAAATAAAAGCACATCCCGAAATCCCCTTGTGCATATCAATCCAACTTTGGCAACCTTCCCTTCAATCAATGCATTAGTCGTTATAGTGGACCCATGGGTTAGCGATCCACCGATCAAATAATCTGTTGATTCTAACAAATCACCGAGAGACACATTGTTTTCTTCTGCTGCGACTTTCAGTGCATCGATAATTCCTACACTGTAATCATGTGGTGTCGTAAGAGATTTATGTACAGTAATTTCACCGCTATCACTAAGTACCGCAGCATCTGTAAATGTTCCACCTATATCTATACAAATTCTAGCTCCCATCCAATCATCCCTCCTTTATCATAGATTTCGCAATTTCTTCGCCATGTTGCTCTTTCATCGAGTTGTAAAAATCTTGCGCCCATGCTTCATTTATCGGCAGCTTTTTTGAACGCCACGATACTTCTAACCATTTTTTTCTTAATTCTTCACGAAGTTTGCCATCCTTTTTCAGTTCATCTCTCCTTTTTTTCGTCGCTTCATAGTCAACCTCAAGTAATTCTGGCTCGGCATTCAAAACCACACCATATACCTCATAGGCCTTTTCTACTGATGTCCAACCCTCTCTTACCCGATGCCTTACCAACTCAGGGTCTCTGTCGAGGGGATCGCCGTAACCGCCAGCACCAGAAGACTCGGACACCAGCGCTTCACCTATCTTTATTTCAGGCTCTGCAAAAGGTGACAATTCTACTCTCGTTTTCATCCCTTGGTCGATAGTATACTTCCATGCAGCTGAAGAACTCCCCGTGAGTCCACCTGCGGCACCGCGCGGTCTATTAATCTGTCCATCGCATGAATAAGCTGCCGTCATCGGAGCTCTTAAATCCCTTCTTGGCGCTAAAATAAACCGACATGACGGGGCACTATCCCATTTCCCGGCGCCTGATGAATCCATGATGATTTCTTCTTCCAGCACTTCCACAGGAAACCGCTGTTCCATAACCTCGGTGGTTTGCCAATAAAGCGCTCCACCAGTACAAGGATACTGATACGTCACCCAGCCATCGTGCTCTTTTACACCTGGCCCTCCGGTCATGCCGCAAAAAAGCTGGTTGATCCAAGGTTCGTTGTTACGTCTTGGATCTTTCCCAGAAATGACTGATACCGCAGGACACTGGACGGCACCACCTTCAGCCATTCCTCTTTCTTCAAATAACTTGTTGAGCGCTGCTTGGACGCAGCATATGAGTCTATCTCCTACATTGGTTGTTGCTACCGAGGAAGAGTAAGGCCATTTTGCTTTTCCGACACAGCTTTCTTTCATTAATACTTTTATTCGACTTATAGCACCTTCGTTGTGCGGAATATTGGGATCAATACGGTTCAATACGCCAGATCGTGCATTTGCGGTTGAACATGCCTCACTTTCATTCAAACCACAGGGAAGTGGGTCATCATTGTCTCTGAGGTCAATGGTCACATAACCTTTATCGGGATCGATATCGATTTTTACTTTAACAGTTACGCCCTCAGGCAAAACACCAGGAAGGGGATCATGTCTTACCCAATATTCGGCCTTTCCTTTTGGTAATTTGCGGATTTCAGCAATCATCATCTCTTTTCCGTATTCTTGCCATTGTTTAATAAATGCCTTCATTGTGTCAGCACCATATTTATCACAAAGTTCAATAAGCCTTTTTTCACCTATCCTTGCAGAGCCTACTCCTGCCAAATAATCTCCGTACCATTGGTCAGGCACTCGTATCCGCATTCTAGCAATTCTCAAGATATCCTCAATGTCCTGGTAATTTTCCTGTATCTTAATACAAGGCCAATCAATAGCCCCTTCTTCAAATAAATCCCTGGCATTGGGGGCGTAAGTGCTTGGTATAGAATTCCCACAGTCTGCTTGGTGTCCTTTTGCAGATGTAAAGAAAAGTAGTTCATCTTTATAGAAAACAGGAGCAATATATGTATAGTCAGCATGATGAGTATTTCCAAAATATGGTGAGTTATTAAGGTAAAGATCACCAGGTTTTACCTTTTCAATCCCCCTATCTATAAGAGGTTTAACTGTAAGCGACATGTTGGTTGTATGTACTGGTATACATGGTGGAAGCATCAAAACATCGCCATTAAAATCGCATATTGCAGTCGAAAGATCTCTACAGGTACTCAAAAGCAATGAACGTGCTGAACGAATCATAGTGTTTGTCATCTCAATACCAATTGCATACAATCTACTAGATATAACTGCCATCAGATAAGGCTCTACACCACTAATTTCTTTTTCCTTTCTATTAGTCATAAACAACCCTCCTTCGTAATATTGAAAATTCTTTTCATTTCAAGTCAGCACTATAGCTTCCTTGTCAAAAATTGAAACTGACGTATGTTTGTTAAGTTTTTTAATCTACTATAGGCTCAGAGCTTTTATACCCTCCTCCATTATATTAATCCCCTTCTCAAATTGTTCATCAGTGATAACCAAAGGCATCAATGTGCGGATAACATTGCCGAAGCTTCCACATGATAGAAGAATTAATCCTTTATCAAAACAAAACTTCACCAAGGCTTTTGCTTCCTCTACCGCAGGTTCCTTTGTCTCCCTGTCCTTTACAAGCTCCAGAGCAAGCATCGGTCCCATTCCGCGCACATCACCGATTATCTCATACTCCTTCTGTAACTCATCTAAGCGGACTCTCAGCTTCTTACCTAATGCGTCAGACCTCTCGAGAAGGTTTTCCTCTTCAAAAATATCCAGTACTGCAAGGGCTGCTCGACAGGCTACGGGGTTTCCACTGTAGGTGCCCCCAATACCTGATGCGTGAACTGAATTCATCACCTCCTGCCTTCCGATTACAGCACTTAAAGGCATTCCTGCAGCAAGGCTTTTAGCAAGAGTTATAAGGTCTGGCTCTACTCCCCAATGATTGACGGCAAACATCTTGCCCGTTCGACCCATACCAGATTGGATTTCATCATCTATAAAAAGAATTCCGTTGTCATGGCATATCTTCATTAATTTAGGAAAATACTCAGGAGGTGGCGTAACAAAGCCTCCCTCTCCCTGAACAGGCTCAGCAATCAAAGCAGCGGTGGTTTCAGCAGCTACGTGGCTTATAAAAAATTCATTAAGATAATCGGCGCAAGCAACGTTGCAACTCGGATATGTAAGGCCGAAAGGGCAGCGATAGCAATACGCATAGGGCATTCTATAGATCTCTGGGGCAAATGGACCGAAGCCGAGTTTATAAGGCTTCACCTTGCTTGTAAGACTCATAGTTAATAAAGTACGGCCATGAAATGCGTTTTCAAAGGTAATGATTCCTGTCCGTTTGGTATGGTACCGAGCTATTTTAATTGCATTCTCAACCGCCTCTGCTCCGCTGTTCGCAAAGAATGCTGCTTTAGGAAAAGAGCCTGGTGCCGCAGCAGACAATTTCTGTGCAAGCTTTACAAGTTCCTCATAAGGCAAGACCATAAAGCAAGTGTGTGTAAATTTCTCTGCCTGATCTTTTATAGCCGCAACTACTTTTGGATGGCTATGTCCGACATTCATCACCCCTATTCCGCCAGCAAAATCAATAAATTCCTTACCGTTAACATCTCGAATCAACGCCCCCTCAGCTGATTGCACATAGCATGTAGTGCCACTAGAAAATCCATTGGCAACAAACTTCGAGCGCAGTTCACTTATGCCTTCGCTTTTTGAAGAAGTTTTCATAAATCTCTCCTTAATTCTTGACTTGTTGATATTCTGTATAAGAAAATGCGATAGAATTTTTTTACAAAAGAAAACATTTGTATAGATTTATTTTAGATAACGTACCACTTTTTATGTGTTAGTGATCTAAACACGATTTCATTTTTTAATCTATTACATAATTATCAAACCATTCATTGTAATTCCAGAAATCCTTCGCGATTAATCTCAATATAAAAAGGACCATCCTTGTAGTAACTCATAAAAAAGTATACGAATGCAAGAGTCTTATAAGTATTGATGCATATTTTCATCACTATGAAAAACCAAGCCAATTTTTAATATCTATTAAGGCTTTTCTGATCTCGAGAAGAGCCTCACGCATGATCACGGCACTTTCCTCTGCGAACCCTTGCCAGGGCTAACTAAATATTCAAATCCAGATAGATTATTCGAAGGGCACGCCTTGTTCTGACCAGCCCCTCAAACGGTAGTAATCGGAAAGCATCGTGTTGAAGCCCTCTCTCGTTAAAACCTTTTTTTCTTTTCCTAATGGTTCATCAAAGAAACGGCTGGGAAGGTTGTCATCGTCTTTTGTCAGACCTTCACGTATATTAAACTTTCTGGTCAGATCAATTGCATAGGAGG
>JAGYNZ010000055.1 GCA_018399745.1 Deltaproteobacteria bacterium | reverse complement strand
AAGGCCAAGCTTGTTAAGCCTGGCCTTTGTACAAGTAATTGATATTACATTGATTTCCTTGGTAGGCCGTCAGGGGATCGAACCCCGAACCTACTGATTAAGAGTCGGGCGTATTACTTGTTTTTAGCAGTTTACACCGTTTTATCCTATCTCACTATTACCTACATTACCTATTGACATTCTTATAAAAAATCTTTATTTTAGTTGCATATTGTTTTATATTGTTTTATCTTAAGCCAAGTCATTTTTGCTAGCCACAGTGCTAGCCAGAAACAGACAGCGGGTATGGAAACATGAAATTTACAGACGTTGGAATTAAGGCGCTCAAACCGAAAGACAAGCGATATGTGGCTTGGAAAGACAATGGCAATGGGTTCGGCGTTCGTGTCTCACCAAAAGGTAATAAGTCATTCATATTTTTCTATCGCTTTAACGATAGGCCCAGGATGATGACGCTGGGTTCATATCCTGAAATGTCGCTTCAAAAAGCAGGCGTGGCTCATGCCAAAGCAAGGGAAAAGTTAGGTAAAGGAGAAGATCCTGGGATTGAGGCCGTAAAACAACGGAGAGCGGACAGACTCTCACCTAAAGTAAAAATGCTCGTAGAGGAATATCTTGAGAGATGGGCAAAGCCTCACAAGAGATCCTGGAAGGAAGATGAACGGATATTGAAAAAAGAGATAGTGCCTGCTATCGGACATCTCAAAGTCAATGCTGTCAAAAAACGGGACATTATAGCTATCCTGGATGGCATTATTGACCGTGGAGCACCCATACAGGCAAACAGAACTTTAGCCGTTATCCGAAAAATGTTTAATTTCGCTGTTCAGCGAGACATTATTGAGATACCACCCTGCTATGGCCTTAAGGCCCCAAGCAAAGAAAAACAAAGAGATCGTGTTTTGTCTGACGGGGAAATCAAGCATTTCTGGAATAATCTGGATACGGCACCCATAAACCTGGTCACTCGCCTTGCCTTAAAATTCCAGCTTGTGACAGCGCAACGCAAAGCTGAAGTGGTAACAGCACATTGGAATGACATTCAAGGTGATGTATGGACTATTCCTGCCGAAAAGGCAAAAAACGGTTTTGCCCACACGGTGCCTTTATCTGCCATTGCTCTGGAAATTCTCGAAGAGAGCAAAAAGCTTTCTCATGGTAAAGGTTATATCTTTCCGGCATCCCGTAAAGGTCCTTTATCACATATTGGATTTACCACACTAGATCATGCTCTAAGAAAAAATCTTAATCATCTGGGCATTACAGAACGTTTCACACCACATGACTTGAGACGAACGGCTGCCACTAAAATGGCCGAAAAAGGCGTTTTAAGGCTAACTATTTCAAAAATATTGAATCATGCGGAACAAAGCGTAACTGCCGTTTATGACAGGTATACCTATATGAGTGAAAAAAGAGCGGCTCTTAATAAATGGGCGGCGAAGCTCAAACAAATAATTACTGGCAAAAAAGCTAAGGTAGTCAATATCAGATGATACATAAAAGCCAAATGCCTTGACACATGCCTTGACATAAAAAGAAATAAACATTATTATGAATGTTACCTACAAAATGTAGAGAAGTTTTTAAACCTTTGTTGTATTAAGAAGATTCGCCCTGCTTTTTAATATAATATTATGACTTACTAACGGGCAGATCAATGGTCAAGGGTGGCCATTGATATCGGAACAGCTTATTCCTCGGGGTTTGCTTCCAGAATATTTACCTAAATGAGGTAACCTTCTGAAGGCTAGCCCTTTTTTTATTTTAATGGCTAGCCACTCTTATAAGGAGTGGCATAATGCTACTAAATACACCTTTACTAAAACCTAATCCTCATCCAACCAAAGAAGTTTTCAGCCATTACAAAGTCCCTCTTTTCAGTGTAGCAAAATACATTGATCGCACCTACAACCACACATGTGCAGTATTAAGAGGGTTTAATACTGCTACACCTGAAATTGATGCAAAGCTTTACAGATTAGCCAACGAAATCAAGAATAAATATCAGAAAAATAATGGGGGGCAATTATGAAATTTTTGCTCTTCCCAAAAGTTAAAGAAAAAGTCGGGTTGTCTCGCTCAACTCTCTGGCGCCTCGAAAAGAAAGGTCTTTTCCCACAACGGCGAAAAATTGGAATTAATCGAATTGCATGGGTTGAAAGCGAAATCGACGAATGGATCAATGATCGTCCTGCCGTCAAGTTGGGGGGGACATTATGAATAACATAAAAAAGCCCCTAAGCATGGCTGCGGAAGGGGCGGAAAAGAATATATATGAATATATCCAAAATAAGGCATTAAAGCTTGCTTGTCAATTAAAAATACCGGTTAAATTCTTTATCACCATAAATTTAATAAAAAACTTAATTTTTCAACGATTTGCGGATATTTTGCTTGTTTTAGCAGGATTTATAGAGGGAATGTGCCATGGCTGGAATTAGCGAATTTATCGAATCCATGTCAGCACATAGCCTACCCTGCCTTGGCATTTTACCGGATGGAAAAATCCACAGGTTTCAAGTAGATGGCGACAAGAGTGGCTCAAAAAACGGCTGGTATGTTTTCTATGGAGATAACGGCCTGCCTGCGGGCGCTTACGGCTCATGGAAAACGGGTAAAACATTCACCTGGTGCGGGAAAAGTGAAAAATCACTTTCTGATGCCGAGCGGGCTGAGTGGCGAAAACGAATCGCCGAGGCTAAAACGGCCAGGAACGAAGAACAGAAACGGCTTCAATCAAAGGCCAGAGAAAAAGCTACAAAGATATGGGAGAACTCAAAGCCAATAAAGGGACATCCTTATTTAACGGCCAAAAGCGTGAAATCTTATGGTCTTAGGCAACATAAGGAATCTCTCGTAATTCCTTTGCGGGACACTGACGACAACGTTCGAAGCTTGCAGTTTATAGACGGGAAAGGTGATAAGCGGTTTCTGTCCGATGGTGCAATTGGAGGCCATTTTTATACTATTCATGGTGAAGGAGATACCTTACTGGTTTGTGAGGGTTACGCCACAGGAGCAAGCCTTCATGAAGCTACAGGCTACCCTATAGCTTGCGCTTTGAACTGTAGAAATTTAAAGCCAGTCTGTGAGGCGCTACGCAAAAGGTTATCTAACGTAAAGCTTGTTGTATGTGGCGACGACGACTTTAAAACGGACAACAACCCGGGCTTAACGGCTGCCAGGAAGGCAGCACAAGCAGTAGGTGGATCTCTTGCGGTTCCTAAGTTCAACGATCAGTCAAACCGCGGAACCGACTTCAATGATCTGCATCAGATTGAGGGCTTAGAAGTTGTTCAGAAACAAATTCAGGAGGCACTAAAGACACAGGCCGGTCAGAGTGAGCCGATATCCGCTGATTGGGAAGACCCGGTGCTCCTGGAAGCTTTCAGCTTGCCGGAGATGAAGCCGATTCCAGGTATTATTGGAAAAATCTCTCAGGCGATCTCAACAGCCACAGAGACACCGATTGAATTATCCCAGGGATTAATATTGGCAACTGCCGCAACAGCCTGTCAGGGTCGTTTTATAGTCCAGGTTAAGAGCGGGTATTCAGAGCCGGTCAATGTTTGGGTTGTTATAGCCTTGGATTCGGGAAATAGAAAGTCCTCAGTCCTCATTGAGGTGACAAGGCCTTTGATGGCTTGGGAATCTCGGAAGCGGTTTGAGATGGAAGAAGAAATCAAGAAAGCAACCAGTAGAAGAGCAAATCAGGAGATAAGGCTAAAGAGTCTCAGAGCCAAGTATGGCAAGGCTAAAATGAGCGACTTAGAAAAAATTGAAAAAGAGATCCAGGACCTTGAGAAGGAATTTGTTGAAGTTCCGATTTCTCCGAGGGTGTGGTGTGATGATGTGACAACTGAGCATCTTGGGACATTGATGTCCGCTCATAAAGAAAGGATGTCTATTTTATCTGCAGAGGGAGGAATAATAGATACTATCAGCGGTCGCTATTCAAACGGAATTTTAAACATGGATCTATACCTTAAGGGTCATTCCGGAGATCCGGTCCGTGTTGATCGTGGGAGCCGTGAACCTATTTATATGAGATATCCATCCTTAACGATGGGGTTGAGTCCGCAGCCGGATGTATTGAAGAATATGGCGAATATTCCAGGATTCCGAGGCCGTGGTTTTATTGCCAGGGCAGGATATCTCCTGCCACAGTCCAGGCTGGGTTATAGATCACTTGAAACAATGCCGGTTTCGGAGAAGATCCGTAATGAATATGAAAGAGTCATACATTCTTTGTTGGATATTGAACCAGGTAAAAATGATCATGGAGAGTCGGTTCCATATATCTTGGATTTAAGCAAAGGGGCTTATCAGGAGTGGATGGATTTTTCCAAAGTTGTGGAGGTTAAGCTCCGAGAGGGCGGGAAATTTGAGCACATAACGGATTGGGCGGGGAAGTTGCCAGGTTTTGCTATACGCCTTTCCGGTCTTCTACATTGTTTAGAAGATCCTCATCAGCCGTGGACAAGAAAAATTGGTCTTGAGACTATGAGCCAAGCCTTGGAGTTAGCTTCTATTTTCTCTCATCATGCACTGGCCGTGTTTGATCTGATGGGAGCTGACAAGGCCTTACAAGGGTCCAGAAAAATATGGAGATGGGTTGAACGTGGAAGATTTGCAGAGTTTTCAAAACGTGATTGCTATAACAGCTTAAAGGGATCATTTCCGAGGGTCCAGGATATCGAGCCGTGTTTGGATGTACTGGAGGAAAGGGGTTATATCGCAGCGGTCAAGCAGCATACAGGAGGCCGTCCAACAGTCTTATATACTGTTAATCCTAAACTAACGGGAGCTTGGTCATGAGTTGGCGGTCCTTGATGTGTGAAGAAAATGGATATTTGAATATGTATCCGCAAAAAGAGCAAAAAGAGCAGAAGGTACGTCAAGAAGAGGCTTTTGCTACTTATGCTGCTATTGCGGATAAGGATAAAAAAATAAACACGGATGACACGGGGATTCGTTTTGATCTAAATGAGCATTGCCAAGTCTGTCAATATCACGACACCGGACCTGACCCCTTTGGCAACAATATAATCCACTGGTGCGGGCCTTTTGAAGAACCAGAATGTACCAGGTGGCTGAACATTGCAGAGCTGACGGTCTGTCCTTTGAGGAAATGGGGGGATGTTTCTAAAACGGTACACTAAAATTTAGTAAGGATTTAGCAAGGATTTAGGATGTAACAGTATGGCAACACCAGCAAAAATAGACCAGTGTGAATTAGACCGGTTGTTAAAAGACAATAAGACTACTTCAGAAATAGCCCGGCATTTTGGCTGCACACCGGGAGCCGTGTCACAGGCAAAACGTAAGCTCAATATATCCCTGGCAGTGAATACAACCGTAAAGGAAGCCCCTGCCCTAGTTGAGAAGAAACAAACAGCCATGGACCGACTACTGGACCTCGCCAGTAAGTGCGAAGGACAATTGGCCTGGATTGAACAGACCGTCACCCCTTCCAATAGCGACGAATATCGGGCCTGGCAGGACCAGGTCATAAAATTTGCAGCGGAGACCAGGAAGCTCTTTTCCGCCATGGCACATATCAGGACCACCATTTACCAGGTTGAAGTAGTGGAGAAGGCTTTAACTATCATGTATGAGGAAATTGGCCGTGAGGCACCGGAATGTCAGAAAAGGATTAGGGCTGGATTACAGAGAGCCAGAATCCCTTTTCAACTGGATAATTAAAGAAATAGACCACGGGCTTGATGAATCCGGTGGAGACTTCAGCACCTATCAGGATGACCCTGTCGGCTTCTGTCAAAGCGTTTTAGGTGAGACATACACTGATGAAATCAAGGGCATGATGGAGTCTGTCCGGGACCATCCAGTGACCATTGCCAAGTCTGCCAATGCCGTGGGCAAGACACACGGTGCGGCCAGGGTAGCTGTATGGTGGTACAGGTGTTTTCGCGACTGCCAGGTTTATACAGGGGCAGCTCCCCCGGAAAGCAACCTGAAAAAGCTTCTCTGGGGAGAGATTAACGGACTTGTGGAGAAGCATCAGGAATTATTTAAATCAGACATTAAAACCATCTTGCACATCCAGAAATCAGCCCAGTCTTTTTTAACCGGTGTAACTATACCCACAAGCGGCACCGAGGCACAGAGGGAAGCAAAGTTCTCAGGCAAGCACAGCCCCCACCTTCTATTTATCCTGGACGAGGGAGACGCCATACCTGATGAAGTCTACAAGGGTATTGAATCCTGTATGTCCGGGGGTCATGCCCGACTGTTGGTCATGTTCAATCCCCGGGCGGAAATCGGCCAAGCCTACCGGATGGAGAGAGACGGCAAAGCCAATGTGGTCCGGCTGTCGGCTTTCAATCATCCCAACGTTGTGACCGGGGAAAACCAAATCCCTGGAGCAGTAACCAGAGAAACCACGGTCAGGCGTATAAACGAATGGTGCAGGCCCTTGGCCGAGGACGAGCAGATCGACAGTGAATGTCTTGAACTCCCGGAATTCCTGGCAGGGGCAATTGCCAGAAGCCACAGCGGACAGGAATACCCGCCCTTGAAAGCAGGATTCTATAAAGTCATGGAGCCAGCCTTCAGCTATATGGTTCTGGGCAAGTATCCGGCACAGGGTGCAAATCAGCTTGTCAGCAGGGAATGGATAGCAAAAGCCCGGTCACGTTGGGACGTCTATGTTTCACAGTACGGAGAAAGACCTCCTGAATTGACAAAGGCAGTTATGGGCCAGGATGTGGCAGAGCTGGGAACAGATGCGAATATCGCATGTTTCCGTTACGGCGGCTTTGTGGAAAGGCTCATTTCCTGGGGCGATGTTGACACTGTTGCAACAGGCGATCGTGCCACAGCCGAGTACAAGAGCAGAAACGTTTCGAGATGCAATGTTGATGCTACCGGTGTGGGGGCCGGGGTAGCTCCTCATATGCAAAGGGCCGGATGCGTGTCTACGCCTGTCAAGGTTGCCTCTTCTCCTACGGAAAAAACCGAACTGGGCGAGTTCCATATACTCAGGGACCAGTTGTGGTGGCTGTGCCGAGAATGGCTGCGTACTGACCCAGGGGCAATGCTGCCGCCTGATGAATTCCTGATCGAAGAGCTGCAGACACCGACATACGAGGTCAAAAACGGCAAGATCCATGTGATGAAAAAAGACACCATGCGGGAACTGTTAAAACGTTCACCAGACAGGGCCGACTCCTTATGCCTGACTTTCTTCAGAGCCAACCTTTTATTTCCAGAATTTCTGTAAAAAGGAGTTCACATGAAACACAATAAAAAAATCAATATTTTTAGAGACCGTGACGGAATAGTGGTTGAAATCCCGCAACCGGGAAGGCCCCCAAAGATGGAAACGTATCTTACGGTCCGTGGAGGGATAAGCTGGCCTCGTATTGATTCCCCTGGGTACTTCTGTCTCTTGGGTATGAAAGACGAGCATACTCTTACCGAAAGAAAGCCCTTGGAGCTTCTGGCCGAAGGTAAGGCACCGCTCATAGACAAGTTTTCTGAAAAGCTATTCCTGAATGCAACTCGCTGGTATTGTGATGCTTTAATTGCAGATTGCAGCGAGAAGAACAAGGGCTTTCAGGATTCGCTATACAGGTTTGTACGGGACCGAAAAGATAAAGGCATTAGACTCTGGGACTCTTCTGAGTTTAGGATGAGTATTGAATATTCAGTGGGCTTAATCAGACAATGGCGTGAAGATAATGCTTTGTGGATTTCTAAGGGCACTATCTTGAATGAGCAGCTTACGACAATAACCATGGACACCCCTGAACGTGAATTTGAAAAGGTCTTCTTTGCTATAATGGCTTTATGTCGTGTGCTTGCGTCATTTGAGGTATATCCGTGGAGAAAACGTTCAGGCAAGACCGCAGGCTTTTCAAACTGGGACAATAGACGCAAACAGAAGTCCAGCGGCAATGGTGGGTATTTTGAGTATTTTGTGGATTGAGCCAAGACGAGCAAAATAAGCATTCCTGGCCTATGGATCTGCCCTGTCTTTTTTTAATAATCTGCCCTCCGTTTTATCCAAAATCCCCAAAGATTTGCTGATTGAATTTGACAATGCATTTCCTCAAGTCCATACTGTTAATGTTTTAAAACAACAAAAAGACGATATGAAGGGATTTGGAAGACTTTCTCGGCCTTTACCTCAATCAGTTTGGCTACTAATCATTCTCATAATGCCTACTCTTTGGATACTCGTCAGCGAACCTTAGAGCTAGTCTTGAGGGATATGTAGTGTCTAAGGGAGAATCGGCTAAAATTTCAATCGGCCCGCAGAAGAATAAGGGGAATGAGATGAAGAGAATTCTTGTTTTATTGCTGATATTGCTAGTAGGGGTCACTGGTGTTTGTGCGGAAGAAGAGAGTATCCTAGGTCGAGGAATTAGAGCAGTCATCGGCAATGACGATAGACAACCGGTGCCCCGGCCGGAACTTACCGGGTTTGCCCCCATTGGCTTTGTCATTGGCTTCTTCCCAAATGGATACATTTCTCAGTGCACTGGAACCCTTATTGGAACTGAAGTCGTCGTAACAGCCGGGCATTGCCTCGAATGTTTACATGGAAAAGCTACTAATGTCCTGTTTGTGCCCGCAGCCGGCCCAGGGTGGTCACTTCCGTCATTCCCATATGGTTGGGGCTGGGCCGTTAAGTGGATATGGTGGTTGACTGCGCCAATTCCAGGACAGGTATATCAGGACTTAGGCTTCTTGAGGCTAAATAATCCCCTTGGCCTCTATGCAGGCTATTATCCTCCGTTGTATGCGAATTCTGATTACCCTTTTTCTTGGTCTGGTCCCATTGTGGGATGGAACGCCGGTTACCCTGGCGATTTGCAATTCAATACCTACGAGGGCCTGGAGATGTGGGCTTCTTGCTGCTACCTGAGAAGTTGGTCCAATCTTTTTGTAGGCCAGTACACAGCCGATTGTGATATGTATAATGGAAGTTCCGGTGGCCCATTTCTTACACAGAGTCAAAATGGTACATGGGGCGTCATCGGCGTAGCAACACTGGAATATGGGAATTTAAACAACGCATGGGCTGGCTTCGGAACAGGAGTAGCTCAGGCCGTGAACTATTTTATGCCGATTACCGAAAATTTATATCAAAGGGCGATTAATTATCTTTATGAGTAAAACAAAGTAAACCGAGTTTGGATGGGAGCTGTTAAAGGTGTTAGCCGGCAACTGACAAAGCCACCGGCTAACGGTTAAATGTTAAGAAGATTTGCTGGATCTATAGTCCTTTGTTATTTTTCGACATATCTTTCAGAAAGGTTAAGATTTTTTTCATATTTCCTAAAAGTATGACTTCTCTGATTCCAAAATGTGCAACGGTACCTGTAAATTCATTCAGACACTGTGCCGTTTGAATACGCTCCTATATGAACAAGACAACCACAAGTCTCTGCGGCATCCTCAAGGTGCGTTCACATACCGGATATATCCCTCTGCTCCAACAAAAAATCCAGCCGGTGCCTGCAGAGAACCCTTCCATATTACGCCGGAAACCAGGCATTACTTTCTTGACTCTCTGCCAAATACAGGCATAGAATACTGCAAGCGGCCGAACGGCGTCGAGAAAATTCCAGGATGACCCAGATGAGGGCGGTTCAGTTTAACATGAGTTTTGGCGTCGGCTTCACGCCGCAAAAAC
>JAGYNZ010000054.1 GCA_018399745.1 Deltaproteobacteria bacterium | reverse complement strand
TTTGCGGCGCGAAGCCGACGCCAAAACTCATGTTGGACTGAACCGCTCTGGTCGGGATCATCCTGGAATTTTCTCGACGCCGTTCAGCCGCTTGCAGTATTCTATGACGGTATTTGGCAGGGAGTCAAGAAGGTAATGCCTGGTTTCCGGCGCAATATGGAATGGTTCTTTGCAGGCACCGGCTGGATTTTTTGGTGAAGCAGAGGGATATATCCGGTATGTGGACGCACCGTGAGAATGCCGCAGAGACTGCGGTCGTCTTTGTTCATATAGTGCGCGGGAGCCCGGCTTGACGACGGTGGAATTCATGGAGGAGCCCTCCGCAGAGGAATCATGCCCCGCTCTCTCGATGCACCGAATGAAAAAAGGCTGCCGCGAAGCGGTTTAGTTCAACTTTATATATTAACCAGACTCTACTTTTTTAAGAATATTGAAAATCAATAAATCCATACATGAGTTCAGGAATGAAATCAAGAAAACGGCTTTTTTGATTACATATTAGGCTGATACGGCCGATAAAGTCAGAAAGGGCTTACACTTTTTAAAAACGTATTTTTCTCAAATGAAGCCCGAAAGTATGCTTTTTCCTGCTTATTTGGGTAGTTATACAGAGTCTGTATAAGTATGATGATTTGTTATTTTGAGGAATGAGGAGTGCGGCGAAGTATTTCAGGTCCTGTCCGTTGTCAAAACGAATCATTACTGAAAGGAGGCTATTGATATAATCTGTTGTCTATTTTAAGGTTTTTCGCGCTTCAGGCGCTGAATTTTCCGGTTCAGACCGCCTTAGGATATAGATTATGTCCACACCAAAACCTGCCCCTCTGGAAACCCGGTGAACATATGTTCAACATATTCTCCGGTATGGAGATCACGATTCTTGGAACTCTGACGGGAAGATCGGCTTTCCTGTAATATAATTCATTTGCCCTCATTCGCAGAAGGTAAACGGGGAGGGTCGCCAGTCGCCTTTTCCGCATGCATTTCTCTGATGACCTCCCGCACGATCTCCCTGAGACCTTCTTTTTGGGTATCCTGAAATTCGAGCTTGAAAGGGCGGCTGACCTCACCGAAGTACAAAGTATGATGGGGGAACGGGATCTCGATTCCGAGTTCATCGAACCGCTTCTTAAAGCGCCGGTTGAGTTCGCGGCCCACCATCCACTGCTTTACAGGTTCTGTCTTTATCCTTGCCTTTATGATTACTGCGGAATCTGCAAACTTATCCACACCCAGCACCTCAATAGGCTCCGTTATGAACGGTGCGTATTCAGGATCGTCGAGCATGGTAGCTCCCACCTCTTTGATAACCTTCACTACCCGATCCGTATCTTCCTTGTATGCAACGCCGAGATCGAAAAGGTAGTAAGAAAACTGTCTCGTCATGTTGGAAAGTGTAGTGATAGCGCCGTTGGGAAATATATGCACGGTACCGTCCAGACCGCGAAGCACTGTGGTGCGCAGATTGACTTCTTCAACCAGACCGCCGGTACCGTTTATGACAGCTACGTCGTTTTCTCTGATCTGGTTTTCGATGATGAGAAAGAGTCCGCTGATAATGTCACGCACCAGGTTCTGTGCACCAAAACCGACAGCCAAACCCACTATACCGGCTCCAGCCAGTATGGGACCGATATCAAAGCCGAACTCCCGAAGCACCATCATGACGACCACCACCCACAAAGTGGCGGCACTTGCCTTATATAAGACGTCGCTTATGGTCTTGCCGCGCTTTTCGATCTCTATATCCGGCCCTGCATGTCGAGACTTCATACGTTTGACTATCTCGCCGCGCATCTTCTGAATTACGGCCTTAAGGAGACGTATCAAAATATAACCGCCGACAATAATCAGGGGGATACGAACGATTCTCAGGATGTCAGGCAAAAATTCATGAAATGTATTAAGGTCTGGCATATCTTCCTCCACTTATTGCCCTGGAGTCCTGCAAACAAAGGTTTATGCCTTTCAGCGAATAGTCTTCTTCTGATAGCTCGAGGTTAAAACAAAAATTGTTTGCATCGAAATTACTTGCTGATGGAATACTGGACAAACAAAAATCTTTTATTATGGTATGTATTATTCAATTTCATTGCAAGCCCCAAAAATTATAAAAAATAATAAGTATTTCGTTATATCTTCTCGATTGTCTTCAGTCGAATCTGAACATGAACCTGCTTGATTACAAGCGTCAAAGGATTCAGTATGTACTCTCTTTGGGGGCCACTTGCTTTTTTGTTAAAAGACCACACACGTGAGAATCAGGCACTTTGTTGTGGATCGTCATAGAATAATATCTGAATAGAAATAAAAATTATAAAATCCAGATGCACTTTATTACTGATTAATTGATGAAGCTATGAAAACAGCTGTTTTTGTTTTTTGTATATTGGTGTCAGGGCTTATATCATACACGGTTACGTATGCCGACTGGGTCGAGATGACGAATGGTGATCGTCTAAGCGGGATCATCACCGGCACTGAAAACGATAAATTAATTATTAATACCCCGTACGCAGGCAGCATTGCCCTGTCCTGGAAGGAGGTCAAGACCTTTGAGACCGACTCACCGGTCGTGGTATCTCTCAGTGATGAAACAACCCTGAAAGGCACAGTTACTCCTGCTGAGGATGGCCGTATCAGTCTACGAATCGGCGAAATTCTGGAAACGGTCTCTTTCCCATTGGAGAGTGTGAGGTCAATCAATTTGAAGCCGGCGGCTCCAGTACTGACAAAGGGCCGCATTAACGCGGGTGTAAACATATCGGAAGGAAATACGCAGAACAAGACTTACCACCTGGATGCAGAGGCGGTTGTCCGTACGGTAAAGAGCCGGTACACTATCGGGGGTGAACTCAACTATGAAGAGGATGAAGGCGAGGAAACGGTCGATGATGCCCTGGCGTATCTGAAATACGACTACTTTCTCAACGGAAAATGGTATCTGTTTAACAATCTTACCCTAGAGAAAGATGAATTTAAGGACCTCAGACTGCGGAGTTTTGCAGGAGCAGGTGTAGGGTATCAATTCTGGGAGAGTGAATTGTCAGATTTTGGAATTGAGCTCGGCGTCAGCTATGTGAATGAAGATTTTGAAGAGGCGAATGACGAGAATTATGCCGCAGGTCGCTGGGCCGTGAACTATGATCGGTATCTACTGGAAAAGATTATTCAGTTTTTTCATTATCACGAAGGGCTTATGGGATTCGAGGACACAAATGATATTGTAATCAGAAGCAGGACCGGGTTTCGCCTGCCTCTGAGCAATAACTTTCTTGCAGGCGCACAGTTCCATTATGACTGGGATAACAGTCCTGCTCCCGGAATGGAAAACTACGACAAAAAATATCTATTAACTATTGGATACTCCTGGTAATTTTCGATACTCGTGTCAGGATTGGGAATTCTTTTGCGCCATATATCCCGAAATATTGAGCCGGAAAAAGAACGGATATTATACAACCGCATCTTGGCAACCAATTTTGAAAATGTCCAGAAAGGGCACAAGGACCTGGTTAACCATGAAAGACAAAATTTCCAAAAAAGAGCTGTATGCCATATAATATAATCAGCTTGTAAACAAACCAGTGCAAAAAATCATGAAACCCGATCAACGGTCGAATCGCTGTAAAGGAAACTGGAGAAATGGCTCATGAATTACAAACTGATCTTTACTCTCGTCCTGGTTGGCCTGATGGTCATTTTCATTGTGCAAAACGTTGCTGTAATGGAGATACGGTTCCTGTTCTGGAAGGTCTCGATGTCCCGTTCCATTATGATCTTTTTGGTGCTTGCCACGGGAATTATAACTGGCTGGATTCTACGAAGCTATTTTGGAGGAAGTGAAAAAACTCCGGACGTGTCTTCAGAGTGACAAGTTCATATCTTTGCCCGGGATCAACTTTCACCCCGCTGAAACGGCGGTTCACAGTGAAAAGATGTGCAAGGCCGGCAGGACATGGAGTCCTGAATGTATCACTCTGACTAAAGGTAACATGGTGGATCATTGCCTTATAGCCACCTCTTTTTTCTGAAATAGATAATCATTCCGCTCATAATCACCACCATGGCCATCAACACGCCCCAATATCCCCAACGCCACTCAAGCTCCGGCATGTACTTAAAATTCATTCCGTAAATACCCGTTATGAAAGTTAAAGGAATAAAGATGGTAGCAATGATTGTCAAAACTTTCATAACTTCGTTCATCTTGTTACTGACACTCGAAAGATAAATATCGACCATACCGGAAAGGAGATCTCTAAATGTCTCCATTGTATCAATCACCTGAATGGTGTGATCATAAACATCCCTGAAATATATTCCAGTGGAATCACTAATCAGCGATGACTCTCCTCGCTCCAGAGCGCTGGTTACCTCCCTCAACGGCCAAATCGATTTACGTAAGAATATCATCTCTTGTTTTAATTTCTGGATCTCATGAAAGGCCTCAGGCGTGGGAGTTGTTATCAGGTTTTCATAGAGGCCCTCTATTCTTTCTCCGAGTTTCTCGAAAATTATGAAATAGTTGTCAATAATTATATCGATCAAACAATACGCCAGATAATCAGGCCCTTTTTTCTCACGCGCCCTTTACCACTTCTGATCCTTTCCCTGAGCGGATTAAATACATCACCTTCACGCTCCTGAAACGATATAACGAAATTCGAGCCAAGAATAATACCGACCTGCTCTGCGTTTATTTCATTAGTTTTTTCATCATAGGAAAACATTTTTAAAACCACAAAAATATGATCCTCCAAGTCTTCCACTTTAGGTCGCTGGCCGGTATGGACAATATCTTCTATGATGAGATGGTGAATATTGAAATGCCTGCCGATGGTTTCTACAATCTCAGGTCTATGAATGCCGTCTATATTTATCCAGGTGACGGTTGGTGTATCTTTAAAGGGAAAACACTCCTGAATCGTTGACACCTCGTGTGCCTGAAAGGTCACCTCATCATAATCTATAACTCTTATCTTTACGTCTTCGGCCTTTTTTTCTCCAATATACACGGCACTCCCGGGAGGAAGACCGGCTTTTCTTGATGTCGTCTTAATGAATTTACGCATTAAACCCCCTCCCCCTTCCTAATCTTCCTGAAAGAAATTCTTCTGATTCATAAATATAGAAACCTGGGATATATAGATAGAAGGAATCTAGAGGATATCTCTAATATTTTTTCTCAACCGCCTCAACTATCTGAACTCTTCACCAAAACGCTTGTCCCTGCCCGCATTGAGAAAGAATTCTCAGGTACGATAATCCGCGTTGATACGCACATAATCAGTTGAGAGATCGCTGGTCAAAATACTGGCCTCTCCTGATCCGAGACCCAGGTCCAGAACCACCCTGAACTCTCCGGCAGTCATGACCTTTTTGGCCTTGTGCTCAGCCTCTTCACCAACGCCTACTCCCATTCTCACGATTTCGATCTCGTCAAAGAACAAACTGATCAGCCCCTGATCCAGAGGAAAACCGGCACGGCCTGCCGCGGCAAGTATTCGACCCCAGTTAGGGTCTTCACCGAAAAAGGCCGTCTTAACGAGCGGAGATTCAGCAATAGTCCTGGCTATTCTATCTGCTTCTTCCCGGGTCCTGGCTCCTTTTACAATCAAGGTCACACACTTGGTAACACCTTCGCCGTCCTTAACAATCTGCCGGGCCAGATCCTGCAGCAGATCTTTGAGTATATATTCAAAGTCTTCTCCGTAGCGAACCGCGTCAATTTCTTTATTTCCGGCGCGACCATTGGCCATGGCCAGCACAGTGTCATTCGTACTGGTGTCTCCGTCTATAGTAATCCGGTTAAACGTTTCTGTTACGGTCCTTTCAAGCGCGCCTTGCCACCAGACTTGATCCACTTTTGCGTCTGACAGGACGAAGGAGAGCAATGTAGCCTGAGGTGGACCAATATTCGGCCCTATCATTCCAGCACCCTTTGCCATACCTGCAACAGTCACTTTCACACCCCCCACATCAATGCGCCTGATTGCTGTCTTCCGAACTGTGTCTGTGGTGAGAATGGCGTCTGCTAAGGCTTCCAGCCCATTTTCAGAAAGGCCGCTCACAAGTGCCGGTATGGCATTCTTTATCCGTCTCATGGGGAGAGGCTGACCGATCACGCCGGTTGAAGCGACCATAACATCTTCAGGGGTTATGCCCATTTCTCTGGCCACGAGAGAGCAGATTTGATGTACATGGATTAATCCATCATGACCTGTGCAGGCATTTGCATTACCACTATTTACCACAACAGCCCTGATATAAGGCTCACCTCTGCTGAGACGATCAAGCCCTGCAAGGACCGGAGCGGCCTTTATCTCGTTTCTGGTAAATACTGCTGCCAGCACTGCGGGCTCATCAGAGACTATCAGACCCAGGTCAGGATGTCCCGTATACTTGATATTGGCTGAAACAGCTGAACCACTGAAACCATTTATTAATAAGTGCATGATATATTATTAATTTTTGGGGTATGGATTACAGTAATATAATCGAGGAAAATATAGGCATAAATCTTTTAAGCTGGTCCAGGGCCTGCTGAATTTATTTCCTTCCGCAACATTTCTTATATTTTTTCCCGCTGCCACAGGGACAGGGGTCATTTCGACCTACTTTCTGTCCCTTGCGCTTAACAGTCTTTGGCTTGTCATCTCCATCATCTCCACGTCCAAACGTTATGCGTCGCTGCTGCTTTCTGCGGCGGGCCTCCAGCTCTTCAGTCTCCCTTTCCCGCATGGGGCGAATCCTGAGCAAGAGGCTTATGGCCTCTTCTCTAAAGCGCTGGATCATGGCCATAAACATGTCATAACCCTCGCGTCTGTATTCCTGAAGCGGATCTTTCTGCCCGTAGCCCCTCAACCCTATACCCTCTCTTAAATGGTCCATATTGAGAAGATGATCCTTCCATAAGTTGTCCAGGGTCTGAAGAACTATGAACCTCTCCACCCGGGCCATTTCATCATCTCCAAACAGGGCTGTCTGATTCTCATAGGCGTGTCTTGCAGCCGCAACTATCTTTTTTTCCAGTGCATCCCTGTCAAGATCCTTTTTCTCTTCCTGAGGAATATCAAGACGAACAGAAAAGTGGCCGAGCAGGCGTTCTTCCATGGCCTCCCAGTCCCACTCTTCCGAAAGCCCTTTTTCATCTGTATAGGTATCCACCAGCTCTGCTGCTATATCATCAATAAAACCATAGAGTTCCTTACGCATATCTACGCCGGCAAGAATCTGTCTCCGCTGGCTGTAAATCACCTCTCTCTGCTTGTTCATTACATCATCGTAATCAAGGAGGTGCTTTCTGATCTCAAAGTTGTGGGCTTCAACTTTTCGCTGGGCATTCTCTATGGCCTTGCTCAGCATGGAATGTTCAATAGGCTCTCCTTCATCCATGCCCAGCTTATTCATTATCCCGGAAATGCGGTCTGATCCAAAGATGCGTAGCAGATCATCCTCCAGAGATAAGTAAAATCTGGAAGAACCAAGATCGCCCTGGCGGCCGGAACGCCCTCTGAGCTGATTGTCTATACGCCTCGACTCATGGCGCTCGATACTGAGAATGTGCAGCCCGCCCATATCGGCCACCCCTTCACCCAGGACTATGTCTGTACCCCGACCTGCCATATTGGTGGCAATGGTAATCCGTCCCTTTTCCCCGGCATGGGCCACGATTTCCGCCTCCCTCTCGTGATGCTTGGCGTTCAGCACTTCATGTTTCACTCCCTGGCGCTTCAACATCTTTGAAAGCCTTTCCGAATTATCCACGCTGGAGCTACCTACCAGTACGGGTCGGCCTTTATCATGAAGGGATTTGATTTCCCTGGCGGCGGCCTCGAATTTTTCGCTTTCTGTTCTAAAGACCACATCCGGATAGTCCTTGCGAATCATTGGCATGTGGGTAGGGATTACCACGACCTCCAGATTGTAAATCTTCTGGAATTCTGCTGCTTCTGTATCGGCAGTGCCTGTCATACCGGCGAGTTTTTCATACATACGGAAAAAGTTCTGAAAGGTTATAGAGGCCAGGGTCTGGTTCTCACTCTCTATCTTCACCCCTTCCTTGGCCTCAAGGGCCTGGTGCAGCCCTTCACTGTAACGTCTTCCAGGCATGAGACGGCCGGTGAATTCGTCAACTATTAACACCTGTCCGTCTTTGACCAGATAATCTACATCCTTCTTGAACAGAGCATGAGCCTTGAGTGCCTGTTGCACGTGGTGAAGAAGCTCAGCCTGGGCGGGGTCATAGAGGTTTTTCACTCCCAGAAGCTTTTCGCATTTTGCCACCCCCTCTTCAGTAAGACTGACAGCCCTTGCCTTTTCATCCACTGTAAAATCAATGTCCTTGTGCAGATGCGGACTAATTTGATTGACCCTATAGTAAAGATCCGTAGAATCTTCTGATGGACCGGAAATAATCAGTGGTGTCCGGGCTTCATCAATGAGTATGCTGTCCACCTCGTCTACTATGGCATAGTAAAACTCTCTCTGGACCATGTCCTCCAGAGAGTATTTCATGTTGTCTCTAAGATAATCGAATCCGAACTCGTTATTGGTGCCGTAGGTTACATCTGCCCTATAGGATGATTTGCGCTCTGTATCCTCCAGACCATGTACTATCACTCCAACATCAAGACCAAGAAAGCGGTACACCTGTCCCATCCATTCAGAGTCGCGAGTCGCAAGATAATCATTAACAGTAACCACATGGACTCCCCGGCTGGCAAGCGCATTCAGGTAAACCGGCATTGTGGCAACTAAAGTCTTTCCTTCACCGGTCTTCATCTCGGCGATTTTGCCCTGATGCAACACAATTCCACCCATCAGCTGCACATCAAAGGGCCTGAGCCCCAATACCCTGAAAGCTACCTCCCGGACAACCGCAAATGTCTCCGGAAGCAATTCATCCAGAGACTCTCCACGTTCCAACCGCCCCTTAAATTCAGGGGTCTTTGCCTTGAGTTGCTGATCAGGCAAGGCCTTTATTTCTGACTCCAGAGAATTTATACGGTCCACAAGGGGCTGAAGCTTTTTGACCTCCCTGTCGTGTTTGGTGCCAAAAACCTTTGCGACTAAATTTCCAATCATATAATCAAAGCTCCAGCAACAGTGCTATTTCGTCACAATCCGGAAATTTCGGACATTTGAGACAGTCTGCCCAGATTTTGTGAGGTAGTGAGCTCTTATCCACCAATTTGAAGCCCAGATTCTCAAAAAATTTTTGTTGATATGTGAGGGTAAAAACACGACGAACTCCAAGGACAGAGGCCTCTGAAAGACACTGTTTCACAAGCTGTCTGCCCATACCCTTGTCCTGATAATCTTCACGTACCGCCAAAGATTTCACCTCAGCCAAGTCTTCCCAACATATATTAAGGGCTGCAACACCAATGATATTATCGGCAGATGTCTCAATTACTGTATAATCTCGCAGATGATCATATATCTCGCTGAGAGAACGAGGCAACAGGAGGCCCTGGTCTGCAAAGTGTGCAAGCAGGGTCTGAATGGATCTTACATCTGATGTTTTGGCTTTCCGTATCATGATTTCAATCATTTATGGGTACAACATAAGATTGTAAATTATACTTCTGGGCCAAATTTTTCGCAGAGATGGTGGCCTCTTCAACAGAACGGTACTCCCCGAGATGGACGCGGTAGAAGATCTCTTTTTTAGAGCCGAGTTCGACTCTCTTGATTACAGTCCGATAACCCTTGTCTCTCCACCTTTCAGCCTCTTTATTTGCCCGCTCTTTCTCTCTATAAGAAGCTATTTGCAACACAAAGTA
>JAGYNZ010000053.1 GCA_018399745.1 Deltaproteobacteria bacterium | reverse complement strand
CAAAGTTATTTTTATCAATCTATCTGATTCGTTTCCCAGTAAATTGAGCTTATAATATCTGAAATCATGGCTTTTTGATCCTGTGAGAGTTTATCAAAGCGGACGCCTATTTCGTATTTAAGTTTGTTTTTCTTACTTTTTTTAGTCCATGAAACTATCCCATTAACCTTGATCGGCGGTTGCGTCGAACTGGTTATAATGAGCCTGGTTCCAGGTTCAAGCGGTTTTGAGGCGGTTATGCACACTCCTCCAAGGCTGAGATTGCTTATGAATTCTGTAAAGAAGAGACGTCGATCTGAATACTGAACAATTAACTGAGTAAGTGTCCTAACGTGTTTTCTGTGATCAATACCCATTGAATTTTGCCTTTTTGATGTACCAGTTTTCAATATCATTTCAGTCTATTGATTTATAGTCTGATCTTCTGCATATTAATCGTAATAAATAGTGAAATGCATAAATCCGGTCCGAGTCCCAATAGCATTCTTGTGTAGCTTACACACATGCTTAAACTTAAACGATTATTCGGCAAGGGCTTCAAAATATGAAAACTAATAACTTCAGTATTGCTACTTTCAATGTGAATTCAATAAGGTCACGTCTACACATACTGATCCCTTGGCTAGAAGAAAATTCGGTTGATGTTCTTTGCATGCAAGAGACAAGAGTTCAGGATGAGAATTTTCCAAAGGAAGCATTTGATAAAATCAAATATAATGTGGTCTACAAGGGTCAGAAGTCTTACAATGGTGTTTCAATTGCCAGCAAACATGAAATAAACGATACAGCTGTTGGTTTTGATGACCTTGAAAACAGTCCCGAAGATGAAGCCAGGCTCATCCGTTGCATAGTGAGAGATATTCCTATTGTTAATTCATATGTGCCCCAGGGTAGGGCCTTGGACCACATGTATTTTCAGGTCAAGCTAAGGTGGTTTGAAAGGTTAAAAGACCTATTTGAAAGGAATTATTCCGCGTACGAACCACTACTTTGGTGTGGAGACCTCAATGTTGCCCCTGACTCAAGAGATGTTTATGCCCCTGATAATCATGAAGATCATGTCTGCTTTCATGAAGATGCCCGTAAAGCCTTAGAGAATGTTAAATCATGGGGATTTATAGACGTATTCCGGAAGTTTAATATGGAGCCAGAACAGTATACATTTTACGATTACAGGATACCAAATGCAGTAAAGAGACATTTAGGGTGGCGCATAGACCACATACTCGCTACGGTACCTCTGGCGAGACGTGCTGAAAAGGCATATATAGATATCAGTTCGAGGCTTGCTCAAAAACCCTCAGACCATACTTTTCTGGTAGCCGAATTTGTTTTATGATTAATTAAAGTCCATCTCAAAGCTGTAAATGTCATCATTCAACTTGCTCCTGACCCGCAAATCACTGTTATTGAAAACTGCCTGCATTCTTTTGTTTTCTCTGAGGACTTCAGCTGTAAATCCAGCTATACCATGGCGTTTGGCAATATTGGTAAGGTGTCTGAACAGAAACTTGCCTATGCCGCGACCCTGCCAATCGTCACGCACTACAAATGCAACCTCTGCGCGGTTCGTCCGCGGATCCAGATAATATCTGCCAACCGCAATTATATCTTCTCCATGGGCCTCAGGCAGGACCCCTACGATGGCCACTTCTTTTCTATGATCGACAAACACGAAGTCTTTAATCTGCTTATATGGGAATCGCTGCACGTGTGTCATGAAACGAGAGTACACTGCGTCTTGAGAGAGTGTGTAAAGCAGGTCCTTCATTTTCGGTTCGTCAGTAGGATGTATGGGCCTGAAATTGATTTTTGTCCCATCATCTAAAAGCAATGACGTTTTTGCCTCGTGTGGAGCTATTATGAAACTTTCTCCAACATCTGCCAGCTCTTTTCGAAGATATTTAGCTTCAATAGCCTCCTTAAGCAGCGTTTCAAGAAAACGCGGGTTAGCAATGCCGATCAAGGCCAGTGCCCGATCACGCACACTTTTGCCGTGAAGATAGGCGACGCCGTACTCGGTTACTACATAGTGTACGTCCCCGCGGGTGGTCACTACGCCGGCACCTGGACTCAATTTTGCTACGATTCGTGAAGTTTTTCCATCCGATGTAGTGGATGGCAGGGCTATAATGGCCTTGCCACCATATGATCTGGCCGCACCACTGTTAAAATCCACTTGGCCGCCGATACCTGAGTAAAATTTGGTGCCAATGGAATCCGCGCAGACCTGGCCTGTAAGATCTATCTCTAAAGCCGTATTAATGGAAACCATTTTATACTGTTTTGCAATTATAGAGGGGTTATTGACATATTCGGTCGGGCGGAAAGAGAAGAGTGGATTGTTGTGGATATAGTCATAGAGCCTGCGGGTTCCAAGACAGAAGCTGGCGACAATTTTACCCCTGTCGAGGGTCTTTTTTGCGCCGGTTACAGCTCCAGATTCCACCAGATCTATGATGTTGTCTGTAAACATCTCTGTATGTACGCCAAGATTTTGCTTTTCCTTTAGAAAATCAACCGCCGTGTGAGGAATTCGTCCGATCCCCACCTCAATTGTTGATCCGTCTTCCACAAGGGCTGAGATGCGTTCTCCTATCTCTCGAGTCACTTCCGTGCTTTCTGGCACGGTGGCTTCAAAGATAGGTATCTCCGAAGGAACCAGGAAATCCAGATCATATATATCTATAAAACTGTCTCCATGGGTCCTCGGCATCTTGGGGTTAACTTGAGCGATTACAAGAGAGGCGTTTTCCGCAGCGCTTTTTACAATATCTACGGAGACTCCGAGGCTTACTTTCCCCCGTTCATCCGGAGGAGTAACCTGTATTAGGGCGGCATCCAGAGGTAATTGACCAGAACTGAAAAGTCGTGGAATATCTGAAAGAAAGATTGGTGTATATTTGCCCAGGCCTTCCTGAATGAGTTCCCTGATATTGTCCGCAACAAAAAAGCTGTTTACGAGAAAGCAATCAGTGAGTTTCTTATGGGCATAAGGGGCCTCGCCCAGGGTAAGTAGTTGGACGATCTCCATGTCGGCCAGTTTAGACGCTCGGTCAGTCAGGGCCTTTACCAGTGTTTTCGGTTCTCCACACCCTGTCCCGATAAATACACGCTGACCGGGCCGCAGTTGGGACAGCGCCTGCCCTGGCGTGGCGATCATATCCTTATATTTATCCAGCCAGTTCGGGTCGTAATCTGTCTGGTTGAGTTTGTTCATTACTTGGTCTTTTTTTGCGTTAAGGTCATTCGGGCATCGGCCACAAATGTTCCTGTCCCGGTTTCCCCGACAATAAATGGATTGATGTCAAGCTCGATAATTTCCGGGAAATCCGTAACCAGCTGGCTGATCCTCTGGAGTCCATTAGCTATTGAAGCAAAATCGACCCCTCTTTTGCCTCGTGTGCCTTTAAGCATCTCATAGGACCTGGTAGTTTTAAGCATCTGAAATGCCTCTTCCATCGTGATAGGGGCCAGATGAAAGGTAACGTCTTTCATTACTTCGACAAATATGCCTCCAAGCCCGAACATAAGCATTGGACCGAACTGGGGATCACGGCTCATGCCTATTATCACTTCCATGCCCCGCGGCAGCATTTTTTCTATATAAATGCCTTCGATATGGGCTTCAGGCGCGACTTGTCTTATCCTGAGCATCATCAGATCAAATGCGTCTCGCACGTCATCAGCCGTAGAAAGGTTTAATTTCACACCACCGAGGTCTGTTTTATGAATAATGTCGGGAGAGACTATTTTTATAGCCACAGGATAGCCTATTTGCTCTGCGGTTTCCACCGCTTCCTCAGTGGTACTTGCCAGGTGACCTTCCGGTATTCTAAAGCCATAAGCACTCAGGATATGCTTGGCCTTAATATCACCGACATGGGTCCTGTTCGTCCTCAGCTGCCGTGCGATAATCCGCTCAACTCGCCGGCGATGAACTCTGAATCGGGTCACTATTCGAGGTGGACGCCGCCGCCAGACTGAATATTCGTACATGGCCTTGAGGGCATCAACTGCCCGCTCGGGTGAATTATAGACTGGGAGTCCGGCAGCAAACAGTTCTTTGTTCCCCGGCATAACATGTTTGCCCCCCATGAATGCCGCAAGAACAGGCTTGTCAGATCTCACGCAATCGGCGATAGCTCTTGCAGTCTCTGCAGGTCTTGTCATGGCCTGGGGCGTCAGAATTACGATAATGGCGTCTACCGACTCATCATCTTGAGCGGTGCTTAATGCAACGGCGTATCTTTCCGGATCAGCATCGCCCAGAACATCTATGGGATTTCCTGTACTTGATGCCCTTGGAAGCTTTCCTTTAAGGGCAGCTGCAGTATTAGAGGCCAGGGCTGCGACGGTCATGCCTGATTTTTCTACGGCATCTGCAGCCATTGTTCCTGGACCACCAGCGTTCGTAATAATTAGAACGCGGTCACCCATGGGAAGAGGCTGCATTACCAGGGCCGATGCGTAATCAAAAAGGGCCTGGAAATTATCTGCCCGTATTACTCCTGAGCGTCTAAAAGCGGCTCCATAAGCAATGTCGGCTCCAGCAAGACCCCCCGTGTGAGATGAAGCCGCCTTCAGACCTGAAGGGGTGGTCCCAGCCTTGAGTATTATAACAGGCTTAATTGAACAAGTATCTTCAGCGGCCTTAACAAAATCGTCACCAGAAACTATATCTTCAAGGTATCCAACAATTACTTTTGTATTGTCATCTTTGGCCAGGGCTTTCAGAAAATCAACCTCTGTGAGATCTGCTTTGTTGCCGAGACTTATGAGCTTCGCAAGCCCGAAATGGCCTGTGACAGACGAATCTACAATGGCGGTACAGAGTGCTCCTGATTGGGAAAAAACTGATATATTTCCTGATTCAGGCATGACCCCAGCAAACGAGGCATTCATGTGTTCATGTGTATTCATAATGCCCAGACAGTTAGGTCCAAGTAAACGAACATTGTGGGCTCTGCAAAGCCCTGCCATCTTCTGCTCAAGCCTCGCACCTTCTCCCCCCGTCTCCCTGAAGCCTGCGGTAATCACTGCGAGGGCCTTCACCCCTGCATCTATAGAGGATTGTACGACGTCCATTATATTCTGACGGGGAACGGTCACAATGCCCAAATCCACAGTTCCTCCATAGCTTTTAAGGGTTTTGTAGCATTTGAGCCCGATTATCTGGTCTGCTGACGGATTGACAGGTACTATATTACCTGCAAAACTGCCATTTATCAGGTTGGCTAATATCTCATGGCCCACCTTTCCTGGTGTCCTCGATGCCCCTATCACCGCGATGTTTTTAGGATAAAGCAAGGCTTTCAGCATGTTTTATAGATACATTTCATAAAACTAATTCAAAATTGTGGGCCTTAAAATTTATTAAATACAATTGATATTTTTAATTGTCCTTAGAGTTTTTGTAAATAGTGAATACATTAATCTATAAGGATTTTTTTGATTAAAACAAAGGGGGATACAACTTGATCAACATTGCATAATGCCTATTGTTTATTCATAAAGTGGGATAAATTCATGTTTTATGATATAATTCGCAAAATAGAGAAGGGTAATTTTTATCAGTTTGATCGTAAATTGTAAAGGAGAATTTTTTATGAAAGAGGCCCTTTTTTATACAGTTGAGGACAAAGGGAAAGTACAATGCCAGCTCTGTAACCACCGTTGTTATATCAAGCCGGGGAAAAGAGGAATTTGCAAGGTTCGTGAGAACAGGGACGGCAAGCTCTATAGCCTTGTATACGGTAAGATAGTTTCGGAAAATTCCGACCCAATTGAGAAGAAACCACTCTTTCATTTTTTGCCGGGCTCAATCTCATATTCAATTGCTACGGTGGGGTGCAACTTCAAGTGTCTGCACTGTCAGAACTGGCAAATTGCCCAGTATCCAAATATCTATGAAGGCGACATACCGGGAGAAGAAAGAAGTCCGAAGGATATTATACATGAGGCGGTTTTGCATGGAGCAAAAAGTATCAGTTATACATATGTTGAACCCACAATCTTTTATGAATTTGCTTTTGATTGTGCAACTTTAGCTAAAAATAAGGGCCTTAAGAACGTATTTGTCAGCAATGGCTATATGACACCGGAGGTGACACGTCATCTTGCCCCTGTACTGGACGGAATAAATATTGATATCAAGGCCTTTACAGATAAATTTTACCACGATGTCTGCAGTGCAAGCCTTAAACCTGTACTTGACAATGTCAGACTGATGCACGAATTGGGAGTGTGGGTGGAGGTTACGACACTGGTTATTCCCGGATGGAATGATTCCCCGAAGGAGTTGAGAGATATAGCCAGGTTTGTTAAGAGAGTTGATCCATCAATACCGTGGCACGTCACCGCATTTCATCCAACCCACAAAATGTTGGACAGACCGCCTACTCCGGTGGCCACCCTCCGTCTTGCAAGGGAAATAGGCCTTGAGGAAGGCCTTCGATTTGTCTATGAGGGTAACGTACCTGGTGAGGGCGGAGAGAATACCTGTTGCCCGGCTTGCGGTGCAGAAGTCATCAAGAGAATAGGCTACAGGATAGTGAAAAATTTGCTGTCCGACGGAAGGTGCAGTGAGTGCGGAGAGATTATTCAGGGGGTATGGAGCTGATCATTTCTTTTTCGCCTTCTACGAGGTCTTCGACCCATACGTCTATTAAGAAAGTCTTGTATAACTGCAAAATAGAGGTTACCCGCTTTTTCCGCTATGTCCTCCCTGCATTGGCTGGGGATGATCTGAAGCTGGGTTGCCTTTGATCGACTTTCAGCCACAAGCCACTCAATCTGGTTCAAGGATATGACCTTGTCGCGGTGGCTATGCAAAAAAAGTACCGCCTTGCTGTAGTTACTCATTTTAGAGCGGTTTGAAAAAGAATTTTTTCCGGAAAGCCCTAATTCGTTTATTTGAATTCCATTGCCTACAAGAAAGCCTTCTGTTAAGTCAAAGGCGCTTTCCATAATGAGGGCCATGGATTCATCATCGTGGTGGCAGGCAAGATTCAAGGCAACGGCAGATCCCAGAGAACGACCCATGAATACCAGCGGCCCGGTCCTCTGGTGTGCGTCATACCAGTCCTTTACAGCATGGTAAAATTCTTCAGCGTCCTGAGGCAAGGTGCTTATGGATGGTTTCCCGCCACTATGCCAGCATCCGCGGTAGTCCATTGTTATCAGAGTGATACCAATTTGCCCAAATCCGTTTGCCAGATCAATGATATCTGCTTCACGGTCATACTCTGCCGGGAAAAACAGAATGTGAGGCTCTTCCGGTATTCCACTAAAGATTCTACAATGGATATTAATACCGTCCGAGGATTTTGCTGTCAGGGCACCTGCCGTTGTTTTCCCTGTTATACAAGCTTCTTCCCCCTTCCCGTGCGAACTCTCTCTGTTCCTAAACAGGAAATTTATTATTTCTGGACGGTCCAGTTGACTCAGATGATTGTTTATAGCCACTTCTGTCTTTCTTTAAAGGACTGAATCCGCCGCCTTATGAATCTCTTTGCAAAGGATTCGTGCCCCATGTAGTGCAATGCATATTCTTTCAGTTCATTCAACATTTGGTCAAAGATTTGGTCTTTTTCCTTTTCGTCTACGAAGTTTTTCTCCTTTTTTAGCTCGAAATATATTTCAGGACCTTGATCTTTTAAAAAGTCTTTGTAAAGCCCTGGATACTTGTCAGCAAAATTTTTTTCACTGATTTTTATTGGAATCCTGGCAAATAATCCCACAAGCCACCTATCCCCGGCTACCAGACGGGAATAGTCATATATTTCCAGAACAAGATCGTTTGGAAGATCTATTTTTTCAATTATCCTGGAGGATAATATCTTCAAACTGTCATGTTTTTGAGGTTTTTCCAATATATATTGCCTCAAGCTGAACCGGGTTTAGTGTTTAAAGGCCCTTTGACCCGTAAATGCCATAGTCACCGGTGGTTCGGCCTCATTGCACGCTTCGATAGATTCCCAATCTCTCAGGGAGCCACCGGGATGTACAATTGCCGAAACACCCTGGTTGATACCTACATCCACCCCGTCCCTGAATGGAAAGAATGCATCAGAGACCATAACAGAGCCGGGAAGGCCGCCACGATCCGCCTTTACCTGTTGATCGATTTCGTCTTTTTCGGCCAAGTCACGCTCTCCTTTATTTATCAGCAGATCGAGCTCCTTATATCCTATTTCAAACCTATCATAGCAGAGAATATCTGCATACTTTGTATATGCCTTGTAGACAGCGATTTCAGCTACACCGACTCTGTCCTGTTCTCCTGTGCCTATCCCTATGGTTACTCCATTTTTGACATAGATTACAGAGTTGGATGTAACTCCTTGCTCGACTGCCCACCCGAACAGCATGTCTTCGTATTCCCTGTCATCTGGCAGACGATTAATCTTGTATATCTTGCCCTGGTACTCACATTCAGCAGGCTTCAAGTCTTTGTCGGTACGGATTTTATTCACAGGGGATTGCTGGACTATAATTCCTCCGTCTATCAGGCTTTTAAAGTCTATGAAACGCCTGTTCCAAAAGGTCTCCAGTTGATCGATGCGTTTGATTCGAATAATTCTTAAATTTTTCTTTCGAGACAGTATATCTACCACGCCTTCTTCATAATCAGGTGCACACACAACCTCAAGATATTGACTGCTTAGGGCCTCGGCGGTTCGCTTATCTATGGGCCTGTTGAGGGAAACGCAGCCGCCAAACGCCGCTACTCTGTCTGCCCTGGAGGCCTTTATAAGGGCGTCCTCAATGCTGATACCGCAGGCCACTCCGCAAGGGTTATTGTGTTTCACTATTACGGCAGCCGGGCTTTTGGAAAGGAATTTAAGTACATTAAGAGAATTATCTATATCAGTAAGATTGATCTTGCCGGGATGCTTGCCGGCCTGAATCATATCTTCATCGTTTATTGAGCTTACCAGACCGTTTCCCGCCTCAATATAAGAGCAGTCACCCAGGACAAGATTTCCATTTACCAGTTCGTACAGTGATGCTTCCTGGTCCGGGTTTTCTCCATAGCGGATACCTTTCTCTTCCAGTTCTCCGGTCTTATCATTTTTTATCTTCCAGGTCCGCTTACGATAAATCAGTGTCTGTTCACCGAATGATATACGGAGTTCTAGAGGAAACTGATCCCCAAGTATTGTCTTATACATCTGTTTCAAGTCTTTCACCAGCGGTTTCCTCCTCTTGTTATCGGGCATTGATAAATTGACAGGTTTTAACCAATGAATTTTTACAGATTACTGACAGACAATATAGCCGGAGTCTATAATACGTCAATGGAACGAATGAACAGTATTCTTATCTATAAGAGAAAAAAGAAAAAACCAGGATACTATTTGAACGGTCAGTACAATAAAGAAGATATGTTTACCCATTTTTTGATTGCTGGTTTTTTGCTCCCAAGGTATGGCCAAACCGAGACAGCATATAAAATTATACATTACATAACACTCAAGGGCGAAGGCCGGGAACCCCAGAAATCCCAGAATAGGCATTTCAAAAAGTTTTAAGTTTCCTGCAAAGGGGATCGTATAGATCCACTTGGATTTTGCCCAGAAATTCCAGAATTCCCAAAGAAGGCCGCATATCATGCCGGCGATCATAAGCTGTATAGCCTTTTGAGGTGTTCCGTTTGAGATGTCCTTCAGCAGACTAGGTCCCTTCATCCTTGCATTTATAGGGTCTAAAAGGAGGACAAATCCAACCCATAATAACGGAAAGAAATATTTGGGCAAAACTATAGGCAAAATCAAACAAATCAACCCTGTTGACAAAGAGATTTTCTCAATTATCGGCTTTATGATAAAAGGTCGAGTCTTTATTTGCTGCGAGACTCCCAAGGTGTTTATGAGGCAGTAAGTTTCAAAGAGACCTGGAAAAACCGTGGCAAAGGCAAGGACATAGCCGGGCCATCTAAAAAAAGGGCTTGATACAAGTTCTACGTAATGCCAGTTTTGGAGCCTTACGTTGAAAAGCTCAAAGATCAGCCATATGGTGACAGACCATGTGATAAGCGAAAGAAAACCAAATGGCCTTCCTCTAATTGGCGACCATCCTCGCTGTCTGTAAATCAGGCCGTCGACCAGGATAATATAGGGCCACCAGGCAAGAATATAAAAATAGTCCTGTACTACAGGAACCTTGAAAAAAAGAAAGA
>JAGYNZ010000052.1 GCA_018399745.1 Deltaproteobacteria bacterium | reverse complement strand
TGAAGCGCAGAGAATATATGATGAATTCATTTCCTTCGACTAAGATCGATAGGATATACGTAAACGGCCGGTTCCTAACACAGTCAACCACAGGAGTCCAGCGTTACGCGCGGGACCTCCTCGTGGCTCTGGATAGGGAAATCGACCATGACGGGTTTGATCTCAAACCACAACAGGTTATTGTTTTAACGCCAAAGAACGCCAAAGGTGGATTTCAACTGAAACACATTCCGGTCCGGCGTGTTGGGAGCCTGCCGGGGAATCTGTGGGTCCAGATCGAACTTCCGTTCTACGTCCGTGATGGGCTTCTTGTGAGCTTTTGCAATACAGGGCCACTTACAGTTAAGCGACAGGTAGTAACGATACATGATGCCGCAACCCTTGATCACCCCGAGTGGTTCAAACCGAGTTTTGTTGCGTGGTATCGATTCCTTCTGCCTCGGCTCATGCGGAACGTAATGAGGGTGATAACCGTCTCCAATTTCTCAAAAACCCGCTTGCTTGAGCATAGTGGAGTTCAAGAGAACCAAGTAGTCGTGCTCCCAAATGGAGTAGATCCGCGATTTTATCCGGCGCCGCCTAATGACATAGACGTTCTTAGACAAAAACTGGGCCTACCGGACCGATACGTACTCGCTGTTGGCTCTCTTGAGCCGCGCAAGAATCTAGCGCGTCTTTTTGCGGCTTGGGAACGGTTGCATTCCGAGTTTTCCGAAATATATCTAGTGGTTGCAGGGGGTAAGAGCAAAGCGTTTAATAATTTGGGATTTGACAAGATACCTTCAGGGGTTCAGCTCCTCGGGTACGTGGGGGACGAGGATTTGCCAGCACTCTATAGCGGTGCCTTGATATTTGTCTATCCTTCTTTGTACGAGGGGTTTGGCCTTCCTCCTTTAGAGGCTATGGCGTGTGGAATACCCGTGGTTACCTCTGATACCGGTGCAATATTAGAGGTCGTGGAAGAGGCTGCGATAAGGGTGAACCCTTATGAGGTTGATGACATCACCCGCGGAATCCGGCATGTGCTAGAGGATAGTGTCCTTCGGGAGAATCTTCGTCGAAAAGGGTTGGAACGAGCCATGGGTTTTGCCTGGGAACGCACCGCCAAATTGACATGGGAAGTCCTATGCAAGGCCGCGGCAAGATAGGGGCGATTGGTGCGCATTGCCATTATTCACGATTGGCTCACTGTCTATGCGGGAGCGGAGCGAGTCTTGGAGCAAATCCTCGGCCTCTACCCAGACGCAGACCTGTTCAGTCTGGTTGATTTCCTTCCAAATCACCAGAGGGAGTTCATTCACAATAAACCTGTCACTACTTCATTTATTCAAAATTTACCCTTTGCCAAGTCGAGATATCGCCAGTATTTACCTTTGATGCCGCTGGCAGTGGAACAATTCGACGTTTCTGGATATGATCTTGTAATTACCAGCAGTTATGCTGTAGTAAAGGGAGTGCTGACAGGCCCAGATCAGATACATATATCATATGTTCACTCGCCCATTCGCTACGCTTGGGATTTACAGCATCAGTATCTCAGGGAAGGGGGACTTGACCGCGGTTTGAAGGGCTGGATTGCAAAATTGATTTTACATAAGATCAGGATGTGGGATTACCGCACTGCCAACGGAATAGATTATTTCATAGCAAATTCTAATTTTGTGGCCCGGAGGATATGGAAAGTCTACCGACGTGAGTCCACAGTTATTTATCCTCCTGTCGATATCGATTCCTTCGCGGTACGAGTGAACAAGGAGGACTTCTATCTCACAGCCTCACGCATAGTTCCATATAAGAAGATTGGTCTTATTGTAAAGGCATTTGCAGCCATGCCTAATAGGGAATTAGTGGTAATAGGTGATGGACCAGACTTTCAAAAAATCAAAACCAAGGCCACGTCAAATGTGACACTTCTAGGCTATCAACCCTTCGCTACTCTGATAGATTACATGCAACGTGCTAGGGCTTTCATCTTTGCTGCCGAAGAAGATTTTGGCATCTTACCTGTCGAGGCCCAAGCTTGTGGCACGCCAGTGATTGCCTATGGGAAAGGCGGAGCATTAGAGACTGTACGTGGATTTGATTCGCAACGTCCGACGGGCATTTTTTTTAGGAAACATGACCCTCAAACTATCATAGCGGCAGTAGAGACGTTTGAAAAAGAAAAGAGCCGTATTAAGCCAGCGATCTGTCGAGAGAATGCTATGCGTTTTGCTAGTGGGCGTTTTCGTGAGGAGTTTTCTTCGTTTGTTACACATTCGTGGAGAGCATTTAAAGAGGGCGGATAATAGTAAGTCATGACGGGAGTATACCTTGTTTGTTCCATGCACCTTCAACACTGGGCAGGGCAATCCCTTTGCTTGTCGATCGCTGTGCCTATCTTGGAAAATTATCCCCTCAAGCCCCCCACAACCCCTGTGCCGTCAGCAAGGTAGCAGCAGAGGCACTATGGGGATGGACGCCGCAGTCCTTTCGTCAGCAGAACAGACGCTACAAAACAACTATTGCGGTTTTAGGGCACAGACAAGAATCGATTCAAATACTCTGGTGATTCCAAAAGTACAATTACGATTTCATTCGGCGGAAATCCATCGTTAAGAAGACCATACCAGTGCTCGAATTCCTCTTCGACCGGCATCCTCTTTAGCATAGCTGAATATAGCTGTATTATGTACACTCCAGCGAAGCTTTTTCTCTCAAATTCATCTGATTCTATAAATTTCAGGACAACATCACCTCGACTAAGTTGTTTGCTGTCCAAGAGGGCGGTCCAGTAGTCCAAACCTTGCGGGTTAGGCTCACGCCAAAGAATATTTTTGTATAACAGAATCACGAAGGAGGTATTGTCCAAATTTCCGTACTTGGAAATGAATTCCGGGCATAGGACGAAGCTTTCAGCAATCCTAGGAAGAGTCATACCGCTGAGGTATTTTGTGTACCAGTAGTCAAGCCCGACATATTGAGGCATACGATTGAAGCAACCAATGTATAGACGAATAATGGCCGCCATTCTACGTTGGCCCTCAGGGCAACACAAAAACTTATTAATAAGCTGTGCTCTGGTCAGATAACCTGAATCAAGCAAGTACTGCCAGTAGTCGATTCCCTCAGTAGCACCTTCACGTCCAAGAAGGTCACGGTATTGCTGCATGACAAAAAGGCGGCTATCGAAAATATCATAGCTACCACCACTACCTGGAATGGTCTGCGAGGCTTCAACAGAATAGTTGCTTGTCTGTCCTGCCTGATCGAATGTCTTCAATGCAAAGTAATAGGTAATCCCCTCACTCAAATTGGGAACAGTGTAGCTACGCTGTAAGGGCTGAGTCGCAGAATCCAATACAGTTATACTGTTGTTATATTGCCCGCTTTGGGTGCCATAATAGATTTTATAGCCTGCAATGTCAGGTTCCTGATTACGGTTCCAGGTCATGGTAACACTGGCTGACCAGACAACGACCGGCATCATAAGGATCAGGCAAAGGGAAAACAGGAGCGGCGTTAATCCATAAAATTTTTTGTTAAAAAGTTTTATGGTTTTCAGTGAATTACTTTTTTTATTATCTTCCATGCTCTTTCTTAACCTGCTGAAATTATTTATTATATTGTCTTGCAAACTGTTTTTCATATTTCAATACCCCCTGCTTGTTTCCTTCGTTGTGTTATTAATTCAGCAAGGAGTATGCCCGGCTTTTAAGGTGTAAGCCGGTCCGACCGCGGGTCTTATTGCGAAGACCGTGCCGCAGGCCGAAATAGAAAATTTATATTTTAATTTCAGTTGGTTATGTTGAGAGTATTTTGGATATGCAGGCGGGATAAGAATTATGTTCAGGAATATGTAGGATAAAGACTACAGTAATAGCCTGTTTTTTGACACGGATATTTAGATTATGGATTGAAGAGATACTTTATTCGAAAATCAGGTGGGTGTTTCTGTTTTTTCCCTCAGCGCCCTTTTCAATATCTTAAAATTTTCAGCAGAATAGTATTCACGTTGCTCCTTTTCCAATAGTGAGCCAAGCTTAACGACATAATCTTTCCGGGGCAACGCATCGATAAGCCTCAGAACCTCTCTGAGCTTATCTACGGACGCATCCAAAGGCACACCTCTCCTGAACAGAAATTCCATATCAAAGACGTCCCTGATTTCTTTACGGTCCAGAAATGCCGTAAGTTTAGATTCCATCATGTCACTCAGAGATACGGCCTTTAAAAAGACCTGTGTATTTGCATACTTGCTGTAAGCTATCACCTGTTCCGTGTGGATATTTTTGACTTCCTTACGGATTTCCAGCTTCAGGCTACGATGATAACTGATTGATTTCAATTCCAAAAGGATCGTATAAAACTTCTCCGCACTGTCCTTTATATCATAATAGTTTGCAAGATAAGCCCTCATATCTTCATGAAACCCTGAACCCAGATCCTTGATGACCCAAAAATCCAAATCAACGGAAAATCGATCAAGTCCATGACATAGTCGCAGCATTGTGCCGCCGCCAAAAACAAGTTGCATTAGGAATTTACCGCTATTTAGCCTATCCAGAACTTCCAGCTCAAACTGTTCCTGCATTATTAGATCATGCATAATTTTCTGACAGACTTCCGGGTTTTTTGGGGGAAAACGGAGATTATGCCGTCGATTAATTCCTTGTCCAGGGGCCCTAGATCGCAGGCATGCCAGTCCATGGAATATTTACCAAACGCGCAAAGATGAGCTGTGTCCACGAATGCCTTTTCTCTGGTGGCAATAAAAAAATTTTCATGTTTCACAAAGCCGAAGTAATATGTTTTTTTTACCTTATAGTAATGAAAGGCAATACCCTGTATATCAAACACTGTCGACCGTTTAACGGAAATATTATCATACCAGTCTCTCTTTACCTGGGTAGTAATCCCGTAAAATGAAAGCGCGGTTCCACAAGAGACATACGAGGGAACCTGTAAATAATTGGCTATTTTAAAGTAATCCTCATGATTATATCGCTGCCGATTTCCAGCCAATATATAGAAATTTTTCTTCAACCTTAAAAAAGTCCCGCGCTTAACATAACGGCTGCATAATACCTGGGCGGACTCATTTTTAATACCAGCGGCCTCTGCCACATCATCCACGGAAAAAAACAATCTATTCGATAAATAATTCAGTATATCTGTCTTCATAATTTAAATATACATTCTTAACAATTTTGTTAAGAATATATACTCAAAAAATACTCGTCAACAAAAAATGCCACAAAACAAGCAGACTCCGGTGCGATAACGTGGCCAATTAAAACAGCATATCTTGAGGGAATATATTTTTTGACACGGATTGCGCGGATGTCACAGATTACGGATTAGTGAGAAGTTACAAGCGAATCAGCAATGTTGGTTTTATGTCTTGGATATGCGTTTTTCATTCCAAGATCCTGAAAATATCGAAACTCGGTCTTAAGGGATTGATCACCTCTATGCCGGCATAATACCGGCCGGTGCTCAGGGCTTCTGACAGAACGAGGTCGCAATCTGCAGCCTCCGCAGCAGCGACAATATTTGCGTCCCAAAAGGAGACCCGGTATAAATCCCGGATTTCCACACTCTGACGGACCATCTTGAATGAAGGAATCACTATTTTAAAACTTTCAAGGAGTTTTAACTGTTGCGGAACGACTGGAAGCCCTCAGTGAAGTCTATTGAGGGCAATATTCGCATACTCATGCAAGACCTGAATGGACAAAATACCATTTTGGGCCTTCATGCAACGCGTGACCGTTTCAATGGCCCTGACCTGCTTCTCACCAGCGTTGCAATCATTAGCATACACCACAATATTTGAATCAATAAAACAGGACCTCACGTATCATATCCTCTTCCTGATATGGGCCTCCTCGCGGTCAAAAACAAAACCTTCGGGGCCGGCCCCGCCCTGTTCTCTGGCCAATCTTGCGAATTCTTCCGCATTTTTCTCGATATTTGATACACTGGAGAACTGTTTCATATACTCTCGAATAATCTGGTTGAGAATTGTTTATCCGGGTTATGGATTATGGACTATGGAGTGAGGGCTTATTTTTTGACACGGATTTGTCTTTCATCTGGAAAGGCAGAAGATAAATTATCTTGTCAATCTTGTAGATCCTGTTCAGATGTTTTCACAAATTTGCAATTCTTTTTGCCAGACAGGATTACCCAGATTTTTCTCAGTTTCCAGAAGAACTGTGTTTGGGGGACAGCTACGAAGAAGTATTGATGCGCGGACGTTAGCTTTTATGCCAATTCGATCTTTACTGTTCGGCCTGCGGCATGAGCTGCCTTTTTTAAGGTATGTAATGTCACTGATTCATTGACCGGATCAAGGAATCTGTCAAGAGATGATCGACTTGTATTCATTTTTCTTGCCATAGCTGATTTTGAAAGTTTCTTTTTTTTCACCTCCTGTTCTATTTGCCATGCCAGTACTCTTTTGATGGCGGTTTGTGTGCATTCTTCAAGAATACCTTCTTCTTCAAGAAAGTCATTGAAACTTCCGCCTAAATTTTTATGTGCAACAGTCATTTATTTTCTCCTTTCAAGATTTGACATACGCTGTTTCGCTGTGCTTAAATCGTTTTTGGGTGTTTTTGAAGTCTTTTTGATAAAAGCATGTAAAAGAATCATCATATCGCTTTATATTGTGAAAAGAACTCTGGAAATTCTGTTATTTGATAAATTGGAACGAACTTCCCATAAGTCCGTATCTATTTTTCTTACAGGCGGCATACCAAGAGGCCATCCGAATTCAACCGTCCGGATATCATCACCTATGATCTTTCTGTCTCCGGGGGTCAACTTTTTCAACCATTCCCTGACAGGGGCATTATCTTTGTCTGACTTGTAAAACTGAACATCGACAATTTTTCTTCTTGGACCCATATTTTGCATGTGTACCTATTTTAGGACAATTTGTCAAAAAAAATGAAATGTAAAAAATTGTGGGATGTTGGTAACTTATGTAAATTTATCCGCTGGTGTGTTCACCAGTGGATAAGGTCTTTTGTCTATGTTCGTCTGTGCGTGTCGAGTGAGTACAGCGAGCGGGTGGCGAATTTTTATACTCGGGGGTGACGAAATGGCCCCGTCATGAACGTTTGGGTTCAAAGGACCAGTGTCTTAGTCACATTGACACAGAGGATTTACTTCTTATCTCTTTTCGACGATTTTGAAGATATCAAAACCCGGTCCCAAGGGATTGATCACCTCTATGCCGGCACAATACCGGCCGGTGTCAGGTCTTCTGAAAGAATTTAACCGGGCGCAGGCTTACTGTTTTGTATGAGGATTTATTTTCTGCTTGCCTGTTTGCACCAGCAGGTATAGTATTTATGCACTTGATGGAGGAAATATGCAAAAAATTGCCTCTGAATTACCGGTTGATCTACCGGACGCCTTATGGTTGCAGAATCATTTTTCGGATTATGCAAATCCCAAGGCAAAGATCTGCCGTCTAGTCCGCCAGGGCGTTTTGTATCGTCTCAAAAGAGGCCTGTATATCAAGGCGGCGGCTAAAAACCATTATGTTCTGGGTAAGGCTGCTAACAGGCTTTATGGCCCGTCATACGTGTCTTTTGTTTATGCCCTGCGATGGCACGGGCTTATTCCGGAGCATGTTGCCCATATAACATCTGCGACTTATGGTAAGGGACGATCCAAGCGGTATGATACGCCGGTAGGATCGTTTTTGTATCATGATGTTCCGGCCAGAGCGTATCCCCATGGTGTTATATTTGCCGGTGAAGGTAAGCAGCGCTTTCTGATTGCTTCTGCTGAAAAGGCGCTTTGTGATGCCTTATATCGAACACCGGTGGTCCGGTCCTTGAAAAGGCTTGAGCAACTGCTGTTTGAGGATTGGCGTTTAGACTCGTCGGCGTTCAGGCATCTGAATCATACCCAGTTGATGGCGTTGGCTGGTCATTATAAGACGACGACTCTGGGGACATTGGTGAAGTTTGTCACCTCAAACATTTCATGAAATATTTTTACAAAGACGCTCAAGCACTCTCAATTCCTCGAGATTGGCGACGCCTTGCACCTGCGTTCAAATCGGCTCAGGGAATATCCGGTTTAGGAAGATAGGCAATGCGTGAGGCAAGTGTACAATTATTTGAATCGTATCTTGAAAAATATAATGGTGCAGTGGAACGAGCGCTTGCGGAGACGATCCAGTCGATTGCCCTGCTGGGTTTGTCGCGTGGAGGTTTTTTTTCTGATGCCGCGTTTTACGGAGGAACGGCGCTAAGGCTGCTGTACCATCTGGACAGATTTTCCGAGGATCTGGATTTTTCTTTGATGCTGCCGGATGCGGCATTCCGCTTTGACACTTTTCTTACGCCATTGCGGAATGAGATGGAAGCGTTCGGATTTGCCGTGGATATCCAGGAACATCGAAAAAAACAGGCTTCACCGATCGCCTCGGCTTTTATCAAGGCAAATACGCGCATTCATCTGCTGAAGGCCAATTTCCCTGGGGCTGTCACCAACAGGATCCATCGTAACGCAGTTTGCAAGGTAAAGCTTGAAGTGGATATTGATCCTCCGCCCTATGCGGATTTCGAGGTTGCTTATATTGATGAACCGGTGCCGTTTTCTTTGCGGGCTTATTCAGGGCCAGCGCTTTTTGCGGGGAAAATGGATGCGGTGTTGTCCCGCGGCTGGCTGAACCGGGTGAAAGGCCGGGACTGGTTTGATTTTGCCTTTCTGGTACGAAAAAATATTCCGCTGCTGCTTCCGCATCTGGAAGCACGGCTGCGGCAAAAAGAGGTTTATACTGAGAATGCGCCACTGGATGAGGCTCGCTGCATCAAGCTGATTGGCCAACGGATCGAATCGGTTGATTTTGAGGCAGCCAAAGCCGATGTGCTCCCCTTTGTCCCCCATGTAAGAGACCTGGATGTATGGTCCGGGGATTATTTCCGTCATGTCCTGAATAATATGCGCTTTACAAAATAAGATGCGTACATAGAAAGATCCAATAGCTGCGTTCGCTGCATCTCTCGTCTTGTCATATAACCACTTACTCTCCATTTCTGGCGATAGACAGGCATTGTTTCTTGATCTTTTCGCTTGGCCTTCATAATAAGCCTTTTGAAGGGCCTGCACTTCTTTCTGAAGGGTTTGAATTTATTAAACTGACCGGAGGCGGGCCTTTTTTGCGCGATGACCTGGGAAATAACATCCGGTGCTTTCCCCAATGCCAAACGGATATTCTTTTTTCATTCCAAGATCCTGAAGATATCAAAATCCGGTCCCAAGGGATTGATCACCTCTATGCCGGCATAATACCGGCCGGTGCTCAGAATAGATAGAGCGAAGCGACACCTTAACTTTAAACACTTAAAACTTTAGTTCACTTAAGGCACTGTTCCTGTTTATCCGGGTTATGGATTATGGTCTATGGAGTAAGGGCTTACTTTTTGTTTACCAGATAGTAGCAACTTTTTTGGATTGTCTTAATTTTTTGTCAGCCGTGACCAGTTTGGCATTTTCGATGATTGAAGTTGCCGCGATGATTCTGTCAGCGGGATCCTTATGATTATGTGGGTACCTACAACAATCATTTCGTGGCCTCCCACGTCTCATCAATCGGGGATAGGATATCGCCGATAATGGCATTCTTGCCTAGTTCTCGCAAAAATTTTCTTGACTTCTTCCTCTTATCTTCCACGGGGACAAGTTTCGCCATTTCATGACCGCGTGAAGTAATTGTAATAACCTGGCCTTTTTCAACCTTTTTCAGAAATATTGACAAATTTTCTCTCAGCGTACTGACACCTATTTTTTCCATTTTTTGTCGCCCCTTTTTTTCTGTTCAAATTAATTGAACAACTGAACCCAGAGAAATCAATGTTTTTTATAATCGAAGCTCGTTGAGGCTCATCTTCAAAAATTGAACCGTTGATGGAAAGGGGAAATTGGAAATTAGAAATTGGAAATTGGAAATTAGAAATTTGGCCTTCATGCTTTTGTACTGTTGATGAAGGCATTCAATTTTGGGCCAAGTCTATCAACTATTGCCTTGTATTCTGTTGCGCTTGACTCAGATAAAACACTTCTTCTCATGAGTTTTCGCAACCATGCTTTGGTTTCTCACGTGAACCTTTATGCTCCACCTATCAAAGTCCTGCCAGACCATATCTGATAACTCTTCTGCCAGTTTGTAGATATCCAATTCGTAAACTCGTTTCATCTCTCCCCAATTTCTAATTTCCAATTTCCAATTTCCAATTTCAAGCCGTAAACAATTACAAAAACCAGCCATTTGACGATTTTTTCGTATGAATATATATGTGAGTATGGTAGATCTCGAATC
>JAGYNZ010000051.1 GCA_018399745.1 Deltaproteobacteria bacterium | reverse complement strand
GTTCACTTTGCTTCCTAACAATAATGGAAACAACCACAGTCGACGAGATCATGATCAGAATAGACATGACAAAAGAGGATAAAATTAGCTTGTTTTTTAAATTCAATTTTCTCATTTCAGCACCTCCTTTTTCATTATAGCAGCAAAATATGTGCCACTTTCAGAAGAATAAGGTGGAATAGAGGTTATTATGGAAAAAGATTATGGTTTACAGCTCATTAAGAGAGGTTGGGGTGCTGCTTACATGAAAATCGAGTATACCGGGGAGACAGGTAAATGAAAAACAAGGTCATTTCGAAAAATATTTGACGGCATAATGATAAAATTTTGACGGTTTTTGAGTTCAGGGTCAATTCCTTGACATGTTGTGCATCTAAAGCGGATCCCTATCATTAAAAAGATATAGAGCGGATGTAAAGCATGTCGATAGGCTCTCCCAGTTTCAAAATAATCACTGCCTCATTGCTCATTAAAATAGCACCAATAAGAAATTTTTCCTTGACAAATATATAGTCAATCATATTTAATGTACAAAATGATAAGCATTATTGCATTGTGATAAAATTTCTCATGGATAAAAAGAACAACAGAAATTATGTGGATTCTATAGCAAAGGGCATGAACGTCCTTTCCTTCATCGTAAATTCCAATAAATCTGCAGGTATTACTCAAATTTCAAAGGCACTTGATCTAAGTATAGGTGCCGTCCAGAGAGTGACAAATACATTGCAAACGTTGGGATATCTGAGAAAGGATAAAAATTCCCGAGGGTATATTTTAGGTTATAAGTCATGGGGATTGGGACTTGCGATCATAAAGGATATTGATCTGAAATACATCGCCTATCCTTATCTTGAAGAGTTATCACGTGATATAGGCGAGACAGTAAATCTGGCAATCTTAGAAGATACAGAGATAGTTTATGTGGACAGGATAAAGACAGAGCAAATCCTCAATATAAACCTCAATATAGGATCAAAACTACCTGCATATTGTGCATCTATGGGAAAATCGCTCCTTGCGTTCCTTCCAGAAGATGAGCTTTTGAATATCCTGGATACGATGAATATGAAGCCTATTACACCAAATACAATTACAGACAAAGCCAAGCTGCTGGAAGAGTTGGAGCAAGTGAGACAAAAAGGGTTTTCAATAAACAATAGTGAGTTAGATATTGGCTTAAGGTCAGTAGCTGCTCCTGTAAGAGATGAATCTGGCAGGGTCGTTGCTGCGGTCAACATTGCAGTTCCTTCCAGCAGAGTTACATTCGAAGACCTTACAACGAGGCTTGCAAATAAAGTAGTAGGCGTAGCAAAGATAATCTCTGAGGCTCTGGGTTATAAAGAACATCCACAAGTATTTTGATCATGGCATACTCTATTTAAATTGCCCTGAGAGGTTCCTGTCTTGTCAAAACTGATCATCACATGTGCTATAACGGGTAGCCGTATACAGAAAAAAGATACTCCCCTTATTCCAATATCCCCCGAGGAGATAGCGGAATCTGCTATAGCATCGGTAAAGGCGGGTGCCAGCCTGTTACATATCCACGTACGAGACCCAAAGACCGAAATAGGCACCCAAGATAGAAGCATATACGAAAGGGTATTATCCCTAATTCAGGAAGAGGTAGATCCTGTTATATGTTTGAGCACATCTGGCGTCCCAGGGAAAAATTTAGACCATGAAAAAAGGTTAATACCATTAGAACTGGGTCCTGACATGGTATCTTTTGATGCAGGATCAATGAACCTTGGCGATTCCCTCTTCCTCAATCCTCCTGACTTTCTCGAACTCCTTGCTAAAAAGGCAAAGGAAACACACGTCAAGCTTGAATTAGAATGCTTTCACTCAGGCATGGTGCACACCTGCATACAAATGATTGAGGCAGGCCTTATAGAGAGACCGCCACACTTTCAGCTCGTACTCGGGGTAAGAGGAGGGGCACCAGCTACTCTGAACTCTCTTATAAACATGGCAGCAATGCTTCCCCAAGGATCTACATGGTCTGTTATAGGCATAGGATCCGCTCAACTTCAGATGGGCATACACGCATTACTCATGGGTGGGCATGTAAGAGTGGGGCTGGAGGATAATATTTACTATAGAAAGGGACAACTTGCTACCAACGAACAACTAGTAAAAAGGATGGTGAACCTGAGCCGGGAGCTAGGTCGAGATATTGCCACCCCAGATGAAGCAAGAGAACTCCTGGGCCTGCCACCCAGGATGAATGCTTTAGATAGTAAAAGGAGATAGCGATGCATAATATTCCAGGTAATGTGTTTCATCGGCGGCTGGACCGCTCTCTTCCCTGGGGCGTAAAGGCCAAGGGGGTTTGGATAGAAGATGCAGAGGGCAACCGCTATCTTGACGCAAGCGGTGGTCCTCTCGTGGTCAATGTGGGCCATGGTAGGGAGGAGATAGCCCGCGGCGTATACGAACAGATTATGCAGTATGATTACCTGCATGGCACAATGTTTACATCCCAGGTTGTAGAGGATCTTGCACAAGCCCTGGCCAATCATTCCCCTCAGGGTATTGAGCGATTTTATCTGCTCTCTACAGGCTCTGAAGCTATAGAAACTGCTATTAAGTTGGCCAGGCAAATCCATATAGAGCTTGGACGTCCCCAGCGAATTAAACTGATCTCCCGGTGGAAATCATACCACGGTTTGACCCTCGGTGCGTTATCTGCTATGGGCAGGACTTCCTTTCGGGCTCCCTTTGCCCCCCTTTTGAGTGAAGTAATCCATATTCCTCCGCCATACTGCCTCCGGTGTTCTTATGGTTTGAAATATCCAGACTGTGGCCTTCGATGTGCTTGGGCATTAGAGGAGGCAATCCAGAATGTTGGGCCGGATATTGTCACTGCCTTTTTGGCCGAGACCGTGAGCGGGGCTACACTGGCAGGATATCCCCCACCGCCTGGCTATTGGCCGCTTATTCGAGAGATATGCGATAGATATAACGTATTGCTCATACAAGATGAGGTTATGTGTGGTTTAGGAAGAACCGGGCGCTGGTTTGCCTCCCAACACTATGACATGGTACCCGACATCGTCACTTTGGGGAAAGGATTGAGCGGTGGTGTAGCAGCGCTTTCCGCGGTAGGAGTACAATCAAAATACTTTGATATCATCAGGGAAGGAAGCGGAAGTTTTGTACATGGGGGAACCTATTCACACCATGCTGTGGCAGCAAAAGCAGGTCTCACTGTTATTGGAATCTTAGAAAGAGAGAACCTGGTGGAACGAGTAGACCGGCAAGGGAAAATCCTAGGCGAATACCTAAAGAAGCGTTTGAGCAGGATACCGTGTGTGGGCGACATCCGTGGGATAGGCTTTATGTGGGGCATAGAACTTGTAAAAGACAAAGAAACACTTATGCCTTTCCCTCGCCAAGAAAAGGTAGCAGAGCGCCTGTGGGAAGCCCTCTTTCAAAAAGGAATCATTACCTATAGATCAACCACCCTTGCAGGGATGGATGGAGATGCACTGATGGTTGCACCCCCTTATATTATGGAAGAAAAAGATATTACTTTCGTGGTGGACACCATTGGTCAAGTAATGGAGGAAATGTTTATTTAGGCAGAACGCTTTGTTTTGAAAAGAGCATTGAAAGGAGGTGGTAAAACGAGTTTAGTTATTTGACTAGTACTATCAAGTAAACCTTACACTTAAAGAGGGAGGAAAATTATGAAAGGAATAAGATATGGTTGGATTTTATTAATCGCCGTGGCATTTTTTACAGCTACCATATGCTATCCTTCTATTTCGATTAGTGCTGATACCATAAAAATCGGGGTAGTAGGACCGAGAACGGGATCTGCCGCTGCCACAGGAACGGCATTTGCAGAAGGAATAGACTTAGCTCTGGATTATATTAATGGTAAAGGTGGTTTATTAGGCAAAAAAGTAGAGGTTGTATTTGAGGATACTGGTGGAGTACCAGAAAAAGGTGTAGCAGCTGTTGAAAAACTTGTTAACAGGGATAAAGTACCGCTTGTAGTTGGAACTAGTCATTCCTCCGTTGGGATTGCAATAAGCGAACAGGCAAACAGATATAAAACGCCATTTATTATCGCTGAATCCTGGGCTGATGAGATTACCTCTAAAAACTACAAATATATATTTAGAGCTGGTCCTTGCAATACCGGTGTTGTTTCAGAAATAATAAAATGGCTAAAGGCGGAAGGTTTTAAAAAGGCATCTCTTGTTGCAGAAAATACCGATTGGGGTCTAGGTATAAAAAAATTAACTGTCGAAGCATTAAAAGAAGCCAATATTGAGTTTCAAACCATAGATACCGAACGGAATAGTAAGGATCATTACACAGAATTATCTAAAATCATGAAATATGACCCTGAGATTATTCTAGCATTTGTATATGGGTTTGGTGTTCATTACTTTATTGCACAGGCAAACGAGGTAGGCTTGACCCCAAAAGCGATAATTTTTGAGGGTGCTGGTCCCCCAAGTTTATGGCCACAATTCTGGGAGAATGTAGGAGACGCAGGAAATTTGGAATGCTTCATTTCTTCTATGCATAAATCTGCTCAACCAAATCAAGTTGCTAAAGACTACTGGGATAATTATGTGAAGAAATTTGGCAAAGAGCCCAGTGATTATAAATCACGTTCTATCTATAGAGTGCTTCTGATCGCATTTGACGCAATAGAAAAAGCAAATTCTCTGGATGGAGATAAATTGGTGGATGCCCTGGAAAAGAGCAATGTTACTGTGCCAAGTGGTCAGGTTAACTTTGGCACGGAAAAAGGCAGTGTTTGGTATCATCAATTTCAACCCCCAATGCTAATTATTCAATGGCAAGATCGGCAGCAAACAGTGATTTTTCCAGAGAATGTAGCAACAGGGAAATTGATCAGGGAATAAGGAGAAAAAGGCAGTCTGCACTACACAGACTGCCTTTCCTTTAAAGGTATAGGATAATGAATTCACTTTTTTTCATGTACCTCACCAATGGCATCGTTATGGGAATAATCTTTGCCCTTTCAGCCCTTGGTGTTTCTTTAATCGTGGGCATTATGAATGTAATTAATTTTGCCCACGGAGAGCTATACATATTTGCAGGTTATATTAGCTATATATTAAGTGTGAAGCTTGGCATATCCTTTTATTTTGCAATACCGATAGCCATTTTAACAATCTTTATTATAGGCATCCTTATTGAAGAGAGCCTTATAAAACCAACATATGGAAATGATATGTATTCTTTGATTATTACCTTTATCCTCTCCATTGTATTGCAAAACTTTGCACTTTTAGTGTTTGGACCATTCCCTAATAAACCGCCTAACTGGATATCTGGAGCTACAAACATGTTTGGTCTCTTCCGGTATGGTAATCAAAGGCTGGTTTCCTGTCTAGCAGCTATTGGCATTATAATAATCGTGTTTTTACTTATTAAAAAAACTTGGTTCGGGAAAACAATAAGGGCAGTTTCTCAAGATCGTGAAACAGCTTCTCTTATGGGTATTGATACATCAAAGGTTAACATGCTTTCTTTTGGGCTGGGATGCGCTATTGCTGGAGCCGCCGGTGTTGTGCTGGCTCCAATATTCCCTGTTACCCCACTGGCAGGTGTAGAAATTAGTCTTATAGCCTTTATTATCCTGGTAATTGGCGGTATGGGGTCCTTATGGGGCTGCATTATTGGAGGACTAATAATCGGCATTGTTCAAAGCTTTGGAGCAGCCTATATTTCATCAGGGTATAAGGACATTTTTGGATTCATTATTTTGATCCTGGTACTTTTTATTCGGCCGTCCGGCCTTTTTGGGAGAAAAGCTTTATAAATATAAGGAGATATTTTGTTGAAATCCAAATATATTTTGGGTTTATTTATTTTAGCCATATTTCTTTCTTTTCCTATATATATCGGGAAGTATTGGCTGCATGTATCCATTATAAGTTTATTTTATGTAATGATGGCATCAAGTTGGAACCTTCTTGCTGGCTATACAGGCCAAGTTTCCTTTGCCCATGCAGCTTTTGCAGGTATAGGAGCCTATGTTTCTGGCATTATCGCCATTAAATTGAATATTCCCCCAACAATAGGACTTTTTATAGGAGCAGGTATCGCTTCACTTTTCGGATTAGGGTTAGGAATGTTGTGTATTAAAATGGGTGGTATTTACCTATCACTCACCACCCTGGCATTTTCTGAAATCATCAGATTGATTATCACCAATGAATATGAACTAACAAGAGGTACCATGGGGCTTGAAGTACCAAATCTCATTGGCTTCTACTCTAAGACCATCTATTTTTACATCATGATAGCTGTTAGCATTATCTTTCTTTTGATAATATATAAAATAATAAAGTCAGATCTGGGAACATCATTTCGAGCAATATCAAATGACGAATTAGCAGCCAACTCACTAGGAATTAACGTTATACGAGTGCGTATTGTAGCTTTTGTAATTTCGAGTGCCATGGCAGGTTTTGCAGGTGCCTTATTTGGACATTATTTACTCCTTATTACCCCTGACATTTCTTCACTGAGTCAAATGTTTTTGATCCTTGCCATGACCATAATAGGAGGAATGGGCAGTTTTTTCGGCCCTATTATTGGTGCCTTTTTCTTAGAAACTCTTTCAGAGTATATACGAATATATGGTGAGTACCACGTTTTGATTTTTGGTATCGTGGCACTAATAATAGCTCGGTTTGCCCCGTCAGGTCTTGATGGTATTTACCAAGAAAAGATTAGTCCAAAAATGGCAAAGAGTTAATTAATGGAAGAACTATGATACTAAAAGCAACGGGGATCAGTAAATCATTTGGTGGATTGATAGCATTAAAGAACGTTGATTTTCATATCAATAGTGGAGAAATACTGGGGTTGATCGGGCCCAATGGTGCGGGAAAGACAACGATATTTAATGTTCTTACTGGAATCTATCATCCAGAACAAGGTAATATCGATTTTAACGGAGAAGACATTAGCAAGTACAGACCATTTGAAATTTGTCATAAAGGCATAGCTCGTACTTTCCAGGTTACCAGGGCATTTTTAGATATGAGCTGCCTTGAAAATGTTCTGGTCGGTATTATAGGGAATAATCCCAATCTAAGCCCGGCAGAGAAAAAATCGGAGGCAATAAAATATTTGGAATTTGTTGGATTAAAAAATTCTGTGGATACCCAGGCAAAAAATCTTACCTTAGTAGGAAAAAAGAGGCTTGAGCTTGCAAGGGCCCTTAGCACACACCCCAAGCTCTTATTATTAGATGAGGTATTATCCGGCCTTAATACTACTGAAATGCGCGAAGCCTGCGATCTTATTAATATCATCCTTGATAAATTCGGCATAACCATTTTTTGGGTAGAACATGTCATGAGTGCAATTATGGAAGTCTCAGGCCGTATTATAGTCCTTGATCATGGTGAAAAGATAGCCGAAGGCCTACCAAAAGATATTGCTAATAATGCTGAAGTAATTGAGGCTTATCTGGGAGAATCAGATGCTTGAAGTTCAAAATATTGATATTTACAGAGGTGAGACACAAATATTGTGGGACGTCTCTTTTAGGATAAACCAAAAAGAGATCGTTGCCATATTAGGTGCAAATGGAGCCGGGAAAAGCACTCTTATTGCTAGCATTCTTGGTCTACTGCATCCAGTTAGCGGTAAGATTATATTTAGAGAAAATGATATTAGTAAGATTTCATCACATGCCATAACCAGAATGGGCATAGCGTGTGTTCCTGAGGGGCGGCATATATTTCAAGATATGACCGTATTAGAGAACCTGGAGATTGGTGCATATTCAAAAAGAGCCCGCCCATCTCTCAATAAAAACATCAAATGGGTCTTTGACTTATTCCCAATCATGAATGAAAGGAAAAACCAGTTAGGCGGAACATTAAGTGGAGGGGAGCAGCAAATGCTGGCCATAGGAAGAGCCCTTATGTCAAAACCAGATTTATTGCTGCTCGATGAGCTTTCCCTTGGCCTGGCTCCTAAAATTACCATTGATCTTTTAAAAACCATAGAAACATTAAGGGACGAAAATACTACTATTCTGCTGGTTGAGCAGAATGTTGAAATGGCCCTTAACCATTGTGATAGAAGCTATATCTTAGAAACAGGAAAAATATCCATAGAAGGGACCGCACAAGAATTAATGTCTAATGATCATATACGTAAGGCCTATATGGGTATATAGCTCACTTTGAATTTAGATCCCGGGAGGAATCAAAATGACTGGATGGATGGGAAATATATTGAGAGTCAACCTTACCACCGGCTCGATAGCTACTCAAAAACTGGATGAGAAGACAGCTATTGATTTTGTGGGCGGAAGAGGTTTAGGGATAAAATATTTGTTAGATGAAGTAGATCCAAACTGTGATCCACTGGCAACGGGGAATAAGCTTATCATGGCAACAGGACCCCTAACTGCGACTTCTGCACCAACAGGAGCTCGCTATGCGGTAGTTACGAAATCTCCTTTAACCGGAGCAATTACATGCTCTAATTCGGGGGGCTTTTTCCCTATGGAGATGAAGAGAACTGGTTTTGATATGATCATTTTTGAGGGTAAATCTGTCGACCCGGTTTATCTATGGATTAATAATGGAAAGGTTGAAGTTCGCCATGCCGCTCATATTTGGGGGAAAAGTACCCATGAAACACACGATATTCTGCGTAACGAAACCCATCCAAAAGCACGAGTTGCTTGCATTGGACCTGCTGGAGAGAAATTAGTGCTTATCTCCAGCATTATAAACGACAAGGATCGTGCCGCAGCCCGGGGAGGGGTTGGGGCAGTAATGGGTTCCAAAAACCTTAAGGCAGTGGTAGTAAAGGGAACACAAAAGGTTGCTTTATATAATAAGAAGAGGTTCAAAGAACTGGCAAAAGGTTTCTTCAAAACATATAGAGATGCCAATAAAGAAGCCCCTCATTCATTAACGAAGTATGGCACTTCCATTACCATTGTAGGAACTCAAAGAGTTGGAGCTCTGCCCACCCGGAATTGTAAATCTGCGGTTTTCGAGGCCTGGGAGGACATTGGTGCAGAAGAATTGACGGAGAAATATCTGCTGCATAATAAGGCCTGTTTTAGTTGTCCTGTGGGTTGCGGTCGTGTTACCAGGGTAAATGTGCCAGGATTTGAGGGAGAAGGTGAAGGTCCTGAATATGAAACAATATATTCATTGGGAAGTATGTGTGGAATTAGCAATCTTGCAGCGGTCATAAAGGCAAATTACATCTGCAATGAAATGGGCCTGGATACCATAAGTATGGGTGCGACTATAGCCTGCGCCATGGAATTATATGAGAGAGGTAATCTTTCTAAAGAGACAATAGGGAGAGAGCTTCCTTTTGGCGACAGCCAGGGCCTTATCGAAATGTGCAAAAAAACTGGCATAAGCGAAGATTTTGGTGCAATTCTCGGCATGGGAAGTTATCGTTTAGGGGAAAAGTTTGATCACCCGGAACTTGCTATGGTAGCCAAAAAGCAAGAATTTGCTGGCTATGACCCACGTGGTGAACAGGGGATGGGTTTGGCATACGCCACTTCACCTATAGGGGCATCCCATATGCGAGGAGATCCGGCATATTTTGAAATTTTGGGAGTCCCCACTACCGTAGACCCATATGAATGGAAAAATAAACCTCAAATGGTCAAAGACTGGCAGGATGTTTTCAGCCTTATTGATTCTGCTGGCTTATGCATATTTTTCTCTGTTCGCAACTATGTTACCCCCACCCTAGACATCAGGCCAATTGGCATACTTGATCTCCTGAATGCAGCGACTGGAGCAAACTATGATATGGATAGTTTAATGCAGGCAGGAGAGCGAATTATTAATGCTGAGCGGCTTTTCCTTACCAGGGCTGGATTCTCCTTAAAAGATGATACCTTACCCCCAAGGATATTATCCGAAGGGGTTCCTGAAGGTCCTTCAAAAGGAAATGTATGTCATCTTGATGAAATGCTGCCTGAGTATTACGGTTTGAGAGGATGGGATGAAAACGGCATACCCACAGAAGAAACACTTAAAAAATTTGGTTTAGATGAATAGTATTCAAAAAAATATCAGACCCGCCAAATACTTCTATAGTTCAACAGTATAGATCCTATTTCAAGGGAGCGCTGAACGTAATATTGCTTTGCTCGGCGCCGCCGTGCCCTATGAAATGCAATGCATATTTCATCGGGGTGAAATTTTTACCCCATAAAATGCTGCCTGCAGCCCCATAAGGGAATTTTATTGGGGCCGCACAGAAACCCTTCACTGGGAATCTTTCAGCTGAGAGCTGAAATAGTGAAGCTTTTTTACGTTTATTTGTGTGAAACTTTCCTTTTCCGGTTGGAAAGGGACCGTCCCCTGAAACCCTCGCCAATACTGAATCGT
>JAGYNZ010000050.1 GCA_018399745.1 Deltaproteobacteria bacterium | reverse complement strand
TAGAGCGCACAAAGGAATTAGGTGTTGACTCTATTTACATTTATTCAGATGCGTATGCTAACAGTCTGGGCCTACCACGGGCCAACCTTCTTCACGAGAACTGGCGTATGAGTATGAAAAGAATTTTGACCACCAACCATATCAAGCTATGGATAATTGATAATATTGGATCTGTTACCGGCGGGATTGATGAGAATGTCAAGAAGGATTGGGACCCTATCAACGCATGGCTTCTTGAATTGCGCTTTGCAGGCATAGCAACTATCATGTTGCACCATACAAACAAGGAAGGCGCCCAGCGAGGGACTTCTGCACGGGAAGATAACATTGATAATTCTATTATTTTAAAAAGGCCTTTTGATTATAGCCCTGAAGATGGCTGCAAGTTTATCTTTCATTTTAGTAAATCGAGGGTGAGAACCAAGGACCTAAAACTGATACCGGACTATGAATTTGCCTTGACCCAGGACGAGGCCGGAAAACTCACCTGGACTTATAGCAATATCAAAGAGGAAAGCAAAAGACAGGTGATTCGATTACTCGATGAAGGGATTCCCCAGAGTGATATTTGCAAGCAGTTAGACCTTAGCAAGGGGTATGTAAGCAAGTTGAAAACTAAAGCACTTGAGGAAAACTATATTGGGAAAAATGGGAAGATTACCCCTACAGGATTAAGCTATTTATATGAGCAGGAAACAGGAAACTTTTGAGGAAACTTTGAGGTTAGAGTTTCCAGGAAACTTTTGAGGAAACCTTAGGAAACTCAAAACGTGGAAAGCAAGGACTGTATTGTATTTCATCAGCTGGAGAGTAGGAAACTTTTAAAAGATTACCAGTTGTTTCCTATACCCCCTTTAGGGGGTAGGAAACTGGAAACTTTTAGATTAAACAACCTTGAAGACAGGATAAAAATGAACGAAAAATCTATAGTGAACCTAAAAGAACTTTTGACCCCTACTGAGCTCTGCGATTTCCTAAGCGTTAAACGGAGCTGGCTATACCGACAGGTCAGAGAAGGCAATATTCCACATTTTCATTTGGGGAAATACTTGAGATTTTCGCGGCCTGAAATAGAAAAATGGATTGCTCAATGTCATGTGAATAGGTAGCAGCCTGGTAGCAGTAATCTATTTTATGATTAAAGTCAATTACTTATAGATGATATATAGAACAGTAATCCGTAGGTCAGTCAATGAATTAAGAAGCGAAAGGAGATAAGACTTATGAAATACAATGGCGATATCTGTAATATCTGCGGAAGACCGATAACAGAAACTAATAACGTCCCAAAGAGCTTTCTTACAGATGCTAACTTTAATATCAATGGTGATAGATTCATTGAAATACGTCTAAACATAAAAGTCTCTTATGGCCCTTATGCTGATACTGAATTTCTGAAAACAGACGGTCATATTTGCTTTGACTGCTTCAAGCAATTGGTAGCAGGGATTCCTAAGGTCAACATACCTTTCTGACTAAAAGCATTACGAGCAGAAAAACAGAATCAAGGTTGCAAGATGCAACTTTGGAAAGTTTAGGTATCGAAAAAACTCAATCTCACCACTGGCAAACCATAGCCAGTATGCGATAGGAATTAAAACGAAAGCTAAAAGCATTAAGGATGATACTAAATAATTTAGCAGTATTTAGGATGTTTTAGTATGGCAACACAACCCAAGATAGACTTTAAGCAGTTAACTCAGTTATTTAGCCAAGGTAAGTCAACAACGGAGATTGCTAAATTTTTTAGCTGTACTCCAGGGGCAGTGTCTCAGGCTCGGAAAAAATTAAAAATCTCAGTGGTTAAAAACATAGCTTTGGAAAATGCTCACAAGGTAGTTGATAGAAACCTGGATGCTGTTGCGCAGCTCCATACGATCAATGAAAAAGCAAACCAAATGCTCAATGAGCTTACCGGTGAGGGTAAGGTTATTGACCGGATGGCAAAGGCAGTAGAGGGTGCTCTTACATACGAAGGGAACCCGACAAAACAGACAGCATATATCCGGGGGATTGTGAAGCAGATCTCCCAAGACAGGTTTCTTGCACTTAAGGCCATGGCAGAAATCCGAGGACAGTTAAACCTCCAACTGGATATCTTCAAAACCCTTTATGACCTTGAGGCCGTGGCAGAGTTTCAAGGGGAAGTATTAAACACCATAGGGGAAGTAGCACCTGATGTTAGGAATAGAATTATCCAAAGACTCAAAGAAAAGTCAGCTTTACGGAGCGCTGTTTCGATCAATTGACCAGCAATTTGAAGGGAAAGGAGAGGCTCCCCCATTCCATGAGTGGGTGAAAAATATCACTCTGGACGGTAGACCCTTTACCTATGACCGTCATGAATATCTTATTGAACCATATAGAGACAACCATCCTCACCAGGTCGAAATGAAGGCGGCACAACTGGGTCTTACGTCTAAGGCTATGTTGAAAGTGGCTTACGGGGCGAGATATGGCGATTATCGGGGTATTTTATACCTCTTCCCTTCTAAATCAGATGTAACCGATTTTTCCAAAGGCCGGATTGATCCACTGATTCAGGAGAATCCCGAGAGCATAGGAAAATGGATCAGGGATACCGATTCAGCCAATATCAAAAGAATATGGAATGCCTTTCTGTATCTCCGAGGTATGAAATCACGAGTAGGGCTCAAATCAGTGCCTATCGACTTTAGTATTTTCGATGAGCTCGACGAGGCGCCTCAGAATGCGATTGATATGGCCATGGAAAGGATGGCCCACAGTGAATTTAAGGAGGTGCTTAAACTCTCTAACCCTACCCTTCCCGATTATGGAATTGATAAGGCCTTCCAGGAAACAGACCAGAGGTATTGGCTCTTAAAGTGCCCTAAGTGTGGAAAATATATTTGTCTTGAGGATACCTTCCCGGATTCTCTTAAAACCATTGATGGTCAAGTTATACGAGCCTGCCAGAAATGCGGCGCTGCGCTCAACCCTTCTATCGGTCAATGGGTTGCTAAGAAACCGTCAATCACTGATAAACGGGGCTACCATTACAGCCAGCTCTTTAGTCACTTTGTAGATCCCGGGGATATCCTTCATCAATTCAGGACCACCAATAATCTTACCGACTTCTATAATCTCAAGATAGGCATTGCTTATGTAGAGGCGGAAAACCGCCTGAGCGTTCAAGAGATATTGGGTTTATGTGGCAACGAGGGCATAGCGAGCCAGGACCCTGGCCCCTGTTCAATGGGAGTTGATCAGGGGAAAGATCTTCATGTGGTTATCGGAAAGAAGCACCCCCAGAAGGCCGGAAAGATAATCCATCTTGGCATTTACAAGGATTGGCGAGAATTGGATGGGTTAATGAGAAACTTTCATGTGTCACGGTGCGTGGTGGACGCCTTACCTGAGACACGCAATGCACGGACTTTTGCAGAGCGCCACAAGGGGAAAGTCTCTATGAATTATTACAATGAACACCAGAAAGGCCATTATGCATGGAATGAAAGGGAATTGATAGTTCAATGTAACCGTACAGAGTCCTTGGATGCCAGCCATAGGGAAATAATGGAGCAAGCAGTAATCCTTCCCAAGGAATGCAAGATCACCAGGGAGTTTGCCGAACACCTCCACAACGTAGCGAAAAAGCTTGAAGAGGATGAAGAGACGGGCTCAAAGCGTTATGTCTACGTCAAGCTCGGTGCTGATCATTTCAGGCATGCTTTTAATTATGAGGCTATGGCGAGACAGGCCGAATCAAATATTCTTTTTCCCGAATTACGGGATGAACAAACCATAATAATTTAAACCGAAGGAGGACTGACATGAACACGACCATTGAAACCATGGGGCATCGGCAAAGCCAGAAGGTGATATTAAGGAGTGCTCAGGGGCAACGTGATTTCAGGAGGATATGGGGAGGGATTGCCTGGCCTGAATTTCCCAAGCCGGGAGCTGTATGCATTGTGGGGGAGCTCATGCCGGATAAAGAAAATGTTAAATTTGGGAAGTTGATATTATTGGATAGAGAGCAAGAAGAAGGTATCGAGGATCTTTTAAAGAAAACGACAAATCTCAAAGATCAGTATTGTGCAAAAAGCTTTTACGCAGATCCTTCCAATCAAGAATGGATGGCAACATTCAAAAAGGCTGATGGGTTGACACACTATGAGGAAGGCCATGATGATAAAACATTTTTCCCATATTTCAAGGGAGAATGGCTGACAGCCTTTATTGCTGAAGCACCCCAGGCCAACAATCCCGAATTTGGATTACAGATTATTAGTGACTGGCTGAAGGGTGGGAGGCTCTTAGTCGAAGGAAGGTTAAGAGAAATACTTGTAGCAGACGGTGTGTTCCCCGTTACAAAGGATATGCTCAAGGAGGGTACCCCTCCAGTCCTGAGGGCTCTGGGTTTTGTCCTGGCAGCCTATTTTCAAAAACCCTTTGTCGAAAGGAAGGCAGGTGTTCAACAAGCCACAGCAAACTGGGCTAACTATATCAGACAGAAGTATGGATGGGATGATGGGCAATATCGGGAAATGATAGTAAGCTGAATGAACTGCACTAAAACAGCAATCAAAAATAGCACACGCAACAGAAACCTTTTGGATAGCCTGGGCAACATGCACATGAAGAACGTATAAGGAAAGGCAAGAGGTTTGTCACCATCGAAATCTTAGCAATAGGTATACGGGTTATTTTGAGGCTAGAACTCGGGGAAGCTAACAGGTGTTAAATTGCGGGCCGGCACTGAGCAATTTAGTCGTTCCAAGCGATTTCCGGGAGAATTCACACCAAGGTTAATCTATTTAATTGCAGGAGAAATATTGTATATCACTCCTCTAACTCACTCTCTTGATTACATCTTGTGTTCCAAGGTTATATCAAAGTGGAAAAGCGGGGCACAAGATTTCAATTTAAAGTGGGTGAAAACGATTTAACGCCGGGCATCACCTGGACCAAAAGCCGCGAGGCTTTTGGGATCAGAGTGAATGCCTTTGTTAGCTGCCCCAGAACATTCAATGAACTGTATTTCAGGTGTCATTTCTATGGCGTGGCAACGTATTAATATAGGCTACCAATTCTTCTAGCAGCTCAGGCTTTGCTAAAATCTCGTTAATTGTTTTTTGGGTATTTCTTTCAAAATCTTTCGTGTTAATTGGTGAGAATTTTGAAGCAATTAAAAAGTTATACTTGCTCAAATATCGTACCCTCAATTCTGCGCCAAAAGTATCAACAACTTTACCATCTATAACGGCGGCACCATCGTCGAAGCATGATCTCGGAATAGGTTTATCCTCGAACAAGCCGTATTCTTCCGAGGCATATCCAAAACCACTTATCATTCTTTCTATATCTTCTTTTGTTTGTGAATATACGCCAATTGGAGGATCAGCCTTTGTTTGGATATAAACAAAACTTTGCCAGTAGGCTCTTGACCTAAAGACAGCAATTTTATCAATTTCCAATTCGTCGCAATTTAACAAACACCTAGTTTGGTTAATTCTTTTGAATTTTTTTATGTAAAGAGCACTGAGAGGCCTAAACCACCAAACAGGATCACTAGTGATACCATGACCCTCGCTTTTTTCAAAAAAAGTTGGTTCCTTTAAAAGTAATTCCAATCTGTCTAATGCTTCATTTGGGGTTGTAAACCATTGAAGTCCGTCGATGCCAGGAAAAGAGCTACATATTCGATAATGAAAAAATACAGTTGGGTGTATAACGATTTTATAATTCCCAAAACTGTCTTTGAAAACACCGTGTTCAATTTCTTCCGATATTGGGTTTGGCTTGTCATCGACTTCCGTTGATTTTTGTTGCTCAGTTTTGTCGTTAGATTCTTTATTAGTTTCTGAGCTATCATCACCAAATTTCATTCTTATTTTTCTACGTATTTTGTTGCAGAATGGGCCTAATGCACCAAGTAATTTTTCATCGTCATCTTGATGATCATATTGGCCAGGCTTAATGCCAAGAAGGTCAGTTGGCAGGTGAAGTTCCCCTTCATTCCTTGGAATTAAAAAGAAAACATTTTCCTTACTAAGCCTGCTTACAAACAATCCTAATTCAAAGATTAAATTGTCTCTGACAACTTTAAACTCTGAATCCCGAATTTTGGCTGTATCATCAGGTTGAAATACAAAAATAGCAAAATCAAAATTTGATGTTGCTTCTAGCAAGTTGTTCAAGGCATTCCCGGTTAAATCAAATATACCTTGGTCCCATACCTGGCATAAGGCATCATGTTCAAGATTTTCCTGAATGCCATAGGCAACTTTCAAAGCCTCAACAGAAGAACCTATAAATATTCTGGGTTTATTGGTTTTCATAATATTTTTCAGCTAAAGAACTCATTGGTTTTCGCCAGGTTCACACAACTGATCCAGCAGGTGATGGGCATCGGTTATCTTGTTATACCAACCCTTCCTATCCGCCCCTTCACTGAGGAAAGCTATCCTTGCCGGTACGGTTTACCTTTTCCTTGAGGCAGCCACTTGCCTTCTTAACCAGAAACGTTGTTTCTAGCTCCCTGCCCATATGCTTATTTTTTGGTACCGAAAACCTCGCTAACCTTCCGCTCAAATTGCTTGTGGAGGATTTGATAGCTATGATTGGCTGAACCATCACCGAGGACCTGCACCAAACTCTGATAATGCCACTTCTGATCATCCTTGCCCCGGTTAAATATCTCCCAGACTGCGTCACCTCTGCCTCCATAATCAGATGCAATGGCCCTTATGTTATCGAGTTTATCTGCGAGAGCCACAAACCTCACTTCCAGGGGTGCAGTTTTCAGGTATGTAATGGTATGGCTTTTTCTCTCCTCCCAGGACAATGATTTATCCGGCTCTGAGGCACCCTTCACGATAGACGACACCCGTTCTCCCAAGGCATCCCGGATGCAGGCCAACGTAAGGGAGGTATCCTCTATGGTGTCGTGGAGCATGCCTGCGGCAATGACCTCATCTGAGCAGCCCGCTTTGGCAAGTATCATACCGACGGCGAGAGGATGAATGAGGTAGGGGGTATCTGATCCCTTTCGAACCTGGTTTTGATGAGCCTTTACCGCCAACTCCATAGCGGATGCAATTAAGGGTTTATCCATTGATTTTCCCTGCATGCGAAACGTTTTAAAATCATCTATGGTCTGTGCAGTGGGACGAACATTCCTTTTTATTGATGCGGCAGTATCACTCTTTTCTCAGTTTCAATCGTCTGGACCCCATCGTTTCAATCAGGCCTACTGATTTCATGACGCATTCCAGGCTCATCTGCGGCACCTCGTCTTTGTCGTTGACAAAACCTGCCAGGTATTGCTCAGAGGGACTCTTGACACCTACCCTTCCACAGACGAGGTACGATACCGATTCAGCCTCGAATTCCCTGGATTCTTTTGAAAGGCCGCGTCTGTCCGGCCACCATGTTTCATCAGGAGAGCCCATGTGGCCGCAGTAGAGATGGGCTAACTCATGAACCAGGGTGGCATAAAGAGACTCCCGAGGGTGATCCTCGTTTAAGAGCAAATCATACCGTACCGCGATGGGCACATCGATAGGGTTCCCGTGGCGGTCTTTGCCCAGGGAGAACCGTAACGGTTCACAGTGTTGGTTGTCTACCGGTCTGATCGAACCCGCTGCTTGCGAGCCGGCCTTCTGTTTTCGAATCCGGATACCATCCCGCTTTGCGTTTTCAATGGTTCGTTCGAATTCTCCTCCGATCTTGCCATACCTAACTGCAAAGGGGTCCACCACTTCTGGAGGTAATGGTTTTGATTGCGGCCCTCCCTCGGTTTCAGATACATCATAGACAAACATGACCGGACCCATGGGTTGTAAAATGACGATGGGACTGGCATTCGGTTGTACATACCGTCTGTAGTGCCGATTCCACCGGCGTGCAGGTGCTACGAAGTGTGCGCCTGGCCGTTGAATATGAACCAGCAATGCATTGTAAGGGGAATAGAAACGAAACCTCCTCACAAACTTCAGCAGTTCAAGATACTTGCTACTGCTCCGGTACGATCGCGTTGCCTGAAGGAGATCATCAAGGGCGTGCTGCGCAGCTTGTTTGGACCACGTATCCGCAGGAGAGCTGCCTTCCCTGCTTGCGGATTGCTTCGGTAGGTGATCAAAGATAGGTGATGGTGCATTCATTACATAGAGACCCCCTCCATCCTTGTTCATACCATGACGGTATCGGGTGATTGATGGCAGCCAGCATGCAGGTCATGGAAACCGAAACATCTCCGGTGAAATGCAATCGTGGGTGAGCACACCATAAGACCCCACCGCTCTACCGGAAGAACAGGGGTCTTCATATCCATATCCGGTTACGTTCTGTGACCACCTAGGTATTCTTTGTATCCTCTCCATCATCAGCTTCAGGCTCGGCAACATATTTCATCTGCAGCGAGCTCACCCTGCTCTTATCCAGCAATACCTTCTTTGAAAACTGCCTGTCTTCCAGGTACTTGATGACTGCCTTCTCCAGCAATTCCTGTATGGGTTTGCCTTCAGCAGCAGAGAGCAGCTTGAGGCTCTGGTAGAGATCCTCCCTCATCTTCGAGGCAACGAGTCGGTAGGTGTCCTTCTTTTCTTTCATCATTGCATCCTGGAAACATGATCTTAACCATATACCAAATGAATCTATATTTCAAGATTTTTTCTTGACTAATATTCTATTTATCTATATATCTATATTACTATATTATCGTTACCAATCCTTTCAACCATAGGCAAATGAGAACTCTTTGAAAAAAGGCTTGAAGATACCCGTAGTCGAGAGCCTATGGGCCGGGTGTCGAGGCCGGGGGGACATCTTCAGGGGTTTTTCGTTTGCCTGAAAGAGGGCGGTCACAGGGAAGAACATGGCTGATGAGCCAAGCTTTCCTTCCCCCATACTGTGGGAGCTCCGGTATATGGTGGACCTTTATCAATCACCACGGAAGGCCAAGAAAAAAGCAAAAAATAGGACTAGCACATAGAAGAACAGAGTCGGGCTCCCACTGAGATCCGGGGCCTTGCCTGTGTGCTTTGGCCTCAAGAAAGGAGGTTAGTCATGGCCTGCATACGAGAACGTCGAAACCGGCTGGTTATTGACTTCTATGACCAGCACGGGAAGCGAAGATGGAAGACGTTAAAGGAAGGCACCACCAAGAGGGCGGCCAGAAAGACCCTCAGAGAGATAGAAAACGATATCGAAAAAGGCTCCTATATTGCCCCTACTGAGGTGCCGGGATTCTCCACGATTGCCGATACCTGGCTTACCATCAAAAAACCGAATATCAGGCATTCAACCCATCTCCAATACCAAGGGCATGTAGAAAATCACCTCAAGCCCTATTTTGGTATTACCCAGATCAATAAGCTCAACTATGATAGCATCGAGCGATTCATCAAACACTGCCAGGATAAAGGAATGTCAACACCTATGCTGAAAAAATCCCTGGTAACGTTAGGAGCTATCTTTACCTATGCCATTAGAAAGCGCTACATTGCTTATAACCCGGTGAGAGATATCGAAAAGCCCAAAGGGCAGAGCACCAAGGAAGAGGCGAAGGATATAACTATTTTGACACCTGAGCAGATCCGCGCACTCCTGGAAGCTGCTCCTGACGTCAAGAGCAAAACTCTGTTCATGACAGCTATCCTTACCGGAATGAGGCAGGGGGAGATCTTAGGTCTCAAATGGGATGATATCGATTGGACAGCCGGACAGATTCACGTAAAGAGGACATTCAATTATGGGCGATTCTATGATCCGAAGAGTAAAACATCAAAGCGAAAGATTGACCTTGCACCGCAACTCATAGCACAGCTCAAAGCATGGCAACTTGCCTGCCCTCCGAATAACCTCGATCTTGTGTTTCCCAATGGAGAGGGAAAGCCGATTAATGACAGCAATCTTAGAAGCAGGATTTTTGACCCAGGCTTGAAAAAGGCCAAGATCCCAAAGATTAGATTCCATGATTTACGTCATTGCTACGCAAGCTTTTTGATAGACCAAGGCGAGAGCCCTAAATACATTCAAACACAGATGGGCCACTCTTCCATAAACGTGACATTTGATATCTATGGGCATCTTATGAAAGACACCAACCAAGAAGCAGCTACCAGGCTGGGCAATGCAATTTTTGGGAATGGTAGCAAAACGGTAGCAAAACAACAAAAAGGGCTTTAACCAACATGGCTAAAACCCTTATCAGTTCTTATGCCGAGACGCAGAATCGAACTGCGGACACGGGGATTTTCAGTCCCCTGCTCTACCGTCTGAGCTATCTCGGCTTCATTTCAAATATTTTACGGGCATAAAGAGGGCGACATTATATTTTCGTATCTTCATCATCATCAATTTCAAGATTCAAGTCCAAATCCTCTGATTCCAAATCCAGTTCATCCATCTTATTTTCAGACTCTTTTTTATTAATACCTTTATCCTTCCATCTTTCCTCTACATTTGCTCCTTGACCTATAT
>JAGYNZ010000005.1 GCA_018399745.1 Deltaproteobacteria bacterium | reverse complement strand
AGGAGGGAGTAGGGAGTAGGGAGTAGGGAGTAAGAAGTAGGGAGGAAGCAGTATGCAGTAAGCAGGAGGCAGGAAGGAGTAGGGAGGAAGGAGGAAGGGGAAAGGCAGGAAGGAGAAAGAAGTAGGGAGTAAGCAGGAGGGAGTGGGTAAATGTGGACAGGGGAAGGTATATTTGTAAAATATGTTTTGATGAAGGTTTGATTATATAGGAGTATATGTTGTGATGAATGAGGATGAAAAGAGACCCCGGCCTGCTGAAGAATCATATTACTATGAGGACGAGATCGATCTGGCCGACCTCGCAGGGGTCCTGTGGCGTCGCAGATGGTTTATGCTGGGGATTATAATTGTCTTTGTGTGTGTGGCTGTAGCGTACTGTTTTATCAGCACACCGCGCTATGAAATTTTCGCCCAGCTCCGTCCCGGGATTACAGGGTTTGACAGAAATGACAATCCGGTCCAGGACTGGACTCCCAAGGATATAGAGTCATGGTTTGCTCAGGGAGGCTATTCGGAGTCCTTGTCAGGCCTTATGGGAGATAACGCCTCTGTTCCAGCAATAAAGGCAGTCTCCAACAGACAGGCCCGGGCAGTCACTGTCAGTCTGTATTGGCCTGACAGGGATCAGGGCAGGCAGATACTCGGTTCCGCCATAGATGCCATGGCCTCCAGCGAATCGGCAGACATTCAACAGCGACTGGCAGTCAGCCGTAAGCAGATCGAGCAGGCCGTCCACAAAACAGAGTCAGAGCTGGAACATATCCCCATCGAGCGCAGTCGTCTTGATGACCAGATCGCCCGTGAAAAAAACAAAATACAGGTCATAGAAGCGGAATTAGAGACCATAAAAAAAGATGAGGCACAGACTCAGGATGTGGTTGAACGTAACAGGACACAGATCCATACCATCAACGAGAATACCGCAGAGCTGATTCAACTGCGTCAACAGATGGTGACCGGTGAGTCGGACAAGTTTGCCCTGTTGATGTACTCAAATATCATTCAACAGAACCTGACCTATGTAGCCGGCCTGGAGCAGAGAATCGCAGACATGGAAAAGGAACTGAACAATTATCAGGTAAAGGAGGCAGAAAAATCCGATGAGATCCTCGACGCACAACTCAAGATCAAGGACGTCCAGGTAAAACGGGAACAGGAGCTGTCCATAAAGGAGGCCAATCTAAGAAAAGAGCTGGATACCATAAAGGCAAAATTACATGCCCTGTCACCGGTGGAGATAGTGAAATCCCCTTTCAGCTCGCAGAGACCCGTGAAGCCCGACAAGAAAAAGATAGTAGTAATCGCCTTTGCTCTGGGGTGCTTTATGGCCCTGGTTATGGCCTTTTTAAGGGAATTCTGGGTCAAGAATCGTGAACGAATTTCAACGGAGTCAAAAGGGTCTTAACAGGGTTGTTTTGTAATGAGGGGCCGATGGCGCTGGATCCTGCTGTGTGCGTATATATTTCTAATCTATTCCACGCTCGGCCTGGTCGGACGCTGGTCTGAAATTCTGGACGAGCAAGGCCTGACGCAGATTATAACCGGACCGGCAGTTGCCCTCTTGCTTTTTTTACCGATCGGCTGGGGTTGGCAAAGGGCCTCTTGGAAACAGCGCCTGGGGCGCGTGGCTACAGGCAGTCTTCTTTTAATAACAGCCCTGTGGGTGGATTTCCCTGAAGAACGTATCCATCTGGTAGAGTATGGCCTGCTTGGCCTGATGCTAGGCTGGGCATTTAAGGGCAGCAGGCGGTGGCCGGACCTGTGGCCTCTGGCGGTGGCCCTGGCATGGATAATAGGATGGGGTGATGAACTCATACAGGCGGTTTTGCCGAATCGTGTATACGATGTTCGGGATATAGTATTGAACGGCCTGGCCGGCATGGCCGGCCTGTACCTTTTTGAAACCCACTGCGAAAGAGATTCGCAATCAAACATGGGACATGACTCAAAAAAATATTCGATCCACCTCTTCCTTACTGCCTACTGCCTCCTGCTTACTCCCTACTCCTTACTGTCTACTGCCTCCTCCCTACTCCCTACTCCCTACTCTTTAGCTGCCTCATACAGCCCTCCGCGGGTGCACTTTATGGATGTGGGAGAAGGTGCCGCCACATGGATCGAGGTGGGAGACGGCCGTCACATACTGGTGGATACGGGTAACGTCATAACCGGCGCCGGGTTGCTTACCATGCTGCAAAGGGCCGGCGTGGAGAGGTTGGAAGCCATTATAATAACCCACCCCCATCCGGACCACATGGGAGGAATCTTTCATCTCCTCCCTTTCCTGAAGGTAGACCGGGTATTGGATAACGGGCAGGCCATAGCCGCCCTGCCCTCCTGTGATATCTATCGATGGTATGTTGAGTCAGTGAGAAGCCGAGCAAATTATGGAGTGCTGAGCAAGGGCGATCGGCTTCAATATGGTCCGGTGAATATCGAGGTCCTCTGGCCGCCCGCACCTTCATCAGGCAACTGGAACAGCAATGCCCTGGTCATTCGTCTTAATATTGAAAACACGCGCATTCTGCTCATGAGTGATGCAGGGCACCATGTCGAGGCCGCGCTCCTGAAGGAAGACATAGATCTCATGGCGGAAGTGCTGCAGGTTGGACACCACGGGGCGCGTGATGCCTCGTCTGAAAAATTTCTGAAGGCCGTAGCACCGGAACGGGCGGTAATTTCAGTGAATTCAGACAATGTCCGCGGATATCCGTCGAAAGATGTCCTGGAAAGACTGCGTGCAACAGGTGCCGATGTATTGTTGACCTCTGATAACGGGACGTGGACGTGGGGTGGGAGAGTAAGGAGTAGGGAGTAAGGAGTAAGCAGAAAGCAGCAGGAGGCAGTAGGGAGTAGGCAGGAGGAATTCTGAGAAGTGAGGAGGAGTTGTAAAGTGGAAAAATATAGAGGGTACAGGGACTTGAGGGTTTTTCAGCTTGCCTACCAGCTTGCAATGGACATTTTCGAAGTTACGAAGCTCTTCCCCAGGGAAGAAAAATACGCCTTAACAGATCAGATCAGGCGTTCATCTCGCAGTATTCCTGCTAATCTGGCAGAGGCGTGGAAAAAACGCAGATATGAAAAGGCCTTTGTGAGCAAACTTGTTGACTGTGCCGGCGAGGCAGGAGAAACCGAGGTTTGGTTGAATTTTTCTAAGGACTTTGGTTATCTGGGAGAAGACAGATATCAGGAGCTGATGGATAAATACGACGAAATAAACCGAATGCTGTATGGCATGGCTGACAAGGCCTACAAGTTTACAGGCTGATCACCATCATGTACTGCCTACTGCTTACTCCTTACTCCCTACTGCCTACTGCCTCTCGTATTCTCCACGTTCTCCTTTTTCTTTTGTTTTTCGTGCCGCCCCTTGTATTTGTCCCCGGACGGTTTCAGGGACAATGGATCTTTGTCAACTACCGGGAGCCCAAACTCGTGGCCGTCCAGGTCCTGGCCTGGCTGTTCCTGACGGCCTTCTGGTGGATCGTATGGAAGGATACCATGAGGCTTCAGCGGCTATGGGCGGTGATCAGGGACCGGTGGACCTGGCTTTTGACAGGCTTCATTCTCTATCTTTGCTGGACAGCTCGCCAGGCCCTGGTTATCGAGGCATCTTTCTATGAACTTGCGCAATACTGGACCCTCCTGAACCTGTATATAGCCCTGGTGGTGCTCTGGCAGGAAGGGACCTATCTGCGCACCGCACTGGCGGCCATATCGGCCTCGTTTGTGATCGTTACGGCCATAGGCCTGTATCAATTATGGCAGCCCATTTCCTTTCTTATCCCCATACCAGGTCCCGTAAACCCTTCAACCCTGGGCTACAAAAACCCCGCCTCCCTGGCGGTGCTCGGACAGATTTTTCTCCTCCTGTCCCTGGTCAGTTACTGGGGACAAAAAGGACGCTGGGGCCTGGCAATGGCCGGCGGGCTGATCGCCCTGGCAGAGGCGGCCTATCTTGCCACACTTCAGAGTAGGACCAGTTACTTTGCCTTTGCTGTCACCATGGCCTTTGTCCTTGGCTTTTCCCTGTATCTCCTGTGGCGCAGGCGCAGATCAGGGATTTTAAAGATTCTGGGTCCACTGATGCTGACGGGTGTGATGCTCTTTGGCTGGATACTCGTTTCGTACCCACCTGCCCAGAAGCGTGTTCAGATGACTGTTGAGTACCTGAAGGAACCTGCCGGATTTCTGACCAGTGACAGGGGGACGTATCTGCGCAACTCGATCTGCATGGCCAATAAAAATCTCTTTGGTGTGGGCATAGGAAACTGGGGTTTTGCTTATCCGGTCTATCGCTGTTTTCAGCCCAAAAAATGTTTTAACGAGAATGTACAGGCGAGGCGCGCCCATGGAGACTATGCCCAGATGCTGGGAGAGACGGGCTGGCCGGGCCTGCTGTTATGGACCGCCCTGCTGGGATGGGCCCTGGCCCGCGGCATCCGTACGGCCTGGCACACGCTTGAGTTTGAATCTTTGCTGGTCGCAGCGCAACTCCTGGCCTTTCTCCTGATCATGCTCTTTGACTACTGCATCGAGATGCCATACCACAAGTTTGCCTTTTTCTCTGTTCTGGCTATGATTGGAGCGCTTTCCGCCTCTTCTGAAAACAAAAAAGATCAGGCTGGTGTTGGCTGGACTCGCTTGATCTAAAAAGAAACAACAGGCCAGCCCTCTTTATGGAAAACTGTCAGTCAGTAAAAAAGATATCCTTAGATGAGAGCTGTCAGTGTCCTCTAACGATATCAGTTGAAAAAATCCGCCCATCAATTTTCCTTAAGCATCAAATCTATCAGTGTCTTTTGGTCTACAAAGGCTCCAGCTTCCTCTAATGCCTTATCCACAAACTCCGTCCCCTTTGCTGACCTCATTTCCTTTAACAGATCCTGCTCCACACGACCTCTTACCGACTGAAAAGAAAGCTGTTCTGCAGATCTTTTATCTTCTACAAGAAAGATATGAAAACCATAATTAGATCGGACCGGACCGGAAACTTCACCTTTTATGGCATTAAAAACAGCCTTGGCAAAAGCCGGATCAAGACCCTGTGCACTGACCCAGCCCAGATCCCCGCCTTTCTGCCTGCTTTTTAAGTCTTCTGATACACTTGATGCCACAGCGCTGAAATCATCACCTTCTTTCAACCTTGACAGGCAATCCAGTGCCTTGTTTTTTGCTTGTTCAACCTGTACCTCGGTTGGCTGTATGGGAACTCGAAAAAGTATATGACTGACTTTAGCCTGCTCAGGGACTTGATATTTTTCTATATTGGCCTGATAATACTGTTTTAGTTCCTCATCAGTTACACTTATGCCTTTCAGCACTCTTTGCTGCACATACGCAACCGCAAGTTTATCTTTAAAAAACAGGTCAAGCTGTTCGGCAATATCAGGCTCCTTATCAAAACCTTCCGCCTTCGCCTTATCCGAAAGCACTTTAGCCTCTACCATACGATTAATCATTTTCATCATTTTTTGAGGATCTTGAAGAAGGGCTTCCTGAACGTTTTTCGGATAATATCCTACTATCCTCTCAATGTCCTGGAAATTTATCTGCCATTGTCCGACTTTGGCAATTACCGGAGATTTATTGTCAGCTTCAGTCTGTGACCATGAGCTTGAAGGACCCAAAAAAAACACTGCCACAAAAACCAGGAAGATATTGCCCGGCAATATCTTCCGCAATCGTTCTAATACATTCATTAATAACGCTCCTATTTTTTCATTAATCCGAAAATAATACTGCGATGAGACACATACAGGGCGATAAAAAAGCAATGGCCTCAACAAAAGTCAAAATAATATAACAGGGCCGTTTTGGGAATCAATACTCTGCAAGATACGGGCGTTTGCACCTAGCCATTTTTGTCCTTTATAGACAAAAATGGCACAGCACCGACACCTCAGGTATTCACTCCGAAAGGGTTGATAGTGCGATCATTTTTCTCTTCAGAGCTTGATGATGTCTACAATAAATAAAAAGAGAGACATATGTCTCCCTTTTATTGTCTATTATTAATGTAGTGCTTAATTAATGCCAAGATATTTTAAGCATCTGACCTCCTGGTACAGACACATCTGAATCATTATACAACATTATATAAAAATCCTGTGGTTCCATGGGCTCCCGTATGTATATCCGCCGTTCCTGCGCATCCCATTTGTGATTCCAGAACAGCTCACGATCTCCGTCATTTACACTTTCTCCTGGCAGGCCTTTTGTCCACTCATAATCATCCACGTCAGGAGGGCCGCTTCCTCCACGCTGTACCACCATATTGACATTAAATCCTGTATAATGACTAGGACAGGTACCTACACTGATAGGTCCTTCAGACACTCCGGCCCTAAACTTGAAACAAAGAACTTCGCGCTTGTCAAGAGAGAGAGAACTAAAAGTCTTTGGTGAAGAAACATAGGTTATATCACCAGCTGTAGGAGTGGACATACTTGCGACTGTGAGATAAACATTAACCGTATGAGCCTCTTCCTTAAGTAAATCCGTAAAAGTTATAGAGTCCGCGTAACTACCGATTTGTTCAGGTGATGAAACACTAACCCTTAACCTTCCCGGAGTGCTCTCAACCACATTTAACCAATCGTGGTGATTCCACTCAATGTCAGTAATATCAATCGATTCTCCGCAGCCATTTTCAATTTCAACATACTGCGGGTCACTATCATGGCCCTCTACTATACTAAACGTAAGACTGGATGGCCTCACAATCACACTGTCGGCATTGCATTCGCCTTGCACTGTAAGATAAAGCGTGAAAGAATCGCTGATACCTCCCGCCTCCACTTCCACAGTCGAAGAACGTTGTCCCACGGTTAATCCACTGGTGTTGAACTCGAACAATATCCCTCCGCTACCGTCTTTGTTCACTGACATCCATGATTCACCGCCCGAAACGTCGGTCACAGAAACATTTATACCGCAAGCTTGTGCAGAGACATTAAACGATCTCGTAGTACCTGCAGGACAGGCCTCCCTTTTGGTCCAAGAACTACCTCCCTTGGTATAACTCAATGAATTACACTGACTATTGTCATTGCTGGCTCCTGAAGAGGCCGGAAATGACGGCGGAGTGAGTCCTCCCTGGCTTGGCCCACTCGTCTGATCTGAAGAAGAACCGGATTGAGAGCCTGATCCTGGCTCATTATCACCGGTGGAAGAAGAACCGGAACTATTTTCACTAATTTCTATATCACATGTTCCGCAATGAAGCGAACCTTCAGTGAGAAAACCATCAATCATATCATCAAAACAGATATACAATGTACAATTCTCAAGGCCCTCAGCACTTGAAAGACCTGACCACGGCCAGTAAACATGATGTGGCAGTGCCGAAAATTCGCCCAAAAGCTTACAGTCTGTTGAATCACCTGATACTAAAGTCCATTCTTTTCCATCGAAGCAATAGGTATCACTGCCCTGCTCCCGCCAAATATACATCTCCGAGGATTGGTGTTGGGCATAACCGCCGACAATAAGCACGGGTATCTCAATGGATTGTCCTCTGACTGCCTGCACCGGTTTATCTATGTTGTTTATATATACCTGCGGCGGCAATTCGTCTGCAAATGCAGACATACCCGCAAAAATAAAACTGATTAACATGAACAAACCGGACAGGATAGCGAACGGCTTAAACGCTTTCAAATTGTTTTTTTTCATGGTTCCCCCTTGAAATAACTCTGGCGAGTTAAATTTTATAATCGTATGTCTACAGCCCGAAACAACTTCTGTTATCTGAAAGCAAATTATATGCCTATTTTTGCAGGGGGAAAATGCTTTTAAAATCTTCATTATGGTTACGAGAATTATACCCGTGAAGCAGATTCCCGACACAGGTGGTAATATTTTTTGATTAATTTTTTTATAAATGAATGGAGGGGCATTTAGCCCCCCCTTTTTTTTACTATTCCTAACTAAAATTAATTTAGTTCAACACGTCAACATTAGTAGAGTAGCGCAATTCAAGCATATGACCCCACCAACCTTGAACTATACTGCCAAGTTCATAACCCAAGGCAGGAAGGCCATACGAGGATACACTCTGAGTAGCATCAAGCGTTATAACTCTGTTATCAGGACAATCAGTGATTCCGCCATCCCAATCGAAGGCAAAATTAATCCAGCCAATATCAAACGGATAATCAGGATCATCGCACCAGAGGTTCTGTGTAAGGATTGAGTTGAGAATTGACTCTGCACCTTCACCAATCACTATATAGTTCACCTCATGACAGAGATCAAGGCTATCATCACATTCGTATTCCCTTGGTGAAAATCCACTTTCCTCACAGCCGCACTTATTTTCTTCATCATCCCAAAATGTGAACTGAACAGGCTCACAAAAGTCAGGGTAATTATCTGGGGCGTCCCAGTTACATACACTTTCCGCTAGATCTGGCTGAAATGGATTTTGTTCGCCAGCACCCAAGGTCTCCCTCTTTGTGGGGAAAGTAATAATAACATCACTCTGAGCGTCAAGCCAGCTACGGATGTCATAGAAAGCGATCATATTTGCTTTCATAAGGACATAATTGACAGCATCTATTCCTTCATACGCTCCATTGGTATCACTATCAGAGAATAATGGCGAACTATCCACGGATAGCGACAGATCTTCCAAAGCATTATCGAGGAAGTTGGAAAGAGCGAGCATATTGTAAGAATAATCAGAGGCTCCGTCCACATAATCCCAAATATTTACAGTCCCTGCCAGAGCGTCGACTGGGCCATCAAGAGCATCACCAGTCATCTGACTGAAACCAGGCGCATCTACCTCACCTATACCTATCAGTTGCTCTCCACACTCATCAGACGTGGCTATAATCCTATTTCCCGGAACATCTGCCCAACTCTGGGCTCCTATTACAGTGAAATAACCTTCTTTTGTCATATCCGCGGTTACACACGGAGCCAATGAAGTACCGTATTTCATGCTCTCTCCAAGGGCAGTAAATGCAGGATATGTTGGTGTATCATCATCCACGGGGAAAACCACCGCCGGATGATCCGGATTATCATCACCCGTTACCCAGGCTGTCCAGCGATCGCCCGCACTTAAGCAAACATAAAAGTCAAGGACCTCATTTGAAAACTTGCCTTCCCTGAAACGGACCTTTACTGCTACTCCCTGGGTGTCAGATGTATTTACTATGCTTATCTGTGTAATGGCATTTCTTGCGTTATAGTAACCACCGATCAGGGCATCACCAAGATGGCCCGGATTTACATACACACCAAGCTGGGACGGCAGAGCGGGCCCCTGCCTATTCTGCAGGCCATCGATCTGCGCAGCCTGAGCAATCCCTAAAAATAGGGCTGTCATCAGACAGACAAGAGACAAAACAAATTTCTTCATAATAATTCTCCTTAAAATACTTTTTAGTTATGTGCCACAAGATAATAATATATTTATTTTTCCATCTCCCATTAGCCTCTGTAGCTCTACAACATCACCTCCCTTCCGCAATAATTACGAAATGTGGCTCTTTTTCTTGCTTGACTTAGGCACGTGGTACCAAAGATTATTATCTACTTTTATCCATCGATCGGTAAATTCAACTCTTTTAACAAATGAACCTTGTCCCGCAGGTGAATTAATCTCTAATAAGACCTCCATGCGTACATCTGCAGTCTCTTCCCCGGGTTGAAATCTTATATCTGAAACATTTATCTCCCTATAGTGCTTAAAAGGAGAGAAACGTTTAACATACTGATTAACTGAGATTTTCTTCCTGTATACCGGATATTCGAATTCATAAGCCTTTATGGTATCTTCCGAGTTCACCAGATTCCAATATTCAAGGGCCCTCGCCTTTAATATCTCTCCCTGATCCTGTCTCTGACATCCCGGCAATAAGCTTAAACTGACAACAGACAAAACCCCTACTATTGTAAGTCTATGATATAATTTAATATAAAACAGAAAGCTCATAGCTATTTAGTCATTATCAATCTTTGTGTCAAAATATTAACACTCATATATTATAAAATACAGAATAAAATTAAAAATTACTCCGTACAAAATTTGAATTTCCGAGGCAAATTTCAAAATCCTCAACACAAGGCGATTTACTTTGCTTTATGTCGTCATAAATTATCCGGCAACTCGCCGCCCTTTGATGCAAGCCGATTTTTTTAAAAATGTCGTTCAATCCTTGATAAAAACTCATATATAAGGGATGATAACGAGCTCCTTCAATATACAGCCTTACCGCCTTTATTGTGTTGCCTATATCTTCAAGAGACATTCCGGCAGCAAGGAAATCTTTATGTATTGTTTTCCAGTAACCAGGGATTGTTAAAAAACGGTGCCCTGCTTTTGTCAATTCTGGCTTAAATTGAAGCATGATATACTCCCTGGTACTTCCCGGCAGTGCTTTATTAAGCGCTGCATTCAATCCTTTTTCTATTGTTATGAGCCTCGTCCCCGCCTGATGTCTTATACATAAAGCCGTATAATACCAACATGTAAGCATGAATATGGTAAGCGAAAAAACACCAGTGATAATGCGTGGCAATTGTTGCAGAATATTATTCACCTTATAAAAAATTCCATTTATTTTCAGAATCCAGATATCAATATCATAGTTATTCTCATTTCTTTGACGAAAAATTTAGCAGAAGTCACCAAGGCACTGTGATATTCAGTGCCCTGGTGTATTACATTTTGCTTCTCTCATTGTTCTGAATGACATAACTATTGGCAGATGTCATTCAAAGACAACCTAACTTACTGACAATTAGCTGCCTGCCAGTCACTGCACTCCTGCACAAAAGCGGGATTAGTCCAGTTACCAAAGCAAGTTGTTCCACAGGTTACAGTTTTTTCACCAATTGTTGTAGATGAGCCTGAGCCACATGCGGCAGGCTGGCAATCGATCACCTCATCAGGACACCAGTAGCCACCTGCTGCCTCACATGTGGTCTCACTGGTACACAGATTCAGGTTATCCGGTCCACATGAAGGCAAACCGCCACCACCACCGTTACATTCCTCAGGCTGGCATCCAAATACGCCATCTTCGTCATCATCACACCAATTACCACCTGCTGTCTCACATGCGGTCTGATTGGTGCATAGATCCAGGTTGTCTGGTCCACAGGTGGGGGCAGGGCTACCGTTACATTCCTCAGCCTGGCAGACTCCATCACACCAGTTACCACCCGCTGCCTCACATGCGGCCTCAGTTTCGCACAGACATAAGTGGTCTGCATCACATACCGGGCATACCGGACAGGTCGGACAGGTGACCTCAGTGACCCTACAGCCGCCCTGATAAACACAATTCAATAGAGTCTTGTCTATTTCTCCCAGGTAAACCTCACCACAATCATATGCCATCTGGTCCACAGACATGCCGTTGTGTGTAAGATGAACGACCATGCCAATAACAGGAGCTCCTGTGTAGCTCATGTCATTTTGATCGAGATCAGCACCTTGCGTAGTGGTACCAAAGCTGATACGGCTCCAGCCTTCTTCAAAGGCTACACCAAGATCATTGGCAGGGTCAATAAGATTAACTTCCCATGGTAATCTTTTACCTTTAATACAAGGAGATACCTGGCACTCACTAATTGCCTTCTCATTCATGTCATAGGCATCATAATTATATTTGATCCCCAGAATACTATCTGAAATAAGTTCATCTCCTATTGATACAGAGCCAAATTCACCGTGTTGGACAAAAAACGGAGAGCGAACTTGCATAACTTCACAATCGGAATTAACTCTTGTAAGCTTAGTCGGGAAAGTCAACGCGGCAATACTAATGTCGCGCCCGTTATTATAATATGGAAAAACAAGATTATCTTTTGACAGCACAGCCTCAACCTCAGTTATTGAGTTTAAAGCAAAATCGCCCCAAAAGGTTTCCCTAGCAGTGGTAAGTTTGTCATTTACCGCATAACCGGCAATAACAGTTGCCGGGAATACAGCATAATCGCCTGGGAAAACGTATTCCCCATAGCCTGTAAGACAATTGACAGTCTCTACTTGAGTGAGGTCCTCATAAGCATTACGAATATTCACACAGTGATCCAGGTCCGTATCTCTTATGGCCGCCCAGTTCATAGCGGCTGCCTCGAAAACCTCTACGTAGCCATACATTAAACTGTCTAAATCTTCACATATGACAGGTGCAAGTGCATATTCAAAAGGATTGGCAGCGGTAGCACACTCTCCGGTAGCTGGATTCCAAACACTGGCGTCCTCACTACGCACAACTATATTACCATTTGCATAGCACAGCTCACCCTTCCAGACGTCATTAGGCGACAGGTAAATGAAAAAGTCGCGCAGCTCAGTAGAAAATGCCTGGCTTCTTACTACCACCTTAGCAACTACGGCATGAGAATTGTCCGTATTAATTACTACCATATTTGTCTTAAATCCATCCGCGGCAAGATACATAGGAAATACCATGGCATCTCCCTTTTTCATGCCAAGTATACCCGCATGGTTATCAGCGTTTTTTGCAAACGCATGCGACGACATTGTCAGAGAAATCAATGCGATAGCACTTACAAAGGCTACCAATTTCTTTATGTTCACGACTGAACCTCCTTGTAAAATTATTGTTTATTAACTTCTGTCTTTTTACGACATTTATCAAGGCCGGGGAAAATCAAGGGATTCCGTATTCGGTGAAACCACTGTCCATTCCTCTTCTCCCAGCTGTCTCTAATGTATCGAACGTCAGATACCTTGTCATTCAGAATATAGGTCAATGCAGTTTCTACAAAGCAAATGTGTTCTTCAGGACAGGTTACACCTTGTGGCTCGACCTGAGCCAATTTTGCTTTTTCGAACAATTTTAAATAATTAGAATATTGTTCAGGTGTAATAGCAGACCTGAAATCAGGCACTTCATTTGAATATGCATTCGCATGTTGCTTTTTTGCTCTCATCTCCCAGTAATCTGAGTACGCCTTCTCCAAAGCCATTGGGGCCTCTTTAAATATTTCAGGCTCATATATTATTTGCCTTCTATCTGGAGCAGCCGCACAAGACACCATCAACGCCGTCAACAATATGGTTAATACCACCTCCTTTCCATTGAAACTTTCCGCAACTCTCGACGAAAATTTAGTTATCCTCGAGCCACCAAGGAATAACCCTTTTCCTGTCAACAATTGGCACCATGAACCTTTAATGTCAAGCATAAAAACTTCTATAGCAAAAATTTTTACTATGTAACCTCCTTTAGATATATCTGTCAAATCAATTTAAAATGTATTAGTTATATGAAGTAATTGATTCCTGCAATTACTGTACCCCCAGCATTATAGTATAAATATATATCCCGCCATTGACATCAGTGTAAAATTTTCCCTTTTAAAAACGGTGAGTTAAAAGTTTTTCCAAGCTCCCACTATTACCAGGTTACAAACGATTTTTTTACTGTCCTAATTATTAATGGTTAATTTCCGCCATTAATGGCTAATCTTCACCAAATATAATCTTATATAGATTTAAGAGGTCATCTGCACTCTGGGACTTCAATAGTAGTCCATAGAAGCTCATATGGATCATTTTCTGAACATGATGCGATTTCAGGCCCCTCAGTAGCGATCATCCAGCAGAGCACATAAGTTCCAGGCGTTAAAACTTGGACTTTTTCTCCGCCTAGCCCGATAGCACAAATCATAATATCATCCATGTGTATGTTTTCGGCGCTATTGCCATTTCCTGTCCAATATTGTGTAACCTCAGAAAAATCTTGAATATAACCACGCTCGCCATCATCATTCCAATAGACAGTTCGACCATTATCTATCCCGGTCATTACTGCGTATACGTAGACTTTACCTTCATAAGGCGGAGATGAAAACTTCATGCGAATTCTGTCATCCTCAATCGCTGTAATCACCCTTGCACCCTTACTATCATTCTGACAACTGCTATCGCATTCTCGGAACGTTTGTCCATGGGGCAGAGGGATAACCGTATCATTAGTCTGGTTTGGTGTAGTGGGGCGATTTAAATATTCAAGCAGAGGATTACTATTGACACCTCCCTCTGAGCCGGAACCTGATGAGCCTTGAGTTGGAGATGAAGATGAGCCGGAACCTGATGAACCTTGAGTTGGAGATGAAGATGAGCCGGAACCTGATGAACCTTGAGTTGGAGATACTGATGATGGTGCCGAAGGCGTGCACGCGGCTGAATCTTCTGGCGCACCAGTCATCCAAGGATCACCACATATATCCCAGTCTGCGTTTGAAAACCATCTTTTATACTTTTCACCATTTACCGTAATCGATAGTCGTAGGTTTAAAATCTCATTATCTCTACAGGGGATCATTCTGACGAAAAGCCAGCCGGCCCTTTCTTCAGTTAGTGCCTCTGCTTCTGAAAATCCAAAAGAAATGGAGATATGTCCACCCATATTCGTCTGATAAACATCCTGGGTAGCAAGAACTGCCTTTTCCTGGGTACTTTTACTGGCAGTTTCTTCATCAAGAACTATACTCCATTCATTGGCCGTGGGGAGATTCTCATATTCATCAACTCCTCCACAATCACAAAATTCGCACTCCGGCACCTCCTTAAACCTCGCAACCATGCCTATTTCATCATCTCGCTGAAGATAAAGAGTGAGATTAAAATGAGTCGTTCCGGGCGGTACAAATACACGAAAAGCAGAAAGCTCTTCACATGCACCCCAACTTGTACCTGATTTCGAAGGTGCTACTGCTGAAATCCTGTAATGCTCTTCATTACTCCATAAATTTACTCCGCTATCTATCTGCTCGAAAATTCGCGGATCTGAAAAATTGTAAAGGTTTTTAAAACCTGTCATAGCTTCAGCACAACAATATGGATATCCAGCCAACTCTCCTTCTCCACAGGTACCCAAACTCACGTTGCCCCCGATAGAACACTGTGAATTTACGCTTTCATTACTGCAGTAAGTTCGAACCTGAGGAATTTGAAACAGCGATGTGTAATCAGAAGGTTTGAGTTCTGCGAAAGATACCGATGTGGCCATAAAAGAAAAAATCCACAATACAATCGTGCCCAACGACAAAACCATAATATTTCTTCGCTTCTTGACTATATCCAGTCTTTTCTCTAAATAATTAGACATATTAAATCCCCCTTTTTCGACATAATGCTTTTATTTTAAGCTATAGTGTGTCCCTGTTTTTGCAAATCGGTACTTTGGAATTTACTCATGAATATACCAAGACAAACAGATGAAAATACAAGCAATTTTCGTACCCGTTTCAACCGGCTGTCCAAAAGCCCCCATCCAGTCTTTGGGCTTCGACATTTGCTGAGTCGAAACAAACACGTCTTCTCTTTCAAAATTAATTGTATAATGGGAAGTTAAGAGATTGTTTGCTTCGCAATTATACGGAATAATAAGGATTGTAATTCAAAAATTTTTTATTATGGCGACTCTATATCAGAAGCATTCATGCAAACAAGGTCGACACGTAATGGGAATCCCGAACAATCGATTGGCAGACTATCAATTTCTAGCATGATCATCCCGTCTTGCTTCATATTCAAGCTATAATCCCCAGGCACCAATTCAAATAGATATTCTCCTTCCCGACCGCTGGCTATTTCGTTTTTGATCATCGTTATGAAACCGGTTTCATCAACAATTTGCCAATGACGGACTGTAACAAGAGAACCCTGTACGCCCTCTCCCTGATCATATCGACCATTGTCGTTCTGATCTTTGAATACGTGACCATAAAGAACCGCTTTGCCATCAGAAACAGGTTCTTGCGTTCGGCCCAAATCACATGTTAGTAAATAGATATTATACCAAGTATCTTCAAAAAAAAGTTGGCCCCCATCAAGACACAATCCAATATCCCTCAGAAAGGGATCTAATAACGGCGCTCCTTCCGAACCCTGCCTCAGGGCATCCATCAACAGGCCCTCATATATGATTCGAATTGCCTCTTCATCGGAAATAATTTTTAAAAAGGCCACACCCCCCATACTTTCACCAAAGAACATAGCATCATAAAATACTGACTGAATACGTTGTTCAGGACCAAGGCCCTCTGGACTCATATGGCTGTAATAACATCTGTCCAACATATCCTGCACCTGAAAAGTCGAAGCCACAGCAAGCCTTTCGTTCCATTTCAGGGGTGTAAGGCCTTCATCCCATTGATTTGCTGTTGACTCACCAACCTCCATCCTTAACTCAGTAACATTAAGACCTAATCGTTCGGCTTCAGCCCATGGATTTGACCTGGCCTCGTTGACCCACTGGAGGAATAAGGCCTCTACCGACTCTTGCTCCGCTAAGGATTTCTGCCCTGCTCGGCTACTGCCAAAAGTTATCACAAGGCTGAGTATTAAAGTAATCAGAAAAAATATCCGATACATGATGACCAATAAACAAGCAATACCGATGCCAATCGCCTTTTCGCAACCAAAAAATTAAATAGTATGTAATTGGTATTTATTAGCACAATCCTTCAGAAACAATTTTGAAATCCAAAAATATATATAACCTCAAAAGGTTAATAGTCTCTGACCTGGATTGAGAAAACAAAAATTGGAGCGTCGATTCAGTCACTATAAATAGTGAAAAAATATGGGCTAACCAGGAATTAAAAAATATATATGTTCAATTTTGACCAGTGCCGGCTAAATTTAGACAAGCTGCGAAAAACTATATATATTTAGATACATATTTTAGATATAATAATCAGCAAACAAAAATGACTGGTAAATTGAAGCGACGCTGCAGATTGGATTTTTTGTAAGCGTTCATGAAACGGTGAAATTGGAAATTGGAAATTTGGCCTTCATGCCTTTGTACTCTTGATGAACGCGTTCAGTTTGGGGCCGAGTTTTTCGACTATTGCTTTGTATTCTGTGGCGTCTGACTCAGATAAAACTTTTCTTCTGACAAGTTTTCGCAACCATGATTTGGTTTCTTCAAATGAACCTTTATGCTCCACCTGTCAAAGTCCTGCCAGACCATATCTGATAACTCTTCTGCCGGTTTGTAGACATCCAATTCGTAAACTCGTTTCATCTCTCCCCAATTTCTAATTTCCAATTTCCAATTTCAAGCAGAGAGGTCTTTTAACGCCCCATTCCAGAGCCTGTCCCAGGAAAATTCCGCTGCAACGGCCCTGCAACCTGCTTTATCTTCCGGCCCTGATCCGGACTGAATCGCGCTGAGAATCGCCGACTCTGTTTCAGACAGGCCATCAGCCAGCATTACATAAGGCCCGAGTCTCTTCAAATCAGGCAATGACGGCGCAACGACGCGTTTCCCAAGGGCAAGATACTCATAAATCTTTACCGGATTGATGGCCTTAGTCTGCGGGGTCAGGCGAAACGGAAGCCAGGCCGCATCGAAGCAGTTGGCCAGACAGGGCAATGATTTATAAGGCTGCTCCCCGATCCAGTGTATGTTGGGTAAACCCAGAATGCTGTCCAGCCTGGACTTATACGCAGGCCCTATAAACAGAAAATGCCACAGAGGACGCCTTTGGGCCATGGATTTTATCAGCTCTGTATCCAGCCAGTGTGATATGGTGCCGAAATAGCCTATTATAGGATGTTGTATATTTGCAATTGCCTTCGGCACTTCATTCTTCTTATCGCCCAGACACCAGTGATTCAGATCAACCCCGTTGGAGAGCATGCCGACCGTGTCGGGAGAGCGAAAAGCGCAGGCCTTTTCATACAAATGCCTTGAAGAGGCAAAGACAAAGTCCGCCTTCTGCAGGAGCCATTTCTGTGTATCCATCACTGCACCCGGCAGGTCTTTGAACAGGCTGTAATCGTCTATCCAGTCATAAATCAGATATTGCTTCGACATCCCTGGTAGCAGATAACGCAATAGTGGTGCAGGTGTCGATGTCCACAATATGGACTCTTTGAAAACAGAGTTGTTGAGCAGACTGTGAAGGCTCTTCAGGGTGGAGAGGCAGTTGAATTTATCCGCCCATGTCCTGCCGGTCAGCGGAATAAATACCGGCGTACATACTTGCAGATTATTCGGATGCTTCAACCCCTCTGATTTACGGAAACGTATCCAGGCCAGAACGCGGCGCCAGTCATAGAACGATACAGGACGAAGACCGGCAGGCTGGACAAATATGACCCTTTTGAAGCTGTGGGCCATGACCCTGGACAGATGGTGCGGCCGCTGATGCAGACCGCTCCATTCCAAAGGTGAGAAATATATGAGTGTTCGGCCCGAGAGTCCTTTGACCTTGAGGCTCATGGAATTCGACACACCGTACCAACTATTCCTGTTGAGATTCGAAAAAATCCTTTATGTGTCTGCTGATACGTTCCGCCGCATGGCCGTCTCCAAAAGGATTTGACGGCCTGGCAAATCCGGCGTAGATCTCGCGATCCTTCAGAAGGTGCGAGGTCTCCCTCAGAATATCCTTACGTTTGACCCCTACCAGCTTTGCCACGCCGGCGTCTATGGCCTCACTCCTTTCCGTCACTTCTCTCAGCACCAGGATCGGGGTCCCGAAGGTGGGGGCCTCTTCCTGAACCCCTCCGGAATCCGTCAGTATCAGATAGGCCGCACGGAGGACCTGGACAAAGGCGGGATAAGAAAGGGGGGCTATCAAATGAATACGTTCGGTATTGCCCAGAATTTCCCGGACCGTTTCCTGGACACGTGGATTCAGATGAACCGGATAGAGAATTTCAATGTCTTCAAAGGATTGAACGAGTTCTCTCAGCGCAAGGCATATCTGGTCCAGATCCCGATCAAGACTCTCCCGCCTGTGAGAAGTTACCAGGACCAGGCGTCGGCCACGATCCAATATTCCCCTGGCCTCCTGAGGCAGGGCATCGGTCCTCTCCCTGGCTATCCACAGCAGGGCGTCCACCACTGTATTGCCGGTCACAAAAATGCGGTCTTCAGCGATACCCTCTTGAAGGAGATTGTCGCGGGCCTTTACTGTAGGCGCAAAATGCAGCCTGGCAAGAGGACTGGTCAGGCGACGGTTCATCTCTTCCGGAAAAGGACGATACAGGTCGTTGGTCCTCAGCCCTGCCTCGACGTGCCCTACGGGTATCCGGTGATAGTAGGCCGCCATGGCACCGGCCAGCACTGTATTGGTGTCTCCCTGGACAAGCAACAGGTCCGGGCGCAGGTCAGCCAATATTTCATCCAGGCCCCTGAGCGCCCTGGCGCTGCTCTCACTCAGGGACTGGTCAGGCCGCATTATATCGAGGTCCACCTGGGGTTCAATCTGAAAGGCATCCAGGACCTGATCCAGCATTTGACGATGCTGGGCAGTGGATACCAGTGTCACTCTGAAATCCTTCGAATACTCGCTTAGTGACTTGAGTACAGGGGCCATCTTGATGGCCTCAGGTCTGGTTCCGACAGTTACAATAATATGTTTCATCAGTTATAAAAATTCCTGTTTAGAGGACATCGGCAAAGGATGGTTTTAAACGGTGAAAAAAGAAAAATCCAAGAAATACTGATAGTGTTGTCCACAGTGCCGCCACAAATAATAATTCCCAATTCATCACATGCCTTAATATTATCTGATGGTAGATCTCTATAAAAGAGAAAAGGGGATTGACCCTGAGATAGCTGTGGAAGGTTACCGGCACCATGGACAGGGGATAAAGTATGGGTGTCAGATAAAACCACATAAAGATGACAATACCCAAAATCTGCTGGGTATCCCTTAGAAATATACATAAGGCCGAGAAAAAGGCGGCCAGACCGAGTGTAAAAAGCCAAAGCAGACACGTCACTACCGGAATCCACATCCAGGTCCATCCGGCCAGACCCTTCAGCGTAAAGCCGGCTAAAACCAGAATAAACCCCAGCCCGTTCAGTATATAGGCGCTTGATACATGGGTAACAGGCAGAAGTTCCACTGCGAACACGACTTTTGTAATCAGATTTGAATTTTCCAGAAGGCCCCCGGTGGCCCTTGACAGACCTTCCGAGAAGGCAAGCCAGGGAAAGAGCCCTGTGAGCATATAGACCACAAAGCTCTCTGTCCCTAACTCTATCATGGAAAGCTTTACTCGAAAGACCAGGGTAAACAGAAAGCTGTATATGGCGATTTGGCTCAGGGGCATGATGACCGCCCACGATAATCCCGCTGCGGATCCTGCATATCTCCCGCGCAGGTCCTTACTGATAAACTCCTTCAAGAGCGCCCGGTGCGTGACTATGACCCCGGCCCACCTGGCTGGAGTACAGACAATATCTTTAAGCCAGAATTTTATGTTCATGTAACTCCCTTTTACCTGCTTTGTCTGCAAACTGAATTTGTACATTGGGATATGCGGACAACAAGAAGTCAATATTTTCCAAAAGCAGGTAAAAAAACCTCAGCCAAATCTATCATGATGTTTGAATATCGCAACCTCAGCTGTCATTCTCAGCCATCTGAAATTATCTGGAATTGCAAGTTTTTTTAGTTTAAAGTATACAGGCTTCAATAAATTTAGTCCAAACCTGCAAGAAAGCTATTATTAAGATGAAAAATGAGTATACTGATCTAGAAGTTTCCGTCATCATACCTGCTTATAATCACGAAGAGTTTATAGAACAGGCAATTCAAAGTGTTATAGATCAACATTTCCAGAACTGGGAATTGATTATTATTGATGACGGATCTACGGATCGCACTAAAGAGCTGGTTGATAGATTTGAAGACTACCCGAGAATCCAGATTTTTCATCAAAAAAACAGCGGATTAAGTGCTACTTTAAACCGGGGTCTAAAAATAGCGCGTGGTAAGTATTTTAGTTTCTTGCCTTCAGATGACTACTTACATCCACTCAAATTATCATCTCAAATTGAAATTTTTCATGATCGCCCTGATTTAGGCGTAGTTTTCTGTAATCAAATTCCGGTAGACAGATATGGGAATCCTTCCAAAGATGATACTATTATATCCTGGACTGACGTTCCCTATGTAACAGAAGAGGAAATCCTTCCTCACCTATTTGAGCGCAATTTCATACCTGCCCCTTCTGCTTTAATTCGAACTGATTACCTACGCCAGTTGGGCGGCTTTGATGAAACCCTTATTTATACCCAGGATTATGATGTTTGGATGCGTTTTCTGCCACATCATTCTGCTCACTGGTTACACAAAGCCTTAATTTACTACAGATGGCACGGGGGGAATCTGACCTTTTCTAATGATGAGCCAATTTGTTTTGAGAGAGCTGTTATAACCACCAAGGCCTTAGCTAGTCTCACAATTCAGGACATTTTCCCGCGTTTACGCATCATTTCTCCAGAGAAAAAGGTGTCGGAGACAGCCCGGTGCAATCTATCACTGGCAGAATCTTTAATTAATTCCGGTCTGTTAGAATTGCTACCCTGGAGCAAGCTTTTTATAGAACGGGCTCGTGATATGGACCCGGCCATATCCATACCTAGTGTTATTTCGGAAAAGTTACAAAGACGTCTTAGTTTCATTGATCTCAGAGATCATAGACTGGAGCAGTTAGCTCGTGATCTTGGAATGGTGCGCGGAGAACTTCAGCTTTATCAAGTCGAAGTAGGAGATCTCTCTGGCTACCATAAGGCTATGGCAGAGTTGAGTGGAGAACTTCAGCTTTATCAAGTCGAAGTAGGAGATCTCTCTGACTACCATAAGGCTATGGCAGAGTTGAATCGTTATCGGAAGGAAGTGCCTGAACTCATTAAGGAGCAAAAAAATCTAGGGAAAAAAGAGCAGTATCTGGATCAGTGGAACCATTCTCTGGACGAAAAGCTGGAATGGCTGCGCGGTTATGAAGCCAATCTTCAGGCCCGCGAGCAGGAACTAAACAAAACGCTGAACCGATTTCCCATAAGTTTGGTACTCGGCGTATACCGATTGCTCAAGTCAGTGACTTTTCGAAGCTTGTCTTTATTATACCATCTATGGCACATTTTGCCTCTAAGTGTCCGCTTACGTTTCGGACCGCGGCTGAAATCCAAGCTTACGAGGACAATTCATCACAGCTCCACTCCATCATATAATATCTCAGATAATCGAGATTCAACGAGACCTGGGCTTAAGGACCTACCTATTAAGGAAAGAGTATCAATCGAAGGATTGTGCTACCGGCATATAACAGACAAACCTCCTCTGGTTTCGGTTGTCCTGCCTATTTACAATCACGCTACAAGCGCTCGTCTGGCCATAGAGAGTGTCCTGCATCAAACCTATCCCAATATACAGTTGATAATAGTAAATGATGGTTCTACGGATGGTGTGGAAAAGTATCTAGCTCCTTATGTCGGACGTCCCGATGTCATCGTCCTGAGCCAAGCAAATCAAAAACTCCCCAAGGCTCTTACCAATGGCTTCCGTTTTGCCTCAGGGCACTTTTATACATGGACGTCTGCTGACAATATAATGTTGCCCGCTCAGATAGAGACAATGGTTGATTTTCTGATCAGACATTCTATGGTTGACATGGTTTATAGCAATGTAGAGATTATTGATGAAAACGGAAATCCCCTATTTGATTCCGATTACAGAGTACATAATCAATCGCCATCCGAAACCAACCTTCTGAGCTTACCATCTGAAGTCACAACACTGGGGGCTACGGCAGACAACTTTATCAATGCAAGTTTTCTTTACCGGGCTGATGTGGGAAAGGCTTTGGGACCTTATGACTCCAGCATGGTAGGAACCGAGGACTATGACTACTGGTTGCGTATTAACGAGCTGTTCGAAATTTCCAAGCTGGACAGCGAACAAGTACTTTATCAGTATAGAGTTCATGGTAATAGTCTGAGCGAACGCTATGGGACCAGCCACATATACGAAAATGTTCAGAAGCTCGTGGCAGGGCACAACGGCAGGAAAAACTTCTATCAGCTCAAATTTGCAGTGCTTATGCTCTGTGAAAAATCAGTTACTGAAAGCAGCGATTTGGACTATAGACTTGCCACTGGTTTTCAGGAAAAATCCTGCGAATTTTATGTTATTGTACCCGAATCTGCCAATTCATTGCAGCAGGCCGATTTGCCACACCTGGGCATCGATAATTTGGATCAGTTAAGGAGGGTACAAGACCTTAAATACATACTATGGGTCAAAGACAGAGATCTCCTGGGGCCAGTACGTTCCTATCTGAAGGAAATGAAATGCTGGACAATCCTTGCCAATGACGAAGGGCAAAATTTTTCGGCGTTAGAAGACGATTTGTATGGTGCACAACGTTTTGTAAGCTGGGAAAGAGACAGGAATAATCCGGATCCGCTTGTTGCCGAAAAGACATTGTGTCTCACGTCGCCACTGCTCCCGACAACAATACTTAGAAAAGCCAGAGATAATCGTTTCCATGTATGGCAATTTCCATGGCATGGAGAGGCGATAGTAGTGTATTGGGGTCCTTTTAAAAATCTTGAAACGCAGTTAGTGCATAAAGCAGTCAAACATTTTGACAAGTGGGATTTTGTCTTTGCTTCTCCCCCTGGTCTTGATGGAGAAAAAATCCCCGGTTCCTTCAAAAGTGAGAACGTCCATGTTTTGGGGGCTAAAGATGCCGGGTACATGTATCCTCTCTTAAGTTCCACATCATGCATGTGGGCACCTGTAATCTCCTTGGAATCGGCAGATCTCTCATGGCATCATGAGAATGCTTTGGCTGCAGGTCTGCCGCTCGTCCTTCCCCGCAATTCAGTGCATCGGCATGACACCCCGTATTCTTATTGCTTTGACAGCCTTGATGAAGCCATAGAGCAGCTTGCCCATGCTGCTGATACCGAAACAGATTTAGCGATTGTGGATGCATACCTGAAAAAATATTCCCCAGCAGGAATAGCTGATTACATAATGGCTGCTGCCAATAATGACCTGTTTATAGAACAGGATTGTGGCAGGGAGTCCTTTGATGCCGATCTGCCAAAACCTATGCTATTACCTGAGAACCGGCCCTGTATCGCTCTTGAAATTAACAGCATGGACAAGGGCGGAATGGAGGAAGTCGTCTGCAATCTTGGCATGCAGTTTGATTATCTCCAGGCTAAGCCTGTAATAGTATGTGCTGAAAAAGGAGGATTATTGGCTGAGAGTGCGCTCAAATCCGGAGTTCTGCTCAAGGTAATACAAAATGATGTTCAACGTTATGAGCACTTCCTGCGTGAACAATCCGTTGCCTTGATTAATGCACATTACAGTAACTTCGGACTGGGAATTGCGGCAAGGCTGGGTATCCCCGTAGTTTCCACAATACATAACTCATATGTATGGTTCAGTAAAAAAGATCGCGAAAGCTTCAGGTCAGCAGATCCTGAAATAACCCACTATATTGCCGTATCCAATAATGTATCTCAGTATATGGTTGAACGTCTGGAGATATCACAGGATAAGATTTCGGTAATCCCCAACGGAGTAGATACTATACGTCTATCTTTTTTGGACCAGACTTCTCCCAGAATAACGAGAGATACTTTCGGTTTTGGCGCTCATGATTTCGTATTCCTGAACGTCGCATCCTTGGATGGGCGCAAGAATCACCATGCCATCATTTCTGCTGTGAAACGTCTGATGCCCGATCATCCTCATATAAAAGTAATTTGTGCAGGCAACATTATGGAACCTCTTTATTTTAGAGAGGTAAGAGAAAGGGTCGAACGGCTGGAGCTTTCGGATCGTATTTTGTTCCCAGGCTATGTTCAGGATGTTGTTGATCTTTACAAGTTATCTGATGCCTTTCTGTTACCTTCCATAGTCGAGGGCTGGAGTATTGCAATGACAGAGGCGCTTTTTTTTGGATTGCCTTTAATACTTACGGATGTCGGGGGCGCAAAAGAGGTCTTGGGAAAACCTGGCATTGGTCTATTGGTAAGAAACAGCTTTGGTGAGATTACGTCATTAACTAATGAAAATCTCGGCACTTTTACTAGAGAAGAATCTCCATCTAACCTAGAAGAGTTGATACAGGCTATGGAGGATGTCTTGACAAGACCTGAATATTGGCAAGATTTTTCAAAAAAACGACGTCAATTAGTAGAAGAGAGATATTCACTGGAAATTGCTGTAAAAAAAACCATGGATGTGTTCAGACAGTTTCTATAAGTTAGGCTTTGCGTGAAGACCGTTATTATTACTTTAGGGACCATGCCTGAAGCCATTGAATTGGTATAGTTATAGAGTATATTCCGAAAAGCGTATTATAGGACTACACCATTAATTTCCCAAGGCCCTCTCCAGGCGTGCTGCCGGAGGATCCTTCATGCAGGCGATGACGTCATGGTGCTCATCCCAGCCCATTTCCAGGTATTCTATCAGACGAAGATCAGACAACGTTTCCAGCCTGGACAGGACCCACGAAGGAGAAGAAACGGAGATCCCGTAACCCTTTGTGTTGACATAGTCTGCATATCCGAAACCAAATTGGTTGTAATCCTTCAGCAGTTTTGTCAATTGACCCTGCTCCAGCCCGTAAGATACGCGACCTTCACGAATCGCATGAACGCAGGAAGGGCCATGGACGGAAAAGACGAAAACGCCTTCCGGATTGAGGTGCGAATTGAAAAAATCGAGAAAACCGGTCCAGCGGTCACTGCTCAGGTGTGTGAGCAGAGATCCACACCAGATAAGGTCAAAGCCGCCTTCTATGGGTATCTGGTCTGGGTTATCCGTTGAATATACAGGTATTGCATGAAATGTTTCTGAACAAAAATCGACCCCATCCTTCAATATATCACAGGCCGTGATTCGAGCATGGGGAAAAGCAGACCTGAGAGTCCGAAGCACCCTGCCGTGTCCACACGGCAGGTCCAGTATGGTTTGAATATCCGCACTGTCCTTTCCAGCGGATAGCATGGCGAGTTTAATGCAACGAAGTGCTGACTGACCCACGCTCAGATAATGTGATTCCTCGTCATTGTGAAACATCTGGTCATTTGGAGAAATATCGCGTATGACACCCTCTGTGTTCGGTTCGAACAGTCTTTTGAATCCAGGTAAAGTATGTCCCACGTCCTTTGATTCCCGTGCAGGAGGTGAGTCTGACGCGGCATAAGGTGCTTTTGCCGACCTCATCTGAAAGGCCCTGAGCCAGCGGAGCGGTCTGGTGATTCTCCATGAGATCGATGCCTCCATAAGGCCTGCCTGCGCCTGCCAGAAATCCCTTTCTCTCTTCACTGACTCGACTGTTTCCTGGAGTACTTGAGGCCCGTTTCCTGTTTTTTCTAAATCACCCGTGAGGCGTGAAATGGACGATTTCTTCTCAAGCGGCTGATGACCGGAACCACGATCGGCTGTCACCTTATCTATGTATCGCCGAAAGGCCTTAACAATCTCCGGACCCAGTCTTGAGCACCAGCGTTCCCTGACTATATTCTCTGCCGATATACTCTCCTCCACGGAAAAGCGACTGCCCTCGGCGGTGGATGTGCCGAAACACCTGTAGCGGGCGACTAATACAGGAACATATAAAAATTCATGATCAGCTGCCAGACGAAGGAGCAAATCCCAGTCTTCATACAGGGGAAGATCTTCAGCAAGAGATCCACACTTAACCAGGGCTTCCCGCTTAAAAAGCAGGGCATTGAATGGTATGTAATTTTGCACAAGCAACTGATTTAGGTTAAAAGCCCTGGCATAGAGATAGTCCTGTTTTTCAGGATCCCTGGTGCCGTCGGATAAGTAGTGCTCCCTTAAGACCTGCCCATAAACAACGCCTGCATCTCTTTCCAGGGCACAGGCAATTAAATTTTCCAGACCGAAGGATTCAAGCACATCGTCGTCATCAAGAAATCCGATCCAATTTCCTTCTGCGGCCTGAAGGCCCTGATTGGCGGCAGCGGCACGGCCTCGGCTCTCCGGATTCCGGATGAACTTGATATTGCCAAGGGTGGGGAGAAAGGAATTCACCAGCGCAGACATATTTTCTCCTCCATCGTTGACCACTATGATTTCTACAGGTGAATATGTCTGCGCTGCTATGCTCTCAAGGGCCTCCTTCAAGAGTCGGGGTCTGTCTTTGGTGCGGACAATAATTGAAACCAGAGGATGTGAGAATTGCATAAAACCATATCCATAGTGCTTAACCGCTTGTATATACTCTGCAAAAGGCCTCTTGGCCTTCCAGTTCTCTATTTGCCGAAAGCCTTCCGCATGCGTCACCTCCCGGCCAAGCGTGTACGATCTGGCTGTATTCAAACCAAGGACAACGGCCTCATAGTTATTCTGATTGATTTGACTGGAGTAGCAACGGATCGCTTCGATCTTTCTGGAAACCACCGGCGTAATATCAATGAGGCGGTTAACCTCGCCTTGTCGCGTAATTTCATAAAGCCAAATTTCTCCCGGGAAATCCAGTTCCCTGAGGGCCTGCCAGAACATACAGGCAGCAGCCCTGTGATCAGGATGAAATTCCTGCAGCGCCGGGAGAAAGACCGTTCGGGGTGCAACTTCATCGAGTATCCTGGATACCTCACCCTGTGATAAAGAGGTTTCTATAAGGTGACGATCCTGAAGTCCCCGGAAATAGAGGCGCGAGACGCCCAGCACTTTACAGGCTCGCTGTGATTCCTCTCTCCGTATGGAAAAATCCCCCCCCTGCTGACCGTCTGTGAGAATGAGTACATGTACAGGAATGCCTTTGTGACCGGCCAGGAAGATCGTGCCCCCCATTCCAAAGGTCTCATCGTCCGGATGCGGTGCAACTATCAAAAAAGGGCCGGCTGGCAGACCACAGGTGTTATAGGGAATTAGTTTTTCTTCTGTAATCATTACAAAAAAGTCAGATTTGAGTCATGCGAATTTTTCAGACGGCTAAATGGTGCCTGCAGGGCCATCGACATCTGTAAATTGCCATTTATAATGACAGACACCGTCAAAATACGTATTACCGAAATCAATGTCCAGATCCATTTGTGCAATAGAGAAAGGGATGAGCGCATCTCTGTCCATCACCCCCACATATACATGATATTTGCCATCGACAAGGTTCAGGTCCTTGATCGTAAAACCAAATTCCCTTCTCCCTGTGAGGTGTAAAGGCGGTATAGATTTCCTGTCCGTGGTCCCCAGACTCACGACAGTACGGTCCTGACGTGTCAGGAGCCATGCAAGATGACCATCAAATCCTCTTTGAGACAAGACATGGAAGCCTATATGCAAATCCCTGTCGGCCAGAGAAACCGCCATATTTTCAATCTTCAGGAATTCCCCTGCCGGTGAGCCGGAATCTCGATCGATCATACTACTTTTTTCAGAATCAGGTTGTTGATGGCCCCGTGTATGCTCCTGGTATGCCGTAATAACCTCGTGCACCGACCCGGCTGCACGTATGAGGCCGTGGTCAAGCCACACACATCGGTCACACAGTTCATTCACCACGTACATCGCATGACTGCAGAACAAAATGGTCTTACCCTGCTCGCGGAATTCCCGCATTCGGGCGAGGCACTTGTCCTGAAAGTACTGATCCCCCACGCTCAGGGCCTCATCGATGATGAGGATGTCAGGATCCACCATGGTAGCTATACTGAAGGCAAGACGCATGTGCATACCGGAGGAGTAAGTCTTTACAGGCTGATCGATAAAGTCCCCCAGTTCGGCAAAGCTTATAATGTCTGCTTCATGGACCTGTATGACCCCTGCTTCCAGTCCCATAAGTGCGGCATTAAAATAAATATTCTGGCGACCTGTCATTTCCGGGTGAAACCCGGCACCCAGTTCCAGAAGCGCGGCGATCCTTCCGTTTCTGACCAGACGGCCGGAAGTCGGGGTAAGTGTTCCAGCTATGATTTTAAGAAGGGTGGACTTCCCTGCACCGTTATCACCAATAATTCCGACGATGTCACCGGGAAAGAGCGACAGAGAGATGCCTTCAAGGACCCTTACCGAGGCATGACGTGGCCTTCGCGTTATAACTTCTATTAATCGGTCAATAGGCCTGGAATACAGGCGATAGGTCTTTTCTATATTTTCGAGTTGCAATGCATACATATCAGAACAGATCCGTATCTCCCCAGGAGTAATGAAAATTTTCCCGGTTGACCCCGGGCGATTTCTGATCAATAGGAATAACAACAAAGATCAGGCCGTTAGGTTCAGGTTCAGGGCAAAAATCAGTGTTTCTCAGTAGTGCCGTAATCCAGTAACTCCTGTCAGGGAACCAGGCAACGATCCTTGATATGCTCTCATGATCTCCCGCACTCCTGACTGCATTGGAAAGAAGGAAAGACAGGCCTTCTTCGTCAAGCCCCGGGCTGATTAAGGCATCGCCCCAGAGAAGGTCCTGACCCTGGCGCCGGAATACGGCCCAGGCCTCGAGTTTTCGCTTATATCTGAGGGTTAGAAAATAATAATGTAAATCTGGACGTTCCAGATATCGCCATTGTAAATAGCGAGAAGTGCGCCAGACCATCGCCCCGTATGCCGGACCCACTTTTTTCAGGAATTCATCCATGTCATCAGGGAGTCTTCTGACGGCTTTTGCACGCCAGGGGCCCCATATTCTGCTCCATGGACCGGGTTGATAAAGGGTGTCAGTATGTCTGGTCCAACGCACGACCGGCGCTAAGGGCCTGTAATCCAGAAACATTCTCCCCATACGTTCGCTATGCCCCGTTACCACGCCATAGTAAAAGGCAATCTTCCCCCGGCAGTGGCATGTCTTAAAATGTTCACAGGTCTTCACCAGAATACTGGTTTTGCCGAAACCCATGCCCCTGACTTCAGGAGAAGTCATTTTATCCCCGGCGTGGTAAACTATGATGGTACCTGAATCTTCGCGGTTTTCCAAATGGAACGGCAGTGCATACCCTCCGTAATGCGCTACTAATTTCCTGTTTCGCCATGCAAGCGAAATAAGATGACTTCCGTAAGGATCATCTCTGTATTTCCATGACCAGTGAGCAAGGGATCGTTGCGTCTGGAAAACGTCCTTGAACAAGGCTACGATCTGATGCTCATCTCCCTGACGATAACTTGTAATTTGAACGGACATGAATTTAGGGCTGAATACCGAGAGAAATGAGGTCGGCTTTATTTTTTGGCCGGGCTAAAACTTTATTGTCCAGTAATGTTTCTACAAGTTCAACCAGTTTTGCATATTTGGGATCCTTGACCTTGAGAAAGGCCTCTTTGGCGTGGACCAGTACATTGGGAAGAGGGGCCCGGGCCAATAAGAGGTTACACGCAAAGACAAAGTGCGCCCGCGAAGCGGTTAAAGGATCCCCATAACTATACTCGATTCCGTCAGGTAATCTGGTTACTCGAAAAGTAAAGGTATCATCCCAAAGGAGTTGAACACATGTGAGGTTTCGGTAAGTAACAAGCGCCTTTTGGTAAAAGTCCGGATCAATTTGTGCTTTTGCCAAAACGATCTGGTCAAAGGGCCATTCCAAAAACGGTTTGCGGGTAAATACCAGTACTCCGTCAATCAGGTCCACAAGCCATTGATGAGAAGGATGTCCCGCCACGTATTCAGTCCATGCCCTCGGGGTCTCAATAAAGCCTCGAGTCGCCACCCTCATGAGTTCCCTGCATGCCTCGGCAGGGTCATTCACATGTTCCAGCACATGGGCGCAATAGACGAAATCAAAGGCATGATCAGCAAATGGCAGACTTTGCACGTCCCCTTGAATTAAACAGGCACTGTCACTATATCTTATGGCCTGGCCATCTCTGTGGGCCCCGTCAGACAGATCCCTTTCCAGAATGACTCGGGCCACAGGCAGGGGGTTATGGCCTCCGCCCACATCAAGTACCCTGTCTGTATACGATAATCCCAGGACCTTGACCATCTCGCCGGGATATTCAGTCGGATAGTTCGGGCCGAAACAGTTTCGGTTCTCCGGAATCAAGTTAGATCTTCTCATAAATTGTTTGAGATACCCGCACAGTCTTTTTAATTCCCTGCACTTTATCCTCCTCTATAACAGGATCAAGTCCGTCAGCCCAACTGTCACAATCACGGCAGAGAGGAATGGCATCCCATTTGCCGGATTGATGGTACCTGCGTATCTTATTAAGAAACGACCCCTGCCATATATCCAGGAGCTTTTGCTCAGGGAAACGGCCCGGTGAATGTTGACAGTCGAAATCTTCACAGCACATGAGAAGACGACCATCCTGAGCTATAACCATCTGCTGATAGGGAAGAATGCATGCCTGTCTGGGACTGGGTGTATCGGGCCATCGCTTGCTTGACGGAGGAATTCGGCAGTGGGCAAGCATAACGGTTTCAACACGGTCAATCCACAATTTGACGAATTTAGGTCCCTGATCAATAATCTCGGGATGCATGACCATATTCAGAAGTACTTTCGGTATATTTTTCCTTAATTGCCGTATTCTCAGAAAGTTCTCCAGATTATCGGTAATCCGCCTCAAATCCGAAGGATAACGCAGTTTCTTATGCCATACCGGGTCAATACCGTCGATACTCATAGCGATCCAGTCGATACCCATATCGATAAGGGCTTTACTGATATCTGCAGTCAAGAGCATGCCATTTGTAAGAAAGCCGACCTGTATATTGGCAAATGACTTACAGAAACCTAAAATATCAAGGATTTCTGGATGAAGTAAAGGTTCGCCTGCACCATGGGTAAGAACGGAAACCGGCGTGGGCCATTCACCGATTTCACGTATGGCAGCCTTCCAGACCGATTTGGGCATATGACCGAGAGGCCGTCGCATAACAGCATCCTTCCCGTGCATAGCACATCGCAGACATCGCAGATTGCAGTGGTTCGTCACTTCAAAAAAAATGGTTGTCGGATAGGGTGAAAGCTGGGGATTCACGATACTATTTTCCCAAAGGACCTTTCATACATATTCAAAATTACACGCTCCTCTTCAAAAGCCCGGGTGTTTTTAACTGACAGGATCTCGGATTGAGTCACGGGTCTTTGCGGGGCCTTGAAACAGGTCCTGCATCTGGGATTTTTTCTGGCATGGCCGCTCAGAAACAATTTACGCAGCTGCCTGGCCTTGTCCCCATTCCAAATAGTTTCCAGGGTCTCCGAGCTGATATTCCCGATTACCGTATCTCCATTATAGTCATAACAGCAGATCGCCACCCCTCCATCCCACAGAACCACCACCTGGTTAAAAGGTGCCTGGCAATCTTCTCTGGATACCAGGGCGGGATCATGGCAGGATGCCGAATGTTTCCGAATAATGGAATCAAATCCAAAGCCTGTATTGGGGGCATCATAGATGCAAAAATCCGATCCTCCAAGCGCCGAGGCAAGCTTATCCCGCGCCTCCAGCTCTGTACGGTTCCTGTCTAACATCACTGTCTGCAGGACCTTGAGGGTTTTGCATCCTTTGCTCCTTGTAACCTGACAAAAGCGTCGAATCATTTCAATACCATGCTCCACCGGCATCTTGATGCCCCTGATTTCTTTCACCGCCCGGGCCGTAAAGCCGTCCATGGAAAAACAGACAATGCCTGGATCGGCATCGGCGAGCATTTCGATCAGGTCGTTGTTAAGCGTAAACGGATTGAGCGAAATCAGTGGAACAAGACCTTTATCCGTCACCATTTGAATCATGGATGTAATTTCCGGATGAAGGACGGCTTCTCCAAAATGGTGCAGCCTCAGGAGGCGCTGTTCAGGGGACAGTGCAGTTAAAGCCCGCTTAAATATTCTGAGTTCCATAAAGCCCTTTGAACGTGTCATCCAGCCCAATCCGTTCGGACACATGATGCATCGATACGGACAGTGATTGGTAGGCTCTATTTCATAAAGGTATGGACGCTCCATGAACATTTTTCGTTTACACCTTCATCCTATCCAGATAATACCAGCCTATCCAGCTTTCAGGACTTTTACGCAAATGGCTTTCCATGAAAGAGAAGGACTCCTGCGGCGATGAGCCTGGAAGAATAGGTCTGCCAAAAAAGACCTGGTATCCAGGCCTTTTACGGGCCACTGATATCATCGGGACAATTGGTGCATCGGCTTTTGCCGATACAGTAACAAATGAATTTGCAACAGATATTGTCTCTTCCATAAATTTTACATGTACGGATCGTTTATTGTTTCCTGCCGGCAGATCTATCAGCCACATTACACATTCTCCCCTTTCCAGGACCTTGTATAATTCACGCAGACCGCCACTGGTATATATAGCCCCTATTTTATCACTGATCCTGGCGAACCTTTCCAGGGCAAACCGTTCCATGGAATTCCTTGGCTTATGCTGAGGCAGACCATATAGTCCGGAAATCGGGATCCCTCTGAGTGCAACGTAAAGTTCCACAAGTTCAAAATTGGCGGTATGGGCAGTGGCCAGGATTACCCCCTTTCCTTTTTCCATGGCATTTATAAGATTGCTCATATTATGAATTGTGAGCAGGTTCTCTTCCAGCCAATCCGCATTAAACTTGTCGTGGAGTAACCCTTCCAGCTCAAAACCGGTTTCTACGACAAAAACATCCTTGACAATTCGCTTGGCAGCGGACCGGGTAAAGCCGGCCTGGATAACGTTTTGTATAGCGATTTCCTTCAGCCCCGGCCTGTTAATATAGGCCCTGTACCATCCGATGTGGTACCTGAAAGCCCCCCGGATACGGTTCAGCTTCCAGGCGAGGGGAAAGGGTAAACGGCCCAAAAGAGGGAGAAGGCAGTATAAACTAATTTTAATATAGAATTCATACAGATCTATATTTTCCGTCTTTTGTAAAAGTTTCACGTGAGTAGCGCCAAGAATAATGAAGTGAAATGTCGTATTTCTATTGGTCAGCTCTATGTAGAGATCAGTATGCCTATGGCAATCTGTCAAACAAAAGAGGAACTCCCTATTTTGATATCTTCTTTAGTCGCACCGGAAAAGAAAAGGCGGTTATGACCAGGGCCGTCAGAGCCGGATAAATCACAAACAAGTATCTAATATGACAAGGGAAACTCATGGCGTCAATATACGAAACCAACACCAGGCGACTGCATACGAAGATCAGCATCAACCACCCTGCCAAATCGTAAACGGGAATTACGCTCGGCTCACGCGTCATAGATTTGCCGTTTTTGTTTCGAAATCTTCGTAGCGCATCATATAAACCCAAAATGAGCATTATTGCAATTCCAGTCCATTGTATCCAGCTATAAACAGATAAATGAAGGCCTACATTCAATACAGTAGTCAATGGAGGACCAGGCTTTTGGTCATGGGTTATATTATTATAACGCGGCACCAAATCCTGATGCGAATATATCTCGTCACAGGCTTTCAGGGACTCGGCAAGCCCCTGAAAATTTAATGTATGAGCAGACACTCTAAAAAACGATTGCAGTAAACGCGGCCCATCATTCAATGTCAAGGGAGGTGCCAGGAGATTACCGGTAGGATTATCTGAACACCTTATCCTGCCCTCTTTACATGCACCGGACAACTCTTGTGCCGCCGCCCCATAAAACGCACTTGCCTGTTTAGCGTTACCATAAAGGCCTATAGAATTTACCGCGTCACGAATGGCCCACATGCTCCATCCGCCTGCCAACTCGTCGCAAATACCCATAATATCACATCCGAATTCAGACCAACCCTTTCCTCCAGTTTGTTGAGAGAGAAACGGCTTTAACATCGCGGTATGAGGACTGACTCTGTAGGCAGTCTGCAAGGCCTCGGACGACACAGGTATATAAGGCTCGCGAAATTCCGGGGCCAATCGAGTTAACGATCGACCGAAATCGACAAAATTTGGTTCGGCAAGCTCGTGCGTAACCCTTATTCCATAATACCGCTCATTCAATGAGGCTATAGTCCACCCAAGAGACAGGGTGGCAACCGCAGGGACTGCCAATGCAAGTACAATTCTGCCTCGTGGCACCCTTATGGAGTGAAATTGACGCATTCGACTTGCACGAAGAAAAAGGATAAGGATAAAAACTCCAAGAACCGGCAGTATCCATATTCCTCCGGTCTGATATACCAAAAGACCGCCAGGCAAAAAGATGTCACAATCAGCCATGAACTGTAGATTAAGGCGCTTTCACCAATTGAACCCAGCAACCCCAGGCAACCCGCCAATACCCCTGTTGCCAGAGAAGTATATATACCTTCGGTGAGTACAAACAGACTTGGATAAAAGGCTACAGGGTGAAATGCACAGCCTGCGAACACCAAAATGACCTGTAATTTACTCAGTTGACATGCGCGCAAGGCCGCCGCAAGCACTGTGATGCTCAACAGGTAAAAAACATGTTGCGTAACGTGCAACGGCCATCCCGCACAGGCGTTCAGGGCCAGAAAACAGGAATATACAGGCAGGCGAATCAGTGTCAGGTAATTGTAATTGCCCAACCATTCACCTCTCTGGATGGTTTCGGCCATTCCAAGATAGCGAAGGCTGTCATGTATTCCATCTAACGGAAATATGCCGCAATCAAGACAGATCCATAATGATCCGGCAATAAGGCAGCCGTATAGTAAGAAGACGAAATATGTGCTAAGTTTATCCACTGTCGTCAGCAACATACCTGCGACATGATGGCTGGATGCCTTGTCATAAAAACAGGTATTGTGTAACCGGCTAAATGCTGGATACCCGGGAAAACATGTCGTGAAATATGAGCCGTCTCTTTCTTAGAGTTGTCATCCTGCTTATTAACATATTTAATTTTTATTATAAGGGGACAATCTGTAAATAAAAATTTAAATATTCTTGTAATGGCGGTAAAAGGGCCATGGTCTTCCTTGTTTGAAGACTGGTGTCTACTGTTTTATTATTTATTTCATTATGGATAGAGAATCTGTTGAAATCTCCGTAGTCATGCCCTGCCTTAACGAGGCCGAGACCATTGTGGGCTGTATTGAGGAGGCGTTTGCATCCCTGCAAAAGCAAAATGTCGCCGGAGAGGTGGTGGTGGCGGATAACGGCAGTACCGACAACTCGCAGGTCCTTGCAGCCCAGGCCGGTGCCAGGGTTGTAAGGGTAGGACGCAGGGGATATGGTCACGCCCTCAAGGCGGGCATCGAGGCCGCCAGGGGTACGTATATAATAATGGGAGACGCGGACGGCAGTTATGATTTCGGCGAATTGACGCATTTCATGAATCTGTTGCATAAAGGCTATGATCTGGTCATGGGGTGCCGTCTGCCCAGGGGCGGCGGTTCTATCGAGCCGGGGGCCATGCCGTGGAAACACCGTTGGATCGGCAACCCAGTGCTTTCCGGGCTGGGCCGATTGTTCTTTAAGGCACCTGTGGATGATTTCCACTGCGGTCTGCGTGCATTCAGGCGGGAGGCCATTCTGTCGCTGGGCCTTTGCGCCGGGGGTATGGAGTTTGCTTCTGAAATGGTCGTCAAGGCCAGACTGGCATCATTAAAGATTGGTCAGGTACCTGTCACACTTCGGCTGGACGGACGGTCGAGGCCGTCTCACCTGCGCAGCTGGCGGGATGGCTGGCGACATCTGCGTTTCATGCTGCTCTACAGCCCAAACTGGCTGTTCCTGATCCCCGGCTTCTTATTTACCATCCTGGGTGGTCTTGGATTTTCTATCCTGCTGCCTGGTCCCCTGAGGGTGGGTGAAGTGACCTTTGACCTTAATAGCCTTCTCGTCTCCAGTGTATCACTGATAATGGGTTTCCAGACACTGGCCTTTGCGCTTTTTGTCAAGACCTATGCGGCCAATACCGGCTTACTGCCCGGCCCTAAACCGCATTTGATAAAACTCGTCGAGGGACGATCCGTGGAATGGGGCATCGGTGTTGGATTGCTGTTTATCACGGGAGGACTTGCCTGCCTTGCTAAAGCCATGCTTGCCTGGCAGGCAGCGGATTTTGGCCCTTTGCCCTATCAGGACAGCCTGCGCACGGTTATCACCTCTGTGACGGGACTTACCCTTGGCGTCCAGACAATATTTTCAGGTTTTGTGTTGGCCATACTCGGTCTGGAGCGTTGAATCCAAAGGCAATCGACTATTTTTCGCTGGGACATCCCCTTCGAGGGCCGGCGTCCCGGGTCTCTTATCGAGTGAGGCGAAGGATATTCAACCTCTTTATGGAAGTCATGGCACCCACGCCCTCCTGCCGGATACTGGATGTCGGTGCTACTCCCGACCAGACACTGATGGACTCAAATTTTTTTGAAAGATTTTATCCATATAAAAACCGGTTGGTTGCCACAGGCATTGAATATATCTCGTTTCTCGAAAGGGAATATCCGGGTTGCGTTTTTGTGCAGGCAGATGGTGAGATGTTACCCTTTGTTGATGATGCCTTTGACATAGTATTCTGTTCCGCTGTGCTGGAACACGTTGGGGACTGTACACATCAAAGGGCCTTTGTAAGCGAATTGCTGCGCGTAGGCAAAAGGTTTTTTATTACTACTCCTAACCGCTTGTTTCCAGTAGAGTTCCACACCTTTTTACCCTTTATCCACTGGCTGCCGCAACCCATACACCAGGCCATCCTGCGGTTCATTGGATTGGAGTTCTGGTCAAGGACGGAAAATCTCAATCTGCTCACGCCTGGCAAATTAATAGATCTGTTTCCCCCAGGAGTGGAACTCTCCATATACAAGTATCGATTACTTGGAATGCCTTCCAATTCAGTGGTCTGGGGGAATTGCTGACGAAGTGCCTTTGTGACCGGCCAATACGCTCCAACTGTAACCCAGCCTATGGTACATTTGGATATCGTTAAAGCCGCTTTCTTCCAGAAGTCTCTGCAATTCGTCCTTTTGGTAATAACGTGCCATTCGTGGATTGAGTTGATCGTAAATCACCAGTTTTCTGCTGTATTGATCCAGCTGTTCAAAATAATTGCGCATGTATTCCGCCAGGGGCAAACTGAGGTGGCGGCAAAGAAACGAGTAGAGATTGGCAGGAGGCAGCAGCAGGCTGCTCAAGGCAGCCAGGAATGGATGCGGCAATCGGGCGGTAATAAGACGCAGAGGGCGCACCAGAGTCAGGTAGGCCTTGTTATTTTCCTGTCCATAAACCCACAGGAACAGATGACCATTTGGTGAAAGAGCCTTTCCCATGGCCCTGAGTGCACTGACAGGTTCAGGAATAAACTGCAGCACGCCTATACAAAAGACCAAATCAAAATTGTCGGCAGGCAGGCGATCGGCGGTGGTCTGCAGATATTCAACGTTTTCCATGTGACTGGTACTTTCTTTCAAGACATCTATTGCGGAAGACGGCTCCAGGGCCAAAATGTGTTTGGCACCGAGTTCGTGAAACATCTTTACGAATCTTCCTGTACCTGCACCCACGTCTGCTATTTTTCGCCCTTTTATGGATTCCTTGTCAATCAGGGGTCCAAACAGGTCGTCAAGGAAGTCTGCTGAAGCGTAATAGCCTGTATTTTCAGTATAATTAGTCCATTGTCTTCCAAAATCAGCTATGATTTTACTTGATACTCTATTGGTCATTTACAGAGATTACTGACTAGCTGAAATGCCTCTTCATATATCCTTCCAGCCTGTCATATGCCTCGTTTAAGATGGCCTCGGGAGGAAGAAAGACCACGCGGAAATGCGGGGTCTCAGGCAGAGGGCCAAAGCCGCTGCCGTGAACGACGACGACACCGGTCTCACGGATAAGGCCTTTTACGAATTCCTTGTCATCTACATCCTCCTCGATCCTGGGAAAGGCATAGAATGCCCCGTCAGGTCTCTGGCAGGATATGCCCGGAATGGCATTCAGCCTCTCGACCGTCAGGTCCCTGCGCCTGATCAGTTTTCCCGTGGCCTCCTTTATATGTATATGATCACCGTTCAGGGCGCACGCTATTGCAAACTGCTTTGGGTGAGAGGCGCAGAGCCTTGCCCGCGCGAGCTTTTTCATGGCCTCGGTATAATCCTCCACCAGCTCTTTAGCCCCGCTTACTACGGACCATCCGATACGGAATCCAGGGGCAAGGTAACACTTGGAAAGGCCGTTAAAGGTCACGATAGGAAGTTCTTTGTCCAGTGAGGCCGTACTGATGTGTCGCTGGCCGTTCAGTATGAGTTTATCATATATCTCGTCACTGAAAATTACCAGGTTATAACGCCTTGCCAGTTCTACTACCTTACGCAGTGTATCCTCACTATAAACGGCACCTGTAGGATTGTTGGGGTTTATGATCACAATTGCCCGCGTATTTTCATCTATCTGTTTCTCTAAGTGATCAATATCGGGCTGCCAGGCATTGTCTTCGTCCAGCAAATAAGGTCTGGCTTCACCGATCAGGCGGCTGAGAAGCGCATTGTAAAGGGGATAGCCCGGTGATGGGACAAGGACATTTTCGCCCCTGTTAACCAGGGCCGAAAGCGCAAAATCAATGGCCTCACTGGCACCCGTGGTAATCATTATCTCATAAGGCTCTATACCGCTTTTCACGGCATCTTTTCTCACGGCCTCAATGGCCTCCGGCACTCCATCGGAGGCGGAATAACCTGTGTAATGATCCAGCATTGCCTTATAGCAGGCATCTATGAGGTGTCCGGGCGTGTGAAAATCAAACAGCACAGGATCTCCTATATTAAGATAAAACAGGTCACCTCCGCCGGCCTTTCTCTTATCAGCTACCAGTATGATATCCCTGATGGCATAGGCAATATGCTCTGTTCGTCTTGAAGGATTGATCTTTTTCAGTGTATCCATGTTGATTATACCTCAATGAAGCACCAGCAAACCACTTTTAACAATCATAATTCTATGAATTCACCTAATACCCTTTGTTGTCAACTGAATTTTTTCAGTCTGATTCCGCTGAAAATACTCCATCTGCTTCGTTGCTTCAATTTCCTCGTCACTGCGACGTACGCTAAGTACTCCTCATTCCTCGAAAATTTTGCGCCTTGCATCTGGAGCATTTTGAGCGGAATCCGTTTTTATAATTTAACTACAGCACACAAACAACTCAATCCTTCATTCCCTCAATCATCTGAGCCTATGATGATCCCTCCCCAGGTAGAAGTTCAGCCATGAGGAGGTACTGTCGAGTGCCCAGTCTCTTGGAGGAACACGGGGACCGGCCAGGCTTTCCTGTTTACCAAGGACTCGAAGTCGTTCATATACCCTTACATAAAAACACTCCCGCCTTCCAGGCCAGACCTCGCACCAGCCATCTCTGCTGCCTCCGCAGGGACCATTCAGAAGGGACTTGGGACACTGGGACTGGGGACAGAGAAAACCCATTTCTCCTAAAGTACAATCTCCACAGCGACGGCAATCATACAGCCAATCTTTTACCCTGTGTTCAAAAGAGGTAAAGTACCCTTTTGAAGATGAACCATCAATCCACTCAGCCATCCTCTGCAGGGAATTGAAAAAAGGCCTCTCCGGCTCAAAGGCAAGCCCGTGGAAAAGGCGTCCAAGACCCAAACCCAGTGAATCCTTGAGGGAAAGACCAGCGTCTGAACCTGGATTCGGCTCATCACGATTGAGCCTGGTTTCAGGATCTTCCTTGAAATACCAGAAGCTCCATTCCTCTGGAAAAACAAAATGGTGTATAAAGGGCTTCCATCGTTCGCCTATCTCATTGGCCCGCTCGACGACCCATTTAACATGCGCATATTTGAGGCAGGGACCGCTGATATGTACGCCCTCATAGCCAAGACCTTTCAGTATTGACACCAGCATGGCTGCGCGCTCCAGCCTGGCACTTTCTCCCCGGTCATTCGACAGGGCCTCCTGTTCCATGCGTTCCAGAAGCCTGCCCGGCAGAACGCACCCTGGAATTTCACCTCTGCACAGTATTCTGGCCAGTTTTATGGTTGGTATAAATACGGTCCCTAAAAGGGGGACCTTGAGACCTTCCCTGTCCATAAATCGTCTCAGCTCATCGAATTTGCGTACATCAAAACCCATTTGTGTTATCACAAACCTTGCCCCGGCATGGACTTTACGCTTGAGTTTCAGGTATTGAGGGATGAGCTCGGACTCCAGGCGTTTAAAAGGAGATACCACACAGCCGGCATGAAAACTCATGGGGGCCAGTTTTACACCGCCGAACGGTGCCTTGGGATTAAGGACAAATCCCTGGTTCATATCGGAGATCATGCCCAAAACCTGGACTGAATCCAGATCGAAGACAGGTTTGGCATTTCCCATGAATCCGTATCTGGGATAGTCTCCGGTCAGCACCAACAGGTTTTTAATTCCTGACCGGTCCAGCACAAAGAGCTGGCTCTCAACAAGATTACGGTTTTTGTCCTTGCAGGAAAAGTGGATAATTGAATCGATCCCGAAATCCATTATCTCGGAGCCAAGGGCCCCTGGAGAAAGTGCCGGGTGTCCTCCGGCGTTATCTGTTATGGAAAGGGCACTGATCAAGCCGTCATTCGCCGCCTCTCTTGCAAAACGCAGGATTTCGTCAATGGCCTTGCCCTTTGATGCCCTGGCGGGAACGAGTTCAAATGTGACTGCAAAGCTGCGGTTTATCCCTTTGGCTTCATATCCTGAATCCATTTGGGCGAGTCGCTCGTCCATGGCCTTTTGCAGCTTTGAGTAAAGAGACTTGGGAAGCATTTTATAGACAATTTTGAATTTTGAATGTTGAATTAAGGTATATGTCTTTTAAATTTTTCTTCCACAATTCAGCATTCAAAATTTAACATTCAACATTTCCTCCGCGCAGCTTGCGTTTATCACCTATTCGAATAGTCACGCGCTGGTTGTCCAGGTATTCAAGCAGCGGAATCATATATTTTCTGGAAAGCCCTCCGGCAAGATCCCGAAATTCGTTTATGCCGAGATCGCCGTGCTCTCTGATGAAACGAATGACCATGTCTTTAATTTTATCCAGGACGCTGTGGTGAAAATAAAGATCGTCCTTAAGACGTATTAGAATCCCTTCTCTGACCATCAAATTAAATATATTTTCCGCCGCTTTCTCATGCCCTGTCACACGGCTGAGTGCTTCTTCACGAAAAGGCGGCTGAAAATTGGCCTGTTTGAAGATAAGTTCAAGTCTGCTTCGAAGTTCTTTTTCTTCATCTCCCAGAATCACATAGTGGCTGGAAAGCCGGACAAGATCCTTTTCCTGTGCAATCTTTGCTGATTTGACAAGATCGGAAAGGAGCATCTGAAACAGCCTCTGATTCGGAGATCTGGCGGTTTGGCGGTTTGGAGACCGGAATACGGATCTCGAAACTCCGGCTGTGGTGAAAAGGCGGGACCTCAGCTCCTCTTTGGACAGACCCTGGACAAGGGGATTGTCACTGTGAAATGCATTCAGGATATTCAATACCTGTTCCTTCAGGGTATTGTAAACCTTATTGTGAATGAATCTCTGCCCCTCCTCCTCAAAGCTTATAATTTTTCTGGAACTGAGAAGGGGATCAAGTTCCCGGTCAAGGCGCTTCCCATAGATACTGCTGCGCATCGCCAGTTCAGACTTTAAAAGACCCCTCACACCTGCGCGCTCAATATGATAACCGATAATATCACTGGGTCCGCCCTTGGCCAGTATATCCAACTCTGTCCACAGACCAGGCCGGGTCCGCTTACGTTTTCTGGGAACAGGGTGGAGAATCCTTCCGCCGCCAATAGTGCGGATAGGTGAATAACTCCTGATAACATAGTGATCCTGTGAGAGTACTGCCACCGGCTCCTTCAGCATTATCTGGATATAGGTCTCTGAACCAGGAACAAGCTCATTTTTCTGCAGCAGGACCCTTCCCATAACCTCGGCTGTTCCCACGTGAAAGCGAACAGGACTCCTGTGCCGCAGAGGACGACCTGCGCTGGCAAGATAGAGAAAATTCAAGTCAACAAGATAGCTCGCATGCAGGCTCCCTGGAGTAGCCACAACGTCTCCCCTGTTGACATCCTCAGTATCTATGCCCTGTAGATTGAGGGCCGTACGCATTCCCGGATGGGCCTCCTGGGCATTCTTTTCATGGACCTGAATGCCTCGAATCCTGGCAGTCCGTCCTTTAGGGTAAATAGATATATCGTCTCCCAATCCGATCTGCCCTGAGATAGAAGTACCGGTGACAACAGTACCAAAGCCTTTTACGCTGAATACCCTGTCAACCGGAAGACGATATGGCCCGAATGGTGCTCTCGGCATCACCTCCGACGCCATCTTCTCCAGGACATCGAGGAGTTCGTCAAGGCCTTCACCTGTAACTGAAGAGACGGCCAGCACCGGTGCATCTTCCAGAAATGTGCCGGAGACAAAATCACCAACGTCATCAATGACCATTTCCAGCCATTCCTGTTCCACAAGGTCCTTCTTGGTCAGGACAACAAGCCCCTTCTTGATACCAAGGAGCCGGCATATCTCCATATGTTCTGTGGTCTGGGGCATTATCCCTTCGTCAGCAGCCACCACGAGGACAACGAGGTCCATCCCCATGGCCCCGGCCACCATGTTTTTTACAAAACGTTCATGACCCGGGACGTCCACCACCCCCATCTGCCGGCCTGAAGGGAGGGAAAGAAGGGCAAAACCCAGTTCAATAGTGATCCCCCGCTCCTTTTCCTCTTTCAGCCTATCCGTATCTGTCCCGGTAAGGGCTTTGACCAGAGCGGTCTTCCCGTGATCAATATGACCGGCGGTACCGAGTATGATGGTCTTGGCGTCCATGAAATTATCTTACCTTTGCCCCTGATTCCGCCGGAGTGGCCGTGGTGGTCAAGTGAAGACCGCTATCGTCTTTGGCCACCAGCAGCATTCCCTCGGACCGTATCCCCCTGATTTTTACCGGCTTAAGGTTGGCCACCACAACTACCTGTCTGTCGACCAGATCTTCAGGTGAAAAGTATTCTGCAATACCGGCAACTATAGTTCGTTCTTCCGGACAGCTGACATTGAGCTTAATAAGCCTGTCCGCCTTGGGCACCCTCTCAGCTGCCGTTATCGTTGCCACCCTGAGATCTATCTGTTTAAAATCTTCAAAGGCAATCTGTTTTACCCTATCTTCAGCCACAGGCCCTCTTTTGACTTCCCTGTTGTCCTTTGCCTTGCCTGTTTCCAACCTTGGGAACAGCGAGGGTATGCGTGAGGTCCTGGTCCCGGGGATCAGGACTCCCCATCGCCGCGCCGCGCTCAGATCCAGGTCTTTCTGTGGATCAAGCCCCAGGGCCTCCTGCATTTTCCTGGCGGTTGAGGGCATCACCGGATATATGAGGATGGAAAAAATGCGAAGAGATTCAAGGAGAGTATAGAGAACATTCCTCAGCCGGCCGGCCTTGGCCGGATTCTTGGCCAAAATCCACGGGGCAGAGGTATCAATCACCTTGTTTGCCAGGTTTATTACCTCCCAGACCGCCTGCATGGCCCTGTGCATTGCAAAAGACTCCATGGTCTTTTCCCATTCAGGTACCAGCCTGAGAACAGCCTCGCGGAGTTCTTTCTCCACCCCATCCTGTCCTTGAGATGCCGGGACCTCACCCTCTGCATATTTCAAAACCATGGCCAGGGTACGACTCAGAAGATTCCCCAGATCATTGGCAAGATCAGCGTTGATCCTCAACAGGAATGCGTTTTCGCTGAACCTGGCATCCAGGCCGAAGACCATCTCCTGTATCAAACAGTATCTGGTTGCATCGACACCAAAAGACTTAACCAGACCCCCCGGCCGTATAACGTTTCCAAGGCTCTTGGACATTTTCTGATCATGGATCTGCCAGTAGCCGTGGACATGAAGACGTCTATAGGGCTCGAGTCCGATAGCACTCAGCATGGTGGGCCAGTAAATACCGTGTGGCTTCAGGATATCTTTGGCTATGACATGTTCGGCCACCGGCCAGAACTTTGAAAAATTGGGGTCATCAGGGTATCCCAGGCCGGTCAGATAGTTGATCAGGGCATCAAACCAGACATAGGTTACAAATTTATCGTCAAAGGGAAGCGGAACGCCCCACGTGAGACGGCTGACCGGTCTGGAGATGCAGAGGTCATCCAGGGGATCCCTTAAAAAAGACAGTACTTCATTCCTGTAACGCTCAGGCGTGATAAACAACGGGTGCCTCTTTATATGGTCTATTAACCAGTCCTGATAGCGGCTCATAAGGAAAAAATAATTTTTTTCCTTCAGCCGTACCGGGACAGTACCATGGTCCGGGCACTTTCCATCCTTCAGTTCCCTCTCCATATAAAAACGTTCACACCCAAAACAGTAAAGCCCCTCATATTCCTTGAAAACAATGTCCCCTCTGTCATAGACATCCTGCAATATGCGCTGAACGGTTGCAATATGTTCCGGTGCTGTGGTGCGAATAAACCTGTCAGGCTCAGTGTCCAGAAGGGACCATGACTCCCTGAACAAAGAGCTGATCCTGTCTGCATAAGTCTTTGGATCTGTCCCCTGCTTCTCTGCCGCCTGAACAATCTTGTCCCCATGTTCATCTGTTCCGGTCAGGAAAAAGGTCTCCTCGCCGCGAAGTTTATGGAAACGGTTTTGCACATCCGATATCACCGTTGAATAGGCATGCCCCAGATGAGGTTCTGCATTTACGTAATAGATAGGTGTCGTTATATAGAATTTGTTTTTCATTGAGTAATCTACTGAATTGTATCCTATTTATTCTTTTTTGCTTTGGACTGCACACTTCTTCCTTTGTTATGCCTGTTCTTTCCCTTGGCCCTCCCCTTGGAACTGCCAACATTATCCTGGGAGTCGGTTGATCTTTCCGGCCCCTTTTTCTCTTTTCCCTGCCTGCCTTCAGGTCTCTTCTGCTTTGGTGAATGGGCCGCGGGTTTATCTGTTTTTATTGGTTTCTGTTTTCTTTTGTCTATGTTTGAAGATTGAGCCTTTTTCTTTTGCAGCAAAAGATGTTGCTCGAGGTCTGAATTTTTGAATTCCAACTGCGTGCCGCCGGGGAAGGCCACTGTTACGGTCTGGCGCAGGATGTCCCGGCGCACAACCTTGCCTTGCCCGGCCGGGGTGTCGCAAGATTTTCCAAGTAGTGGCATGTCCTTGGCTGAATCAAGATATGTCCCGTACTCATAGGTAAGACAGCACAACAATCTGCCGCAGATCCCTGATATTTTGCTTGGATTCAGGGGCAGGTTCTGGGTTTTGGCCATCTTTATCGACACAGGATCAAAATCGTTGAAAAAACTGGTGCAACAGAACTCACGGCCACAATTGCCTATACCTCCTATCATTTTGGTCTCGTGTCTTATGCCTATTTGACACATTTCCACCCTTGTCCGCAGGATCTTTACCAGGTCTTTTACCAATTCCCTGAAATCTACTCTGCCCTCTGCAGAGTAGTAAAAAATGACCTTGCTTCCATCGAAAAAGCTCTCTACTCTGACCAGCTTCATGGAAAGACCCAGGGCACGAACACGCTCTGCGCAGACATCCCTGGCAACCCTTTCCCGATCCAAATTCCGATAGTAGAGTTCTATTTCATGGGTACTGGCCAAACGTTCCACCTTTGGAAGAGGGGCCTTCATCGGCATTTTAATGATAACGGGGCGGCCCATTACCTGGCCTACCTCGATTCCATGATCTGTAGGCACTACCACCCATTCCGTATCCATTAACGAAATATTACCCGCATTATAGTGGGACGGGGGCCATTTGGGTCTGAAGCGGACTGCGACAAGTACTATGGATGTCTCATCCTTAGACCCTTCTCCACTGTCCGGCACCTTGATATCTGGTCGCGATGCATCATATTCGTTATATTGTTTCTCATCTATTGCCATTACCATATTTACTTCTTTCATTGGCCGACATGATACCAGATCTTTCAGGGAAAATCCTGCAGACTTTCACCGTTTAGGGTCACTGTTCAAAGTATATATCCTATCAGGGTCTCCTTATCCAGAAAATGAGGACCGATTCCGCCAAAAAATCCCTGCTTATATTTCGGTCCAGCATCCATTCCACCTTGTCGAGCCACTGGCAATACTCTGTCAAATCCTGACAGGTAAATCGCTGAGAGATCTCCTGAAGCTCATTCTCATAGTCAGGGTTAAAGAGAATCTGAGCACCCGGTTCGTTCTTTTCTTTCAAATCCTGTCCACGAAGCCCTTTAAGCATCATAATATCTCTGAGAAAAGTGCGGATTATCTGTACAGCAAGGAGAATATTCTCCCGCTTACCCGAAATCCGCTTTGACAGGACAAATAGCCTCAAAAGCGCTTTTACCCTGCTGGTTTTCAGAAATTCAAACAGGTCTTTCCGCACGTTAAAGACCTCCTGCTCAAGCAGATCTTTGGCCCTTAAGATACTGCCTTCTGAAAAACAGGCCAGAAATTGCGCTGAGTCAGGGGAGCAAAGGCCTTCTACTTTAATGCGCTCCAAAAGCGCTCTCACGGACAGGCCTTCACAGGTTAACACCTGGCAGCGGGATACTATGGTAGGCAAGAGGATCCTGACTGAGGCAGCGGTAAGAATAAGGTGATTACCGGCAGGGGGTTCTTCAAGTGTCTTCAAAAGGGCATTCGCAGCTGGAAGATTTATTTTTTGGGCCTCCATTATCAGGCATACTCTACGTTGAGAATCCAAGGGGGGAAAAGACAGGTGCCTTTGCAAATCACGAATCTGGTCCAATTTTATCATTGCCCCTTGAGGCCTTAAGACTACGAGATCAGGATGAGTCTGGTGATCAAATTTTAGGCACCCCGCGCAAATGCCGCATGGGATCGAACGATCCTTGCCAAGATATGGATTTTCACACAAGAGCAGCTTTGCAAAGGAGAGGGCAAGTGCCTCTTTGCCGGCTCCTGAGGGCCCCGCCAATAAATAAGCATGGGCCAGAAGGCCCTTTTGCATCATGCGGCCAAAGACCCGGGTAAGCCTTTCCTGGTCTGAAATATCACTCAGTAATTGCCTGTTCACACTGTTTTTTTCTTGGACCACAGGCTGGGCTGAGTATTCAACCGGTCTTCTGCGTCGGCATTCTGAGCCGCCTCTTTCCAGGCTTTATCCCCTGATACTCCTTCCGCACACGGGAGGTAAAAATAACGCTCAAAGAGCCTTTGATATTCAGTCCAGCCGTGAGTCGGCCCTGGAATATCTTTTTTAAGCTTTCCAAGATAGTTAAGCTTGGCATCTAAATCATCTATATAATTCAGTGTTATAGCCTCCTCCATCATGGGAAGCACAGGCGCACCAAACTCCTTCTGACCATGATGACTGATTATCAGGTGCTTCAGTGCGACTATCTGTTGGGAGGATTCCTTAATGCCCAGTGTTGCAACAAAGCCGTCAACAATAGAGATGCCCAGTACAATATGCCCAAGGAGCCTGCCCTTGTCGGAATAGTCTATCGGGGGACGGGAAAAGGTGAACTCTTCTATTTTCCCGATATCGTGAATCAGGGCCGCCGACACCAGCAAATCCCGGTCAAGTTGTGGATACAGCTTGCAGACGGAATCCGCCAGCCTTGTCACTGATACGCTGTGCTCAAGCAATCCGCCGATATAGGCATGGTGCATCTTCTTTGCCGCTGGTGCCAACCTGAACGCCTCGCTTATTTTCCGGTCCTTGAAAATACCATTTAACAAAGACGCGAAATCATTGCATCTGATTCCCTTGATATACCTTCTGAATTCCGACCAGAGTTCGTCGCTGTCGGCCTGAGAAACAGGGAGAAAGAGCCCTGGATCTATACCTTTATCCCTTACTGATTCCAGACGAGTGATCTTTAACTGGGTGATGTCCCTGAACTTCTGGGCCTCTCCCTTGATTCTGACGTAATCTCCTTGACCAAATACCGTGTCAAGCTGTTTAGCCCCTTCCCAGACCCGGCTTTCAATCTCCCCGGTCCGGTCAGTAAGGGTGATGGCCAGATAAGGTTCTCCGTTTCTTGTCTCAAGCAATCGTTTGGAGGCGACACAGAAAAGCCCTTCCACAGAGGCAGAAGGCCGGATTTCAGATATAAAAATTCCCTTTTCCAAAACAATTCCCTAACCTGTATTTTCTGCCTGTCTCCTGTATCCATGGCAAACCGGATATCTGCGGCCATAACCAAAGGCCCTGGTAGTAACCCTGGGACCCATGGGGACCTGTTGACGCTTATACTCGCTGCGGTCGACCATTTGTATTATTCTGTACACGGTATTCGAATGAAAACCCTCTGCGATTATCCGGTCAGGCGGGGTGTTCTGTTCCAGGTATTTTTCAAGTATTGCATCCATAATGTCATATGGTGGAAGATAGTCCTGGTCCTTTTGCCCGGGCCTCAATTCCGCCGAAGGGGCCTTTGTCAGCACTCGTCCGGGGATTATCTCCTTCTCCGAGTTGAGATATACAGCCACTTTATAGACCATGGTCTTCGGCAAATCAGAGATAAGGGCAAAGCCCCCGCTCAGATCTCCATAGAGCGTGCAGTATCCGACTGCAAGCTCCGACTTGTTGCCCGTAGAGAGAACCAGGTGGCCGAACTTGTTTGATATGGCCATGAGCAGGTTACCCCTGATCCTGGCCTGTATGTTCTCTTCCGTAACATCCCGCCCTTTTCCTTTAAAAAACGGTTCGAGGGTCTTAAGATATGAATCAAAGATACCTGATATAGGTATAACAATCGTCTGTATCCCGAGTTTTCGGGCCAGGGCCTCTGCGTCCTCAATACTTGCCTCTGATGTATAAGGAGAAGGCATTATGACTCCCAGAACATTTGCAGGGCCGATGGCCTGTGCAGCTACCACAGCGGTTACAGAAGAATCTATCCCGCCGCTCAGACCCAGAATGACCTTGCTGAAACCGCATCTGCCTGTATAGTCTTTCAGGCCCAGCCTGAGGGCCTTGACCACAGCCTCTTCCCTGGAGGACGAGACCTTGTGCTTTTCACCCTGTCCGGTGTCTGTATCTACTGTGACCAGATCCTCGGCAAAGTCCTTTGTTTGAGCTATGATTTTTCCCGTAAGATCAACGGCCATACTGCCGCCATCAAATATCAGACAATCCTGCCCGCCGACTGCGTTAATATATAAAAACAGACTGTGATATTTGCCGGCAAGCCGGCTCAGGATACGATAACGAGAGGCGGCTTTTTCTACATCAAATGGAGACGAATTTATGGTGATGAAGACATCAGCCCCTTTTTCTGCAAGCTCAGCCACAGGGTTCACGGAGTAGTGGCGTTCGGAGAATACATCGCTGTCATTCCAGATATCCTCGCATATGGTAATACCAAGAGAGAGCCCCTTAAGGTTTACCGGCTCACATTCGGTCCCCGGCTCAAAATACCTGGCCTCATCAAAGATATCGTAGCTGGGAAGAAGCCTCTTGTGGACCCTGGCCAGGACCTTTCCGTCTTCAAACAGGACGGCTGTATTGTATATGGGTTTTCCGCCCCCCTTTGTATTCAGTGAAACGCAGCCATACAGGACGGCAATCCCCTTTACCTCTGACATCAGACGATCCGTAGCCCTCAGGTTTTCCTGTATGAATTCTCTGCGTTCCAGCAGATCCAGCGGTGGATAACCAGATATTGCGAGCTCCGGGAATATGACCAGCTCGCACCCTTTCTCTCTGGCCTTTAAGGCAAGTCCGGCCATCTGAACGACATTGTTCTGAAACGCACCTACTGTAGGATTATATTGTGCCAGACCTATCTTCACATCGATCACTGACTTATATCATTGAACAAGCCGAACACTCGATATCTACATCCCCTTGTGGCACTCTTCCACAACTTCCTGCAGCTCTTCATTCAGCTCCGGAGGAAGACCGTTGATCCTCACGTCCAGAAATCCTCGGACTATGGTAGATGTCGCTTCTTCTTCATCAAGGCCTCGGGCCATAAGATATTCAATTTCCTCCTGGGCGATTCTCCCTACAGCTGCTTCATGGGACATATCTACACCCGCCACATGGGCCTCCAGCTCCGGTATGGCATGAATTACGCCGTGTTCTGCCAATATCAGGCCCTGACATTCAAGGTGTGCCTTAATATCAGGGGCAAGGCCGATAAGGTGTCCCCGGGCAACTACGCGTCCTCCGGTAGATATGGTCCGGGATACCACTTCGGACCTGGTTCCAGGGGCCTCAAGTATGACCTCGGCGCCGATGTCTATATCTGAGCCCTCAGGGGCCACGATAACGGAATTAAAGCGGGCCACGGCATTCGGACCTGTCAGGGTGGCTGTTGGAAGGGTCTGGACAGACTTTACCCCCTTAAGGGAAATATAATTAGAGAGAAAGACACCTTCCTCTTCTACCCTGATACCCGTACGGGGCCTTACGTATACATTTTCACCCCAGTTGTGGATCATGGTAAACGTTAATTTGGCCCCCTTCTTTACATAAAATTCAGATATGCCTATGTGCAGTCCGGATCTCAGATGGGGATGGGTGGAACACCCGGTGATGATATTTAATTCAGAACCTTCTTCCGCTATAACTATGTTGTGAACGCGCTGGGCCAAATTTTCATCCCGGATATAAAGACAGGTCTGCAGTGGATAGATTACCTTCTCACCGGGAAGGGCCCGAATGAAATACCCGTTATCGAGTTCCTGGTCAGCTTCCCGAGTAAAAGAATCTTTCTCTGCCGATATAAGTCTCCACCAATATTCCTTGAGGCCATCGTATTTTTTAAGGGCCGCTGTGACAGGCAGCAGCTCTATGCCCGATGACTCACAATCACACCTCTGTACCGTGTGATTTGTCTGAACAAAGGTCCCTGTTCTATTCGGATGGGTGAGGTCGATTCCGGTCTGCTTGAGTCTTTCAAGCTCCTCTTCTTCAAATTCCCCCGTATCTTTTGGCCCCTTTGACTCAGAAGCAGGGCTGAAGGTCTTCAGCAGTTCTTCATCACTAACGTTCTTATTACCAATATGGTTTTCTGAATATCTCATATTTTAAGGCTTTGTTCGAATAGACGGCATTTAGCGCATTCCTCATATCCATAATTTTTTATTCTCTCAAATATGTCCAGAGGATTTCCATGGCAGTATATCTGCCCGTTCAGCATGACATGACCCCTGTCGGCATTTACGTAGTTTAGTATAAGTCCTGTATGGGTAATTATGAGACCGGACTTTCGGCGCTTTGCGGGTATGTCTTTTTGTAACAGCTTGCGGATCATCTGACATATTACATCCAGATTCTCAACATCCACACCGGATTCCGGCTCATCAAGAAGCAGCAGATCGGGACTCTGGGCCAGAAGCTGGAGCAGTTCAGACTTTTTTATCTCACCACCGGAAAAACCGAGATTCACTTGCCTTTCCAGAAAATCCTCAAAATTATAGGCAAGGGCCAACCGGCTGCCGATATCTGTCTCCTTGCTGTACAGGGCCAGCAAGTTCTTAAGCTGTACACCTCTGAGGGTCGGAGGGCGCTGAAAGGCCACTCCAAGTCCTCGCCTGGCCCTTTCATTTATCGGCAGATACGTGATATCCTCTCCTTTGAAGAGTATATGACCGTGCTTGACCCTATAACCGGAAAAACCCATTAAGGTCATGAGCAAGGTTGTTTTCCCCGAACCGTTTTTACCAAACAGGCAGTGCGTCTCACCTGTTCCTATTTTGAGATTGATCCCCTTGAGGATATCGCGGCCCTGCACTTCTACCCAGAGATCTTCTATCTTCAGCATGAAACGCCTGCTCTCCTAAATCTAATGTGCATGGATTCCCTTGAATCAGGCATCAGGGTCAACTGAAAGAATGTAAGAGACATGACTTGAATTTACAAGAAGCCCTGCACGATAATTCATAATTGACCAGCCAACGGCTGGAAATGTCATGCTCAACCAAAGCGGGAGGAGCCACAACTCGATGTGTTGCTGGTACTGCAGGAAACCGGGCCTGCTGAAACAGAGCTGAAGCTCGACAGCATCTTCCTGACATCATTGGATCCGCACGCAGGACACCTGATTCCCTCTTTATCTCTGGATGAAAGCACGAAACTTTCAAAAATCTTGTTGCACTTTTCACATTTATATTCATAAATTGGCATATAAAACTTGACCTCCGTTCTTTTTAACTCTCGACACTGGCAAACAATCAGCATGTAAGTTAATTTACAAAAATCGGTTGTCAAGCAGGTCTACAGATAGAGACAATTGTTCACTACCTGTTCAGGGTTTAAAGGTCGGAATAAAGGAGGTTAGTTTTGGACAATAAGGATCAACTTCTGGAGGTTTTGTCATCTGAGACTATTAAGACGCGCGTATGTGAACTGGGGGAGCAAATTTCCAGGGACTACCATGGGCGTCCCCTGGTGCTGGTCGGAATCCTCAACGGGGCCTTTATCTTCGTGGCGGATCTTGTCCGAAATATACGAAATCCCCTGCGAATCGATTTTGTTCGGCTGGCCAGTTACGGCTCACAGGCGGAATCATCGGGCAGAATAAGTATTACCAAGGATATAGAGCTTGATATCAAGGACACTGATGTCCTGGTAGTGGAAGATATAGTAGATACCGGTTACACGCTCAAATACCTGAAAGAGGTACTGAAGTTACACAACCCGGCTTCGGTCAGGATCTGTTGTCTTATTGACAAAAAAGAGCGGAGAAAAGTAGCCGTGGAAGTGGATTACGTTGGGTTCGATATACCCAGTGGGTTTCTGGTGGGCTATGGACTGGATTTTAACGAGAATTATCGTCATTTACCAGCTGTATACCACCTTAATCCAGTTTATAAGCCAGAGGGATTCATGCCCTCGGACAGATGAGTTGGCACCTTGCCAAATTAATGCTTGCTTTTAGAAAAAGTATTTTTGCAGTAAAAGATCAATAATTTTGTTTACCTGCTCAAAATTTTGAATCTTTAAAAATGTTTATAAGTTCAGTTATGAAAGAGGCCCCGGCAAGACGAAAATATCTTTCCGGGACCTTTTTAATTAATCAAGTTAAAAAATTAAAATTCTATGGCAATTTGACTGAAAAACAGGTCCCGTGAATCTCTGTCTTCAACATCAGATTTATCGTATTCGTCATAGAGGTAACCAAGGGAAAGTATCGTATTGTCAAAAATTTCCTGATTAAAGTTTATGCCATAACGATCTCTTGGAAATCCAAAATAGTCGCAATCATTGGACCCTGCATACTTAAGGGCGATCTCCAGATTTCGCCACCAGTTGTAATTATAGCCAGCCTCAACGTTCCATACTTCCATGTTTTTCACTTTTTCCACGTCAGAGACATCGAAGGATCTCTCGATACATAACTCCGCATTATCAGAGGCCGCCATATACTCAGCGTCAAAAAACAGGCCTTTATATCCAACATGGAAATAGGCAGCAGTACCCCCGACATAATCAGCAATGTCAGCTCCGAGGCCGTCCAGTGCATCTGTCAGCCCGTCGGACTCAAACACGTTGGAGATATACGATCCTCCGACCAGAAAATCTAAACCTCTATCCTCGTCTTCAAAGGCATAGTTGGCATCGAGACCGTAACTTTCAACAACATTATCGCCATCACCCCCGGCTTCTTCTACGTCACCGTTAAAGACATAACCTGAAACAGCAAAACCTTTATATTCAACTCCGATTAATACGGCCTTCTCTGATATCTCACCCATGGTGAGAGTCATAGGGTCATCAATAAGGGGATCATCAGGGAAATGCTCAAGGAGTGCACCATAAGGCACGTACATCTTGCCGCCTTTGAAAAAGAAGGGGAATTTTTCCGTATTCCCCAGAGTGATAAATGCCTCATCAATGTCCACGCTTGTTTCCTCTCCAAAGGTGGCGTCTTCATACAGCAGCACCATTCCCCCATTTACCCAGTCATTGACTTCTGCTGAAATTCCGATTTGAGCGGTAGTCAGGCAAATGTCGCTGTCCTGTTTATGACCTTCCCTTTTCCTGTCAACGCTCTGATAAGCACCTCCAAATTCAAGCAGGCCGTTGAAGGTGACGCGGTTTTCCAGATCAGACAAAAAGCCCGTGGAAGGTGTCTTTTTCTCTAGTTTTTCTTCTATCTGGCTAACCCGCTGTTCTACCTCAGCAGGCACAGTCTTCGCTTTCATTTCGCTTAGTTGCTGTTCCACCTGCTTCAGTCGATCAGTAAGTGCCTGATTTTGCCTAATCAGTTCCTGTACCTGCTGCTCAAGACCAACCTCGGCCGCAGAAGAACCTGGAATCCAGGAAATTATTGCCATTCCCGCCATAAACAAGCTCAATAATAAAACCCTCCGATTCATAATACCTTTCTCCCTTCAATAATTTTTTGTTGTATCTTAAATGCCTGAATTTCTAATAATTATTAGACATAAATAATTATTGCACCTTGTTTTTAGTCCAAATAAAAGGCGCAACAGGCCTGTTTTTATTCAGCCTTGCTGCGCCTTCACTTGTTCCGCCCTGAGTCGAAACCCGTAAGACAAAATTAAGTCCGGTAAATCAATCTATTATTCGGTTATATCAAGGGCCTGTACCCATATAACTGCGTCCTGAGAGAGTTCCTTTCCATTGTATTTAAGATCTCCGCCTGCTCCCAGCGCTGCAAAACCCCACCAACCTGCTTTAGGAATACCGAATACAAACTCACCGTTTGCATCCGCTTTTATAGTCATGGTAATCAGGGCATCGTGGGGGGCTTCTACCCTGGCCTCCTGAGCAAAGGCATTCCCTGTCACATCATGATTTAGGTACTCTACCTCGATCTGTGAATATGGAACCGGCTTTCCTTGGTATGTTACGATGCCGCGGAAGACATTTCCTGCCCAGAGTGCATAAGGTTTATCCAGGGGGACAATTTCCACGGGCAAAGGATCACCCACCGGCTGATCCCAGTCTGTCGGGGCACCGGCAACATTGAATATGACTTTTGTGCAATGCTGAATATATATATCCTCCGAACCTTCATAATAAGGTGCAGGGACAAAATAGAATATATGATCCCCTATTCCTTTGAGTCTTATATCGGCCTCGTAGGCCTTGCCTTCGTTGGTAAGGCTTTTAAAGATAATGGGTTTTAGCGTATCAAGCAGATTCTTTTTCTTTCCCTTGTTCATTTCACCAAAGGCAATAGGGGGATGAATTTCCCCTCTTTCATCTTTTCCCATATCCATGGTGTGACCTGCCTCAAACGGATGGGTAAAGACGAGCTTCAGGTTGAGTGCTTTTGATTTTGGCACGCTGTCCGGCGAATAAATCATCTGAAAATGGCCATAGGCCGGTACGTACAATACGAAGGCCATGGCCAGAGACAATGCCAGCACTGATTTTTTCATGTTCGACCTCTCTTACAAATTACTTTTTAACTGGTTGATTTATATTAATTATTTTTTAATCCCGTCCACAGATTGAAGGTTTCTGAAGATTATTAAAAAATCTTCTTTAGGAAAATTGAACCTTTAATCTCTACTCCATAATTTCTGAGCTCGGTACTTCCACCAGATGACCCGGTCCTGCATCAAACTGCACCTTATAGGGACCTTTGGGTTTATCGAACGCAAACTCGCTATCATCGTTCATTCTGCCTTTTATCAGGACCTTTCCTGCTGAATCCTGCACCCGTATCTCTACCCCGGCAGCCGAAGATCCGTCTGAAAAAACCCCTTCACAAAGAATGGTTCCATCTCCTTCATCAGAGCATGAGCAGAGAGGAGTATGGGCCATGGCCCAGGTATTCATAAGGACCGTAAAGGCAAAAAAAGCAATAAGGATCGCTACTGGTTTTTTCATTATGTCACCTCCTTTTTTATGTAAATTCCGTTTCTCTCCTGATAAGACCCATTGATATAAGAAGAATTAAGGCCAGGATATAAAAGGCGATCATGGCCTGAAATCCTGATAAGCCCAGTAAGTTTCCTCCGGTGAATACAAGAATAGATATAATTATGCCCAAAACTATGGGATAAAAGGTGGCAAACAACATCCATTTCGTGCTTGCAGTTTCCAGATGAATCATCATCAGGGTGGGGATACAAGGAGGATACATGGCCATAAAGAGCATTATGGCCAGCGCATGAAGAGGAGTCCAACCTCCTTCTTTTTCCTTTATCCTTTCTTCAAGGGTTTTTTGTTCCCCCGAAGATGACTGGTAAATTCCTCCCAGGGTGGCGACACTGTTTTCCTTTGCAGCAAACGCGCTTATCAGGGCAATATTTATCCTCCAGTTAAAGCCGGCCCACTGGGTTAACGGCTCTATAAATCTTCCGGTGCGCCCCATGAAGCTGGCGATAATAATCTCCTCATTTTGTTCCCTTCGAAGCCTGTTCCTTGTCTTATCCAGCTCTTTGTAAGCGTTATATACATCTTTTGCCTGTTTATCTCTTATAAGTCTGCCTTTTGTTTCATATTTTCCTCTTTTTACGATTTTGAAAAATTCAGGATCTTTTGTCCTGAATTTCTGGTCAATAGCCTCCATTGCTTCCTGGCTACCAGCCCCCATCTTTGCCTTTCTGTAATCATTCCAATAAGCGCTGAATTTGTTTAAGTTATCACCGGTTATAAGACCGGCATAAGGGTTATCTCTCCCAATTTTGTTAAAGAAATTCTGTTGTGCCTGATTACCCTGAGTAATGAATTGAATTTTCCTTTCCTCACTCAGGCCTGGGAGATAAAGAAGGGCATACACAACAGCAGAAACTGCAATAACGATAGTAATGATCTTTTTGACAAACAGCCATGTCCTCTCCAGACAACGAGACAGCACACCCCGAACAGTGGGCATATGATAGGGAGGCATCTCCATGACAAATGGTGCGCTCAATTTCTTTTTCAGCACTGTAAGATTCAGGATTTTGGCTATGGAGAGAGCTATAATAAGGGTGATAGTGGCTATAAAAAACATGGCAATTCCTCTATATGCAGCGAAAAAAATGCCTATCATGAGTACATAAAAAGGAATTTTGGCCAGACAATTCATTAATGGCATGATCATGATGGTCGCCATTTTGGCCTTCTCATCTTTCATGGCCCTGCATGCCATAACTCCTGGGACGGCACAGCCGCCCACATAAAGTCCTCCTATAATCATGGGGAGAACAGACTGTCCGTGGAGACCAAAGTGTCTGAATATTCTGTCCAGAATAAAGGCCATCCTGGCCATGTAACCGGTATCTTCCAGGATAGCGATAAGTGCAAACAGGATAAGAAAGATGGGGATATAATTGAGAACGGCAATAGTCCCGTCCACGACCCACAGAGATATGGAGCGGATAAAAGGATCAAAGACAAATCCTTCAGGAGGAAGAAGCAGGGCAACGATATCCCGCGACCATGCAAGCAAGGGCCAGGTATAGGTGGTTATTTTATACCCCTGTACTATGGCCAGATTATACATTGTATAAATGGTGGCGGCTAATATAACAGGACCTGAAAAGCGGTTGCATACCGCACTGTCAATCTTATCCGTAAGTGTTCTGGTAAATTCTTTCTCGCGTAATAGGCTTGTTTCAATAATTTTCTGGGCATTGGAATGCCGTGATACGGCAATCACCTTTTTTGGTGATTTTTTATGTTTTTGAATAAAGTCTGCAGTCTTTTCTTCCACAAATGCCAAAATCTGATCATTTTCATTCGAGTATCTCCTGACAGCTCTTTGTGCCTCTTCATCGTTTTCCATCAACTTTACAGCAAGCCACCGCAATGGATATCTCTGTGAAAGGCCGGAATCTTCTGAAAGCCTTTTTTCAAGGGAATTCAGGATCGGCTCCAGGGCATCGCCGTAGCTGATATGAAATGGGACAGCGTCTACTTTTTTAGAGCTTTCCAAAATCGCCTGTTTTAATTTATCTTTACCTCTGCCCTTGTTTCCCACCGTCGAAATCACAGAAACTCCTAACTGATGACTCAGTCTTTCCGTATTGATCTTGTATCCACGCTTTTCTGCTACATCCATCATGTTGAGATTTACAACAATAGGGATACCCATCTCTGCCACTTGAAATAATAGATACAGGCTTCTCTCCAAATTAGAGGCGTCCATTACATCAACTACAACAGAGGGACTTTCTGTAAGCAGAAAGTCTCTGGCAATCCGTTCTTCCTCAGTATAAGAAGTAAGGCTGTAGGTTCCTGGAAGGTCGACCGGTTCTATACAAATCCCATCCTGATGGAAGAAGCCGCTCTTTTTTTCCACTGTCACACCCGGATAGTTGGCTATATGCTGCCTGGCCCCGGTGAGCATATTGAAGATTGTGGATTTTCCTGAATTGGGCTGTCCAACTAAGGCCACAACGATTTTGTCAGGTTTACTACTCATAATAGTTTTACTTCTATTTTTTTGGCCTCGGAATGTCGCAGGCTGATATGGTATCCCTTCAACAAAAACTCAACCGGATCTACAAGGGGTGCATTCCGTACAGCTCTTACTCGGACCCCCGGAATAAATCCCATATCCAAAAGCCGTTGCCCTATAACATCTTCAGTAATAACATCAATAACTTCGCATTCCTGGTCTGGTGTAACTTCATCCAATGTCATTTTTTGATTCTCTCTACGATAAATAAAAAAGGCGTAACCTCCGCCTTCAATAAGGCTTTGAGTTACGCCTTCACTTTACATCCGCGCCTTTTTAAAAAGGCCGGAGACCGCAAGACATACCAAATCTATTATTTTAATATTTTAATTTATTTTGCTTCTATTAATACTTGAGTAAGTTTTTTGCGTAACAACTCCAATTTCCTGGATTTAAATGCCTTTCTGCTCTCTTCCAGAACATCTATGGCCTCCATGATGGCCTGTTTTAATTTGTTTTCATTAGGAAAATAAGCAGGCAAAGCCAGTCGTTTTATGGTCTCATCACCCGCTCTTTTCTCCAATAAAGTGGTTACAAGATCACACTGCATGTCTATTTTCTGATGAAGCTCTTCTGCACTTCTATGAATGACAGCGACAAGATCTTTTTTAATATCCGTTTCCATATTATTAGAAGGTCATATTTTAATTAGACATCTCTAACTATTATGGTAAAAAAAATTATCCCACAATTATTTTACTGGCCATACCATAACCGATAACTACTCTGGAATCTCTTAAAGCTATAATAACCGGACCACGTCCGTTCCGGTTTAAAACCCTCAGACTTGTTCCCGGCACAAGCCCCATGCTATAGAGTTTTGATCTTATTCCCGCACCTCCGCTTATATCTATAAGTGTTACTTCTCTTTCTGTATCAGCATTACTGAGGACCATTGTGGTCTCCCCTCCTTTTTTCCATAGCTTCTATTTTTTCTTTAAAGTCATCTACAAATTCTTTCATATGCTCCAGGCATTTTGCTCTATTTTTATCTTTTTTTCCATACTCATCAAAATGATCAAGCCAGTTTGTACCAACTCGAGGACACGATTGAACAAACTCCATAAATGCTATGAACCTGTCCAGTGTTGAAGAACTGATCGCATGCTCCATCTTACAGGCCTCTTCGTCCGCTGTTACAGAATCAATATTTAAAATATCCGTCAAAAAACTGCGCAAGACACAATGCCTTCGATATATTTCTTTCCCGATATCCCTTCCATCATCTGTCAGCTCTAAATATTCATATTTTTCGTAATTAATCAGTTCCCTCTTGCTGAGGGTCTTGAGCATATTGGTAACAGTTGGCATTCTTACCCCCAGCCTTTTGGCGATATTTTTTACTCGAACGACACGTTTTTCCTGATCTAGATTAAAAATAGCCTCCAGATAATCTTCCATTGCCTGTGTCAATGGTCTGGGCACGGTATTTCCTGTTTTCTTATTTTTCATGAGGATATTTATTAGTAGTATCTAATAAAATTAAGTTAAGCTAACTAACATTCTAAAATTCTTTTGTCAATCTTTTTTGAACAATAAATTCTGATTTAATCATAGACATAAAAATCTCTATGAAATATTATAACAATGTTTCGAGAAAAACCCTGAACTAGTCAATCACTCATTATTTATAAATTGACCCCGTGCGAGGAGGGTAAAATGACCAGATTCGTTTTTTGTTTATTTCTTTCCATTGTCTTTTTAACCGGGTGCGGAGAAAGGGCTGAGGAAGAGAAAATTGAAAAGGCAACCGGGACAAAGACCGATGTGGATCTTTCAAATAAGAAGATGAAGATCACCGGAGAGACTGAAAACGGCAAATACACTATCACCGCAGGAGAAGAAACCGAGATCCCCTCAGATTTCCCTGACGATGTATTTATCTACCGTCCATCTGAGGTCTTAATGGCCATGAAGGTGCCGGAAGGCTATTCCCTTACCCTTACCAGCAGCGACGACCAGTCCAAGATCCTGGATACTTACAGGCAAAAGATGAATACCAAGGGATGGGTCGAAGAGACCTCCATGATTATGGGTCCCCAGTCAATGCTGGTATACAGGAAAAATGACCGCACAGCCAGCATCAGCGTCATCACTTCGGAAAAGGCGCTCCAGATAAATTTGGTAGTCACCACGAAACAGGACAAGGGAAAATAGTTGAATGCTCACGCTATATGAAAGCCGGTTTTTAAACTATACATTAAAACGTATATTTAAAATATCTCCATCCTGTACAAGGTAATTTTTGCCTTCAAGCCTCACCCTTCCCGCCTTCTGGGCTGCGGAATGGCTACCATATGCCATGAGATCATCGTAGGATACGACCTCTGCCCTTATAAAACCCTTTTCCAGGTCGGAATGGATGGCCCCGGCGGCTTGCTGGGCAGGAGTGTCCTTCCGGATCGGCCAGGCGCGGACTTCATCTTTTCCCACGGTAAAGAAGGAAATAAGGCCAAGGAGCTGATGGGATTCTTTGATCAAACGGAAAGTGGCGGGTTCTTCAAGGCCCATGTCTTCCCTGAAGAGTTCCGCTTCTTCCGGTGAAAGCTGGGCCAATTCCATCTCAAGCCTCCCCTTAAGCTCTACAAAGACAGTGTCATTGGGAGTTCGCAGGTCTGTAACACCAAGCCCTACATCATCTTCCGTGTTAAGGACTACAATGCATGGTTTTGCCGAAAGAAAGGCATACCCCTTAATCATCGGGGACTGGGCTATCTCTGAATATCTCCTTAAGGCATCTCCCCCTTCCAGTATACCCTTGGCCTTTTCAAGGAGTTCCAGTTCCTCTGGATTCCCTTTCTTCGCCTTGGTAATCTCTTTTTCCAGCCTCTCAACCTTTTTTTCCAAAATGATGAGATCAGTGAGAATAAGCTCTGATTCCATGGCCTCCAGATCCCTCTGTGGCCTGGGGGGCTCACCGGACCTGTCAAAGTTTCGGACCACATGAACCAGGGCATCGACAGGATGAAGGAGTTTAAGGAGTTCATCTATGGAAGATTCCCTGCCTTCCGCAGGAGAAACGGTCTCACCTATATCCACATACTGTACCTGGGCATGAATGGTCTTTTGAGGATTATATATGGACGAGAGTCTATCCAGACGGCTGTCAGGTACTTTGACTACCGCCAGATTTGATTCTCTTTTGCCCTTCTGATAGGCAGAGACCTCCGCAACGCTTCCTGTAAGGGCGTTAAATATAGTTGTCTTACCGGAACCCGATATTCCGACTATTCCTAACTTCATGGGCTATATCTTTCAAAACTGGAAATTGGAAATTTGGCCTTCACGCTTTTTTACTGTTAAAGTGTTCTGAACTTTTTTGTTCCACTTATCAAAATTTTGCCAAACCAAATCTGATAACTCTTCTGCCAGTTTGTAGACATCCAATTCATAAACTCGTTTCATCTCTCCCCAATTTCTAATTTCCAATTTCAAGCTTCAAGCCGTCAGCTGTCGGATGATCATATTATCTGATAACTCTTCTGCCAGTTTTTTAAATATCCAACTCGTGAGCTCGTTTCATCTCTCCCCAATTTCTAATTTCCAATTTCAGGTTTCTCATTTCAAGCCGTCCTGCCGGCAGGGAGTAGTATCTCCCCTGATTTTATCCAGGGCGTGCTCAAGTACCGGAAGTATTACTTCCATTCCATGGGTCACAGCCGATGGGCTGCCGGGCAGGTTGATAATAAGTGTTTTGTCCCGCACCCCGGCAATCCCCCTTGAGAGCATGGCCCTTGGCGTTGAATCAAGGCCCTTGATGCGGATGGTCTCCGCAATCCCTGGAATCGTCCGTTCTATTATGGACTTCGTGGCTTCAGGTGTAATGTCCCGAGGAGATAAGCCGGTACCACCCGTTGTAACTATGATGTCTAAATGATTTATATCTGTCCACTTGATCAATATGCCTCTGATATCCTGTACTTCGTCAGGGACGGTTTTGTATAAGAACACATTGTAACCGTGCCGTCCGAGCATTCGGCGGATTACAGGACCGGATTCGTCACTCGCTGCCCCCCTGGAAACACTGTCACTGACAGTCAGGACACCGGCAGTATACACTGGCTGTCCTTCTATACCCTTTCTTCCCTGGCCTGGCTGATAATCTTATCAGTCAGATTCGGCGGCACCTCTTCGTAATGAGATTGCTCCACGGTAAATGTCCCACGGCCGGCGGTCATGGCATTAAGATCCAGCATATAGCGCTGCACCTCTGCCAGGGGCACAACCGCTATAATAGCCTGTCCATCCTGGCCTGGCTCCATGCCCATGACCTTGCCCCTTCTGCTGTTTATGTCACCGATTATATCTCCAACAGCGTCATCCGGCACGTTTATGGTAAGTTTCACAATGGGTTCGAGCAGTGTAGGCCTGGCCTCCAGTACACCCTTCTTGAAGCAATTTATGGATGCTATCTTAAAGGCAATTTCAGAAGAATCCACCTCATGGGATTTACCGTCATAGAAGCGCACCTTTACATCAACAACCGGGTATCCGGCAAGTGGTCCGGTCCCTACGGCTTCCTTCAGCCCCTTTTCCACTCCCGGAACGAAATTCCGCGGGACATTCATTCCCACAAGTGCCTCTTCAAACTCAAAGCCCTTACCCCTTGGGAGCGGCGAAATATCAAAGTGGACCTCTGCGAACTGTCCTGCTCCACCGGACTGTTTTTTGTGTCGATAAATAACGGCTTTCTTTGATGTCTTTATGGTCTCATGATAGGGGATGCGTGGAAGGGCAAGATCCACCTGTACGCCGAACTTCCTCGCCATCTTTTCCACAGTGGCATCTATATGAATCTGCCCGTTTCCTGAAAGCAGGAGTTCCTTTGTCTGCGGATCCCGGTCCACATAAATTGTGGGATCCTCCTCCTGGAGTCGTGCGAGAGACTGGGTTATCTTCTCCTCATCCCCCCGGCTTCTGGGCTTGAGGGCGTAGGTCAGGACCGGAGGGGAAAGAGCTGCAAAAGGATAAATTATCGTATTCGATGAATCACAGAGGGTGTCGCCGGTGCCTGTCTCCTTGAGCTTTGCTATTGCTACTATCTCACCGGGTCCGGCCTCTTTTAAAGGTCTTTGTGTCTTACCTTCAAGTACAAATATCTGCCCGTAACGCTCAGTCTTTTCCCTGTTGGGATTATAGAGTGAGCCGTCAGGTTTCAGCGTGCCGGAGCAGACCCTGATAATGGAAAGACGCCCTGTATAGGGATCTGTGAGGGTCTTAAAGACAAGGCCTGATACCGGGGCCTCAGGAGATGGATCGCGCGATGTTTCATCTCCGCTTTTGGGATCAGTGCCGTAAACGCTTCCAAGCTCATCAGGCGATGGCAGAAATTCTACAATTAAGTCGAGCAAGGTGTTGCTGGCCATGTTTTTTAATGCTGAACAGCAGCACACGGGTATAAACCCTCCGCTGGTTATTCCCTGTTTCAGACCGGCAACGATCTCCTGAGGAGTGAGCTCCTGGCCTTCCAAAAATTTTTCCAGCAGCACATCGTCGGATTCTGCGGCAAACTCGATCAAATTGCCCCTTGAATTTTCAACTTCGTCCTGCAGAGCAGCCGGAATATCAACAGGGTTGGCATTGCCGCTTCCATCATTGCCAAACTCAAAGGCCTTCATCTGTATAAGATCTACAATACCCCTGAAATCCTCCTGTTCCCCAAGCGGCAGAAAAACCGGGACCAGTCTCATGCCCAGGGCCTCCTTGATAGCATCCACGGCCTTTTGGAAATCTGCCCTTTCCTTGTCCATTTTATTGACACACATAATGACAGGACGGCCTGAATCTTTGATAATGGACCATACCTTCTGTGTCTGCGGTTTTACCGGACTTACAGCATCTACTACGAACAATACATTGTCTGCCGCCCTGATGGCCATCTTGGCCTCAGCGAGGAAGTTGTCATCCCCAGGGGTATCTATAAGGTAAACTTCGGCCTTTTTCCAGTTCAGGTGATGAAACGCCGTGCTGACTGACATGTTGCGTTTGACCTCTTCAGGCTCAAAGTCCAACACTGAAGATCCCTCATCGACTTTGCCCATGCGTGAAATCGCCTTGGCGGTAAAAAGCATGGCCTCTGCCAAAGAGGTCTTGCCGCTGCCACTTTGGGCGACAAGAGCAAAATTTCTTATGTGGCTGACGTCCATAGATGCTAATCCCTTCCTTTTATAGATTTATGTTTAACCGTTCACAAATTCAAATGAAAATTCGACATCTTTACTGAAAATTTGTTTTTCCCAATTTCTAATTTCAAGTTTCAAATCAACTTTTCCCTGTACCCCATCTGATATAGTCTTTCGTAATATATGCAGATTCTTCCCGTTCGATTTTGACTGCACATACCTTGAATTCAGGTGTCTTGGCAACAGGGTCCAGTGCCCTGTTGGTCAGGATATTTGTCCTGGTCTCGGCAAAATTAAAGGTCATGCACACCACACCGGCAGGCACAACTTCTGTTATATTTGCCTTAGCCTTTACACTCCCTCTCCTTGAGCTCACTTTTATGACTTCACCATCCTGGATCTCCAGGGTAGCCGCATCGGTCGGATGTATTTCAATACGCTCCTCCTTACGAAGTTCATCAAAGCCTTCAGCCTTATGCGTCATAACCGCGTGATAATGGAAGGCGCTTCGCCTTGTAATAAGGATAAAAGGATACTCGTGGCTGGTAGTCTCTGCCGAAGGGCGGTAAGAAACAGGCGCGAATTTTGCGCGTCCGCTCGATGTATTGAAACGTTCGCTATACAGATAAGGGGTCCCCGGGTGTTCATTATCCGGGCAAGGCCATTGGATGCCGGATTTCTCAATACGCTCATAATTGATACCCGAGTAACTCGGAGTCAGGACGCGCATCTCCTCAAAAATTTCTTGAGTATTGTCAAAATCAAAACCCTCAACCCCCATGCTTCTTGCAATATCACATATGATCATCCAGTCTGGACGTGAATTACCTCTGGGCTCTATTGCCTTGCGGATCCTTTGCACCCGGCGTTCGGTGTTTGTAAAGGTGCCATCTTTTTCGGCAAAACTGGCGGCCGGAAGCACAACATCCGCCAACCTCGCTGTCTCTGTAAGGAAAATATCCTGCACGATAAACAGCTCCAGGTGCGATATGGCCTTTTCGATGAAAGTGGTATCCGCGTCCGTGACTACAGGGTCTTCGCCCTTCAGGTAGAGGGCCTTAATCCGGCCCTCGTGGGCTGCGTCAAACATCTCGGTCATTTTGAGCCCGTTTGAAGGACTGAGCTTACAATTCCATGCCCTTTCAAATTTTATCCGCACCTCTTCATTCTCCACCTCCTGATAACCGGTGTAAACGTTGGGAAGCGCCCCCATATCACAGGCACCCTGAACGTTATTCTGTCCTCTTAAGGGATTTACGCCGGTTGAAGGCCTACCTATATTACCTGTAAGCAGGGCCAGGTTGGCCAGGGCCCGGACATTATCCGTCCCGTGCGAATGCTCAGTAATACCAAGGGTATACAGAATGGTTGCAGGTGCAATAGAGCCATACATTCTGGCTGCTCTCACTATGTCCTGTGCGGAAACACCGGTAATTTTTTCAGCGGCTGCCAGATCATGCTCCATAATGGATGCCTCAAATGCCTCATAATCTTCACATCGTTCCTCGATAAAGGCTGTATCCATAAGATTTTCTTCGATAATGACCCTCATTATCCCGTTAATCAGTGCTATATCGGTTCCCGGACGGAGCCTGAGCCAGATATCGGCTAAACGGCACAGAGGTATTCGCCTGGGATCCGCCACAATAAGCCTTGCACCCTTTTGTACAGCCCTGGTCACCTGTCTGCCTATAATCGGATGATTAGCAGTAGTATTGGTCCCAATGGCAAAGATGCAGGCCGCCTCGCTGATCTCGTTAATGGAGTTCGTCATGGCACCGCTGCCGAAACTGGCGGCCAGACCGGCCACCGTCGGCGCGTGTCAGAGACGGGCGCAGTGGTCGATATTATTGGTTTCCAGGGCCACCCTGGTGAACTTTTGAAACAGGTAATTCTCCTCATTGGTGCATCTGGCAGAAGAAATGGCGGCGATCTCATCTCCTTTGTAATGGGCCAGACTGCTGGCCACATATCTGATTGCCTGGTCCCAGGTAATCTCCACAAACTTTCCTTCTCTCTTTACAAGGGGCAATGTAATCGGTCTGCCTTCTTCGTTCATTTCAACTACAGAGGACGGCTGTGCATATTCATCGTAAGCACGCATAAGTGGAAGAGACAGCCTGTCCGGACTATTAACGAAGTCGTAACCAAAGCGCCCGCGAACACACAGGCCTCCATGGTTAACAGGGCTTTCATCATCGCCCCTGGCCCTCACAATGGTGTTTCCACGGATCCCGAGATAAAGCCCGCATCCCACACCACAGTATGGACAGGTGGTCTTTACTTCACGGGTCGGATGTTTGAACTTCTTGGGTATAAGGGCACCTACCGGACAACGCTCCATACATTCGCCGCAAGACACACAGACAGAGTCTTTGAGGGGTTTGTTGGCAAATGTACTGACCCTGAGGTTGTCACTCCGATATGCCATGTCGATTGCGTCAATACCTGCAATCTCATGACAGGTACGGACGCATATGGTGCACTGGACACACTTGTTGGGATTGAAATCAAAAAACGGGTTGCTGGTATCAATAGGAAGGTCTTTGGCCGTATGCTCTAAGCGACTGAACCTATGCTCATCGAAACCAATACGGTTCACCAGTTCCTGCAGGCGGCACTGCCCGCTCTTTGGACACAGAAGGCAGTTAAAATCATGATCACTCAGAATGAGTTCAAGAATCACCCGGCGCAATCGTTCGATTTCAGGATCGTCCGTAAAAACCACCATCCCCTCTTCTATAATGGTCCGGCAGGCCGGTTCAGGTCTTCTGCGGCCTTCGATCCTGACCAGACACAGACGACATACGCCCTGGGATGATACATCAGGACAATGGCACAGGGCAGGGATATAGATACCTGCATCCTGGGCCGCCGTGAGGACCGTAGCACCTTCATCGGCCATTACCGTAATTCCGTTTATGTTCAAAGAAACGCTACTCACTCTTATCACCCGAGCCTTCTATCAGACCTGTAACACATTCCACTGCGCTGAATCGTGGAGGACAGACCTGCATGCAGGTCCCGCATTTGATACACTTACTCTGGTCAATCTCGTGTACCTGCCATTTCGCGCCTATAATGGCGTCAACCGGACAAGCCTGAAGACATTTTAAGCAGGCCTTGCACCTGTAGTCCTTGATACGATAGAAAATCAGTGATCTGCAGACAAGGGCCCGGCAGCGACCTTCAAGGATGTGTTCTTCATATTCCTTGCGAAAATAGCGTATGGTAGACAATACCGGGTTAGGCACTGTCATTCCAAGACCGCAAATGGAGCCATGCTTAACTGCATCAGACAGTTCGAGCAGGATCTCGATATCCCCTGGCCTTCCCTTTCCTCTTGTAATGTCCTGCAGAATCTTGAACATCTGCTTTGTACCGAGCCTGCATGGAGTACACTGACCGCATGATTCATTTCGAGCAAAATCGAGGAAGTAGCGGGCTATATTTACAACACACGTGTCCTCATCCATAACGAGCATACCCCCGGAGCCCATGATCGAACCAGCCTTGGCCAGTGATTCATACCCAACTGGCAAATCCAAAAGTTCTTCAGGAATACATCCGCCGGAAGGCCCGCCTGTCTGGACTGCCTTGAAACGCTTTCCTCCCTGGATCCCACCGCCTATGTCAAAGATGATTTCGCGAAGCGTCGTACCCATCTCCACTTCGACGAGGCCTACATTCCGGACCTTTCCCACGAGCGAGAATATCTTGGTCCCTTTGTCAGTGGGGGTGCCTATTCCGGAATACCACTCGTGACCATTCAGGATGATTCTGGACACGTTTGCCATTGTCTCCACGTTATTTATGACCGTAGGTTTGCCCCACAGCCCCTGTATGGCGGGGAAGGGGGGTTTTGGTTTTGGCCGGCCGCTTTTACCTTCGATGGAGGCGATAAGTGCTGTTTCTTCTCCACACACAAATGCGCCCGCCCCCTTTACGATCTTGATTTCAAAATCAAACCCGCTTTCCATGATATTGCGCCCGAGAAGCCCCAGATCAGTAACTTGAGCGATGGCCGTGGACAGATGATGGACAGCCAGCGGATATTCAGCACGCACATATATGATCCCTTGAGAGGCCCCAACGGCATAACCGGCGATCATCATCCCTTCAATAACGCTGTAGGGGTCTCCTTCCATAACGCTTCGGTCCATAAAGGCACCCGGATCACCCTCATCGCCGTTACAGATGATGTACTTTTCTTCACCAGAGGCATTGCGTGCTGTTTCCCACTTGATACCGGTTGGGAACCCTGCACCTCCCCTTCCTCGCAGACCGCTGAGTTTGATCTCTCCAATGACTTCTTCAGGAGTCATGTGAGACAGAATTTTGGCAAGCGCCTGAAAACCATCGACTTTTATATAGTCTTCAATGCTGGTAGGATCTATGAGACCGCAATTCTTCAGCACAATCCTTTTCTGTTTCCTGTAAAAAGGAATATCATTTTCATGAAGGCACTTTTGACCGGTAACGGGATCTTCATATAAGAGCCTTTCAACCACTCGATCTTCAAGCAATGTCTCGGAAATGATTTCCGGCACATCCTCTTTTGTTACGTGCTGGTAAAATATATTCTTTGGGCCCACAACCACAATCGGACCCCTCTCGCAAAATCCGTGACAACCTGTCTTTTTGACCTTTATCTCATCTTCAAGTTCATGCCCCTTGATTCCACTGACAAAGGCCTCCCTGACATGTTCACTCCCGGACGATATACACCCGCTTCCACAGCAGACATTGACAAATTTGCCGGTTGTCTGTTCACCGGCAACAAGGATCTCCCTCAGGCGTCTCAACGACTCCACACTATCTATTCTGTAGTTTTTTATTGATGGTATTGAGATCGATTTTTTCATATCTCTACGGCGAAGAAAATTTTGAGCGAAATCATGTCTGTGGGTCAGTCCTATCGAGGTCTTCTGTTAGTAATTTTTTAACCTTTCTCACTGTCATTCTCGAATGCACCTGGTCATCTAAAATGACAACCGGAGCCAAGGCACATGATCCAAGACAGGCAACCCGTTTTAGACTGTATTTATAATCCGGGGTCGTCTGACCTGTCTTGATGCCGAGGCACTTTTCCGCTGTTTCCAGGATATCGCGTGCGCCTAATACATGACAGGCAGTCCCCTGGCATACGGAGACTAAATGGTCACCCCGGCGCGTCAGATAGAAATGGTCATAGAACGTTGCTACGCTGAATACCTGACTCGGCGACAACTTCAAAAAATTTGCAATTGAGTATAATGCGACCTCGGGCAGATAACCAAACTCCTCCTGAACCCTCTGCAAGATGGAGATTAATCCTCCCTGTTCTCCTTCAAAAACTGCAAGTATCTTATTTAGTCTTTCAATATCCATACAATTATAAGTTATAAGATCCTTAGTCCTAAATTCTTTTCCTAATGCTTACCCTGAATGATGCTTTCAGCCATCCGCACATCTTCTATGCTGCCGATGAACACCGGCACCCTTTGATGAAGATGTTGTGGTTCAAGATCGAGTATACGTTCTGTCCCGGTGCCTGCAGCCCCTCCTGCCTGTTCGACTATAAAGGCCAGGGGATTGACTTCGCATGTGAGCATCAGTTTTCCATGGGGCTTTGAAGGATCCTTTGAGTTTGCCGGATACATATATATCCCGCCTTTCAGTAGATTCCGGTGAATATCCGTTACAAAAGAACCGGTATACCGCGCTGTATAAGGACGGCCAGTCTTTATATCCGGCGTCTTAAAGTACTCAATAACGTTCTGGATATTTTCCTCCCAGAAATAATAGTTCCCCTCATTAACGCTGTAAGTCTTGCTTTTTTTGGGTATACGAATGTTTTCATGAGAGAGGAGAAACTCGCCGATACTTGGTTGCAGCGTAAAGCCATGTACCCCGTCTCCAGTTGTGTAGACCATAATCTTGCTCGATCCATAAATAAAATACCCTGCTGCTACCTGTTTATGACCAGGCTGCAAGGCCTCTGCCATTAAGCCAAATTCCATAGGACCCTGTTTTTTGAGGATTGAGAAGACCGTACCGATCGTAACAGGTACGTCAATATTAGTGACACCACCCAGAGGATCAAAGATCAGTATATAGTTGCCCCTTGTATACTCCTTGGGGATCGGTATTAAATCGGTATTCATCTTTGAGGCCATACAAGTCAGGTGTCCTATATGACTGAGGCGGTTTACAATCGTGGAGTTGGCATATTCGCGCAATTTTTGTACAAACGCCTCGCCGAGGCTTTCTGTCTCCATAGTGTCTAAGGAATCAGACAAATTTGCCTTATCTACCTTTTGCGCTATTATCTTAGCTGCAACCGTCAGCTCTGACAGAATAGATGTAAATGCACCTGTTGCCTCGGGCTGTTCTTTTTGTCTGGTCAAGATAAACTCGGTAACAGTTATACCTTTAGCCATTTAAAATTCACCTCTTTTGCGTATTATGCTGCAAGCAGGGATTACCTGTGCTGAAAAGACATCTTTTCCGGCAAGAGATCCCCATTCTATTCAATTGTGTCAAAACGTAAAAATGGCCCCTTTCAGAAACCCGATGACAGTATCCATGTAACATGGTGATTCATTATTTTCAATCACAGCTCCAGCCATGACTCAGAAAATATGGTCTTTCCCATCAGGACTCTAGTCGTCTTGTAGTATTCCGTTTCCTTGGGGGAAAGGGTGCCTGGATCAGGTTCGTTTTCATCCATTATATCGTGAACAAGCCTCAGCAGTTCAGGCATTTGCCCATGGGCCAGTTTAATTAACTCATGATCGTATGTGTCGACAATGGCCGACCATATTTCATATTTCATCAACATGGCCAGAAAGGCCCGGTTGAGATACGGTCTCTTCTCAGTGGAAACGCCGTTTGAGACATTTGACAGGCCTATTGTGGACTTTACGCCCGGGGCGATTTCAGACAACATGCCCATGAATTCCAGCCCGCTCATTACCTGTTCTGATCCCAGGGTTATCGGGGTGGCTATTGGATCTATCAGAATTTTTTCGTTTGGGATTCCGGCCTCGTTCATGGCCACGACCAGGTCTACAGTCATGGCGGCCCGCTCGTTGGAATCCCGGGGCATACCATCAACTCCCCATAGCAGACCCACAACACTACAGCCTGTATCAGCAGCTACAGGTATAAGCTTTTCCATTCTCTCAGGCTGAAGCGAGATCGAATTCATTATGTGGTTTCGGGGGTTTCCGGCTGCCTTCATGCCGGCAATCAATGCATCGGCATTTGTAGTATCAAGGGAAAGGGGGCAATCGGTTATTTCCTCCGTAATATTGACCATCCAGGGCATCAACTCAGGCCCTTCTTTTCTGGCAGGCCCAATGTTCAGATCCAGAAAATCCGCCCCGTCCGCCACCTCTTCATTGGCCATCACCTTGATCGGCTCTGGATCCCGCTCTTTCATGGCCTTTCCTATCCGTGTACCCATAATATTTATACTTTCAGCTATGCATTGGACATACATGACTACACCTCAGACTGCCAATCCCTCAGAAATGGTGGTATATGGCTTGCCTCTCTGGGGCCGATCTGGATCTTCCAGTCCGGAAGCTCTTCCTCCAGCTCACCTTTTATAGATGCAAGATATCCTGGGATAATAAGAATTCTGTGTTTGATCCTGTCTTCTATATTTGATTTTTTGATAAACACACCTATCAGATCCGCACTGAATTTTCCTGCGGCCCAGGCGGTAAGCACTGAAAGACCTTCTGTATCTTTGATTAAGAGCCAGGAAGGGACTTTGCTGGCCTCAACTTCTCCTGAAACGATAAAGTACGTCAGAGAAAAGTTGCATGTAATAAGTACGGGAGAATTCTCGTCCGGCCCGTTTATTGGATAGATATCCTCCTCGACCACCATAGGCCGCTGAGGATCGGTAAAGAGGTTGAGTCGCTCGAGCAGAAGCGGGAACAGGGTATCTCCCTGCAGATCGGAAAGGACTATTATGCCGGCATACTTGGCCAGCATAACCGATGCAATCATTGTCTCCAGAAGAGGGTCCCGGGTCATCTCACACGCAAAAAAGATGGTTGGAAACCCAAGGGCCTTATACTTGTGTTTAATAGAGGCCCTGCGTATGGCCACGTGATCTTCAAAGGCGGCCCTTAGGGTCCTGGCGCCGGTGTCCAGGACAAGGTCTTTCAGTCCTGCCTTTTGCAACTGTTCCGAGATCTCCGCGGCCTCTCCCAGGGTCTCACCTTTTACTGCCAGAGGACAACCGGCCTCAGTGGCTGTCTCCGCCACAGTCTCTGAATTTTCTTTTGTGGCACAGTAAAGAAGGGGCCTGTGGTCTCCGCAGGCCCTGGCTCCGGCTGCAAGGCATTTCGCCTGATCGCTCATGAGTATGACAGCGGCATCAGGACACTCGTTGCGGACACGTTCCACCAGAGAAGCAAATGCCCCCTCATCCCCTGCAGCGTCACTAACAGCTATCAGGTCGGCCTTGAGCAGCAATCCTACACGATCATAGCGCAGATCATTAAAACGCTGCAAACGTCCTGCGATATTATCCTCGTCCATATCGGTCCTGATCAGGACCGCAATGCCTGTTGGGTGCTCAAACCTTTTTTCATGCCGGTACAGGCAGGTCTCGCCTCCCATCTCAAAGGTGTTCTCGCCACTGCCAAGGACAATAGACCTTATGGGCGGAGCAGATGCCTCTCCCACCTTTTCTTTTACATCATCAGAGATATAAGGGCATGCGCTTATATCTACCTGACCAGCCGCCACCTTCATGGCAAAGGCCAGGCAGGTGGGTACACCGCACTCCCCGCAGTTCGTCTTGGGGAGCATCTTCAGGATCTCTATACCGCTGAATGCCATGGGTTATCCTTCTCCTTACATCACTTTTTCCATACTCAGCGCCGGATGCCCCTTCTCCTTAATATATCGAAGCACTTCGTCTTCCGTGATACCTACTTCGTCATCCGCTATCATTTCAAAAAGATCAGGTGTATTTTCTTCTTCAGCCCTCTTCTGAAGGCGATCCCTGATTTCCTCTTTTAATATCTTAGGCATCCACACCACACGCTTGAGCCCGCCTTCGGCCTTCATAAATTTTCGACTGCAGATATAATGCTTGGAAACACCGAGAAAGCCTGGAGTCACCTGACCCCCGCCAACCATTCCCGCCAGGGTGGTAAACTTCATTCCGGCCGGGGTCATTCCCATGTAGTCCCTGTTAACAATCATTATGCCGTTACATATGGGAAGCAGAGTGGCAATACATTCAAAGCAACCGCAGGCGGTCATGGGATCTACCATAAGGCTGTAGGCACTGACACGCTCGACTTTTCCCCTGGACGCCTTGTTAACAAAATCATTTATACCTTTCCACTGTCCGAGATCGGCATCGATAAGTTCTCCCTTTACCATGGGCTGGTTGGGACCCGTGGGATTGATTTCAAAGGAGGCCTTGCCGTCCAGCCAGTTATATGCACCGCACATACCCACCCGCTCAGGGGTAATCACACACACGTGGCTGGGGGCAAAGGACTGGCACAGGGTACAGGAATAAAAAATCTCTTCGCTTTCGTCCGTCATGGTGCCCAGACGTTCATCCCTGGCGGCATAGAGGGCCTTCGCCATGTCAATCACTTCCTCTACCCGGGCCTCCTCTGTATAGATCTTTACCTGTATCTTGTCCACAATGGCACCAAAGTCCTGATGGAGCTTTCCGTGGATAATGCGCCCGATATGTTCGAATCTGAAGCCCTTTTCTACAGCCGACTTACCGGCCCTGAACCACATTATGTTCCGCTGTCCGATGTGCATGACTCCCTGGGCATAGTTGATCAGGTGGTGAAACTGCCGCTCAAGGATAGGTTCGAAGTCAGACTGCATCTGCCGACCCGCAACCTCGGCAAATATGGCAAGCGGGAGCTTTGACCCCTTTTCTACGTCTGTTATTTCCGGCCCTTCCACGGTAACCAGCCCGTCCTGCACCGCATCCATCTCTCTTGAAACAAGGACCTCGACCCCAAGGCTTCTTCCGCCACCGCACTCAATATACAGGTCGTCTTTCCTTACACGCTCTCCTTCAAACGCAGGTCCATAAGGCACTGGAATATCGATCTTGGAGACACTAACCTTGAGTCCCCTTACCTCTATTGCCTTCTGAACAATTTCATCGTGCGGGACCTGACTGACCACATGCTCGTAAGTGCATATACCCGTGGGAAGAATACTCGGTATATCCCAGTCGGATATGGTGGGAAAACCCCAATTTATGGCCCCGGCTGCATTGGCATACCACTCATCGGAGACCGGGCCAAATGCAATGACAAAGGCAAATGTCCGATCCTTGTTATAGATCAGATTGCCCTTGAAATCACCAGGCTTTATGCCTCCAAAGGCAAGGGCAACGCGGCAGGCAAAGCCCATGGCAAATACTGCAGAGGTATATGTGGGCCCAAAAGGCACAAGGCGCGTGGACCAGCCAATCTGCACGTTTTGTTTTGTCAGTTGATCCGGCATGGAGATACCGTCCGTCTGATCATGCATGAACACATAGAGATTCTTCTGCTGCAGTTCCAGGGCAATTTTTTCAGCCATCTCCGGATCCGAAGGGGTGCCGAGTATTGCTGCAAATCCCGGGGCGGTACCATCTACGAACTCTACGCCGCGTTTACGGAAAACCACATCATCCGCTGCCCCGAGCCATAGACAATCGTCCGTTGGATCCTCGGTCTCTGAATAAAAGCCCGGTTTCTCAACGTATCTCACAGCCTCGTGCATTTCTTCGGCAAAAAAGGTAGCCATACCGGCATCCAGGGCCGGCGCCAGATAAGGCAGCCATACATGGTCACTAACCGTTGCGGGAAGCAATTTTCGACATTCCTGAAAGATTTCCTTCATGTCTGCCAGTTTTTCTACAGGGGCACCCAGAATGCTGTAAATTACAGGCAGGTAGTAACCGGTATTGGGAAAGCCGACCTTTTGTTCAGGCCCAAATTGTTTCAGGACTTTTTCATATTTTTCTTCAGCTTTATCCACTATCTTGTGGGCCCCTCGAATAGCTGCTGAACAGATGATCTTCGACATTACAGTCCTCTCTATACCATTCCCTTTATTAATGCCTCTGTCAGGGCTATTGCCTTAGGGTGCGTCATTACCATGAGTTCGCCCCCGGCAAGCAGCAAGGTTGAGGCGGTTATGGCCTCCATTAACACTCCACGCCGCTCTTGATCTCCCATATGGGCATCACTTGGCAAACGGCATTCCTTGGTCTTCCAGACCTCCCTTCCCAGATTGCATATAAAAGGTACCTGGAGTTTCTCATCCTGCTGAGTCAAGGCTGCCAGCCTTATGCGTTCCATGACTGAGTATGAGTATTCAATACCGTAACCTATCGCCCCTATAGAGGGATCCATCAAGATCTGATCCAGGGACAATCCAAGGTTCTCCAACAGAATATTCAGCTGCTTCGCAAGATTTACGTCAATGGGCGAAGATGCCACAACCGGAAGATGAAAGGCCATGGCGGTGGCCCCCAGAGAACGATAATTCGCATCACTGAGCGGGCCCATGCACACCTTGCGATTGCCGACAAGGCCGGTCACTTCTCTCAAGGTCTCGGTATCTTTTTCAGCATTTCCACAGCCCCAGAGGATCAAAGGCACATCTATTCCTTCTATAACTGACCGGGCCTTCCCGGCCGCCTCGCTTGAGGGCCGGTTCATGCCATTTGGATCAGTACTGACGAGAGAGAGACAGATGGCCTTTGCACCATAATGGTCTATGCATTTCCTGGCCCATGCTACGGGATCGGAAAATACATCCGAATAATATCTGCTTAATACATCAGGCCAGTCTTCAGGCTCTGAGTCAAGGATTCCAAATGCTACCTGAGGCGCACGGGGCATGTCTCCCTCAAATATATGAAACGGTAAAGTAGATGCCCCGCCAAGGGTAACAGCCTTTTCACCCTCACCCAGGCATACCTCCCGAATGGCCCCTGTGCAGGATTCTGTAAAAAGGTTCTCCTGTATGGAATCTGCCCTTTCAAAAAGTGTTCTGGTCTCTTTCGGCAGCTCGGGAACAGAGATACCCTCTGTTACGGTCGGTGCAACTGTGACAGGGGGCCCTTTTTTTGCTTCTGTCTTTACCCCCTCAGGCACCTTAGCAATTTCGGGTCCAGGAGCAGAAGGCACTTCTGCCCTTTCCGGCACCTCAGGCTCGGCAGGAGCCGGCACAGGCGCTGCTTCTCCAGAATCTGCCTTAAGAAGACCGGTCTTTGCCCTTTTATCGTCCGGCTGCAGCTCAAGGGCCAGCTTGAAGGCATTCAAGGCCTTGTCTACCTCACCTTTGTGCAGATGGACATTGCCTGTGGCCACAAGGCGTATCACCCATTTCCGCTGCCAATCTTCAGGACTCAGTCCCTCGGGACATGGCGGGATTCCTTCAGGAACTACCGGCCCTGCCGCCTCTTCCGACGGTTCAGCGATCTCAAACGCCTCTTTGGCCTTTTTCAGTCCTTCCCTGGCCTTTTTATCCTCAGGCTCAATTGCCAGAGCCCTTTCAAAGGCGTCGATTGCTCCGGCTGCATCATTTTTATGCAGTAACACGTTGCCTTTCGCTGCAAGGCTGACTACCTCCCTGTGCCTGGACTCTGCCTCCGGTTTTTCCAGCCTTTCCCCTGGGGCAGGGGACCTATCAAAAGGCGCTGTTACCCGTTCGTCAGCACCTGAACTTAAGAGGGATTCCGCCTCGAAGAGTCGCTTCAGGGCCTCAAGCTGATCCTCATTTATGCCCAGGCCTTTGCGCAGGGCCTCAAGCCCCGATCTGAGGGATATTAACGCGCTACTGTCATGGCTTGAAAGCGTTTTGCCTGCATCACCTGAGGCCGACCTCCTTACAGTCCGGACATGTCCCTGACCGGCCCTGTTCTTTGCGAGTTCCCTGGTAAGCCGCCCTATTTCGCTTTCTTTTCGGACGGCAATCGCCTTTGCCTCCTCTACCCGTCTCTTAAGATTCGAGACCTCCGAGCTTATTTTCCCCTTCTCCTTTAAGACAAGATCTCTCGAGGCCTGAGCCTCTGCCTTGGCCTGTTCGAGCGCCTTTTCTGCCTCTGCCTTTGCGTCTTTCATTGCCTTGGATACTATGAGATCTATGGCCTCAGAACTCCTCAGCCTTGGTTCAAATGTCTTCGGCATCGGTCTTGGAGAAAGGCCTGCGAGGGAGACTATCTCAGGGACCGCCTGTTCCCACTCAATGGCCATAATGTGGACCCCGGCTACTCCCGGTATTTCACGGACCTGCTTTATGATATCTACACAGATACTGATACCTTCTTCCTTGGGGTCCTTTGCCCCCTTCAGACGTTCAATAACCTCATCCGTGACATCAAGGCCGGGCACGAATTTCTTCATATACCGCGCCATGCCGACCGACTTGGGGGGCGTTACGCCTGCAAGGATATAGACTTTTTCATTTAGACCAAGGTCTCGAACGATCTCCATGAATCTGGCAAACTTTTCCACATTGTAAATAATCTGGGTTTGTATGAAACTTGCTCCGGCCTTTACCTTCTTGGCCACTCTTATGGGTCGGTACTTAAATGGGTCGGCAAATGGATTTGCCGCCGCACCGAGAAAAAACCTTGGTTCATGAGACTTGATCTCATCACCGCACTGGAATTTTTTGTCATCCCGCATGGCTTTGACCATATCCAGGAGCTGTATGGAGTCCATGTCAAAGACGCCCTTTGCCTGCGGATGATTTCCGAACTTCTGGTGATCCCCGGTAAGGCACAGGAGATTTTTTATACCCAGTGCCGAAGCCCCCAGGATATCTGATTGTATGCCGATGCGGTTTCTGTCCCTGCATGTCATCTGCATTACAGGCTCCACGCCTTCCGCTAATACAATGAGTCCTGCAGCCAGACTGGACATCCTTACGATAGCTGTCTGACAGTCTGTTATATTAACGGCATCTACATGACCCCTGAGAATACGGGCCTTGTCACGTACTACATCAAAATTGCCGTTTTGGGGCGGGCCGAGCTCTCCGGTCACTGCGAACTCACCTGAAATTAAAACCTGTTCTAGATTGCTTCCTGATATCACGGCAGCAAGTCCTCCCTGATCCTGCGACGCGGCCCGCCATGACCAGACGGTCGCCAGTCGCGAATGGGCACGATCTCTCTGAGTAATTGGTGCTGTTTTCGACTGGTCAATTTTTCACAGATCTGATGCCATATGCAGGGCACATCCTTATTTATCTCGCATCTGCCCCCCACAGACCCACCACACGGCCCGTTTGACAGACTCTTTGCACACCTTGCGACGGGACAAAGTCCGCCGGTCAGGTGTAATACGCATGCCCCGCAACCGGCACACATCTCGGCCCACTCGCCGCTGCTTAGATTGGCGCCGTAAAATGTTGTATTAAGGGCGGGCAACACATTTATGCCGGGACAGCGGTCTGCGATAAAATTCACACCAACCCCGCAGGCCATTGACAACACTGCGTCGTACCTTTTTCCGTCTTCCTCCAGCGGCTCCAAATACTCAGGATCACACTGTCTAACATAAGTCTCTTCATCAATCTCTATTGGTTTTCCGGCCTTCTTTCTCCCCAGACGCAGAGCAGAGGCAAGGGCACCTACCTCCTTATCACCGCCGGCAGAACACACCGCCACGCAACCTCTACATCCAAGGACCAGCAATCTTTCCACCCCGGATATCATCTCCAGAATTTCATCCAAAGGCTTTTGTTCAGCAATTATCATAGTTATATTTCTCCCGGGTCAGATGCTATGCAGTTGCCCTAATTTTGCGATTCGTGTTGTCATCTCCCTGACCGCGTCCACAATCGGCTGGGTCTCACCACGGTGGACAAAAAACATTTCAACCCGGTCAGGATCAATATCCAGTTCCTCCAGGAGCCTTTTTGTATAACCAACTCTCTTTTCAGCCCGCCTGCTGCCGGACAGGTTATGACATTCATCTGAACGGCAACCTGCCACAAATACCGCCTCAGCCCCTTGTTCAAAGGCATCTAACAGGGCACTTACTTCAATACGGCCGGTACATGGCAACTTCTTTACATCCAGATTTTCCGGAATAAGACCTGCCTCTCGTAACGTATCCGTCGAGACACTCGTCGTGTAGTTGCAGCAAAAGACCACTATCTTTCCGACTTGGCAGCTGTTATTTTTTAACCTGCTCATCTATTTCAGCCTGTCACCCATTCACACAATTCACTCAATCCCCTCTGTTCAAGTGACGGAACCAGGGTAATGGCCCCGGCAGGGCACTCCGCTACGCATATACCGCAGGCCCTGCAAAGCTGCGGTTCTATGTACGCGCGTTCTGTTTCAGCTATACAGGTTGCGCCAAAAGGACACAACCTGACGCACGTGAGGCATGCCACGCATTTTTCAGGATCTACTTTCGCCAGGAAACCCAGATTAACCATACGGTCCTGATCCACCAGCCCCTGTCTAAGGGCTTCACCCCTCAGGGCCTTAATCACATCGCTGCAGCGGACTCCCTGCGGACAGACATCTACGCAGCTCTGACACTGTGAACAGGCCCAGATCATATCCGAGGTCAAGAGCTGTCTTTCAAGCCCAAGGGTCACCATATGTAAAATCTTTCTGGGATCAAAGCCCGGTACTACCTTTTCCACCGGACACACACTGCTGCATGAACCACATGTATAACATTGGGCCAGGGAAGAACATCCTTTTAAACCGGACAGCTTCACCACAAATAAATTATTCAACTTCGCGGATTGTATAGTCATGATTCCTGATTTCTAATTCCCTATTCCATACCAGTTTGATCCCTGCTTTTTGACCAGTTCCTTTCTGGAAAGGGTCTCTAAGATTTTCCCTATCTCTTTGATGTCCCCACCGGTTTTTTCACTTATATCGGCGCTTTTACAGGGACCGGTTTCTGCCAGGCAGATCTGTATTTCCTGGGCGAGTCTTTCCTCTCGAAAGGCAGGAAAGACCTTTTTTGTCACTCCATCTGAAATAATCTGAGGGTTGTAGTCACCTGACTTCTTGATATCTTTAGCCAGTTTGCCAAGGGCGGTGCGCACCTTTCGTGCCGAGGCCGCCTTGACGCCTGCCTTTAAATGCATGCGAATTATGGCTTCTTTGTCCTCACCTTCAGCGCTACCCAGCGGTCCTATAGCCTTTACGGCCGACACATACCTTGTAATGAGCTCCACAAATCTGGGGGCCTCAGCCGCAGATGCCCACTCAAGGACCATGCGCTCAGGATTCACTCCCACATCTTTAAGCACTTGACGGCAAATCTCCGCTATTATCATTGCCTCGTAATTACCAGACTGGTAATGGCACTCTCCCAAGTGTCAGCCGCCGGTAAAAACGCCGTCAGCACCGCATCCAAAGGCCTCCAGAATAAACCGTAAATCTATCCTGCCTGTGCACATGACCCTGATAACCCTGACATTTGGTGGATACTGGTATCGTGACACGCCTGCCGCATCGGCTGCAGCATAGCAGCACCAGTGACAGAAAAAGCCCAAAATGTGCGGATTAAAAACCCCGCCGGTCATGATCTGCCCCCTCTCTTATCTTTTCTAAACACATTTCTCTCCTGCAAAGGCATGAATCTGCGCCATGATGGCCTCATCCGTAAATCCGCCCATACTTATGGCAAGTGTGGGACAATGCGACGCACATATTCCACAGCCTTTACAGGAGGCAGTTATGGTCTCTGCCTTGCGCCGTTTGTTTACCCTGAAAAGGCGTATGGCATTAAAGGGGCAGAGGCTTTCGCAGACTCCACAACCGATACAGGCGGCCTTATCGACTCTGGAGACTGTGGAGGCAACCTCTGCCTGCCCTTTTGCCAGAGGAATAGCGGCCTTTGCCGCAGCCGCCTTTGCCTGAGCTATTGATTCATCAAGTGGTTTCGGGCCATGGGCCAGTCCGCAGAGATATATCCCTTCTGAAGCCAATTCAACCGGCCGCAGTTTCACGTGGGCCTCAAGGAAGAAACCTTCCGGGGTCAGAGGGGTTTTTAAGACCCTGGCCAGGGCATCATTGTCCCCCGGTGCGATACCAACGGATAGCACCACGAGGCATGCGAATATGTCAATCTCATCTTCTAGAAGACGGTCAAAGACCCTGACTTTAATCCTTCCGTCCCTCTCTATTACCTCTGGTCTGCGATCAGGCTCGTACCTTATGAATATTACGCCTTTTTTTCTGGCCTCCTTGAACAAATCCTCCGAGAAGCCATAGGTGCGCATATCTCTGTAAAGGCAATAGATTCTGATATTCGGCTTGATACCTTTGAGTTTGAGCGCATTTTTGATCGCCTGGGCACAGCACAACCGACTGCAGTGACTCATGTCTTCCCCGCGGCTTCCCACGCACTGAATCATAACAATATTCTTTATATTCTTCAGGAAGCCCTTGCCTTTCGCCAAACTCTCCTCAAGTTCAAGCTGAGTAAGTACCCGCTTATTCCTGCCGTATTTGTAAGATTTGGGCCTGTTTTCCCGGCCTCCGGTTGCAATGACTATAACACCGTGATCAACAGCTACAGGCTGTCCTCCCTTAACAATGGAAGAGGTAAAGTTACCCACGTAACCGGAAACGTCCTTCACCTGGGCCTCCAGCATTACGCGGACCATAGGATGTCCATCCACCCTCTTTATCAGGTCATCCAGGACCTTTGACGCCTCTTGCCCGTCCATGGTCCAGACAAGCCGCCTCAGATTACCTCCCAATTGATCGCTTCGCTCCACCAGCACGCACTCAAAACCCTGCTCCGCAATGCAGAGTGCCGCAGTCATACCCGCTGCACCGCCTCCTATCACCAGGGCAGTAGGCGAAACGTCTACAGTTGTCTTTTCCAGAGGTTCCAGCAGCCTTGCCTTGGCCACTGCCATCCGGACAAGGTCCTTTGCCTTTTCAGTTGCCGCCTCTGGTTCCTGTGAATGGACCCAGGAACACTGGTCCCTGATGTTAACCATCTCGATAAGTGCCGCGTTTAAACCAATTGATCTCAAGGTCTCCTGGAAGAGGGGTTCATGGGTACGCGGGGAACAGGCGGCAATGACGACACGGTTAAGCCGATTCCCCTTTATTTTAGTCGCTATGCCCTTTAAGGCATCCTGAGAACAGGAGTAGAGGGTATCCCTGGAAAACACTACGTCTGGCAGCGTACCTGCATAATCTCTGACCGCATCGACATCTACGACACCGGCGATATTCGACCCGCAGTGGCAGACAAATACACCGATTCGCGGCCCTTCAGACTCAATGGCCTTGTCTTCTTCAGGGTATGACAGAGAAACTGTCTGTGTGTTCCGGACCTCTGACAGGAGCTCCGAAGCCATGGCCGCGACGCCGGAGGCCTGGGTAACACTCTCAGGGATATCCTTTGGTCCCTGGAAGGCCCCTGCCACATAGACACCTTTGCGGCTTGCCGCAAGGGGTGAATCCACCAATGTCCTGCAAAATCCGTAGTGATTAAGCTCTATCCCGGCAATTTCTGCAATTGCCTCGGCGTCTTTCGGGGCATTGAGTCCTTCTGAGAGCACCACCATATCAAACAGTTCCGAACAAGACTTTCCATCATCTGTCGTCCAGGTCAGGGCAAGCCGTCCGTCCACCTGGTCTACCCGGGGGATCCTAGCCCTTATGACCCTGAGTCCGTATTTTTCCTCGGCCCGCTCCCTTGCGGCATCAAAGCCCTTACCCTGGGTTCGGACATCCATAAAGAAAAGGGCGATCTCAAGATCAGGATCATGCTCTTTTGCAACAGAGGCCTCTTTTATGGCATACATACAGCACACAGAGGAACAGTAACCGTTTCCGCATGTCTCGTCCCTGGAACCTACACACTGAAGAAATGCGATCTTCTTAAGCGGCTTCCGGTCCGACAGACGGACCAAACGGCCTTCTGTCGGACCGGACGCGCAAGTCAGTCGTTCAAACTCCATGCTTGTGACTACATTGAGAAAACGTCCATAACCGTACTTTGCCAGGACGGACAGGTCTGTCCTTCCAAAACCAGGCGCCAGTATTACCGCTCCGATATCCAGGCTCAGCTCCCTGGGTTTCTGGCTGAAATCTATGGCCTGGGCAGTGCATGTCTGAGCACAGAGATTACAGGTCTCATAGTTTATCCTCAGGCAGGCCCTGGGGTCTATATAGTAGCTGGTGGGAACGGCCTGGGCATAGTCTATGTGAGGCACACGGGTTATATTCAGTCTTTCATTGAACAGATCAACAATGGGCATGGGGCAATACATTGTACACGTACCACAGGCAGTGCACTTATCATCGTCTATGAAACGCGGCTCCTGATGCACTGAAGCCGTGAATCGCCCCGGTTTCCCTTCCAGGGCTTCCAGCCTGGCACTTGTCAGGATCTCTATGTTTGGAGACCGACCGGCCTCAACCAACTTCGGTGCCAGTATTCACAACGAGCAGTCATTGGTAGGGAAGGTCTTGTCCAACCGGGCCATGACGCCACCGATAGAGGCCTTTTTTTCCACCAGGTATACATAGTAACCCAGGTCGGCAAGATCCAAAGTTGTCTGTATACCCGCGATCCCACCCCCCAACACCATAACCGCACCGGATTTCTTGGATTTGCCTTCAGGCATTTGCTTTCCCTAACTTTTATCTTTTAATTTTAAACTCTTAAATAAAACCATAGATATCCTTGACGAGTATCAGCCTCGATTGTGCAGTCTGCCGAGCTCAGAGAAGATGCGAGGCGAAGGGTGCATAACGTACTTTATTCAATACCTCAATCGTCCGGTAACCAAGCAGATCCGGTAAAATCGGCAACTAATTGCGGCTTCAAGGGCTGAAAAAACATATCAAAAACCAGTTTGACCTTTTAGACAAACGATTTAAGTATATTTTAAATACATGTATAGGGTATTATGCAACAAATATTAATGACAGAATTACTCTTTTTAGTATCTGACATAGATAATTTGGAATTAATTTATCCACTAATTGATCATTATGTCAAGTTAAAGGTATACAGCCTCAAAGAGATTCCGGGACGGGGACCATATTATCGATGTCTTCTTCTGTTCTCTTTGAAGAGACAGCGCCGCTTTTCCCAATCAATTTAAGCTGGAGGGTCGGCCGTTAAGGGATTGAGGAAAGAAATTGAAGGTAGTATGCTTACAGGAGTTTAATCCCTGAATTATATGTAATATGTTTGAATTAGAAAAATTTACCTTGCGCATAGACCCTTCATCGGTCTATTTTTTTCGTTTTATCCTTGAAGGATACGATAACATGTACCTGCTCAGCACTGTTGATCCAGATGCAGGGTTGGTTGAGGTTCGGGCAGTGAAGGGCTCCGTAAAGGACCTTTTACTTGTCCTTAAATCTCTTAAGACCTCCATAGGCCTTAATCGTATGGACTCAAGGGCTGATCCCCGAATAATGGAACAGCTGATGAATAGGGATTGAGCAATGAAACTTTTAAATTGCAGCAATGCGGGTGCTGCCGGCTTTGGTAACAGAGGACGTAAAAGGCTGTATCTCGTCACCTTTGGCTGTCAGATGAACGAGTATGATTCCCAGAGGATAGCTCAGGTCCTGCAGGAAAAATATACGCTGACATCAGATGCGGATAATGCCGATCTTATCCTTATAAATACCTGCTCAATCAGGGAAAAGGCGGAAAACAAGGTCTACAGTCTTGTCGGCCGGTTTAAAAAGTTCAAAAGACAAAAACCCGGTTTAATAATTGGCATAGCAGGTTGTGTTGCCCAGCAGGAAGGTGATCGCCTTCTCAAACGACTGCCTTTTATTGACCTGGTAGTCGGGCCGCATGGCATTTACGGGCTGCCTGACATGTTGAGGGATATAGAAAAGGGCACGGGACCTGTCCTGTATACAGAACTCAAACATGATTTTTCAACACCCTTGATCTCCGCTCCTTTACCTGAGCCTAACCCTGTCCAGGCATTTGTCACTATCATGCAGGGCTGTGACAACTTCTGCGCTTTTTGTGTGGTTCCCTATGTAAGGGGACGTGAAGTCAGCCGGCCGCCGGATGATATCCTGGCTGAAATAAGGCAGATACTGGATGAAGGGGTAAAGGAGGTTACACTCCTGGGACAAAATGTAAATTCCTATGGCAAAAAGTTGAATGACGACTTCAGCTTTCCCGGCCTTCTCCGTATGGTGAGTGAAACTCCGGGCCTGGAACGCCTGAGGTTTACAACCAGCAACCCTAAAGATCTATGCATTGATTTAATGAAATGCTTTCGAGACCTCGATGCCCTGTGCGAACACCTGCACCTGCCGGTGCAATCAGGCTCCACCACGACCCTGAAACGCATGAACCGTCATTATACCAGAGATGGATACCTGGCGACAGTGGATAAGCTCAAGTCTTTCTGCCCGGACATCACCCTCACCACCGACCTGATTGTGGGCTTTCCAGGCGAGACTGACAGAGACTTTGAAGACACTATATCATTACTCAAGACCGTAGAGTTCGATCAGATTTTTGCCTTTAAATACTCACCACGGCCACTTACCCGTGCAGCCCGGTTTGATGACCACATCCCTGAAGAAATCAAGGCGGAACGCCTTGAAGCAGTGTTTGAACTCCAGAAAGAAATAGGGCTCAGTTGTTATAAGTCTATGGAGGGTCGAAAAGAGGAAATACTGGTGGAAGATACCAGCAAGAAAAACCCGAAGGAACTCAGGGGCAGGACCAGGGGCAACCACGTGGTAAACTTCCCCGGGCCTAAAGAACTTGTCGGGAAATTCGTTACTGTAAAAATAACAAAGGCATGTTATCATTCATTGAGAGGTGAGATCTATGATACACTGAAAGGAGAGTTCCAAATGAACCAGGGTTGAAATAGCCATAGAAGATTAAAAATAAAGTATTGCTTCACCTGTCTATTTATTTTAATAAATTAAACAAGTTGAAAGAGGATATTCCAGATTCAGGCGCTTAAAATTTTACTCCAATCAAAACACTGTTCCGGTCTATCCGGGTCAGGAAATCATCAGCAGCTTTCGGAGAAATTATGTCGAATATTTCCATGGATGTACACGCAATAACCTTTGACGCTGATTCCAACTCTCCCATACTTATTCTCAAGGAAAAAAACGGTGAAAGGATCTTGCCGATATGGATTGGTCTTCTGGAGGCCACCGCCATTGCTACACAGATAGAAAAAATCGAATTTGCAAGGCCGATGACCCATGATCTTACAGTAAATCTTTTAAAAAAGATGGAAATCGAGATACCAATGATCCAGATATCTGATCTAAAGGACAACACATATTATGCCCTGATAACCCTCAGGCACGGGGACCGCGAGCTGACTGTGGACGCAAGGCCAAGTGATGCGGTAGCCATTGCCCTGAGGACCAAGGCACAGATCTTTGTAAACGAGTTCGTTCTCAACAAGATTAAGCCGACTAAAGAGACTGTAACAAAGAATGGAGAAGCAATTCCCTCGGAAGAAAAGAAGTGGTCAAAAATCCTGGAGGAGATGGACCCCTCCACGATTAAGTATAAAATATGAGGACGCCCGCAGAGACCATGGTAGGCACAAAAATTTTTTTGTAATAGGGCGCAGTCATCATGCTGGACAGGGAATGAAAAAATGAAGCAGGGCCACCGACTGGATTTTTCCGCAGGATCGAATGCGAGATGCAAAAATGTTGATGTTTGACCTTCACTGCCACAGCCTCTTCAGCGACGGAGAGCTTATACCTTCCGAACTGGTAAGACGTCTGGAAGTCCTGAACTACAAGGCCATAGCCATTACAGATCACGTCGACTCTTCCAACCTTGATTTCATAATTCCCCGTTTGATAAAGGTGGCAAAAGACATCAACCGTCACAGCTCTGTAAGACTTATACCCGGTGCGGAGATTACCCATGTTCATCCTGATCTGATTCCCCTGATGGCAAAAGAGGCCCGGCATCTTGGGTGTGATATACTGGTCTGCCACGGAGAAACTATTGTGGAGCCTGTCTGCCCGGGGACTAACAGGGCCGCCATCGAGGCACATATTGACATACTTGCCCACCCGGGGTTGATATCTGAGGAAGAGGTGAAGCTGGCGGCCCGAAACGATGTTTTTCTCGAGCTGTCCGGCAGGAAGGGCCACAGCCTGACAAATGGCCACGTAGCTAAACTGGCCAAAGTCCATGGGGCGAAACTTATAATCAACTCGGATGCACACGCCCCTGAAGACTTCATGAGCGCTGAAACAGCACGAAAAGTAGGTCTTGGTGCCGGGCTTACATCAGAGGAAGTCGAGTCAATTTACAAAGCGGCCTGGAGCAGGGTTCGTTCCCTGATCTGAACGCAGGTGTTCGTATATGGTCCGGGCCAGATCTTTTGAAATTCCCGGCACTTTATTGATTTCTTCCGAAGATGCCATGCACACCCCGCTCAGACTTCCAAAGTGCTTTAAAAGCGCTCGCTGCCGTTTTGGACCTATGCCTGAAATCTCACTGAGACGTGAACACAGTCTTCTGGCATCCCGTCTCTTTCGGTGAAAATTGATCCCGAACCGATGTGCTTCATCCCTCACCCGCTGCAGAAATAACAGTACCGGATGATGGCGCGGCAGAATCAAGGGCTCTGACCATCCCGGACGGAATATCTTTTCGCCCTCATCCCCGATCTGCTTGGCAAGTGCCACAAGATCAAATTCTTCCAGAAGGCCTTCGGAATCCGCTGCTTCAACTGCATGCCCCAGTTGCCCGCGGCCCCCGTCTATCAGGAACAGGTCGGGCAAATCCCGTCTCTCCTTTCCCCGGACGATTCTCCTCAGCATCATCTCTCTCATCATTGCGCAATCGTTGATGCCGCTGACCCCTTTTATATTGTAATGTCTATAGCCCTTTTTGTTCGGCCGGCCCCTGTAAAAGGCTACAAGGCTTCCGACTGGAAGTTCGCCCCCTGTTGTGGAGATGTCCATGCCTTCTACTTTTTCAGGGGCATATTTTAGATTCAGCATATCCATAAGAAGGCTGGCCTTTTCCTGCCATTCCTCATGTTGTCTCTCAAATGAAAGCATGGCCTGAGCGGCATTTGTCTTCGCCATCTCAAGCAGTCTGCACTTCAAACCCCTTGCGGGTCTCCTCAGTGCCACCTTCCTGCCGGCCAGGTCGAACAGCCACTCTGAAATCAGATCTGAATCTTCAATGTCATGCGGTATAATTATCTCTTTTGGTAATGGACTCTGCTGATAAAATTGGCGAATGAATATGGAAAGAATTTCCTGATCCGTCTCTTCAATAATCCTGCTCAGATTGTATACGTCATGACCCTGAACTACTCCGTCACGCACCTGCAGCACAGACAATGTCCAGTCATACCCGCTGCGGGCAAGGCCTATGACATCCCAATTGGCGTGCATGTCCGCCACTATTGACTGTCTTTCAACTATTTTTTCAATGGAATAGATCCGGTCTCTCAAGATCGCTGCCTTCTCGAACTCAAGCGCCTTCGAGGCCTTCTCCATCTGTACTCTCAAATTCCTGAGAAGAGGGCCTGTCCTGCCTTTAAGAAAAAGCCTCACCTGTCTTACCTGATCCGCATAGTCCTTTTCCGAGACAGCCCCCACACAAGGCGCGGAACAGCGTCCGATCTGATGTAACAGACAGGCACGGGCCCTGGTCTTCATGGATCTGTAAGAGCAGGTCCTGAGCCTGAATAAGCAGGAAATGGACCTCATGATCTCTCTCACCGCCCCTGCAGAAGGATAAGGGCCGAAATAGAGTGCCCCGTCCTTTACCCTGCGCCGGACAACGCTTAGACGGGGAAACGGCTTATTGACATCAAGCTTGAGAAAGGGATAGGCCTTATCATCTCTCAGTACAACATTGTACTTGGGCCGGTGCTCCTTTATGAGCAGGGCCTCAAGTATAAGTGCCTCTTTTTCATTGGCTGTAACTATTATTTCAAATGAACCGGCCAGCTTCATAATCAGGCCTGTCTTAGGCGATAGAGACGAACCGGACTTCAGATATGAGGCCAGGCGATTACGCAGGTCCCTTGCCTTTCCGACATAGAGGACAGTATCCTTCGGGTCTCTGAAGAGATAGACGCCCGATACATTGGGAACTGTTGCCAGGCTGGTGGTATTTGAAATCTCAAAACGGGCCGGCTTCATGTCTGTTTCACCCCTCAGGGTAATCATACTATACAACACCGTATGCCGTCATTATTCTGCCGTGAATCAGTCGGCTTTGCCCAGGCGTAAAAAAAGCCCCTCATTATAGAAGGGCCTGGAATAATCAATGGTCTGCAGACCATTGAAATTATCTGTGGTAGGCGGTACTGGATTTGAACCAGTGACTTCCACCGTGTGAGGATGGCACTCTAACCACTGAGTTAACCGCCCGTGTCGAAAATATGTAGCCTATTAGTATAGTTATTTCAAGTCCGGAAAAGGCCGAAATCTGTCATTTGTCTTTCAGGACCTGATCCAGGGCCTGCTGAAAACCATCATCATCGGCCACGGTCTCAAGATCACTGGAATCGATCTCCTTTGCATCGGTGTCGGTGTCTGAGGCATTTACCAGGTCAGAGACATCAATTCCGGAAATGTCCCCTGCTTTTCCAGATCCCTGCTCCACAGAGGGGGCTTCGGCCTCTGTCTCGAGATTATTGTTATCCGGGGCCAGGCTGAACCAGCTCAGTTCGGGATCCGGTTTTGCAAAACTCCCAAATTCTGCAAAGATTTCACTCAAATCCTGTCCGCAATTTGGGCATTTTTCAAGATAATCAAAGCTTATTCTTCCACATTTAGGGCATTTCATAAATACAGTCCTTTTTTATTTGAAAAGATTTGTGATATTGTATATGTTCAATAAAGTTGATTAAAAGATGAAAATATAATGCAAATAAGACAAAATAATCTGCGTTCACTCCTTCTTATCGGAACTTTGGCATTATTTCTTACATCCTGTGCAGGTACGCCCAGGAAATATCTTGCAGTAGATGCCTCACTGGTAAAACAGGGCCAGTCCAGGGCCGAAATATTCGAGCTGCTCGGCGGTCCGGGGGCGGCAAGAATAAATCAGGCCGGACAGGAAGAATGGTATTATTATTATGTGCACCGGCACTTTTGGCAACGCATACCATTTCTGGGGGACCATCTCGGCGAAAAAAAGATGGAATCTCTGCAAATTATTATGGAATCAGAAAAGGTAGTCAAGACTGTTTACTATGTCCAGGAACTCCAAAGCTAAAGATAATAACCAGTTTAAGATAGCCAGGGAAAGAATGGTTGCCCAGCAGATTGAACAAAGGGGAATCAGAGATCCCCGTGTCCTGGAAGCATTCCGCAGTGTACCCCGGCATCTTTTTATGGACGAGGCGCTCTGGAACCAGGCATATGGTGACTTTCCCCTTCCAATTGGCAGCGGCCAGACCATATCCCAACCCTATATTGTGGCCCTCATGACACAGCAGTTGGGACTGAAGGGTAATGAAAGGGTACTGGAGATAGGTACAGGTTCGGGCTATCAGACAGCTATCCTGGCTGAGCTTGCCTCAATGGTCTACAGCGTGGAATGTGTTCATTCTCTGCTCCCAAGGGCCAGGAAAATCCTGGAAAAACTGAAATACACAAATGTCAGGCTCAAATTAGATGACGGCACATGGGGATGGCCGAGTGAGGCCCCCTTTGCCGCCGCAATAGTAACCGCAGGTTCACCCTCAGTACCTCAGCCGATTATTGATCAGCTTGATGACCCGGGCGTCCTGATCATTCCCGTTGGAGATGAATACTCGCAGGTACTCATGAAAATTATAAAGTCCCAGGGCAAAATCCATCAGGAAGACCTGGGCGGTGTCCGCTTTGTGAAGCTCGTTGGAGATCATGGATGGAAGAGGACATAAGGCGGGCTTGATTGCGCTCAATAACCCGATACGCATTCCCGATTCAATTTTCCAGTCACTGCAGCACAGGCCGAGTAATTTTCATCCCTGAAAGATTTTGTGCCTTACATCCCGGAATCCTTGAGCGGGAATCATACTTCAGAATTGTGCCGTGTAATCCGATCTATTCAATATGACAAAAATCGGAATTATAGGAGCGGGTCTCTGTGATCCGTCAATCAGTGCACTTGCGGAAGAAGTCGGCCGCAGGATTGCCGAACATAAGGCCGTCCTGTACTGCGGCGGCCTGGGAGGAGTTATGGAGGCGGCAGCCAAAGGGGCCGCAGAGGCAGGTGGTATAACTGTTGGTATCCTTCCGGGGAGCAAGGCCACTGATGCCAATCAGTACATCCAGATCCCTGTGGTCACCGGCATGGGACACGCCAGAAACGTCATACTCGTCAGGAGCTGTGACGTACTGATTGCCATATCAGGCTCCCATGGCACACTGTCGGAAATAGCCCTGGCGCTTAAGATGTGGAAGCCTGTGGTGGGTCTGCAGACATGGAAACATCTTCCAGAGGTCCACTATGTCAAGTCGGCAAAAGAGGCCGCGGAAAAGGCGTTTGCCCTGTTGCCTTAATCCGGGTCAGAACTCCGTACCTGTAAAAAACTCTACGCCTTCAGTCCCAGCTCTCTCACGACCCCTGAAAGGCCCTTAAGCAGCCTTTCCTCATCAATTGTGGTAAGCACCCTGTCCTCCATGAGCATATGTCCAGCCACCATGACGTCCTGTACGTCCCCGCTCCTTGCCACATAGACCAGGTGGGACACGGGATTATAACAGGGACGGAGGTGCACCTGGTTCATGTCCACCACCGCCAGGTCCGCCCTGGAACCTTCACGCAGGCATCCCAGGTCCTCTCTGTGCAGGGCCTTTGCGGCCCAGGCAGTGGCCATGGAAAGGGCATCAGAGGCAGATATCAGGGTTGGGTTCCTTTTAATACCCTTATGCAGCTTTGCAGCGGTATCCATCTCACTCATAAGGTCAAGGTCGTTGTTGCTGGCTGCCCCGTCTGTCCCCAGGGCGACTGTAATACCGGCCTCGAGGAATTCCGGCACCGGTGCAACTCCGGAGGCCAGCTTGAGGTTGCTCTCCGGGCAGTGGACCACCCGGACATCTCTTCTGGCCAGAAGCGATATATCATCTTCACTCAAACTTACGCAGTGAATGGCAATCAGCCGGTCTCCGAGGAGGTCGAGCCTGTCCAGATGCTTTACCGGAGAGACCCCGCAGAGCCTTCGAATCTCCAGATTCTCCCATTCTGTCTCTGCAAGGTGGATTATTATCAGTGCATCTCTGGCCTTCGCCAGCCTCTGCGATTGCCTAAGCAGTTCAGCCCTGCACGTATAGGGTGTATGAGGGTCCACAGTAATGGTGATCCTCGAATGGCCCTTCCATTTGTCCATCAGGCGTTCTGTCTCCTTAATGGCCAGCTCCCCTGAAGAAAATGACGGTGACGGAAAATCAAACACCCCTTCTCCAAGCCAGGCCCTGAGCCCTACTCTGTCAACCACCGAGGCGACAGTATCTTCGAACAGGTACATATCCACAAAACTTGTGGTTCCGCACCGTATCATTTCCGCACAGGCGAGCTCGGTCCCAAGGGCCACAAGTTTCGGGGTCAGCCTGGCCTCGGCAGGGAAAATATGGCCCTCCAGCCATGTCTTGAGAGGGAGATCATCAGCAAGACCCCTGAAAAGGGTCATGGCGGCATGGGTATGGGAGTTGATAAGTCCTGGGAGTATGAGTCCGAAGGGCCTGTTGATGGTCCTGTCTGCAGTAAAACTCTTCGCAAGTTCAGGCAAAGGACCGGCTGCAACAACAGTATCGCCCTTTACTGCAACGGCCCCCATGGGAATCGGGGCATTATTCAGATGAGTTATGAGGACGTCACCACATATCAGAAAATCTACCGGTTTCACTTGAAGTGCTCCCTTAAAAAGGCTGCCAGAAGACGCTCAAGGCGGTGCTCCGCATTATGCGCCTGAGCTATCACCTCCTCTATAAGTATGGACTGAAAATTGCCCGGATCGTTTACATTGGCAATAACCGAGATCCCCAGCACCTCCATGCCTGAATGAACAGCGACTATCACCTCCGGCACCAGAGACATGGCCACGGCATCCGCACCGATCAACCTCAGAAAGCGGGTCTCTGCCGGAGTCTCCAGGCTTGGCCCCGGGACAGCAACAAATACCCCCTCTCTCAATGGGATGCCCAGCTCCTGAGCTGTCTGAACAACTTTTTTTCTCAGGTCAATGGAGTAGGCCCCTGAAAGATCAGGAAACCTTGGCCCCCATTTTTCCATGTTGGGCCCCCTCAGAGGGTTCTCCGGGATCAGGTTTATGTGATCCGTAATCAGCATCAGGTCCCCTGAGGAAAAATCCAGATTAAGGCCCCCTGCCGCGTTGCACCCGATCAGAAGCTTTGTCCCCAGCCCGGCCATCACCCGTACGGGGAATGCAAGCTCTCTTGTACTGTAACCCTCATAGAAATGAAATCGTCCCTGGAACAGGACCACTTTGGCATTACCGATCCTGCCTGCCAGGAGCCTCCCTGCATGATCAGGGGATGTGGACAGAGGAAAGTTGGGGATATCCTCATATAGCTTGTTCCATACCACATCCATGGCACTGGCCATGCCCCCGAGGCCGGTGCCGAGCATCAGACATATATCCGGGACCCATGGCAGATCTCTTCGAAAGAAATTTACAGTCTCATCAACTGCCGCAGCATACTTTTCCATAAATATCTGTTCATAGAAGGCCTGAGGCAAAAAGTCAACTTGCAGTCTGCCTTCAGTTCAAAATTTATCCCTGCGGGATTCCAGCACAGACTGGAAAAGACCGTTCGCCGACCCTCCCTGATTCTAAAACTACTTGCGAAAAAAAGGTTCTTGTCCTATAGCTGCCATGTACACGTTTACCGCTGTAAACTGGAGCGCAACCAATGCCACACCTCAGTTCCGCCATAAACATATATCAGACTACAGGCGGCCTCCTTATCTATCTCCTCCTGGTCTCTGCGGCGGCCCTGGCGGTCTGCATCCCCTTTCAGGCTAAACAGCCCGGCAAAAGGCCTGAGCGTGCTGCATACTTTCTGATGACGGTCATTTCGGCTTTACTGGCAGCAGGCTCCATTCTGGTCATCTGGTTCCATTGGGAAATATATCAGAACGTGGTCCTGAGCCTTCCGGAAAACCTGGCCCGTGAAATCAATCGATGGCTGGCAGCGGCCGCTGACCGTTCTTCTTATTCACTTCCCCTGTATGATACCACAGATCCGCCCAGGTATATTCTTCCTTTCTGGCTGGAAAATGAAAAGTATCTTTTCTGGTTTCTGGCCTATGCAGTAATGGCCCTTTTTGCCTGGCGCAGGCTGAACGAGTCGATTTTTCGCATCCTGCTGCAGGTACTGCTGGTAATCCAGACGGCGGTGCTCTGCCTTGTCTGCAATCCCTTTCAACACCCCCTTCCCGGCTTCCTGCAGGAGATCGGCCCGTGGTTTTCCCCCCTGGCCCCCATGTCGCGTCTCGGCGTGTTCATGCAATTATATCCTCGGCTTACCTTCTACTATAATGCGCACTATATGTGGACACATCCGCCTCTGCTCTTTCTGGCCTATGCCGGCCTTACCGTCTTTTTCGCGGGCTGCGTGGCCATGCTCTGGACCGGTAAAAGGGCCTGCGAGACCATGGCCTATGGCCATGCAAAGGTCAGCTATATCTTTTTGACACTGGGGATGCTTCTCGGTTACCCATGGGCCCTTCAGGCCTGGGGACCGAACTGGTGGTGGGACCCAAAGGTTGCGAGTTCTCTTATGATGTGGATAGTCTTTTCAACCTATCTGCATGCCAGGCTGTACCTTTCCCGTCGATGGATGTGGGGCTTTGTAGGTGGTCTCGGCATACTCTGCTTCTGTGCCATGCTGTTTACATTTACTGCCTCGTTCTTCTTTCCCGGGGAGCATACAGGACACTGAAATGAAGCGATATAACTCCGACTTTATCCTGATCCTGGTGACAGTGGTAATCATGTTTCTCATCTCCATGCTGTGCATAGGCGGTATGTTTTACTTCAAATGGGCGGAACTTCAGAACGTGGTTCCCGCAATCAAGATTGCCTATCAGGAACAGATGAACAGTCTCCTTGCCCCCTTCCTGCTGGCACTTCTCCTGACCCTTGGACTCTGCATACCCAGGCGGCTGTTTCCCCATCGCCGGCTTTATGCCTTTATCATACTTCTGGGGCTTACCGGTCTGGGCGCCGCCCTGGCATGGGGATGGCGTGAAGCATTATTATGGATACTGATTATCTCAGCCGTGCTCCAGGCCGTTGTACTTATACTTGCGGCATCGGGCCGGCGCCTCAAATTCCTCTGTGAAGGGTACTGGAACCGCCTCGGCTCCTCTTCGGTACACCTGGGACTTGTGCTTTTCTGCATGGATTTCTTTCTTCTCGACAGATGGAATGTCCACCTTGTCATCTTCTGGATTTCAGCCGCATGCATATTTATCGGCACGGTCATAACGTTTTATGCGGAAGACATGATGGATAAACTAAAAGGCCGAAAAGAGAGTCAGAAATTCATGGACCGCTGCTAAACCGCCTCACGTTTTTATATCCAAAAGGATTATTTCAGCAAAATCATTCGTATTACGATTATGCCTCTATTCCTGTCTCAGCGCCTCCACGGGATCCATGCCGGCGGCACGCCAGGCAGGCAGTATTCCTGAAAGCAGGCCTATGACAGTGGCCAGCACCTCGGCCAGGATTACATAGAACCAGGAGATGTGGACCGGCAGGGCGGGTAAAAAGAAATGGGTAAGCTGTGCACCCCCGGCACCAACGGCCATTCCGGCAAGGCCGCCAATGGCTCCCAGTACCACGGCTTCGCCCAGAAAAAGGATGAGCACCTCTATGCGCCCGGCCCCCAGTGCCCGTAGCAGGCCTATTTCAGCAGTCCTTTCGTTGACTGAGATGGTCATGACAGTGAGTATCCCCACAGAACCCACCAGCAGTGAGATTCCGCCCAGCGCGCCTACTGCTATGGTCAGGACATCCAGCACCGAGCCGAGCACATCCAGCATCTGCTGCTG